>JAIMKV010000096.1:0-11631 GCA_020692205.1 Myxosarcina sp. GA_180221_E-2-1-MAG-40_15
CTGGAGGTTGTCCCCCCGTCAGCTATATCGAGCCAGATAATGCCAGAAAAACTTAAACAGGTAGCGCAGGCAGGTTTTCAATCGATTCTCAATTTGCGATCGCAGACGTGAAGAAAGATTCTGGCATAAAGAACAACAGCAAGCAGAGGCTTTGGAATTGGATTACGTCAATATTCCCTTTCGAGGAGCGACTATAACGGAGGAATCAATTACTGAAATACTCAAACAAATTGACGAACTACCCAAACCTACTTTAATTCATTGCAGCGAGGGTATGCGATCGGGTGCTATGGCACTGATGAATTTGGGAAAGCGTCAAGGTATTGGAATGAATATCGAGCAAGCCTTTAAAATGGCAAAAATAATTGACTTCGATCTAGATGCTTATCTACCAATGAAGGAGTTAGTTCTTCTCACTCTATAGCTGATACCCTTTATGAAAACACCGAGGTCTAAAAAATGTTATTCCGTCAGTTATTCGATCCAGAGTCTAGCACTTACACTTATTTGATTGCCGAACCTAGTACTAAAGAGGCAATTCTTGTCGATCCAGTCATAGAACAGGTTGATCGTGACCTTAAACTACTTAAAGAATTAGGATTTACTCTGCGCTACTGTTTGGAAACCCATATCCATGCTGATCATATTACGGGAACAGACAAATTGAGAGCAGAGACTGGTTGTTTAGGTATCGTTCCCGAAAACGCTCATGCTAGCTGTGCCGATCGCTATATCCAAAACGATGAAATTTTGGAATTAGGAACGATTCAGATTAAAGCCATTGCTACTCCAGGTCATACTGATAGCCATATGGCATATTTAGTCAATAGCATTAGCGAGGCAGCCCCAGAAAAACTTCGAGTTCTCACAGGAGATGCTTTACTTATTAGGGGTTGCGGTCGTACCGATTTTCAAAGCGGAGATGCGGAAACTTTATATGATTCAGTTACGCAGCGACTTTTTACTTTACCAGATTCGACTCTAGTTTATTCGGCTCATGACTATCGAGGTCATACTGTCTCGACCATTGGCGAAGAAAAACTTTGGAATCCTCGCTTTGCTAACCGCAGTCGCGAAAGTTTTATCGAACTGATGCAAAATCTTAATTTACCAGATCCCAAGAAAATGATGGAAGCCGTTCCCGCTAATGAACACTGTGGCAAAGTCACTGCGTTTTCTATCCACTAAAAAAAACTAGAGGTTTAATTATGGCAAATACTATCAATCGTAGGCTACAAGAAATTGATGCTCTCACTCTCAAGCAATGGATAGACAAGGGAGAAGTATTATTAATTGATGTCAGAGAACCAGCAGAATATGCAGCAGAACATATTTCTGGTGCTAAACTCATGCCTCTGTCTGTCTTCGATCCAGCCAACCTTCCTCATGAGTCTGGTAAAAAGCTGGTTTTGCAATGCCAGTCAAGTAACCGTTCCGCCCAGGCAGCACAAAAAATGTTAAATGCAGGGTTTGAGGAGGTGATTCACTTGCAGGGTGGACTACCTGCCTGGAAAGCTGCGGGATTTCCCACTGAAGTGAACGAGAAAGCGCCTATTAGTATGTTTCGACAAGTTCAAATCACGGCTGGATCTCTGGTATTTTTGGGTACTACCCTTGGTGCTTTTGTTTCGCCTTGGTTTTTGATTCTCAGTGCTTTTGTGGGGGCAGGGCTGGTTTTTGCTGGCGTTACCAATACTTGCGCTATGGCAATGCTGCTTGCCAAGCTGCCCTATAATCGGCAAGCAGTAAGTACAGGGGAAATAATTTCCTAAAGATTATAGATAATTTCAAGCTTAATAAGCAAACAAAATCATGAAAACAAGGAAAATTACTCTCTCAAGAGCGAATTCTAACGCCTTCAGCGTGTCTCGCCGAAGCTTTCTCAAGGTAGGCAGTATTACTGGAACGATAGCTGTAGCAGTTAGTGCGGGCTTGGGCGCAACAATACTTACCCAAAGAAAAAGCAGAGCCGTTGAAGTGAGACTGCAAAACTCGCGCCAACGTCAGGATAAGGCTTTTCAAATCCGCCGAGATGCCGCACAGGTATATCATCAACAAAAACTAACGCAGCAACCTACTAATGACGATGAAAAACGCTACACAGACATTTGTCAGGTCAATTTTTATGGCTGGATATCCCCTATGGCATCAAGACCATCGAGCAGCAGTACAAATTCCCTACTAGGTGGCAGAGTTTCTTAACTGAATATCAGGCATGGTTAAACTGCCAGCGAGGTGTGAAACCGGCAGTCAAGGGATGCTAATAGGAGAGGATCTAGCAGTTAGTATGCTGCGCGACTACAGTCGCACATACAACGAGCAGTTTGATGGCTTCGTACTGACCAAGTTCGACGGGAAGAAAGTAAAAGTAGTTAAAGGCGAGGTCTTATCCGTCTAAAAGGCATTTTGAAGAAACATTCTCAACAGAAAAGAACAATATGATTATATGGCTTGTCGGTCATCTGATTGCGCTCTGCATTGGCATTAGCCTTGGCTTAATCGGTGGTGGCGGTTCGATTCTGGCAGTTCCCACCTTGGTATACGTGATGGGAGTACCACCAAAATCGGCGATCGCGATGAGTCTGGCGATTGTCGGAACTGTTAGTTTACTGGGAGTAATCCCTCACTGGAAACTAGGCAATGTCCAGTTGAAAACGGCTGCTATGTTTGGTTTATCAACCATGCTGGGAGCATATGCAGGAGCTAAAATTGCCACCTTGCCTTTATATTACTGGTACTTTACAAATGCTGCTCTTTGCCATCATGATGCTACTAGCAGCTATTTTTATGATGCGCAAGAGTTCTGGTACTTCCTCGTCTTCATCTGTAGAAAAACTAGATTTAGAACTATATCCTCTTTCTTTTATGTTCGCTGCTAGTTTGGGGATTTTTTTAGGCGCATATCTAGCCAAATTCGTACAAGCAAGACATTTACAAAAAGCAACGGAACTAAGTGATTCTGCCTTGATTTTTGCTTCGCCATCAAGCAAACTTTTTTTTATTAAAAAAACTGGAACTATATAGGGGTTTGTCGAATCAAGACCACTTTTCTTTGTAGTAATATTATAATTCCAACTTCTATTATTAAAAAAACAATCTAATGATTCTAAAATTGAACTTTTACCTACTCCATTATTGCCTACTAAACCGCAGAAACTATCTCCATTAGTCAAAGGAATATAGTTGATTCCTTGATATGTTTTTATATATCTTAAAAAAACTCCAATTATCATAGAGGGTAAAATATCAGACAGTTGTCAAAATTAATAATTGTCGATGTAGTAGAGTTTTAACCCATGACAAAGATGTTCGTCCAGCGTAACTCAACGAGATTTAATTTAATTTTCGGATTTGTTGATTGAGTATAGCGATCGCATATTTTATAAATTGAGTTGGGAGCAGGTCAATTTTGTTAGAACAAGTGAACTAAAGAAAAACACTAAAAAAGATAGAGAAACCTCAGAACTCTATTTTGCTTTATTGATTCTAAGCTAGACAGTTTTTATAGTTTAAGCTATATCTGTCTGCGATCGCGAAGCATCTTCTGTGGAGAATCCCTTGTGGGAGAATCCCTTGTGCATTTTTTCTTCCAAATAGTCATACCAAGCCTCCATTCCCACACCTGTCCGCGCCGAAACTTCAAAAATCGTTGCTTCAGGTGCAATTTTTTGAATGTTGGTTAATGCTTGTTCGCGATCAAACTCTACTGCTTCAGCGATATCGATTTTGTTGACGATAATTACATCGGCAGATTTAAACATAGTAGGATATTTGAGTGGTTTATCTTCTCCCTCGGTGACAGACAAGAGAACCACACGCAAACTTTCCCCTAAATCGTAAGCAGCAGGACAAACTAAATTACCGACATTCTCAATTATTAATAGATCGATCAAGTCTAGATTGAGATTTTGAGATGCTTGCAATACCATCTCCGCTTCTAGGTGACAAACACCTCCAGTAGTAATTTGGATCGCAGATGCGCCAGTACTACGCAAACGTTTGGCATCGTTATCGGTTTCTAAATCGCCAACAACTACCCCTACTTTTAATCGATCTTGTAAAGAGGACGCGATGGCGGAAGCGTCTTCCGCCATTTCAGTCGTCCGTTCTGTAATCGTTCTTTCAATTAATGCGGTTTTTCCAGAACCAGGACTAGATAAAATATTTAATACTAATAATCCTTTTGCTAAAAAATAATTGCGATTACGTTCGGCAAGGCGATCGTTTTTACTGAGAATAGATTGAGTAATGGTTAGGGATCTTATTTTTTCGTTTTTACTATGTTCGGGTTGATGATGAGTATGAATAGGAAGATCACCAAGTTCACTACAACCACAATTTCCACACATAACTTAAGAAATCTCCAAGGATGTAAGTTCAATTTCGCGTCCAGCAATAATTTTGTTACTTAAGCGATCGCATTGAGGACATTCGTAAAATAAATCGGGAGGCTGAAATTCAATCTGGCAATGGGGACAGTAACAAACAACTGGAACTATTTCCATTTCTAGCTTAGCTCCTTGAGCGATCGTTCCTTCAGTAACTACATCAAATGCAAAATTTAGTGCTTCGGGAACAACTCCAGACATTTCACCAATACGCATTTTTAAGCGATGAATTTGATTTGCACCTTGTTGTTGAGCATTTTCGGTAGCAATTTCCAGGGTTTGTGACATGATACTAACTTCGTGCATCGAAAGTTTTAGTCATTCCGATTAATTTTTGTAGCTTTATTACTAATTAGTTGTTTCATTATAAAACTTTAAAGTTAATTATTGACTCAATTTTTTCCAAAGATTGTTTGATACCTTTTTTAGTAATATCTGATATTTTTTCGCCAAATTCAAAATTAATTGCTGGTATTAAAATCCAGTATGCTTTTGGTATTTTATTGTAAATAATTTTGCTTAAATAAAGCAGCGATCGCGGATTCTCTGTATGTCCAAAATTTAAATATTTATCATCATCTTCAAGAGTTATTATTTCTAATTTTTGTTTAGATGAAATAACCGCATCAACAAAAATAACGGTGTCAGCATTAGCAATATCTTCTGCCAATTCTGGTGTTAATTGATGAACGGCAAACGATCGCACGTTAGGTAAATTCAACGTTACTATTTGGTTTGCTACGATCTGACCTGCACCATCATCACTTCTTAAAGAATTTCCATAGCCGATAACTAAATAATTTATCCTCATCGATAATAATATTTCCTACTATCAGTTAGATGCCCGTCATCAGCGAGGTTGGTTAAGGGCTTCAAATCCAGCCACAATATCGAGTAGTTCTCCTGTGATAGCATTTTGGCGTGAGGAGCGATAATCAGCATTAAGATCTGTTAGGCGTTCTTCAATATTTTTCTCAGCCGCTTGCATAGATGAAAGCCGACCAGCATTTTCGCTGGCTAAGGATTCAACTGTGGCACGGTAAAGCGTAACAAACAGGTATTGTTGCACGAATCCAGAAAATAACGCTTCCCAACTCATACTTAAAGTTGGCAGTGCCGAGGATTTCCAGGGGCGTTGTTCCAGTTGATGCAACCAGGTGCGATCTAGGGGTAAAAGTTGCAGGGTTAACGGTTGATAGGAAGTAGTTGATATAGATCGATTGTAGAACAGAAGAATTTGTTCCAAATAGGGTTGAGGCATTTCTGTCATCTGATCCAATATAGGACTTACTGGTTCGCTTTTCTGGCGAAAACGCCACTGTTCGATCGTCAACAATAGGTCTTGGATCGATCGAGTTATTCCAGCAAGGGAACTGGGTAGAAAAAACTGTCTCTGAATAGGCTGTTTAGCCGTTTCCAGGTGGGGGATGAGACGGGCTCCTACCGCTGCTACCAAGCGCTGATGGGGTTGAATTTGGCGGTGATTTAGTTGCTCTAGAGCATAGGTCACGATTTGCTCATTGAACTGACCACATAAGCCACGATCAGAACCAAACAGAATCACCCCAACCAATCCATGATTTGGGTGCGGGGAAGCTAGGGGGAGCAAATCGATCGGGGTTTCAGAAAAATGGCGATCGCGCAGCAATGCCTGAAGTCCGAGTTCGACGGTATGGTTGTAGTCTGCCAGTGAGGTCCTTGCTTTTTCGTACTGGTGAATGCTAACCATTGCCAGGGCTTTCATCGTTCTGACAACTGTGCGTAAATCTTCGATGCTGTTGATTTTGGCGCGGAGGGATTCCAGGGTTTGCATGGGGAAAATAGAGGAATTAGGGAGAATTAATCACAGTTTGGATGGTGTGCAGCAGTGATTGGCGATCGCTATCACTAAAAGCTTTACCATTGTGAATGCGATCGCACACATCGGGCAATTGGCGGGTGACTGCTTCGCAGAGACGTTGTTCTACGGTACTGATTTGGTCAAGGGGGACGATATCTAATAGTCCATTGATGACCGCAAAGAGAATTGTAATTTGTTCTGCTGCACTTAGAGGATGGGATTGAGACTGTTTCAACACTTCCCGTATCCGACGACCCCGTTCTAGAGTTTGTTGGGTTTGCTCGTCCAATTGAGTACCGAAACGGGCAAAGACTTCAACCTCTTGAAATTGGGCGTAGGAGAGACGTAAATCTCCAGCAACATCTTGGTAGGCGGGAAGTTGAGTTTTACCACCCACCCGCGAGACGGATTTGCCCACATCCACCGCAGGGAAAATGCTTTTTTGAAATAGGTCAGGGGAGAGATAGATTTGTCCGTCAGTAATAGAGATCAAATTGGTGGGAATGTAGGCGGAAATATTCTGTGCTTGGGTTTCGATAATGGGTAGGGCGGTGAGTGAGCCACTCCCTAACTCGGTACAAAGATGGGTGGCGCGTTCTAATAACCGCGAGTGGAGATAGAAAATATCCCCAGGATAGGCTTCTCGACCAGGGGGACGACGCAATAACAGGGAAAGTTCGCGGTAGGTGCGAGCATGGTGGGTCAAATCATCGTAAACAATTAGCACATCCCGTCCCTGTTCCATGAAGTATTCTGCCATTGTAGTTGCGCCGTAGGGAGTAATGTATTGTAAACCCAATGGGTCTTGTCCTGCTGCAACCACCACAATGGTGTAGTCCATTGCGCCTTGTTCGTGTAGGGTGGCAATTACTTTGGCGATCGCGGCAGATCGTTGTCCGATGGCACAATAAATACAAATTACATCCTGGTCTTTCTGGTTGAAGATGGTATCAATGGCGATCGCTGTTTTTCCCGTCTGGCGATCGCCGATAATCAATTCTCGCTGTCCGCGACCAATGGGAATCAGGGCATCAACCACCTTTAGCCCAGTTTGCAGGGGAACTGTGACAGGAGCGCGAGCGAGGATTGCTGGGGCTTCCCGCTCTACAGAACGGCGTTCCGCAATATCCAGGGAACCACGTTCATCTAAGGACTGTCCCATTACCGTTATCACTCGCCCCAGAAGTGCTTCACCTACTGGCACATCCATCACTCGCCCAGTACGATAAACTTCATCTCCTGCTTGCAAGTACTGACTGTCTCCCAGCAAAATCACGCCGACTTCCTCTGGGTCGAGGTTAAAGGCAATGCCCAGTAATGGTACTCCGCCAGAGCCAACTCCCGCTCTGGGAAAGCAAACCAGTTCATCGGCTCGGACTCCTAGCAAACCCGTCACGCGGGCAATTCCAGGTCTGACGGACTGAACGATGCCTGTCTCGCGAATGGTCAGAGTTGCCTGATAACCAGCTAAAACCTGTTCAATTGTAGCGCAGGCATTATCACAGGCAGCTTGTACTTGCTGGGAGGTCGTGTTCATAGTGGGATGTTTCCTCCTGAGTTAAGGCGTTGGATAAGAGTTGTTCCAGAGTTTGCAGATAGGTGTCTAGACTCCAAACGATCTCCTGTCCTGCTAGTTTGATTTCAATGCCACAGAGCAAGTTGGATGCTGTGACAAATTCGATCGGATGGGCGATCGCGAACTGAGAGTGTAATTCATCTATCACCTGCTGGCGCAGATCGGCTGGCATTTCAAAACTGCTACGCACCAGAATCGCTGAGTTGGTTTGAGATAGGGCTTGAGCGATCGCCTGTCGTTGGGAATCTTCTAGATGGCGTAAGCGATCGCAGAACACTTGAATCATCTGGTACTCTAGATCGGCATGGGCAAGATCACTTAATGCTTGGCGGGCGATCGCATAAGTTTGATGAATCACTTTTTGACGCAGGGTGCGCAGAAACGCATCCTGTTCTTGCTGCAAGTCTATCTCCCATGCTGTCCTCTGGTTTGTCATCTCTTGCCGAATCTGAGCCAATAAGTGTTGACGCTCTTGTTCGGCGGTTACTCGTGCCTCTGTCAGCAATGCTGCTTGTTGCTGCTGGAGTTCCTGCTGCTGTTGCTGATAAGTAATGAGTGCTTGTTGTGCCTCAGCTTGTAAACGTTCTGCCTCTTGCCATCGCTCTTCAAGCTGCATTTGACGTTTGTGCATTACCTTGAGAATGGGTTTGTAGAGAAACCACCGCAACAGTGCCACCAAAATCAGAAAATTTAAGACCTGAGCGAAAACGGTGAACCAGTTAATCAGCACTTCAACCCCCTAAAAAATGATTCCAGAAAGGATTAACAAACAACAAAATCATTGACACCACTAAACAGTAAATAGCAGTCGATTCGATCATTGCCAACCCCACAAACAGGGTACGGGTAATGGTGTTTGTTTTATCTGGTTGTTGGGCGATCGCACCTAATGCCCGTGCCACCGCCATCCCTTCTCCCAGTGCTGGACCGATCGAACCGATGGCGATAGTAAAACCCGCCGTAACCATTGCCACCGAGCCGATCAGGGCTAAATCACTCATAATTGTTCTCCTGTGTAGAAACATGATGATTGTGTTGTTGGACACTACTTGCTGAAGCGATATACACCAGTGCCAACACCGAAAAAACATAGGCTTGAATGACACCAAAAACTAGCCCTAAAATATGCATCACGACTGGCACAAATAACGGTACAAGGGAGAGTAAAATTGCTGCTAATAGATTACCGCTCATAATATTGCCAAACAGTCGCATCGCTAAGGCTAACGTGCGTGAAAATTCGCCAATAATCTGAAAGGGCAACATGATGGGGGTAGGTTCGAGATAACTTTTTAAATAGTGCCATAACCCCTGTTGGCGAATGCCAAAAATGGGAACGGCAACAAAAACACAGAGTGCCAATGCAGCCGTAGTGGAAAGAGAACCCGTTGGCGCATGATAGCCAGGAACAACAGTCAATAAATTGGAAGTAACAATGAATAAAAATAGCGTTCCCACAAAAGATAGATAGGGTTCTGGGTCTTGTTGGGTAATGTCTCGAATTTGATTATATATTCCCTCGACAATCATTTCTAGTAGGTTTTGCCAGGCAGGTAAGCGCGGGCGAACGGATAACTGCCGTGTCACCCACGCGGATACTCCCACGAGTAGCCCCATTGTCAGCCAGGTAAATAGTAAAGTGGCATTAAGAACTATGGGTTCTCGTGCATAAATTATGATACTGTCAGGACTGATTTCCATCTCAATCCTCCAAAGTTAGTTCACTTAGAGAGGTTTGCGGTCGCCAGCGAGCAATCAGCAGGCTGCGTGCTAATAAAAAACCCACCAGGGCGATAAGCAAGCGTTCCCAGTGACCGCCAACCATTAAATAAAATCCTACCAGGGCAACACCAAGCCGTGCTACCCCACTCCCAACCATGAGTAACACAGGATGTTGGGTGCGGGGCAAGTTTTGTACGGTGAACCACAAACAACTGAAATAAAAGATACCTAAGATAAAGCCGAGTGGTAATACCAGTAACTCTGGTAAAAGCGTATTGATGAGAAGATTCATGTTTAACTTTTGTGACAAATTAATGACGTTGTTCCCGTTGAATCCAGTACCAGGCATTCCAACAACCCAGAACAATACCCACAAATAGCAACATTAGTGTCCAGGAGTAGGGACTGGGAAAGCGTTTGTCGATCCAAATTCCCAGGGCAATCCCCAATAACGTCGGTAGCATTACTGACCAGCCTACCATGCCAAACAAGCCCAGTCCTGCCCAGATAGTGCGATCGCCTTCCCGTCGTGCCTGCATTTTACGCCTGGATTTCTTGTTAACCTGCTGCTCAAAGTCTATCTGGCTGCGATCTGGATGTTCCGATTCCGAAGGATTAGAAGGTTTCATGAGATCCTCCCAATTCCATAAACTCGCGAACAAAGCTGGTTTCCAGTCGCGCTAGCATACTTCGCGCTCGTTGTTCCCGCTCATCCAGATGGCGGAACTGTTGCTGCACTGCTTGTTGCAAGGTTTCTAAATTCTCCCCTCGCACCGCATTTCTAACGGAAACCAACACCTGTTCCCCTTGCTTAATCAAAATACCTTCATCGATCGCCAGAAACATTTCCTCACCAGTTTCTGACTCAAACGATAAAATCCCAGCCAGAAGGTTTGCTACTAGATCGATATGCTGAGGCAACAGGCAAAAAGAACCATTTCCCCCTTCTGCGGTAACTTTAGTAACAGTCTGGTTGACCAGAATTTCAGTAGGAAGGATTAGTTTGAGGTGCATCATGGTTTCGCCTCCTCAATACTACCAATCATGTAGAGGGCGCTTTCTGGATAGTCAGCAAACTCATCGTTGAGGATGCGATCGCACCCCTCAAGTGCCTCCTCTAAACTCACAAACCGCCCCGATTTACTGGTAAATTGTTCGGTGGAAAAGAAGGGTTGGGTTAAAAACCTTTCCAGACGACGGGCGCGATAAACATTGGCGCGATCGCTGGCAGAGAGTTCTGCCATCCCCAACATGGCAATCATGTCCTTTAACTCTTCGTAGGTTGCCAGGGTTTGTCGCACTGCCAGGGCAGTTTCATAATGATGTTTTCCTGCGATCGCGGGCATTAACATTTTGGAACTTGATCGCAAGGGATCGACTGCTGGATAAAAGCCCTCGCTGGCGCGTTTTCGTGACAAGACGATCGAGGACGAAAGATGCCCAAAGGTATGTACCGCAGCAGGATCGGTAAAATCATCAGCAGGCACATACACTGCCTGGATCGAGGTGATCGCTCCATTGGTCGTACTGGTAATGCGTTCCTCCAGTTCTGCCAACTCCGTCGCCAGCGTCGGCTGGTAGCCTACCCGTGAGGGCAATTCCCCCATCAATCCCGATACTTCCTGCCCCGCCTGGATAAAGCGGAAAATATTGTCGATCAGCAGCAGCACATCCTGATGAGATTCATCTCGGAAATATTCCGCCATTGTCAGTGCCGCATGACCAACTCGGAACCGCGCACCTGGCGGTTCATTCATCTGACCAAACACCATCACCGTCTGGTCTAATACCCCAGCAGCTTGCATTGCCCGATACAGTTCTTCCGCTTCTCGGTTGCGCTCGCCAATGCCACAAAATAGGCTAATTCCCTGATGCTGACTGACCATATTGTGAATCATTTCCGTAATCAACACCGTTTTGCCCACCCCCGCCCCACCAAACAACCCCGCTTTACCACCGCGTTCGATCGGCGCCAGCACATCAATAACTTTAATCCCCGTTTCGAGAATTTTTGATTGGGTAGACTGTTTTATCAAGGGTACCGCCCCTTGATGGATCGATCGCCACGAAATATCCTTTAAGGGTTCACGCTGATCGATGGGTGT
>JAIMKV010000096.1:11638-15335 GCA_020692205.1 Myxosarcina sp. GA_180221_E-2-1-MAG-40_15
ACATTAAACATCCGTCCCAGTAATCCCCGTCCTACAGGCACTTGTAACGGATGCCCCAGATCCACCACAGGCGTTCCTCGTGCTAAACCCGATGTAGGAGTCAGGGCAATGCCACGAACCACCTCCGCATTCAGGTGGGCAACGACTTCCACAATGACGCTGCCATTTTCACCTGCATTGAGGCGGTTGAGGTAAGCGGGTAATCGTTGGGAAAACTGGGCATCCACCACACTTCCCCGCACGGACAACACCGTCCCAGTATTACTCGTGGGCGATGCATTCACGTTCGATTGAGTGATTTGATTCTGCATCCAGGTGAACCTCCTTTCTCATTGTAATAACTTTCCCAACTGCTCCTCAGCAAGAATGACTGCGTTAGCCAGGAATCGTACAACGGGGATCGCGCAGACTGGATTTCTGAGGCTCCCGTGGAAACCAAAATGCTGTACGTTTAGAAATTTCTACCAACATCAACATTACAGGAACTTCAATCAACACCCCTACCACCGTTGCTAAGGCAGCACCAGAATTCAGTCCAAAAAGTGTAACAGCCGTGGCGATCGCGAACCAGATGAAAGGAAATAAAAGCAAAAAGAGCAAGAATAGTAACAGGGTAACGGAAAGATAAATCATCTTGGGTTAAGTAGAAGATTAAAAGGGATATTGCTCGATAAAAGTTGACTGTCTTCTAATAAAGCCAAGGGATGAGTTTTTTGACCTTCGATTGATAGGAATTGTAGTCAGAAAACTTATTCTTCAGCCATGATTCTTCTTTTCTGGCTTTGATGTCAAAAAATAGTAACAAGATCACTGTACCAATTGCATGGGTTAAACTCGATTGCCAGCAACTATAGGCGATCGCTAGGAAAACCACACCACTATAAATGGGATGTCTGACTACTCCATAAACCCCAGTAGTGACTAATTTTCCGTCGTCTTTGGGATGCGGGAAGGGTGTCAGATTTGCGCCTAACTCTATTCCTCCCCTAATTAATAAAAAGGCAGCAATTAGAACAAAAACACCAGTCAACCCCCAACTCATGTATTTCTCAAGAGGAGACAACTGATCTAGACTGACAACTGGATAGACGGGCAACAGGATAAACCCGATGAAGAGCAGTATTTGACCAAGTACCCAATACTCACCCCTCTCACCGCGCCACCAGTTTGCTGAAAACCCCCATTCTTTCAATTGGTTCATTTCCTACCCTCCTCTACTAATTGTTTTGATTGCTCGAAAAATCGCTCATTTTTCCCTCGGTTCGACAACACCGAATATTACTCGTGGCTGGCAACAGTTTGCCATTCCTGAATTAAAGATGGCGAAACAGAAAGGATTGCATGTTCGCTACCCGCAAGCGGTAGGACTAATGTGAGAGGAATTTCTGTCTGTAACTCCGATAACAAGGGTTGGAGGTCATATTGACCGACATTACTAGCGGGCTGAGTTGCTTCGCTAAAGATTTGATCGGAGTCATCGCTAACAGTTAGAGTTTTGCCCAAGGAGTCAGTTAAGGTCAGGAGTTGGGCGCGATCGATGTCGGCGACTCCAGGAAAGCCCACCAGTCGCAGCTCGAAACTGGTTTGACCATCGGGAAGAATGCGTTTGAAGGCGATCGCTTGCCAAGTGTTACCATGTTGGTCTTTGAGGGTTTGCCGGGATTGGTAAACCATTTGCCCTGGTGCTTCCTCTAGTTGTCCAATGGCTGCTGCTGCACTAGGCGGATTTAAGATTCCTAAGCCCAGGAGAACACCTAAGAGGATTGCCCCCAATAACAGCAACCAGGAAAAGATTTGGCGTATTCGATATCTCATAAATAATCCTCTCTACTAAGCTAGCAACTTTTGGGTTTAGAAGAATGCCCCAAATACCATCCCCGAAATTGTTGCCATCACTACCACTAGCGATACAAACACTACTGTTTTCTTTGTCCCCATAATGCTGCGAATTACCAGCATATTGGGTAGCGACAGTGCTGGTCCTGCCAATAGCAAAGCTAGGGCAGGCCCTTGTCCCATACCATTGCCAATTAAACCTTGCAGAATCGGTACTTCGGTGAGGGTGGCAAAGTACATAAAAGCCCCTGCCAGGGCAGCAAAAAAGTTGGAGAAAATCGAATTACCGCCAACTGCCCAGATAATCCACTGAGAAGGAATTAGAGCTTCCTGTCCAGGACGACCGAGTAAAGCCCCTGCCACAACAACGCCCATGAATAGCAGCGGTAGGATCTGTTTGGCATAGTCCCAAGAAGACTGAAACCACTCGCCTGCCTCATCTTTATTGGTGCTGGTGAGCCAGGATAGCCCGATAACCCCAGCAGCAAAGGCAATCATCGGGATTTGGGAAAATTGAAATGCCAGTACTGCGGTTACCCCTGAAACCAGAATTACCTTCCCTGCATTCAGTTCAAACCAAACCACCAGAATGACAGACAGGGCGATCGCAAATATCCCTGTAATCCACCATTTCGCTGCATAAATCGCTGCCCAAGTCCCCACCATTTCTGTAGGTTCAGCCCAGTTAGCAAATACCAAAATCCCCACCATGACTGCAAAAAACAGGGCATTTTGCCACAGCGGACGGGCAACTTCTGGTTCAGGAAAGCCTGCTTGGGCTTCGATTTTTTGTAGTTCCTCCTTGCGGAAAATAAACGCCATCAGCAGGCCAATAATCACACTAAAAGCGATCGCTCCTACCGCTCTAGCAATTCCCAGTTGCAATCCTAGAATCCGCGCCGTGAGGATAATTGCTAATATGTTAATAGCAGGGCCAGAATACAGAAAAGCCGTCGCTGGCCCTAACCCTGCACCCATGCGATAAATTCCTGCAAATAAGGGCAACACGGTACAGGAACAAACTGCTAGGATTGTCCCAGACACCGATGCCACGCTGTAGGCAAGAATCTTATTTGCTTTCGCTCCCAGGTATTTCATCACCGCATCCTGAGAAATAAAAACGGCGATCGCCCCCGCAATGAAAAAAGCAGGAATCAAGCATAACAAGACGTGTTCTTGAGCATACCAGCGTACCAGATACAGCGACTCAAAAAACGCATTTCTCAGTCGTTCTGAATTTTGAATCAGTTCTACAGGTAGATAAAAGCACAGGATAAAACCCGCCACAATCCATAGCAGAGGTTTCCATTCCGATTTCCAAAAATGCATAAGCTATCCTCCTATCCGCTAAATCGGGGAGTAATGGAGTGAATGAAGATAAAACGTTGCTCAGTTTTAGGCTGGTAATAGTGGTTCAATGTCTTTGGGTTCTAGCACTTTGCCCTGGCTGAGAACTTGACCATCTACCACTAGTGCAGGAGTTTTCATCACCCCGCGCTTGATGATTTCCATGGTGTCCGTAATATGGGCAATGTCAGCTTCCAAATTACGAGTAGTAATCGCTTCTTTGGCATTGGCTTCAAGTTGTTGACATTTTTTACACCCTGTGCCTAAAATTTCAACTTTGAGTGTTGTCATCTTTTGATTCCTCATAATAATTAAGTGAGTTCTTTTGAAACACCACACACTGCTGTTCTGCCTGGGGTTGCTCTACACTCCGCTGACACCGATCGAGAAACGGAACGGCAAGCGATCGCACATTTGGTAAATTCCAAGTTGCTATTTTGTTGGCTACGATCTGACCCGCACCATCATCGCTTCTTAAAGTATTACCATCTGTATTCGCGCAGGGGACTCCCGT
>JAIMKV010000097.1 GCA_020692205.1 Myxosarcina sp. GA_180221_E-2-1-MAG-40_15
GGTACAATGTGCTTTAGCGCAATGTGACTTTTGACTTCTTGATGCAGTCCTAAAGGATACCGCTTCGCATATCGCTCATGGGTGAAACCCCCAAGACCGCGCTGCATCGCTTTTGACTTTTAACTTTTAACTTTCACTTGATTACAGCTAGGAGTAGTTAATTCAGGCTGACGAGGAGTCACCGCTAAGGGTTTTGCCGTTAAGACAACTTTACCCGCGGCATTGGTTACCCACCCCTGAATCAGGGCAATTTTTTTAACTCTTTCTGCCTCTGTCTCTGTTACTGCTTCTTCTGTCCCGTTTACTTCTTCTACAATACGCCAGTCTGACCAAGTGTGTTCTGAGAGCAAATCTTGTTGCGGAACCAAGGGTATCCCACCACGACCTGTAACGATAAACTGACTATTGCGACTAACCTGACAAAAATTGTTTTGAAATAAATAATCTATATCCAAAAAATCTGACGGTAGATTAAATAGACCGTCAGTAGCAGTAAAGTTGGGAAAAGCGATCGCTACTATGCCTTCTGTGCCAAACTGGGAACTAGCATCGAGATCGTTAGTTATATTCGTTGCGGGAGATCGTTGTTGTAAGCCAAAAATACCTTGAGCTTTAATTTTAATATTGCCTCCGTTACCTGTAACCGCGTTGGCTAAAATATCGTTGTTCTGCTGTGGGAAAGCAATAATAAAGTCAGCATCAATATCAACATTCCCGCCATTGGCATCACTAAATGCTTGAGCCGAGATAACGCTATTTTGTTGGAGTGTCAGCTTATTTTGGATCTGTAGTCGAATGTTCCCTCCTGTAGGTGCAGCAGCGTTTTCAGCAGTTATCTTCCCATTATTTAACTCTACATCTTCAGCATTAATCGTCAAATTACCTGGAGAACCAAAGCTCAATCCTCTGACTGTAATTTGTCCTTGGTCTGTAACATTGAGGCTTCCTGTGTTGACTGTAAGATTTCCCGCATTCCCCTCTCCAAAAGTCTCTGAACCAAATCCGCTTCTTAGTACACCATCACCTGAAGTACCGCTAATCTCAATTTCTCTGGCATTTAAAACAATATCCCCGCCGTTACCCGAACCAAGAGTTCCCGTAGTTATTCCTCCACCGTTAGAGAGCAATAATCGGTCAGTAGATAACTCGACATTGCCCGCATCTCCCTCACCAAAGATATTAGCTGTAATTAAACCGACTAATTGGCTGCCTGGGTTTGAAGCTCCCAAAATTTCGATAGATTCTAAGGCCTTAATTCTAATCTCTCCACCATCACCACTGCTAGAAGGACTAGGAGAATTACTAATTGAGCTGCCGCCCTCAATTTTTAACTGATTAGTCGCAATTTCAATGTCACCACTTGAACCAGTATTATTTGATACAGCGTTAATACTACTTGCCTGAGCAACGATGACAGCACGATCAAAACTAACAAAATCTTTGGCTTCAGGGGTAATGGCAAACAAGTTTTGGAATAATTCTGGAGCGTTGTCTGCAATGCTGAGTAAGGGTTTTGAACCTCTAAGTTCAACCGAAGCATCAGTATTGATTACAATATCGCCACCTCGACCTAATTGTTGTCGGGAATCATCAGTAAGAGCGATGGTTTGAGTCTCGATCTTGCCTCCATCAAGAACCGAAAGTTGGGCAGTTTTGATCTCGATCTTGCCACCGTCACCTTGACCAAAAGTATTAGTCGTAATCTGGCTGGAGACAGGTACAAATATACCCAAACTGGCAAAACCAAGCTCCAAATTTTGTAAGCTGCGATCGCTGCCTTTGATCTCAACCGCCTCACTAGCTTGGATCGCAATATCCTTGCCATCGGCTGCTGCAAATGTATTTGAAGTAATTGCCGAGCCATTTAAAACTTCAAGGCGCTGACCATAAATATTAATGCTACCCCCACCTGCTCCACTGGCATCAACGGAGGCTAAATTATCTAAGACTAAATTACCAAATTGACTCACGTTGCTATAGCCGGCCTTCCATCCTGCTGTAGAATCCAGAGTAACCCAGCTATTTTCAGCAACGCTGCCTAATTCAATATGCCCGCCAGGAGCAGTAATTGCACCGCCATCTAGAGTAATATTTTTGCCTAACAGAGCAAGGGTTTTTCCTGGTGCTGTAGTTAGTCCCAGCTTAATCTGACTTTGACCAGTGGGAGCGGCAGGATTATCTACTGAAAAGTTGGCTCGGTTAATAATCTCGCCAGGATTGCTGCCAAACTGTAAACCTAGAGGTACGTTAACAGTTAACAAAGGTTCTGAATTAGGCTTAGTACTGAATGTGGTATCTTGAAAAACCAAACTTTCGGCAGTAGTACCAATAAACGAACCGCCAATATCTAACCTGGCACCTTCACCAAAAATAATTCCGTTAGAATTGAGCAAGAATAAGTTGGCTGTGCCGTTACTTTGAATTAAGCCATTGATCTGGGAAACAGATGAACCTGTAACCCGAGTAATAATATTTTGAATCGTTAGCGCATTGTTAAACAATACTGAACCATTATTCGGAATCGAAAATTCACTGAAGCTATGGAAGAGATTATTGCCTTTTTGTTCCCCTGCATTGACGGTAAAATCGCGATTGTTTTCGGTGTTGACTTCTGTAGAAAGAGTATTATCTTCAACCACCTGAGCTTGGACTGTATTAGTAAAAGCGATCGCTAAAGTAATGCCCCACCACAGATGCCAAAATTTTAAAGTTACTTTAAACATTTTCGGTTATCAATTTTCAATCCCCTGAATTATTTATAAATAATTGTTACGTCAACTCATATTTGTATAACTTTCAGGGTTTTAACTCTAGTAAGCAATAGAGCTTATCTTTGATGATTAAATCATGAGTCAATCGCCACTAGAATCAAAACCAGCCTCTACGCCCAATAATTTTCAACCAACACCGTCAAGATTTCCGCAAACCATAGTTACCGTCAGTCGCCAAGAGCTAATCGAGCCAGTCAAGCTTACTGTCAGAGACGCAGAAGGCAACACAGCCAGCCTACCTCATGATTTGCAGGGTCACTTTTTAGCCATTGGACCTTCGGGTTCGCCAGATTCTCCTCCCGTACCAGGAAGTGAGCAAGTAGTTTGGGTCAGTAAAGACGGCTGGACTCCATTGTATAACGGTGACGGGCTAGTCTATCGCGTCAGCTTTAAGGAAGGTCATGCCAGTTTAAAAACTCGTTTCATTAAACCCCCTTGTTACTATGCTGACCAAGCAACCACCGCTGAAAATAAACAAGAGCGCTATCAAGGATTAGAATTTCAAAGTTTAGGTATTGCCCGCGCTTCTCTAAACAAGCTAGGAATTCGGAATCAGGTTAATACTGCTTTAGTGCCGTTTAGACTTCCAGGGGACAAAAGCGATCGCCTGCTGGTAACTTGGGACATTGGCAGACCTTATGAAATAGACCCCCAAACCCTAGAAACCTTGAACCCTGTGGGCAACAATCGGGAATGGTCAGATGTTTTACCAAGTCAACCAGCCCAACCTTTTAAGCAGATCATGAGTTCAGCCCATCCTGTAGCCGATCCGCTCACAGGCGAGATATTTACGGTCAATGTAGGTAAATCAATCTGGACGATGTTGGCTTTTTCGCGTTCACTCCAAGAAAGATTAGCGGAAAATGCTTTGTCATTAAAACCAGTAATCAACCAAGCCAACTTATCTCAAGGAATTCAGACAAACTTCATCAGACTATATGCTCTGTTCTTGGGCATTCTCAAGTTATTAGCTGGATTTTTGCAGCTAATTGAAAAAGTTTCTCGGATGTTTAATCAAGGTCATGACTTTGTTCATCTAATGCTTTGGGATGGCAAGCAAGTAGGTATTAAAGGTAAATGGAATGTTGTTTTGCCAGGAAACCGCTCGTTACAAATCGATCAAACAGTTCATCAGATGGGCTTGACTCAGGACTATATTTTATTTGTCGAAACATCATTTAAATTTTCTTTAGATAATATTCTGCCTTTCCAAAAAAATTATCTAGCTACAGCTTTCAAAATTTTGTTAGCAGATTTTATTGACTATCCTCAATATCCCAGTACCAAGCTATACATTGTCAAACGTGCCGATTTGAAACTAGCAGCACCTAAAGCTAATAAATTTCGTAATTGGTTTAGTCGCCGTAGCGGCAAAGATCTGCCGCAAGTCGTGGCGCAAGAAGTAGAGCTTGCCCCTGAATTTTCTCACTTTTTAGTTGACTATGACAACAGCGATCGCCAAATTGTCGTTTATATAGATCACATAGCCGCAACAGATGTCGCCGAGTATATCCGTATTTTTGATCGCTCGGCTTATGATGATCGCGATCGAGATGATCGAGATGATCGCTATGATGATCCAGAATTAACTTCTCGTCTGCAAATGCTAGCTGGCAGCGTTGTCAGTCCGATGGATGCTAGCCGCTTAGGACGTTGGGTAATCGAGGGCGAAACTGGCAAGATCATCGAGCGGCAATTAGTCTCAGATATTAAGCTTAACTGGTCTACAGCGTTTTATGTCTGCCCCGATCAACGTCCGACCAAAAAATACACTGACATCTTTTGGAATAGTTGGGGATGTTGGCCAGACACCCTAACAGAAAGAAACGTGGCAGCCTACAGCAGATATTCAAATCGTTTGATCCCAGTAGAGCAAGTTTTAGATCTCACATATCAAGGAGTCCCTTCTAGCTTATGCCACTTGAAAATTAGAACCAATTCTCAGCACCAAACCAAAATCGAAATTGATGCCGAAAACTACTACCAGTTTAATAATTGTTATTTGGGTACTTCAGCTCAATTTATTCCCCGCCCTCATGCAGAAGATCAAACTGATGGTTACATTGCTTGCATAGTTTTAACTTCTGATGCGTTTTTGGCTCAATCTGCTCAGGCAGATAGCGATCCGCAATGGTCAGACAATAGCGAGATCTGGATCTTTGATGCTAGAAAATTACCGCAAGGACCATTGTATAAACTCAGTCATCCTCAACTAAATATCGGCTTTACAATTCACTCCAGTTGGATTGCCGAAGCAAAGTCGCCCAGCAAACCTCTAGATTACAATGTGCGGGAAGACTATGAATATTTGGTCGAACAACTAATTGCCAATCAACCAGAATTAGGAGATAAAATTCGTAACTTATTTGATGATGAGATTTACCCCCACTTCCAGTAACTTGTTCGGATAACAATTTGATCAAGAACTTAACAGTCAATAGCCAAAGTGATCTTAAGGCTTATTATTTAAATAGTATTTTCATGACTAAAAAAAATATCCGCTAACAAAATGCTGCTCAATATTAAATTTTGCTTATCTGCGATTGTAAATAGTTTGGTTACTTTGATTTTTGCCTTAATATTTACAGTCTCTATCGGAGTTGCCCCTGCTTGGAGTGCTGACTATAACAAGCAATCATTAATTAATGCTGATTTTTCCCATCAAGACTTAACTGACGCTAGTTTCGATCACACTAATCTTCGAGATAGCGATCTCAGTTTTGTTGATGCTTCTGGAGTACGTTTTTTTGGGGCTAACTTAGCACACGCCAATTTAGAAGGTGCAAATCTCAGCTATGCCAGTTTGGAATCGGTTCGCCTGACTCATGCTAACTTAACCAATGCAATCTTGACGGGAGCATATTTGACTAACGCTTTATTTAATGAGGCAACTATTACAGGCGCAGATTTTACTGGAAGTTTATTAAGCCCAACTACCGAAAAGCAACTATGTGAAATAGCTAGCGGTACTAACCCGACTACGGGCAGAGACACTAAAGATACTTTATTTTGCTCTTAAAATTACCAGAATTACTGTATTTGTATTTGTTGAAGATTAACCTTAGTTTTAGATCCGCTTCGAGTATTTTTTGGTTCACAATTCTAAGTTATATTGATAATCCTTAAAATTCTTAAGGATTATTTTATATTTGTGCTAGCTTCTTATTGTGGCGGAATTTACTTCACTATTAATAGTCCTACGACTATAGTTCAATTTATGAGCAACACCAATATAGAATCTAGTATTGTCCGTGCAGTCTGGTCTTCTGTAGAGGCTCTTAATCACCAAGTATTATTGCAGTTAAATGATCCAGACTTGATTCAGCAAATTATGAAACAAGTAGACAGAGTTGCTACTTTAAGTTCGGAAGATCGACAATCTTTAATTGATTATGTCAGTTCTAAAGTAATGTTGATTAGAGATATTGCGGGATCTTAACTAAAATCTTAATCAGATCTAAAATCTAAAAGCTACTCTAACCGATCAATTGTCTTAACCCGAACTCAGGTTATAGTTAATTAAAAATCATCAACTGGGCAAAAATGTCACAATGGTAGATAATTAACTTTAATATTGTGACTTTAAGTCCGATTTTATAGAACCGCTTGTGAATCTAATCGCTTCTAATTCTGAGTTAAATCCGCAAGAGTTATTTCCCTTTGAGCTTGACGAATTCCAACATAAGGCGATCGCCGCATTAGCAGCAGACAAATCTGTAGTAATCTGCGCCCCTACAGGTTCGGGAAAAACCTTAATTGGCGAATACGCTATTTACCGCGCTTTAAGCCATGGCAAAAGAGTGTTTTATACCACTCCCCTCAAAGCCCTTTCTAACCAAAAGTTTCGCGATTTTCAAGAACAGTTTGGTCTGGGAAGCCCTCGTAAGATTGGTCTGTTGACGGGAGATACAATTATCAACCCTAATGCCGACGTGGTGATTATGACCACGGAGATTTTTCGTAATATGCTCTATGAAACACCCATCGGGCAGTTAGGAACATCGTTAGAAGATGTTGAAACAGTAGTATTAGATGAGTGTCACTACATCAGCAATCGCTTTCGCGGTACGGTATGGGAAGAATCAATTATCTATTGTCCTCCACAAATTCAGCTAGTGGCTCTTTCGGCGACGATCGGCAATCCTCAGGAGTTGACTGACTGGATTACCAAAGTTCGCAATTCCAATTCCAAGCACCAGAAAGGCTATGAGTGCGAATTAATCAATTCGGATTTTCGACCTGTTCCCCTGAGATATTACTTTTGCGATCGCCGTGGGATGCATCGGCTATTAAATCAACCAGAAACAGAAATTAATCCCAAGCTAAAAGCTTTATCTCCTAGTCAGGGACAAAAACCCAAACGTCTTAAGGTTAAAGACTGTCCCAAAATCTATCAGGTGGTACAGCAGCTACAGAAGAAAGATATGCTCCCTGCAATCTACATTATCTTTAGCCGTCGGGGTTGCGACCAAGCAGTAGAGACGATTGATGCTCTAGCCTTAGTTACCCCAGAAGAAGGGCAGCAAATAGAAAGTATCCTACTCTATTTCTTTTTAACTAATAATACTGAGCTACAAACAGCATTGCTGGCTCATTTTAGTGAATCTAACCCCAAATTAGCTGAACTAATCAGAGATTATTTAGCTAATAACGAACAAGCAGAAGTCAATTTGGCGCGATATCTTGCCACCAACCCCAATCAAAAATATTTGCTGTGGCAGTTTTTATGTGAAAATTCTCAAATTGCCAGAATCGACCAAATTGAACCCTTGATGCGTGGTATCGCTTCCCATCATGCAGGATTATTACCAGCTTGGAAAGAACTAGTTGAAAGACTGTTTGAAATGGGATTAGTCAAAATTGTTTTTGCCACTGCAACCTTAGCAGCAGGAATCAATATGCCAGCTCGAACTACGGTTGTGTCTGCCTTATCCAAACGCACCGATGGGGGACACAGTATGCTTAGCCCTTCAGAATTCTTGCAGATTGCGGGGCGGGCTGGCAGAAGGGGTAAAGATCAAGTGGGGCATGTAGTGACCTTACAAACCCCCTTTGAGGGGGCGAAAGAAGCAGCCTTCTTGGCAACTTCCACTGCCGAACCCCTGCGCAGTTGGTTTACACCTTCTTATGGGATGGTGCTGAACTTACTACAAAAATATAGTCTGAGCGAAGTTAAAGTACTTCTAGAGCGTAGCTTTGCCGAATATCTCTCCCAAAAACGACTTGCTCCCGAACAAATGGCGATCGCCGAAATCACCACAGAATTAGCTAAGTTAGATGTAGCTTTGGCCTCAATTTCTCCTGGGCAACTAGGTAGCTATCAAAAACTACAGGAACAAGCTAGAGAAGAACAGCGACTCTTAGAAATTTTGCAACAGCAGGCTGAAGTCACCCGCAAAAGCCAAATTAAGCCTTTAGTATCTCAACTTGAGCCAGGGAGAATAATTGGTTTGAAAGGTAAACATATTCGGGTAAATTCCCCCCTAGCTGCGGTATTGATCGACAAAATTCCTGGTTCGGGTAAAGCTCCCAACTTAGTCTGTTTGGGGGCGGACAACTATTGGTATATAGCAGCTAACGCTGATGTTAGCGAAATTAATGAAGGTACTTTTGCCGCCGAGGATATAGCTGAGATAACTATACCTGCTTTAGATAATCTTAAATTGGGTAAGTGGCGACAGGGAGATGAGTTCACGGCGATCGCAGTTAAGCAGATTGCTGATTATTTAATTCCCACCATTCCTGCTGCTGAGGTGAGCGAGCAACAGCAAAAACTCGATGCAGTGCAAAAGCAAATTGATCGACATCCAGTGCAGCAAATTGATCATCCCAATCGACTACTCAAACAACATCAAAAACGTTTACAACTTAGGGAAAAGCTACATAAAATTCAAATCAAATATCAAAAGCAAAAGTCCAACCAGTCTTATTATTGGGAAGAATTTCTGAACCTAATTAAGGTGTTGCAGGAATTTGGGGCGTTAAATGAATATAGTCCCAGTTTTTTGGGGCAAGCAGCAGCAACTATTCGCGGCGACAATGAACTCTGGCTGGCTTTAGTTTTTGTTTCGGGAGAACTAGAATACCTAGAACCCCATCACTTAGCAGCTACCGTCTGTGCCTTAATTACCGAAACTCCCCGCGCTGATGTTTGGTGCGACTTTCCTCCACCTCCAGCAGTATTAGAGGTGTTAGGGGTCAAAAAATCTTCAGGGGACAGCAATTTAGATCCCACTACCAGCATTAGAGAAATTAGGACTCGTTTATTTCAAGTGCAGCGTCGCTATGAAGTTAATTTACCAGTTTGGCGAGAATATGAATTAGTCGGATTGTGTGAACAATGGGCATTAGGCATGGATTGGCAAGATCTCTGTGACAGCGTTAGCCTAGCAGAAGGAGATATTGTCAGAATGTTGCGTCGTACCGTCGATGTTTTGGCTCAAATTCCGCAAATTCCTAATATTTCCTCTACTTTATCCAATAATGCTCAAGAAGCAAGTGCGATGATGAAGCGCTTTCCAATTTAGTTTTGATTAGTTGAGCGAGTATTTGGCGATCGCTAGTTAGAAGTCAGAAGTCAGGAGTCAGAAGTCAGAAGTGGTTAATATGAAGGCTTGTAGGTTTTGTCAATGGTTGCTTTACTTATGCCTGCGACTACTAGACGGAATAGTAATTATAGTTTGGCAACTTGGGCATTTAACTGGAGCGAGTTTGTCACTACAATTAGCGAGCTAGATGCCATCGCGACTGCTGCCAAAACTGGAGATAAAACTAAGCCAAACTGAGGCAATAAAATTCCTGCTGCAATCGGAATCGCAAAAACATTGTAAGCTAAAGCCCAGATTAGATTTTGCTTGATCTTGTCAACCGTAGCTCGGCTAAGCTGTATAGATTTGATTACATCTTGAAGTTGATTTTGCATCAAGACAATATCGGCAGTAGCGATCGCCACATCTGTACCGCCCTGGAAAGAGATCCCTACGTCGGCTTGAGCTAAGGCTGGTGCATCATTGATTCCGTCGCCAATCATGGCTACTGTTTGAGCCTGCTGTTGGAGAGACTCAATTACCTGAGCTTTTTCATCTGGCTTTACTTCGGAAAAAACCTGAGTAATATTTAGCTGTTTGGCGATCGCTACTGCCACTTCTGGGCGATCGCCTGTAAGTAAAATAGTGTTTAAGCCTAAATTTTGCAATTGTTTGACAGTTTGAGCTGCATCTGGGCGCAGCTGATCTTCGATCGCAATTAAACCTTGTAAGCTGTCTGAAACAGCCAAATAAATGATTGTTTTACCCGATTGAGCCAGAAATTGTGCCTTTAACTCATCGTGTTCGGGAATAGCAATTCCTTGACTAGTCAACCATTGTTGATTACCTAAATCAACTTTTTTTCCAGCAACCTTAGCCGACATTCCTTGTCCTAGCGCCGTATTAAAATCAGTTGTCTCTAGCAAAGCCAAATTTTGTGATTGTGCAGTAGTTTTAATGGCTTGAGCTAGAGGGTGATTGCTGCCGCTTTCCACCGAGGCGGCTAGCTGGAGTAATTCCTCGGCGGTAATCTCGGCTAGAGAAATACATTCAGTAACCTGAGGCTTGCCCACAGTTAAAGTACCTGTCTTATCAAAAACTACAGTATCCAATTGATGTACTCGTTCGAGAACATCACCACCTTTAATTAGAATCCCTGATTCAGCACCAATGCTGGTACCAACTAAAATTGCCGTCGGAGTTGCCAAACCCAAGGCGCAAGGACAGGCAATTACCAGAACGGCGATCGCCAATTTTAAACTGAGCAACAGTGGCGAAGTGATAACAAGCATTTCATCCCCCGACATTGACATAGAATGAGATGCGGTTACTAATACAGAATCCCAGACTTTTGTACCAATAAAATACCAAAATAAACCAGTTAAACTAGCGATCGCCATTACACCGTAGGCAAAATAACCCGCGATCGTATCAGCCAGCTTTTGTACTGGTGCTTTATGAGTTTGAGCAGTTTCTACCAGGTTAATAATCTTAGCTAAGGTAGTATCTTGACCAATGCCAGTTACTTCAATGGTAATTACTCCTGAGCGATTAATCGTACCCGCACGAACCACATCAGATGTTGTTTTAGCTACTGCTATAGATTCTCCAGTTAACATTGCCTCATCGACAATAGCTTCTCCCGCAACGATAATTCCATCCACAGGAATTTTTTCCCCAGGTAAAACTCGTAACCATTCTCCAGACTTGACTTGTTCTACGGGAATTTCGATTGTCTCGGCGTTATCTTGTTTACCAATCAAACGAGCAATAGGCGGTTGTAAAGTAACTAGTTTTTCCAAAGCAGCGGAGGCGCGGTTACGAGCTTTGGCTTCTAAGGTACGCCCCAATAAGATAAAGCCTAGCAGCATTACTGGTTCATCAAAAAAACATTCCCAACCCAAACTAGGTAAAAACAGAGCAAAACAGCTAGCCAGGTAGGCGCTAATCGTTCCCAAACCCACGAGGGTATTCATGTTAGGCATTCCCTGAGCTAGACTACGCCAGCCATCAATTAAGAGCGATCGCCCTGGAAACAACAAAGCCAGCGTTGCCAAAGCAAAGTGAACCCAAATGTTACTTAGTATGGGTATGGTAGGTAACCCTAAATGATGCAGATGACCAATACTAGAAACAATCAATAATACTGTAGCGGTGATTAACTGCTGAACCTGCTGTTGTGATTGCTGCTGTCGTTTGGCCTGATTTGACTGAGCGATTTGATAAATACTGCGATCGCTTGCTCGTAGTTGGGAAGGAAAGCCGCTTTTGGTCAACTTCTGGGCCAAAGCTTCTGGGGTAACACTTTGGGCTTGATACTCCACTACTGCCACTTCGGTAATCAAATTAACGCAAGCAGATACTACCCCCATTTGCTCTAGCTGTTGCTCAACCGCTTTGACACAACCAGCACACTTCATCCCTCCCACATCCAGGGCAACTGTTTTTAGTTCTGATTGAGAATTAGGTGTGTTTGCTTGCTTGGGATCTGAAGCAGGTAGAAGAGACTTAACCATATAGTGAGTATTTTAAAAGCTTATATATTTAAATCTTAGATCGATCAGTAGGTAAAAGAACTTAATTATTAATTGCTAATTGTTGGTCGCTCCAGAACTTGGCTAACCAAGAAAATTAAACCGATGCCATGCTGTTGCTCAATTTTGAGCAGACTACGCCACGATCAATAATTAATAAAATTGCTAAATCAAACAAATACTCGGTGCTGCAAAGAAGGCATTTGTTGGCGCACCTGCTGTAAACGATGAGGATTTATCTCAGCTACTGCTACTCCTGGAGCATTTCCCGCATCGGCTAAAATTACGCCCCAAGGATCGATAATCATGGCATGACCATGAGTGTAGCGACGCTCGTAATGATTTCCTGTTTGGGCAGGAGCAATTACATAGCAAGTATTTTCGATCGCTCTTGCCTGTAATAACACTTGCCAGTGGTCTTTTCCAGTATAGGCAGTAAAGGCAGCAGGAATAAACAACACATCTGCACCCTGACGAGATAGATAGCGATAAAATTCGGGAAAGCGAACATCATAACAGATTGATATCCCTAGCTTGCCCAACTCTGGCGATTCATAAATAGCGGGAATTTCTTGTCCAGCCATAACCGTGCTGGATTCTTGATAAGTATTGCCGTCGGGTACGTCGACATCAAACAGGTGAACCTTCTGATAGCGAGCTACCTGCTGACCATCTGGAGTAACTAGGATGGCGGTATTATAAGCTTTCTGAGGATTGTCGCCGACTGGCACGGGAAAGCCGCCACCCAAAATCGTGATTTGAAATCTTTGCGCCATTTTTTTGAGAAACTGCTCAGTTTTCACCGCAATTTCGGTTGCCTGTGCGACTTTATCGATATCTTTGCCCAAAAAAGCAAAATTTTCTGGCAAGCTAACTAATTCTGCCCCTTGGCGTACTGCTAGTTCGATTAATTCTTCTGCTTGGATCAAGTTTTTCGCGAGGTCTGGTTTGCTGGTCATTTGAACAGCGGCGGCAAGATATGACTTCATGGAGAGACTTAATTTTTTGGTTTAGTTTTCTAGGATATAGCTCAAAGAGGAATTTTAGAAACCGTATTGAGAATTTAGAGAGAAAATCCTTCAGGCAGCAACTCTTTGATTGTTAAAGTGTGCCATCCTTGACTTCCCAGAAAAATAACTTGGGCATCCTGCCCAAATTCCCAAATTACTTGCCGACAGGCACCACAAGGAGAACAGGAGACACTTTGACTGTTTGCTACTGCGATCGCTTTTATCCTCATTGTATCGCTTTCGTTGCCGATGATCGCATTGGCGATCGCATTTCTTTCGGCACACATACTCAAACCATAAGAGGCATTTTCGATATTGCAACCTGAGAAAATTTTACCTGTAGCGGTTAGAAGTGCTGCACCCACCCGAAATTGGGAATAGGGCGCATAAGCACTATCCATAGCTTGAGTTGCAACTGCGATCAGCTGTTGTCGTTCTGATTTGCTTAATTCATTGATCAATTATTTTCCTACCATCGAAACTAAATTGCGCTTAATTTCTGGTCTACCTCGGGCAATAGAATCTGCTAGAGAATGCAGCATGGTTTGCGTTGTTTCCCAATTGACGCAGGCATCAGTAATACTTTGACCATATACGGTAGGTTTACCATTTTTGGGTATAGACTGACTCCCGGCAACTAAATGACTTTCAATCATCACGCCGACAATATGCTGCGAACCCGCTTCAATCTGCTGATTAATACTATTTAAGACAGTGGTTTGTTTGGTAAAGTCTTTGCTGCTGTTGCCGTGACTGCAATCGATCATCAGGCGAGAATTCATCGCTTTTTGTTTCAAAGCATTGCTAGCTGCTTCAATATCACTAGCTTCATAGTTTGGTTTAGCCGCACCACCTCGCAATACTAGGTGTCCATCGGGGTTGCCAGTTGTCCTAACGATGCTAGCTAGTCCATCTTGGTTAATGCCCAAAAAGTGATGGGGAATCTTGGCAGTTAACATCGCATTAATCGCCGCCTTGAAACCACCATCTGTGCCGTTTTTATAGCCCACTGGCATCGATAGACCAGAAGCCATTTGTCGGTGAATTTGACTTTCTGTAGTTCTAGCACCAATAGCTGTCCAGCAGATTAGATCGGCAATATACTGTGGCGTAATTGGATCGAGCAATTCTGTGGCAGCGGGTAAGCCAATCTCAGCTAAGTCAAGTAATAACTGCCTGGCTGTTCTCAAACCCGTATTAATATCGTAGCTATTATCTAAATGAGGATCGTTAATTAATCCTTTCCAACCAACGGTAGTGCGAGGCTTTTCAAAGTAGACCCGCATGACAATTTCTAGCTGATCCTGAAACTGCGATCGCAATTTTGCCAGTTTCTGTCCATATTCTTGCGCTGCGGCAACGTCATGTATCGAACAAGGCCCGACTACTACTAGTACTCTTTGATCCTTTCCTTCTAAAATATTCCGAATGCGATCGCGGGTTCGCGCTACTAGTTGAGCAACTTCTTCAGCGATCGGTAATTCACTTTTAATAAATGCGGGGCTTAACAATGGTCTGGTTTCAATAACGTGTAGATCGCTGGTAATATCCATATATTTAATATTGCTTCTTTTATAATTTTAGATTTAAAAAGCTACGAGCAAACAAAGCTAGGATGATGTGCTGCTGATAAGCAGATTCTATATTCAGTCGCCTTCAACCCAATTTTAATTTTGATATAGTCTGCATTTTTTAACAACTAGCAATCGTTAACAGTTCACCTCTTCTAATTTAAGTTAAACCAGGCTGCAAAAGCACCAGATACCATTGTCCTGTAAAAGTTATCAATAAATCGTACATATTGTCAGCAAAACTTCATGACTACCCGTAATTGTTTATGATTGTGGTCATGATGAGACTTTTATGCAAGAGATGCCATGAGCG
>JAIMKV010000098.1 GCA_020692205.1 Myxosarcina sp. GA_180221_E-2-1-MAG-40_15
ACCTGAAGATCGGGAACGGGTTTGAGGCTGATATTTATGGGAGTAGTAGTAGAAGTACTGTTGTTATCGTTGTAGACGAATTCAAAGACATCTTTGTTGTAATCGGTATCGACAAAGATATAGTAATCACCCGCTATCTCTTCTGGTAGTCTAACTTTGGCAGTATTGGTATAGCTGCCATTTACATTGACCGTTCCCGTGTGGGAAACTAAACCTAATTGGCGATCGCTATTATCTAAAACAGCATCGTTGGAAAGTATAATGCGATCGCGCCATGTATTGGTATTTGTGGGGATATTACCTTGGTTTTTTACTTGCCAGTTAACTTCAATCTCACTACCACTCCTAGCTGCATTTGGAGCGGTAACGCTATCTACTATTAGATCGGGATGGTCGGGTGGCAATAGTACAATAGCCTTAGCAGCAACGTCATTGCTCTTATCTGCATCTCGTTGATTTGTTTGGGCTTCTACCAGTAAATACCAGCTAGTAGATTTATCTATCTCCAGAGTATTGATGGTAATTTCTTTGCTCTTAGAAGCATTTTCGTTCTTAGCTAAAGGTGTAGAATCAGAATCATTGAAGCTAGCTAGGGCAATATCATTGTTATCTAGAGTAACGTCTTTAGATAGATAAATGCGGTCTGACCAGCCAGTAGAAGTTAAACTGCCTTGATTGCTAACTTGCCACGCTAAGTTAAATGGTTGTCCCCAAGTTACGGTGTTTGGTGCGGTGGGGTCAGTGACGGTGAGATCTGCTGAGATGGGATCTACTTGAAAGCGATAGTTAATGTTACCAGATGAGCTAGCGTAATCATATATTTCATCTTCAATCAGCAGGGTATAAGTTCCTGTTTGGGAGGTAGTTATATTGGTAGCATCGCTACTAAATGCCTGGTCGAATACTTTAGCCCCGTTAGGATCGATTAATCGCCATTGAGTATAGCTTGTACCATAGACAGAACCTGTTTTCTGCTGATAGTCAAAAAAGAATCTCTCTCCTGTGGTGGCTTCAAATTTGAACAGGTCGGTTTTCTTACCCCCTTCAAAGGAATCATTTATCTGAGTACCTAGGGTCAACGGTACTGCCTGATTGAGATTAGAGAGCTTGAATGAGTAGTTGGCTGTCGTATCACTGCCATCAATCTTCAGTTGGTACTCTCCTGCATCTAAGTTCAGAATGGGATTATCAATTCTTGAAGCATCTGATTGGTCAAATCGGCGCTGATTAACTACCTGTGTGCCATCTGCTTTAGTCAGACTCCACTTGAAGTTGCTGTCATTAGTTAAGGAGTCAAAATATAGCTGAGAGTCTTCATCTAAAGTAAAGCTGTAGCTATCAGTATCTAGTTTGTTAGTAACTGTCTCTCCTAGCGTTAACTCTTGTGTTTCTGCTAATGGCTGAACTCGAAAACGATAATCAATACTAGTGGCGTTATTACTGATATAGTCATAGATGTAGCTTTCTACCAAAAGAGTATAAGTTCCTGTTTGTGACAAGCTTAAATCTTTTACGTCTTGACTAAACCTTGTATTAAATACCTTATTGCCATCTGGGTCTATTAATCGCCACTGTGTGTTGCCCGAACCATAGGCAGAGTTTGTCATTTGTTGAAAATCGAAGAAGAATCTTTCTCCTGCTGTGACATCAAACTGATAAAATTCAGTTCCTTTAACTTGCTCAAAGGAATCATTTATCTGAATTCCCAACGCTAAAGGGCTAGCCTGATTTAGATTGGATAACTTGAACGAATAATCGGTAATTACATCGCTACCGTCTATTTTGAGCAGATACTCCCCTGCACTTAAGTCTAGAATTGGATCGTTAATAGTTGCTCCATCTGACTGGTCAAATCTGCGTCGGTCAACTACTTTTGTCCCATCTGCCTTGGTGAGAGTCCAATTAAAGCTACTACTATTGGTCAGAGAGTCAAAATACAGCTTAGAATCTTCATCGAGAGTGAAGCGATAATCCTTCTGAGTCAGTTTGTTGGTGACTGTTTCGCCTAAGTTTAATCCTACAGGTTGATTTAACTTCTCTACTCTGAAGCGATAATCTATATTGCTGGCATTGTAGACGTAATCAGATATATAGTCCTCAATCAGCAGAGTGTAAGTTCCTGTTTGGGAGGTAGTTATATTGCTCGCATCGCTACTAAATCTCTGGTCGAATACTTCTGCTCCATTAGGATCGATTAATCGCCATTGAGTGCTTCCTGCACCATAAGCAGAACCTGTCATCTGCTGATAATCGAAGAAGAATTTATCTCCTGCAACCGCATCAAACTTATACAGATCGGTCTTCTTCCCTCCTTCAAAGGAATCTACAATCTGTGTGCCTAGTGTTAAAGCTTGAGCCTGATTCAGATTTGATAATTTGAATGAGTAGTCGAGGGTTGTATCACTGCCATCTACTTTCAGTAGATAATCTCCTGCACTCAAGTTGAGAACAGGGTCATTGATACTTGCGCCATCTGACTGGTCGAATCTGCGCTGATTAACTACTTTTGTACCATCAGCATTGGTCAAACTCCAGTTGAAACTACTGCTATTAGTCAGAGAGTCAAAGTACAACTTGGAGTCTTCATCTAGAGTAAAGTTGTAGCTATCTTTATCTAGCTTGTTAGTAATTGTCTCTCCTAAGATTAACTCTTGAGTCTGTGCTATCGGCTGTATTCTGAATCGATAGTCAATACTAGTGGCATTGTTTGGTATGTAGTCATAGACATAACTTTCTACCAACAGAGTATATGTTCCTGTTTGTGACAAACTTACATCTTTTACGTCTTGACTAAACCTGGTGTTAAATACCTTGTTGCCATCAGGGTCGATCAATCGCCACTGCGTATTACCTGCACCATAGGCAGAGTTTGTCATTTGCTGATAGTCAAAGAAGAATCTCTCCCCTGCTGTAGCGTCAAATTGATATAAGTCAGTTCCTTTAACCAATTCAAATGATTCTTCTATCTGCGTTCCCAGAGTTAAATCTTGAGCCTGATTCAGATTGGATAACTTGAATGAGTAGTCGAGGGTTGTATCACTGCCATCTATTTTTAGTAAATAATCCCCAGCACTCAAGTTTAGAACAGGATTATTAATGCTTGCTCCATCCGACTGATCGAATCTACGTCGATCTACTACTTTTATACCGTCAGCCTTAGTCAAACTCCAGTTGAAGCTACTACTATTGGTTAAAGAGTCGAAATACAGTTTAGAGTCTTCATCTAAAATAAAGCTATAGCTATCTATATCTAGCTTGTTGGTAACTGTGTTTCCCAGGATTAACTCTTGAGTCTTTGCTATTGGCTGTACTTGAAAGCGATAGTTGATAGCATTGGAGTTATTAGAATAATCAAAAATATCATCTTCAATTAATAGTGTGTATGTCCCCGTTTGAGATAAACTTACATTTTTAGCATCAGTAGCAAATCTTTGGTCAAATACTTCATTTCCTTCTGGGTCAATCAATCGCCATTGAGCATAGGTACTACCATAAGCAGAACCTGTTAATTGCTGATAGTCAAAGAAGAATCTTTCTCCTGCTTCTGCGTCAAATTTAAACAGGTCAGTTTTCTTGCCTTGTTCAAAGGAATCCTGTATTTGAGTTCCCAACGCTAAAGAACTAGCCTGATTCAGATTTGATAACTTAAAGGAATAATCAGTGATTACATCACTACCATCTACCTTCAGCAGATAATCTCCTGCACTAAGATCCAGAATTGGGTCATTAATACTATTACTGTCTGACTGGTCGAATCTGCGTCGGTCTACTACTTTTGTACCATCAGTCTTAGTCAAACTCCAGTTAAAGCTACTACTATTGGTTAAAGAATCAAAATATAGCTGCGAGTCTTCATCTAGAGTAAAGCTATAGCTATCAATATTTAGCTTGCTAGTAACTGTCTCTCCTAGCGTTAACTCTTGTGTTTCTGCTATTTTTTGTGCCTGAAAACGATAGTTAATACTAGTGGCATTGTTATAGAAAAAGTCAGCAAGATCATTTTCGATTAGCAGAGTATATTTTCCAGTCTCAGATAAGGTAATATCTTTAGCATCTGTATTAAATTTCTGGTCAAAGACTTCATTTCCCTCTGGATCGATTAATCGCCATTGACTGTTTGGACTATAGTATGAACTGTAGTATGAACCACTCATTTGCTGATAATCGAAGAAGAATCTCTCCCCTGCTGTAGCATCAAACTGATAAAACTCAGTTCCTTTTACTCGCTCGAAGGAATCATTTATCTGAGTTCCCAGAGTTAAATCTTGAGCTTGATTTAGATTGGATAACTTGAATGAGTAGGTACTTTCTGGATTTAAATTCAAGCCATCGATGTCGAGAATGTACTCACCTGCTGGTAACTTTAAGATGGGATCGGCAATGTTTTTTCCATCCGACTGTGTAAAATTGCGATTGTAATAAGTCTTGCCGTCTGTATCTTTAATCGTCCAGTTGAAGTTACTGTTAGTTAAAGCATCAAAGTATAGTGAAGAATCTTCGTTGAGAGTAAAACTATACTGGTCTTGCTGTAGTACATTGGAGGTAACTGTTTCCCCTAATGTCAAATCATTAGGCTCTTTAGTCAGAGATCGCACGTTGAAGCTATAATTACCGTTGTAAGAAGAATAAAGATACTCAAAAATCGCTCCTTCCATTAACAGGCTATAAGTTCCTGTTTTAGTTAAGGTTAACTCCCCTCCATCAGCATTAAAAGGTCGATCGAATACTATATTGCCATCGGGATCGACCAAACTCCAATAAGTGCTTCCCGTTCCATAGGCAGTTCCTGTATAACTCAAATAGTCAAACAAAAAGCGATCGCCTGATGCTGCATCAAATTTGTATAGATCGGTTTGATAGCCAGGGTCAAGCTGGTCACTAACTGAGGTGTCTGGAGTCAGGACGCTGGCTGTTTTAAGGTCGGATAGACGGAAAGAATAGGTGGTGTTTGTGTTTGGATAATCGATGCTTAAGAGATAGCTTCCAGCTTTCAAGTTGAGGACTGGATTATTTATTTGATAGCCATCGGATGCAGTAAAGGAGCGACTATCGACTACCTTACCATCTGCTCCTGTCAAACTCCATTTGAAATTACTGTTATTGGTTAAAGCATCGAAGTAAAGCAGAGAATCGGTATCGAGGTTGACATTAAAATATTTGTTTTGAGCGATGGTACTCGTGATAGTCTGACCGAGATTTAATGAAGGTGCAGTGAGATTTATGGCGACGGCATTTAGATTATTAGTTTCGTTAGTTTCGGTTTGATTATTATTTAGATCTGTTGCGAATAGTAAGTAACGACTGCCAGGTGTGACAGTAGAGGGTATATTAACGCTCTTGTTAATTGTGTAATTGGCATTAGCAGCTAATGGCGTTTGTGCATCGATATATTCACTGCTAATTTCGGTATCTGAACCATCGAGGTTGGTGTCACTGGAAATATAAACGCGATCGTACCAGTTGGCAGATGCTGTAGAATTTCCTGAGTTCGTTACTGTCCAAGACAACGGGATTGTCTCTCCTAATGTAGCGTTTGATGGTGTAGTAACATCAGATACTATTAAATCGGCAGGACTAGTGATTTCGATCGCTGCTGCGGTTACATTATTGGTTTCATTGCTTTCAACTTGAGCGTTATCATTGTAATCTGTTACAAACAATAGATAACGACTACCAAAAGTAGCAGTACTAGGAATCGTGATATTTTTGGCGATCGTGTAGTTGCTATTTGCTGCTAATGGTGTTTGTTCATCAACGTATTGATTGCCCAAATAGGTATCAGAGTTATCAAAAGTTGTATCGTTGGAAAGATAAACCGCATCATACCAATTGGTTTGTGCAGAGCCAATTCCAGAATTAGTAACCTTCCAAGATACAGCAAATGTTTGACCCTGAGTAGCAGAACTGAGTATCGATTGTGGTGAAACTGTCAAATCTGGTAAATCTGAGGTTGCGCTTAAGGTATAATTTCCAGTCGTATTGTCAGAATAACTAGTTACTCGCGCAATATAATTGACTCCCGTAGTAGGGGTAAATGTTAACCGCGAGTTAGCTCCAGCTCCAGCATCATCATTTTGGGCAACAACCTGCTGAGTATCAGCATTAATTAATTGTAAATAAGCATCAAAAGGGGCTTCTAGATCTAAAGTAACTGGTTTGTCTAAGGTTGCTTCGATTATTGTATAGTCATCGCTATATTTTCCTGGACGAGTAGGGTTGTTAACATCGCCATTGCTGAGAGTTCCTGTGATTGAAGTGTTAGCTGCTAAAATTGTCCCTACGATTGGCGGAGCGTTGAGATTAATTTCTACAGCTTTTAAATTATTCGTTTCATTACTTTCAATTTGATCGTTATCACTATCTGCTAAAAATAATAAATAATGATTACCTGGTGACGTTGACGGTATAGTTACATTTTTAGTGATATTATAATTTCCATCCTCAGCTAAGGGAGTTTGTGCATCTATGTACTCACTAGTAACCCCAATATCATCGCCATCAAACGTTGTATCCTTAGAAAGATAAACTCGATCGTACCAATTATTTGTTGCCGTGCCATTTCCCGAATTCGTAATCGTCCAAGATAAGGGAATTGTTTCTCCTAACGTAACTTTTGATGGTGCTGTAGCGTCAGATACGACTAAATCTGAGCCAGTAATTTCAATGGGTGCTGCATAAACATTATTAGTTTCGTTACTCTCTCCTTGCTCATTATCAGGATCGGTTACAAATAAAAAATAGCGAGATCCAGGTTGAGTATCATTGAAAATGGTGATATTTTTCTGATTACTATAACTATCTCCTGCTGCTAAAGGAGTATTATCATTAGTACCTTGAGAGGCAACCAAAGTATCGCTATTATCAAAAATAGGATCGTCAGAGATGTAAATGCGATCGCTCCAATTGGCGTTGGCTGGATCTGAACCATCATTACTAACTGTCCACTCCACATCAATGTTTTCTCCTAAAGAAACAGTAGATGGAGCAGTTGCTGTAATACTTAGATCTGCTTCTGTTGCGGAAAGTTCAATGGGAACGACATAAGTATTATTAGTTTCGTCAGTCTCTCCTTGGTAGTTGTAGTTATCAGCAGCAAAAATTAGATATTTGGAACCTAAAGATGTATTGGTCAGATTAATATCTTTGGTAATCGTGTAGCTATCTCCTGCTGCTAGGGGAATATAGCCAGAATTTAAAGTTGGTGAGTTTTGCTCTTCTTCTTCTCCTTGAGCGGACAAAAGTAAGGCTGATTCTCCTTCATCATTAAAACTTTCAGAAATATAAACATCATCAATGTAAATATCATCATTACCGTCAAGGTATTCATCATCAGAGAGATAAACAGTATCAAACCAACTTGCAGGTGCATTGACATCGCCAATGTTTTCTACAGTCCAATTCGTTGTAATAGTATCATTGACTGAAGCCGATGTAGGAGCTTGTGCATCAGTAATGGTGATGTCAGGAGCTACTAACTGAATGGGAAGAGCAGTAATATTATTATCTTCGTTTGCTTCTGTTAGATCGTTGTCTGTATCGGTAGCAAATAATAGATGCCAAACCCCATCTAAACTCTCTTCGCTGCCACTACCGTAGCCATCTCCACTACCGTAACCGTCTCCGTTGCCGTAGCCATCTCCATAGCCATCCCCATTGCCGTAACCATCCCCATTGCCGTAATCATCTCCATTGCCATAGCCATTCCCACCCCGATCGACATAAGGTAGTCTATTGATAGTTATTTTTTCATTGGCAGTGTAACTTTCACCCGAAGCTAAAGGAGCATTATTGAATTTACCTGTAAGATTAAGATCTTCATTGGGATCTAAAATAGTATCTCTCGACAAATAAACATTGTCATACCAAGAACTATTTGTATCGCTATTACCTTGATTATTTACCGTCCAGTCAACATCGACTTCATCCCCTAAGATGATTACTTCAGGTGCGTTGGTGTTAGTAATCGTTAAATCGGCAAAGTCTTCTGGATTAGTAGCGGTTAGATCGAGTTGATAAGTTCCTGTTTGAGATTGACCAAAACTAGTAACTCTGACTACATAGTTTATTCCTGGGGAAATAGAGAATGTAAGTTTTGAATTAGTGCCCTCACCGCCATCATCATCATCCTTTATTACTTCATTAGTATCCGCATTAACAAGCTGTAAAAAAGTATCAAAATCGCCAGATGTTAAATCGACTGTGACAAAATCTCCTGCTGTAACATCCGTTAGCCGATAGTCATCGCTGTAACTGCCCACTCTATCAGGATTATCAGGATCTTCTGCATTAAGACTCCCTGTAACATTAGCTGAGTTGGAAGATAAGCTTAAATCTTCTGACTGTTCGATTTCGACAAATTGCTGTCTAATTTTAACGGTGGCTGAATCATTTTCAGCTCTTAATTGTTCAAACTCAGCCGATTTTATTTCTTTGCCTAAAGTTAAGGCGGCAAAGATTGCTCCTTCATCTCCTGGCGTATCGTCTTGATTTAACTGAGAATCTAGATAATGTCCTAGTTCTTCTAGAATAACCTCAACTACAGCATCAGATTTATTTACGTTCTGCTCTAAAAATTCCTGGGACAGATATACCGTATTTGTGGCTTGGGCATATCCTCCATTTGATTGCAGTTCACTATGGGGAACTATTTCAAATTCAATCCCTGCGTTGCCACCGATTAACTCAGATATTTTAGCTTTAGCACCCTTGAGATCGCTTATATTGCCAAAAGAGCGATCTAAAATGGATTTTACATTGTTACTGCTATTTAAAGATGCCAATGAAAAGAGTGCCTGATTTAGTCCAGTAGCAAAAACTTGCCCTGCTTGATTTTTAGCTACTTCCCAATTGAGTTTTTGATTATTGACAACTGTTTCTCCACCCGTTAACAAATCCTTGTGCTGCCAGACATCAGATAAATCACTTCCAAGCTGTGTTAAATCTGTATTTTTGACCTGAAAAATATCATCAGAAAATATTAAATCATTATTCCAGTCATCATAGGATGTTACATCTAGCTCTGATTCGATAATAGCTGGAGAAATACCAGTTGAATGATTATCGGTCGGCAAATTGTCTGTTTCTAATATTGATTCGGTAAATAATTCAGCAGCATCATTACTAATCAAATCAGAAGTTGAATAATTATTTTCAATATTTTCCATTATTATTGCCGAGCGATATTTTTAAAAAACGCACAGAGCAGAATTTACAATTGTTAGTTGCAAATTCTGCGTCGGTTATCAATTTGAAATAAGTAAAAACTATACTGCTACTGCTTCTTGATCTTTGCTAGATTTAGCTGTAACTTTTTGATTAGTTAATTTACCAACAACATCCGTATATATTTCCAAATCCTGCTGCCAATTATCAACAATTGATTCTAGTCTTTCTAAGCCTTTACCTGGCTCATAGTCTTGCAAGTCGTAGTTAAAATTACCGCTATAGAGAACAATTGCTGCTTGCTCGGATTCAGGTAGTTTTAATCCTGCTTCGTTGACGGCTAAATTAAGCTGCTTATCTTCGTAGGAGAACATTAAGTTCAATCCTGCTTTAACAGGACTAGTACCGCAATTTTGCCATTCTCCTGGCTGAATAAAGTTTTCGATTAGATAGTTGTTGTCTTCAACAGTTGTATTAGTACAGGTAGAGTAGCCTCTAAAGTTAATTCCCACAGCTTGATATTCAATAGTGCGTAAAATTTCTGTATAGCGATGGGCTAATTGAGGAATTTCGGCTTCGCTGATGTCTTCTTTAGTATTTAGAGCTTCTACGAACATCAGACGGTTGGGTTGAGCAGCGATATAGATTCCATTGTTGAAGATAATTTGCGAACCACGACTACTAATAATAGGTTGTTTAGCTAGTTCCCAATCTGGAGAAACAATTCCGCTGTATTTAAGAAATCCTGGATTTAAAAGGCTAGGATCGTAGTTTTTAGCAGTAATAACAATTGCTAGTTCTTGAATCTCTAATGCTTGATTCATAATTCCGCGAAATTATAATTTTACTTAGGTATATCTACTGTGTATAAGATAACTTTAAGCATCTAAAATCACTTCGTTGTATCTACCCTTATTTTCCAGCTCAAATAATATTAGCTAGTGATTTATATCATTGACTTTTTAAGATAAGTGACTTAATAATATTGTTTAATTACAATAGTTTAGCTAATGGATTTAAGTGAATTAGAACTATTAGATTCAGAGCAGAGAAAGGAATTCTCTTTGGTTACGCTTACTCAAAATAAAATTGCCAAGAGACTTATCGACCGAGGTTTTGGTAATTCTATAAACGTTAAGCTCAAGCTTCAGCCTAAATTTTTCTTACGTCCTCAAATAAATTCTGTTTCGAGTTCTGAAGTTAAACAACTCGATTGCGAGACAGTGCGGTCTTTGCCAGAGGAAATGCTGCTTGCGAAGCAGCATATTCCACTCTCGCGGTGGCGGCAGATGCGGCTAAAGCCTTTCTCGTCGAGGAGCAACTGTCGAGGGCTGGTATGCACAGGGTACCCCAGCACCTCTCTCGTTCAACCTAAACCCATACCAACTACTCCTATACGGTCAACATCATTACGCCATCTAGTTTCTCTGGTAATTCCAGTTTATAATCGCGATAAATATTTAAAAGCCACTATTGATAGTATTTTGGCTCAAACCCATACTAATTTTGAGCTGGTTATTTGGGATGATGGTTCGACAGATGACAGCCTTGCCATAGCGACTGAGTATGCTAAAGAAGATTCCAGGATTAAAGTTTTTATTGCTGATAATACGGGACAAGGAGCAGCTTTAGTAAAAGCGATCGCTTTTACTAAAGGTAAATATCTCGGCACGGTTGATAGTGACGATCTTTTACATCCAGAAGCACTCTCTAAAACTTTTAAAGTATTGGAGTTTGATTCTAGTATAGGCATGGTGTATACAGATCATTTAGTTATCGACGAATTTGACAAAGCTCAAGGATTGGGTAAACGCTGTTCGATTCCTTATTCAAAAGAGCGTTTGCTGGTTGACTTTATGACCTTTCATTTTCGGCTGATGCGTCGTGATGTTTACGATGCCGTAGGTGGCATTGACGCTAATTTAGGAACAGCAGAAGATTACGATCTTTGTCTTAGGTTGTCTGAAGTAACCAAGATAGAGCATTTAGCAGAACCTCTATATTATTATCGTTGGCATTTAGACAATATTTCCCATACCAAACAGTTAGAGCAGGTTAAGTGTTCTACTATTGCTGTTAATCAAGCGTTACAAAGGCGAGGCTTGAGTCAGGAACTGAGGCTTGAAGTCAAACTAAATCCTAGCTACAAACTCCAGAGGCAGAGCAAGGTTGCTAATAAAGTGTTTGGCATAGGATTATCGAAGACTGGAACTACATCTTTGAATGATGCTTTAAGTTTGTTAGGAATTCCCTCTATTCATTTACCTCGTTCAATTGAGCAGGTTGAAGAGTTTGATGGGGCGACGGATATACCTATTGCTCTAGCCTACAAAGAATTAGATTTAAAGTATCCAGGATCTAAATTTGTTCTGACTATTCGTGAGTCTAATAGTTGGTTGAATTCTCAGCAATTTCATAAAGAACGAGTAGTTAAGATACTTGATGAGCAAATATCACAATGGATTCAAGATTTGGACACTCAATGTTATGGACAATGGGAGTACGATCCCTCTGTTTGGCTGTCTACTTATAAGCTTCATCTTCAATCTGTGTTGGAATATTTCCAAGGCAGAGAGTCTGATTTATTGATTTTGAATATTTGTCAGGGAGAGGGATGGAAAGAATTATGCACTTTCCTCGGTTGTTCTATTCCCAATTCACCTTTTCCTCATCAAAACAAAAAAGTCTTTAATTTAATTTCTAAAAGTCTATAACTTCTCGATCGCGATTAACTTGCCTTGAAAGCTCCTATGCTCGAATTAAATCATAGAATTAAACTTGGCTAGGCCAAGTTTAATTAATCAGGCTCAATTCTGGCTGACTTTTACTTTTAGCAAAAAATGATAAAATAAAGCTATTCAAAGAGTCCGAACGATTGAACTCATGAGTATTTCACTCGATCTTAAAGCTTTTACTCCTTCTATTAGCGATCGCGACCTTCAGCAATTATGCGCCGATAACCCAGAAGCTAGACTGGAAACCGATACTAACTGTCAGAACTGAGTATCCAAAAATGGATTCTGATAAGCTGAGATAAAACAGTACCCTTCTCTTATCTTTTTAAGTGTTTATAGCAGAGTAAAATAAGACTTCTAATTCTTGAATTCCGTCGATAAATCTGTTTCTTCGATCTGATAATGATCCGAATTCACCCATCTGATTTCGAGGTCTACCGAAATTTCAAACTTCATCTACTGCTAGGGCAAAATCTTTGGGTAGCATCAAACTCTCCAAAGCCAAGAGTTGGATAATATCGATGTTTAATTCCTCGGTGACTTTTTAAAAGGGGATTTTGAATGCATCACATCATCACAACATACAGTAATTAAATATTACTACATGCCAGTTTCAGGTTTTTGCAACACTACCGAATTATTACGTAAATGTCTGGCAGTTAAGTAAACAGCAACTCGTTTGTGTGCAGTTTTATTAATAAGAAGTCTAGATATCTCGATAGTTAGACTTATACAGTTATAAAATTTAAGGTTATTAGATATCTAGACTCAATTTAATCTTGGTATCGAGCGCAAATAGTATTATATGTATAGGTTTCTTGAAGTCCAACTAAAATAATTTATATTTATCTCTAATTCTTGAATTATAAGTATCGCCAGACAAAGAAAAACGACTTCAAACAATATTTATGTATAAATGTCCAAAATTAATAAATAGTTTAAGTAGAGATATCTTGACTTCTTGGTATCTCTACTCAAAAATATCTAAGTTTCTAGATTTTTGTAATTCAAGTTTTAGCGAAATACATATATCAAAGAGCTAAAATAGCTTTACATAAACAGTTATATAAAGTTAAGTATCGAAATAGCTTAACAACTCGACATTAGAGTACTTAGAGGTTATAAAGAACTGGCAAAAACTCAGAGAAAATCAAATCAAGTTAAATGAAAACAATAGCTGCTGTTAGTTTGGCTGGAGGACAAGGAAAAACAACTACCTGTTATTTTCTAGCCAAGATGCTCTCGCAAACAGGAAAAAAAGTTTTAGCCATCGACTGCGACCCACAAGCAAATCTAACTTTCTTCCTCAAACATGAAGTAGAAGTAAACGAACCTACTCTACTAGAAGTACTGACTGGAACAGTCGAGATAGAAGATGGAATATATCCTACAGAACATGAAAATCTGTTCTTAATTCCCGCCGACAAAGGACTTGCTAAAGTATCGGAGTACTTGAGTAGCAGCGGAACAGGGGCGTTAATTTTGCAGATCCGGCTTCAGGCGATCGCCGAGTTGTTTGATTATGTCATTATTGATGTACAGCCAACTCGTTCGCAAATATGCCTGTCGGCTGTAGGCGCAGCAGATCATGTATTAATTCCCGCTGAATCGGCAACCAAAGGCGTAAACTCACTGCTGGACACGCAAGAATTTTTGCTTGTTCAAGCAAAAATTCTTGCATTTAGAGGCAAGATCTTAGGGATAGTTCCCTTCAGAGATAGATGGGTGGGTAGAACTCAGACTTTAGAGAGTCGAGAAAATATAGAAGCAATGAAAGAAATGGCAGGAGGTGTTCTGGTACTGCCCAGTATTAGAGAATCAGAAAAGTTCAAGCAGGCTACTAGGAAGGGAGTACTGCTGAGCGATTTAGAATCCTCAGAACTTGAATATCCCTTCGAGCAAATCATGAAATTGCTGGGAGGAAACATTAAAGAACAAATAGTGTCAGCGCCAGTGTTAGTCTAAGGTCTAAAAATTGAATAAATCTACTAACACGATTTTTTTTTAACCCAACAAAAACCACTATCAAACAAATATTTAAATGTCTGAAGACGCATTAGAGAGATTAAGAAATAGAACTAGACCAGCAGTAGAAACACGCGATTTGCCCTTAATTTCTCCAGAATCAAGCGAAACTCCTACTTCCAACCATCAATTCATGAGAGTTGAAACCGAACAAGAGACAACCTCTTGGGCAAACATGGAAACGAAGCAGAGTACCGTGAGGCTGGAGAAAAATTTAACTCAAAGAATCAATCAATTGTGCCAGTCAGAAGAAATTAGTCGAGAAGTGCTATTTGAATCTTTATTCCTCTACTTTGAAGCTCATAATTCCGTGCAAAACAAGGTTCTCACTGAAGCCAGAAAAAGAGATCGAAAAAGACAAAAAATAGCCAACTACCGTCGGGCAAAATCAATGATAGAGCGCTTTGGCAAGGACTATTGATCGACTAAGCCATATTCTTTTTCTTATAACAACAAAAGAAAATTATTCTTTAATAAGGAAAAAACAACAACAACCGTACTGAATGACATAGTATAGTGATTCTACTTTCAGTTACATG
>JAIMKV010000012.1 GCA_020692205.1 Myxosarcina sp. GA_180221_E-2-1-MAG-40_15
TTACTCTTGCTCGTCAGCTTGGAGCAGGATTCCTCACGGACATCTCACGGGCTGGAGGCAACCTCCAGCCCCGTGTCCTCCCCAAAACCATTTCAGCCCTGCTGCTTGAACGATCTGATTGCCGATCTAATTGAGGAATTATCCGAACTGGCAACAGCCTCAAACATTCACCTGACGAGTCAAGTTCCCTCTGATGAGATTTATGTTTTGGGTAATGAATCACAACTTTATCGTTTAGTCTCTAATTTGATTGCCAATGCCATCCAGTACACCTCTACTGGTGGTTCTGTCAAAGTAAGTTTGTCCCAAAGCGATCGCACTGCTATCATCGCGATCGAGGATACGGGGATAGGAATTTCACCGACCGAACAAAGCCGAATTTTTGAACGCTTTTATCGCGTGAATAGCGATCGCTCCCGCCAAACTGGTGGCACGGGATTGGGACTGGCAATTGCCAGTGCGATCGCTCATCGTCATCAGGGGCATTTAAAAGTTAACAGCGAATTAGGTAAGGGCAGTGTCTTCACCATCCATCTTCCCTGTATTCATCGACCTGTCACCTATCTAAGTACAGATAAAAATTGAAATTATCCAACTAAAGGATATAAAATCAAACCAGCGATCGCTGCTCCTAAAACCAAGAGTGGTTCGGGTAATTTTTTCTTAAACTTCCAGAGTAAAGCAATACTGATTAAAGCGATCGCCACTGTGGGAATGTCAATTAGCGATCGCTTTAACCCCAGGTTCTACTAAACCAAATCGCAACATCATCGTCTCAAAGCTACATAAATTACCTTGATGCCTGAATTCCGCAATTTACTGCGCTTTTTTGAATTTCATTGTTGTGGTCTACTCATTGTCTATTCAAAAACGGCTGTAATTGCCAATGCCATTCAGTACACCTTTGCTGGAGGTTCTGTGAAAGTAAGTTTATCCCAGAGCGATCGCACTACCATCATCGCGATCGAGGATACGGGGATGAGAATTTCACCGACCGAACAAAGCCGAATTTTTGAACGCTTCTATCGCGTGAACAGCGATCGCTCCCGCCAAACTGGTGGCACGGGATTGGGGCTGGCAATTGTCAGTGCGATCGCCGAGCGTCATCCTACTCTATCTTTGCAATATTTGAATGACTTTGATGTGCAAATTGCATTACTGGTTAACTATTCTCGATTTTTAGTGATTTTTGCTACAAATTATCGTCAATTCCAGTGCCATCTTAGAGTAAACTCGTAGCAATTATACAGATGAAAAACTGGACATCATTGATACTTCCATCAATTTTAGGACTTGTAGCTGGAATTGGTCACGGAATTACTTCTCATCATCAACAGCTTCCTTTTTCTTTATCCGAACAGGTTGTAGAGTCGGTGCAAGTTAATTCTTCTTTTAACTAAATAAGTTTTGTGAAAAGTAGCCGTTGTTACAATTCTTTTTGAAATAATGTAAGAATAAATTTCCAAGCAATTGAGGTTCTTACAAGATGCGATTACAGACATCTAATGAAAATGTATCTAATGTAGATCGAGCAATTGGGTTTGCTCTGGCTGCTTTTTCCATGTTTGTGGTCGGTTATACTGCGACTCGCGCTTATCTCACTCAGCCCCAAAGTGCAAATGTTACGCCGACTAATTCAGATTTAATCATACCTCATCAAGCCCAAATGTGGAGTGTTTTAGGTGAGCGACCAACAAATTAGTTGCTGGGAAAGTAATTACCAATATTACCTCTTAAAAAGAAAGGCGATCGCATTTTAAAGCTGCGATCGCCTTTGGGAAATTATTTTAAATTAAGTTTTTTGATAATTTAATTTAGCTAAATATTTTTCATTTCAAATTGTAGTAATAATTGTTCAGCAATTTTATGAGGAATTTTAAAGATCATAACAAAATGTACCCATCCAAGGAAGATCAAAACACCACTGACCAGAGGTGACTGTAGATTGGCTTGCCTCTTTAGTGCTTAATAATAGATTATTATTTGCTTGAGCAGGTAGGGCATTAATTGCAAAAATACTAACAGCTACGAAGGCAGAAGATAATTGTTTTTTCATGATTTAAAATGGCTTGTGATTTAAAAGTTTATCGAAGTTTGTTTTACTTATAAAGCCAGTATAAAGATGCTATTAAAGAAAATCAGTGACTATAATCACCTCAAAAAGACTGATAGTATCACTCTGTAAGATGAAGCTTATTTATGGTGCAATAACAGGATCACTCATCTTGTTCAGAATACAAATAAGAACCAGCACGATTAAATAATCAGACGGCGATCAGGGAAAATTATAAGTTAAACATTGGTAATTAATATCGAGCAGAGTATGACAGATCGATTCTCACGCCAACAATTGCCTAACGCTATGGATATCGAACGGGTTAGAACCTATATCAAACAAACTTGGAAAACTTTAACTCGTTCTCAAAAAGACCTTCTGGCAGCAGCAAAAGACCCCAAAATCGAGCATAATCGCGATCGCCCTTGGTTGGTTTATGTTTCACCACAAGAAGACCTCGAACGTCTTAAAATGTCTCTACAACAAATTTTGCCCCCCAAAGAATGGCAACAGCTAGAATTGCGGATCTTACCTGCTGAAGTAGAATCAATCGAAGAACATGGTTTACTCTATCTACCACATTCCTATGTAGTTCCTGGTGGACGTTTTAACGAAATGTATGGTTGGGACAGTTATTTTATTATTTTAGGACTGTTGCAAGATGGAGAAATTATCCTAGCTAAAAATATGGTCGATCAGTTAGCTTATGAAATCGAACATTATGGAATGATTCTTAATGCTAATCGTACCTATTTCTTGACGCGATCGCAGCCCCCAATATTTACTCCTGCAATCCTCAAAGTTTACGGACACACTCAAGACAAGCAATGGTTGCGATCGCTTTTGCCTGTAATTGAATCTTACTACTATTATTGGCTTGTACCGCCTCATCTTAACCAAGCCACAGGACTTTCTCATTATTCTAGCTTCGGTCAAGGTCCTGCCCCTGAAGTAGTTATGTCAGAACTAGATGAACGAGGACGCACTCATTACGATCGCGTCAAAGAATATTACCGCCAGTTTCGCTTCGATGATTATGATGTAAGCCTGTATTACGACCGATGGCGAGATGAATTAACTGAATTATTTTATCAGGGCGATCGCTCGATGCGAGAATCGGGATTTGATATCACCAACCGTTTTGGGCCTTTTAGTATCGATATTATTCACTACGCCCCTGTCTGTTTGAATGTTTTGCTGTATCAAATGGAGGAGGATACTGCCAAAATCAATGAGATTCTTGGTTATGCGGAAATAGCAACTCAATGGCGCGATCGCGCTTCATTACGCCAAGAGAGAATTAACCAGTTTTTATGGGATGAAGAGGCAGGACTTTATTTTGACTACAATTTCCGTACTGGCAAACGGAGACTATATGAATACGCTACTACATTTTATCCTTTGTGGGCGGGTATCGCTTCCCCTGAACAAGCTAAACGAGTCTGGCAGAATTTAGCTAAGTTTGAAGAAGCAGGAGGAATTCTTACTAGTACTCACGTTAGCGGCAATCAATGGGATGCTCCTTTTGGTTGGGCGCCTCTAAACTTGATGGCTGTAGAAGGATTGCTACGCTATGGTTATGAAGCAGACGCTAAACGTATTGCTGGCAATTTTTTAATTATGGCAGTCCAAGAATTTAATCAAACTGGGACACTAGTAGAGAAATACGACGTGTGTGCTTGTTCGGCTAATGTTTCTGACGAAATCTTTTTTGGCTACAGTTCTAATGAGATTGGCTTTGGTTGGACTAATGGGGTGATTTTGGAGTTATTGAAGATTTTGGATTTGTAGAATGTAAAAGTTAGGTCAATTTTTTTGCTATTTCTGTTTAAATATGCTCAAAAAGTTTTAATTGAATTGCAGTTGATTGTTCATGAAAACAAACCTGGGAATCAGACATATATTCAGCAAGACAAGAAGCAACATATTCAGCAAGTTTGACAGGAACAGCATTACCAATCATTTGCTCTAAATTCGATTTACCACCCTTAAACTTAAATGATTTGGGAAATGTTTGAATGTAGCTTCGTTCAATCGTAGTCAAAGAACGTAAATTTTTATTGACATCGGCAGCATCTCCTTTATGTTTTTTATAAGTTTTTGGGACAGGACGATTTACTCCTCTTATTGTTGGACTAGGTTCATGTATACTAAAAATCGCCCTTCTTTTGTAACTTCTGGGATGTCTATAATAATGTTCAATATCTAAATTATTTCCTAAATAATCAAAAACACTCATAGGTTTTTTTGAAAGATTTTTATTTAAAAAATCTTCTAAAGAGTTGTCTTTTCCGTTACGCTCACCAATTAAAAAATAACGTTTTCTTGTCTGTGGTACTCCACAATAACTTGCGTCCAATACTATAGAAGTTAAACCATATTTACTTTGTTTAAACAACTTTATAATCTTTGGTAAAGTTTTACTTGTTTTAATTCTATTAACATTTTCCATAACGAACCACTTAGGTTGAACAAATGAAATAATAGTGGCAAACGAGTAGGTCAAATCTGCTCTACCAAGATTTTCATTTCTCTTGCCTGCGCTTGAAAAGTCTTGACATGGTGGTCCTGCTATAATCATTTCTGGATTAAAGCTAGCAATAACCTCATAAGACTCTTTTTTTGATAAATCTTGATTAAAAATTGAATGTTTAAAATTAGCCTGATAGACTTCTATTGCTGGTATCCAATTGTCAAAAGCAGCTACTATATCAAAACCCGCATTTTGAAATCCAAGAGATAAACCACCACAGCCAGCAAATAAATCTACTGTTTTCATATCGAATAAAATATTAATCAAATAAATCAGGCGAGTTATACACAATAGCATCAAAACGCCTTTCTGGGCTTAATAAGTTTTGTCCTCCACCTATAATAATTTCTTTAATTTCGGTTTTTTTTATTCTTGGCTGTTCTAATATTCCAGATTTCATATATATATGTGTAACCCTACCGCTAACGGCAAACGCTTTATCATTTTTAGTATTATATGAAAGATTATCTATTATTTGTTTATGATTAAAAGAGTTGTTGATACTAAAATCATAAATCATTTTAAAAAGCCAGATAATTGTTCTCGTATGCCTTTTAATGGATTTTATTGTACCATATAAATCTATTTCTGCTTTAGCTAAATCTATAAATAGCCTAGTAAAAGCCAGATCACTCCATACAAAAACATCTAAACAATATTCTGAAAGTTTAGGAGATTTTCCTTCAGTTTTCCAAATAGGTTGCATCAATAAAGGCTTTTGAACATCTACAATTGAAAGCGTAATTGAATCTATAATATTGATTATCTTGGATACATATAATATTATAATTTGTGGGTCAGACCAATCCGTAATATTATCAAAATTTTCGTTTATTAACTCTTTAAGCAGATTCAATTTATTTTTAAATGTATCTAATATGCTGCAAGCAAGATAAACGATTGTGTCTGGTCGAATAACAATTTCGCAACCATATAAATTTTGAGATAATTCACAAGTTGTATGGTCGGGTAAAGCAGTTAGTTTAATTTCAATAGCTCGTAAACAAATTCCTGTATCTCTTGCTTGAGTAACTAGATCGACACCTGGAAGAGTGCCAATTAAATATTGCTGATACGGTGTAAATTGAGTTTCAAAAGCATAAAACAAATTATCTGATAATGGATTAATTCCATAAAGCTCTACTGTACTTATGGTCGAATGTATAACTTTTAAATTCGAGTCTAGTTTGAGATATATATTTTCAAGATTACGACTATGTATGTAAGAACACAGAGAAGCTGGAAATGATGAGTTAAAGCAATTTTTACCCCAAGATTCTTTCTGAGTAAAGTCTCGATTTGAATATTTCAATCCAAATAATCCAGGTTGTTGATTTGGCTGATTTTCTTGCAACACAAAATTATTCAAAATATAGCTTAGCTAGCTAGTTTAGCTCAATTTATAATCTCAGACGCAACTGTTAAGTATTTTGGGCTATGTGTAAGAATAACCATACCCAGTTAAGAAATAACTTCACTCAATACAAACCTTTCTTTAGATAGAAGCGCTTCAAAATTAATCGTGGTAAAAAAAGACAGGAATGCGGACAATCGTTACTCCTGGTTAGCAAATTATTAGACAATAGCTCAATAAATATGAAAGTTGGTTCTCAATATCTGGGCAATGGTGTTTGCGAGTTTATTCTTTGGTCACCTTTACAAGATCAAGTAGCCGTGCATCTTGTCTCTCCTGAAGAGAACTTACTCCCAATGACAAAGCAGGATCAGGGTTACTGGTATCTCAAAGCCGAAAATATTGAGCCAGGTACGCTTTACTATTATCAACTCGAAGACGCATCGGATAAACCAGATCCCGCTTCTCATTTTCAACCCCAAGGAGTTCACGGCGCATCAGAAGTTATCGACCACAGTAACTTTAATTGGCAGGATTTTCAGTGGGATAGTATTCCTCTAGAAGAGATGATTATTTATGAATTACACGTAGGGACTTTTACTAGGGAGGGGACTTTTAAAGCGATTATGCCTCGGTTGTCAGACTTGGCGGAGTTGGGAGTCAACGCCATTGAAATTATGCCAGTGGCTCAATTTCCTGGCGCTCGCAATTGGGGTTATGATGGAGTATATCCTTATGCGGTGCAAAATTCTTACGGTAGACCTGAAGATTTAAAGCAATTGGTAGATGCGGCCCACCAACAGGGGATAGCGGTAATTTTAGACGTAGTTTACAACCATTTTGGTCCAGAAGGTAACTATATTAATAGTTATGCTCCTTATTTTACGGATACTTATCGGACTCCTTGGGGAAACGCAATTAACTTTGATGATGCTGATAGTGATGGGATACGCAATTATTTTTTAGAAAATGCTCTTTATTGGTTAGAAAATTATCATCTCGATGGGCTGCGCTTAGATGCGATTCATGCTATTTATGATTTGGGCGCAAAACACATTCTGCAAGAGATGGCGGAAAAGGTGGAGGAACTGTCGCAAAAGGTAGGTAGGAAATTCTATTTAATTGCCGAAAGCGATCTTAATGATGTTCGTGTCATTCGTCCTCAAGAATTAGGTGGATATGGAATAGATGCACAATGGAGTGATGATTTTCACCATGCTCTCCGTACAGTTTTAACCGAAAAAACTGAGGGATATTATGCAGATTTTGGTACTTGCGAACAACTAGCTAAGGCTTATCAAAAAACTTTTGTTTATGATTGGCAATATTCCCCCTTTCGTCAAAGATATCACGGTAGCGACGCAAGCGATCGCCAAGGAGATCAATTTGTAGTCTGCATTCAAAATCACGATCAAATTGGTAATCAAATGTTAGGAGAACGTTTAGCCAATCTGGTTAATTTTGAAGCGGCAAAATTAGCTGCGGGTGCTTTATTGTTGTCTCCTTATATTCCATTATTATTTATGGGACAAGAATACGGGGATGAATCTCCTTTTCTTTATTTTGTCAGTCATAGTGACCCTGAATTAATTAAAGCAGTAAGTGAAGGTAGAAAAAAAGAATTTGCCGATTTTCATCTTGAAGGAGAATATATTGATCCTCAAAGTATCGAAGCTTTTAATTTATCGAAACTTAACTGGGAGCAAAGAAAGGAAGGAAAGCATCAAGTTTTGTGGCAACTACACCAAAAATTAATTACTATGCGACGCAGTATTCCTGCTTTAAAAAAACTCGATAAACAAAATTTAACCGCTACTGCCAGAGAAAGCCCTAAAGGACTAGCGGCGGCTTTTGAGAGGGAATCTTCCCACTCAAACTCGACAGTTCCTTCAACGCGGATTCCCCGCACAACGGACTGTCTCGCAAAACGCGCCTTAACTTCGAGTCGCAATCGCTTAATCTTATTACATCGTTGGCAAAATAACAGTCAAGTTTTTAGTATTCTCAATTTTAATCAACAAGATGTTAATTTAAAAATTGATTTTCCGCCTGGTAAATGGCAAAAAATCTTAGACTCTGCTGAACCCAAATGGATGGGATCTGGCTCTTATTTACCAGAAAAAATTACCACAACAGAACCAGAATTATTAATTAAACCTCATAGCTTTGTTGTTTATCAACAAGAAAGCTGGTGAGACTTTAAGGCTTTTAAAAAAATTAAACTTAATTTTTTGATAGAGTGATCACCTGTTTCAATCTTCTGACTTTTAACTTCTAACTTTTGACTTCTAATTATGCGTATTCCCACAGCTACTTATCGAATTCAATTTCACTCCGAGTTTAACTTTAAGCGCGCTCAAGAAATTGTTGCATATTTAGCCGAGTTAGGTATTTCCGATCTTTACGCTTCACCTATTTTTGAAGCTTGTCAGGGAAGTACTCATGGTTATGATGTAGTCAACCCAACTATACTCAATCCTGAACTGGGAACTGAATCAGATTTTACCAATTTAATTGCCGAAATTCACCAACATCAAATGGGATGGTTGCAAGATATTGTTCCTAACCACATGGCTTATGATAGTCAAAACTTATGGTTAATGGATGTTTTAGAAAATGGCAAGGATTCTGATTTTTTTGATTTTTTTGATATTAATTGGAATCAACCTTATGAAGAAATGCACGGACGAGTACTTGCTCCTTTATTAGGCGATTTTTATGGGAATTGTTTAACAAGAGGTGAAATTAAGCTTGACTATAGTGAACAAGGTTTATTAATTAATTACTTTGACTTAAAATTGCCAGTAAAGATTGAGTCTTATTTAACTTTTATTACTCATAATTTGGGTGCATTAGCGCGACAAATAGGTCGTCAACATCCTGATTTTATTAAGTTTTTAGGAATTTTATATTTACTAAAAAATATTCCTGAAGAAACCAAAGGAAAAGAGCGTTACGATCAAATAAATTTTGTTAAAAGTCTCATTTGGGAAACTTATCGACAAAATCCTATGGTAGAAAATTTTATTCAAAACAACCTGAAAGCATTTAATGGTGAAGTAGAACAGCCTGAAAGCTTTGATTTACTAGACAGCTTGCTTTCTGAACAATTTTATCGGTTATCGTTTTGGAAAGTTGGTGCAGAGGAAATTAATTATCGTCGATTTTTTACTGTTAATGAATTAATTTCTGTCAAAGTAGAAGATTTAAAAGTATTTAATAAAACTCACGAATTAATTAGTCGCTTAATTGCTGAAAACAAATTTACGGGATTACGAATTGATCATATCGATGGGTTATATAACCCTGCTGAATATCTAACTAGATTAAGAGAAAAAACAGGAGATGTTTATATCACTGTCGAAAAAATTCTCGAATTAACTGAAGAATTACCGCCACATTGGCAAATTCAAGGTACGAGCGGTTACGAATTTCTCAATTATGTTAACGGTATATTTTGCTATTCAGATAATGAATCAGAATTTAATCATATTTATACTCGTTTTACTGGTTTCAAAGCTACTTATGAAGATTTAGTTTATGAAAAAAAAGGTTTAATCTTAGAAAAAAACTTAGCAGGAGATCTGGAAAATTTAGCTCAAATTCTTAAAAAAATTGCCTCTCGTACAAGAGAAGGCAGTGATTTTACTACCTATGGTTTAAAAAAAGCTTTATTTGAGGTATTAGTTCTTTTTCCTGTTTATCGTACCTATATTGATGCCAATGGCATTGGAGAGATAGATAAGAAATATGTTATTCAAACTATAAAAACTGCTAAGAAAAAAGCACCTTTACTAATTAACGAATTTAATTTTATCCAAAAAATACTACTTCTAGAATACGAAGACTTTAGAAGTAAAACTCAACGTGAAGAATGGCTGCATTTTGTTATGAGAGCGCAACAGTTGACAGGACCATTAATGGCGAAAGGGGTTGAAGATACGCTTTTATATGTTTATAACCGATTACTGTCATTAAATGAGGTTGGCGGCAACCCCAGTCACTTTGGGATCGAGCTTGATTTATTTCATCAATTCAATCAAAATAAAGTCAAAAATTGGCTTCATGGAATGAACACAACTGCTACCCATGACACCAAAAGGGGTGAGGATATACGAGCAAGATTGAATGTCCTCTCAGAGATACCAAATGAATGGTCAAAGCAAGTAAATCAATGGCGAGAAATCAATCAAGCTTATAAACAAGCTGGTATTCCCGATGCCAATGATGAATACTTCTTTTATCAGACTTTATTAGGTACTTTTCCTTTAGAAGAAAATCAATTAGCTGACTTTCCTAGCAGAATTAAAGATTACATTCTTAAAGCAGTCAGAGAAGCAAAAGTTCATACAGCTTGGTTGCGTCATGATGAAGAATATGAACAAGCATACTTTAGCTTTATCGATCAAGTTCTAGAAACAGAAGAATCTGATTTCTGGCAACAGTTTCGCCCCTTTCAAAAACAAATAGCTGAATACGGTATTTATAACTCCCTGTCCCAAGTATTAATTAAAAATACTGCACCTGGCATACCAGATCTATATCAAGGCGCAGAATTATGGGAATTAAGCTTAGTCGATCCTGATAATCGTCGTCCTGTAAATTATCAAAAAAGAATGGATTGGTTACAGGAGATCAAAGAAAAAAGTAACCAAGATATTCTGCAATTAATTAAAGAACTGATTGCAACTAAAGAAAATGGTAAAATAAAACTTTTCTTGACTCATCAGTTATTAAAAGCCAGACAAGAATATGCAGAAATATTTCAAAATTGCGATTATCAACCAATAGAAATTACTGGAAAATATCACAATCATTTTATTGCCTTTACTAGAAACTATGAAGATCAAACCTTAGTTGCGATCGCGCCTCGTTTTTTAACTGGAATCATCGAACCAGGACAACTTCCTTTTGGTATTGAAGTATGGGAAGATACCAGTCTCAAGTTAGTTGAAAAAAATTGGCATAATCTGATAGACAATCAAACAATAGTCGGAGAAAACCTGGCAGTCGGTAAGATTTTACAGAACTTTTCCGTTGCTTTATTAATTGGCTAAATAAATTTAAAAGCTGTTACTCAAGCTAAATTTTACCCATAAACAAGTATTTTGACTCAGTAAAGGCTTGAAAAATATCCGCACAGCCCATAATTTCAACATCACTAGCAAGACAATCAAGGCAAGAAAATAAACTACTGTTATGGTAACCAATGTAGTAATTCCTAATATTTATAATGTTAGTCTAGTCGCTTTTTATGGTAGCAAACCTCCAGAATTAGTTACTTTAATTCAAATGCTGCAAGATTGTTTAGCAAATCATCAATTAATTCAAAATAAATTTATTCCCTATCGACTAGAACAAATTCATGGGACAATTATTGGCTGTGAAGGATTTAAAACCGAGTCAGGAATAATTAGCAAATGGTTTTACGAACACAGACAAGAAACTAGATATATAAATTTTTCTGGTTTAATTAATTATCTTCAGCAGCAAGTTAATTTACCTTTAAATATTCGCTTTGGCGGATACGATCGCCACACGAACTATAATTTTATTAGTCGTGATCAACATTTGTATTTTCGTTCTTTTCAACTCCAGCCAACAGAAGAGCAAACTATACCTGTATTAATTGGTTGGTCATGGAATAATAATGCTATTTCTTTAGCAATAGATCATCTACGTTGTGATTTACAACAATTCAATCTGCTGCATAAATATCATGCAATGCCTAATACAATGGACAATGATTTTTATCTACGTTTGGGAACAATTAACGGTAAATTAAACTCTGAAGAGATAAATGCGATCGCTACTGATCTTCGCAATATTCTTGAAGCTCAACCTGCTTTATCTGTAATGATTAATCTAAATAACTTAGCTTTTGCTCAATATCAAGATTTGACCCTCCCCCCAACTACAACTAAAATAATTCCTGTTGCGGAAATAACTGCTAATAAACTCAAACGAATATATTATAGTCCGATAAATACTAATTTAAAATCAGAAATTTAACGAGTAATTTTCTAGATTTTTATTAACTTAAAAAGTATTATTTAAGTATTCAAAATGAAAAAATTATTAGTAACAGGTGCAAGTGGTTTTTTAGGCTGGAACTTGTGTCAATCTGCTCAAGCAAACTGGCAAGTATACGGCACTTATTGTAGCCATGAAGTAACAATACCTGGGGCAACTTTAACCAAGATAGATTTAAAAGATTTTGTTGCATTAAAGCAATTATTTACCGAAATTAAACCTGATGCAGTAATTCATACGGCGGCTGCTTCCAAACCAAATTTTTGTCAAACCCATCGCGAGGAAGCTTATGCAATTAACGTTACTGCTGCGGTGAATATTGCTCGTTTGTGTAGTGAACGCAATATTCCCTGTGCATTTACCTCTACCGATTTGGTTTTTGATGGCAAAAATCCTTGGTATCAAGAAACCGATTCTGTTTGTCCCATAAATTATTACGGCGAACAAAAAGCGATCGCCGAACAGAAAATGAGTGAGATCTATCCTGCGATCGCGCTTTGCCGAATGCCTTTGATGTTTGGGTTAGCTTCTCCTGTTTCTCCTAGCTTTCTTCAGGGTATGGTGAGTAATTTAAAAGCTGGTAAAGCAATAAGTCTATTTATCGACGAATTTCGCACTCCTGCAAGTGCTACGACTGCATCGCAAGGATTATTGTTAGCCTTAGAAAAGCCAGTACAGGGAATATTACACTTGGGAGGCAAAGAAAGAATATCTCGCTATGATTTTGGCTTACTGCTAGCTAATATTCTGCAATTACCCACAGATTTAATTAAGCCAGGCAAACAGTCAGATGTAGTTATGGTAGCACCGCGATCGCCTGACACTTCTTTAGATAGCAGCAAGGCTTTTGCCTTAGGTTATCAACCTTTATCTTTAAAACAAGAGATGAACAAGATCTTATGTTCGATTAACACCTAAATCTTGCCTGTGACCGCATTCGGCAGTAAATTAATTAAATTGACTCAGTGGCTTTTAGAGGGCTTTGACTGCCTAACTAAATAAACCTTCTACACTTTGTCGGAAGGCAATCAAAGCATAGGTTTCGGGGAACTGAGCTAGCTTTTCGAGCAACTGGTCAGATATCTCTGGTGTCACAATAGTTTTAACTTCAATATTGGTGTTATAGCCAGCCATATCTCCCGTGCGTCTACCATGACTACCTGCACCCTGCACTGGCACAATTGTATAGCCAGAGACACCTAATGTGGTGAGTAACTTAATGAGACGATCCTGCAATACGGCTTCGCCTACAATTGTGACGAGAATACCTTGATTAAAAGAAGACATATAAAACTCCGATTTCGTACACACTAAAGCTACTGATAAGCAATAATCAAGTTAACCTAAAAATCTAAGGAATCTGTGAGGAAGAAGCCTGAAGACCCTGTTTTCATCAAAGTTATTTACGTAGCTATCATCATAAGTTTGGCTGCATCAAAGATTTATTTCTAATATGGACAGCAGAATCAATAAGTATTTTCAGACAACAGAAAATATTGAACTAGAATAATTGCCTAACAAACCAACTAATAAAGCTGGCGTTTGATTACATAAATTGCTTCTTGATAAAAGGAGAAGTCATTGCTGCAAGAAGACTACCGTAATCTAAATTGAAATCTACTCCCACTCCCACCTTTAAACCAAAGTGCTTGCTGTCGATCACAACATGATCGCTACTAGAACCGAGTATTTCCATACTGCGAGCGCAAGTTAAGCCAGAGATCAGCGTATCTTGTTTGCCCAAAGCAATAATTGCTCTGTTGTGAATACCGCGATCGCGAAAGACAGGAACATTACCAAAGGCATCTTGGCAAACTTCTCCAAAGGGGATAGAAGGTTTTACTTTTGATTCGATAACTTCGGCAATCAACTTAAAAGCATTGGTATGTAATTGGGGAATGGCTTGGCGGTTAACAGTTCCACATCCCAAGAGAATTGATTCTCCCACACGCAAATTGTTAATGCGCCCGATTTCGGGTGCAGATTTATACCATTCATAATTAGCGGAATTTCCTCCAGAAATTAAAGATAGACCGATTGGAAATTTCTGTTCCACCGCATCAGTTAATTCTGATAATTGCCGCATTTTTGGCTCGTCAGGCTTAATTCCCCCATAACAAGCCAAATTACAACCAAGTCCTACTATCTTGATATAAGGTAAGGAAAGAACTTGTTCAATAAATGGAAAAAGATCGCGGGGAAGTATACCCTCTCGCAGATCGCCCATTTCCACCATTAAAATTATTTGATGAATTTTATGCTGTATCTTGGCATAATGGTCAAGTTCCTTAATCGTCTCAATTTCTGTGTTCAGGCTAATATCTACATCTTCAACAACAAATTTTGCTTGACTTAAGGCGGTGCGAAGCAAAACAAAGCGAGTCGATATTCTCGCAATCTTCATCTTTTGGATGTTTTCTAAGCGAGAATCGGCAATAAACTTTACGCCGCCTCGAATCATTGCCTCAGCAATTAAAGGCTCTCCCAGTACTGCTTTAGAAACTCCCATTAAAGAAATTCCCCTTTGCCCATAAAGTTGACATAACATCCGAGCGTTATGCTGTATTTTGGCTAGAGAAATTTCTATTCTTGGCATAAACGCTTTCATATATTTTGTGGCAATCTTTGACGTTCACCCTGTCGTTAATAGAGGAAGTGTCTGAGAACTATTATTTTTGTTTTGTCGCTTAAAAGTAGGGAAAAGATTTCCTAAGGCACTGATCAATTTTGAACAGCCATAGGTCAAGACATCTGTAGTTGGCAATAAAAGACGCTCTTCATAGCCTTTGATAGTTTTCTGAATTTCTGTTGCGCTCAGATTTTCATGACTTAAGGCGATCGCCAAAACTGGGGATTGGGAAATCGCTTCAATTAAAAGAATTTCACTGACAATAGTTGGCATAAGTAAATCTGGAAAATCACAGCGAAACTTTCTCCCAGGGGGATGCTGAAGAATAATTCCATCAGGCATACTGCCTTTTAAAATACCGACTGAACTCATAAAAGCAGGATGAGAGACGGAACTTTGTCCTTCCACTAAAATAATATCGGGGCTTTCTTGTTCAAAAGCTCGAACAACGGCATTTTCTATTTCCCCAATTACAAATTGAGATACCAGCGCATCGATCGTTACACCATAAGTAAACCCTTGCATTAAACCAGTTTGACCCGTGGCAACCAACACCGATTTAATTCCCGAATTGTTTAAGGCTTGGTTTAATTCCACTGCGGTAGTCATTTTTCCACAGGCGCAATCAGTACCTAACACCGCAATTACAGGCACATTCACTTTGGCAATTTGTCCTGTAAAGACATGGAGGTCTTTTAATTTCGGCGGTTTTCTAATATCTTGAATTTCAATTCCGCATTGAGCAGCCATTTCGCTAAATTCGCTATCTTCAGAAAAAAACTGATGAAGACCATTAATAATATCCATCCCTTTGCTCATTGCTTCTAAGATTAAAGCTCTTTCGTCTAGGGGTATGGTGGCCTCTAAAGGGGCTTTGCCGTAGATATAGCAATCAGGAATGTTGGCTAATTTAGCTAAAGCCGACTCTAAATTGGCAAAAATAGGAATATAGTTCTGTTTATTGTCTAATTGTTCTCCCGCATCTTTACCCGCTAAGGAACTATCAATTACGCCGACAATATCATAGATTTGGGAATGCCGAACTAAACCTGCTGCGGTTTTACCGTCTATTAAGCCAAATTGATTTTCGCAGTAAACCAAAGCTGTTTTTTTGGCGATCAACATTAAGTTTATTTTCCTAGATTAATTTTAAAATAACGAAGTCGAAGTGGGCTGCCGTTCTTTTAGGGCGGAGTACCGTTCACTCTAAAGACAATTAGGAAACTATCAAATTAGCCAAGCCAGATATAACAAATAGGAAGAGGATATTAACCCAAATCAATTAAAAATATCTTCTCAATCAAAAGTGTAGAGATTTAGATTTAGATTTAGATCTAAATCTGTAAATAGTTTGGTGAAATATTTTTTTTGCTTGCACTATTCATCTTAACTATTAATTCCATATCTTAATCCCCAAAAGATACAATACTTATTCAGAGAATTAATTTAATTTTTAACGACACAATTCTCATTTTTCTGATTGATAAAGAGACTCTTGAAATTCTCGACCCATCAAACTGCCAAATTGTGACCAACCCATATTAGGGGTTTTAGATAAATTGGATTTAATTCGTTCCAGTTTTTTTCTCAATCCCATTAATTCTGTGGCGTTAGGAGGCAAAATTTCACTATAAGCTGATGCTAATTCTTCATTAGTTGCCGTATTGAAATTAATCGATTCTCCGACGGTAATTAGATTACGAACGATAGGCAACATATTATTTTTCTCGGTTATTTACTTCAAAAAAACTAATACTCTGTTTAGTCATACAGAGGTTAAAAGTTTAATTAGATAATACTTATTCTAAGCGAAATTTTCAATTTATTTTCAGTTGTTTAATTGTGGGTTAATTTTTTCATCTAGATTGATCTAAGCAAATGCAATCTGGTTTCAGGCTGGGAAGCTAATCAAATAGTTGCGTAGACTATGATCGTTGGTCAAAATAAAAGTTCCAAGTTAATCCCAGCACGACTATCGTTATTTTCGATTGAATTTTGCCATTCCAAATCTGTAGATAACCGCAGTTGAGACATAACAGCATAGCCTACAGATAAAGAAGTAATACCAACTTCTTGGCTACTGCCTGGAGAAATAAAGCTTTGGGACAAAGAAACGTCTCCTGCGCCAGTGCGCGAAAAAGCCAGCATCAATCTTAAACCAACGTGCAGCCCGTCAGTATTAAAGTCATTGCTTTGAACGTAACGATAACCAACTAGAGGAGCAATGTTGATATAGTTACCCAAAGGTAATAAGAAATAGTGCAAATCTGCGCCAATGGCACTGCGTTGCGAAGCCATGCCGTTAGGCTTATCGCCGTTAAATGCTGATTGATAATCGGCACTAATAGTTAAACCAGTACGCTTAATAAATATATCTTCAATGCCGATATTGATTCCTACTGCATCATTACCAGGAAAAACAGTAAAACCAAGGCGTAAACGCGTCCGAAAACTAGGATCGTGTCGAATGTCTTCTCGAACATCAGGGACTTCTTTTAACCAACGTTGCAGTGTCGGACTTTCTTGAATCACGCGCTCGGGTATATCTAAGCGTTCGTTGACAGAATTAGCTGGCATATCTAAATCTGTGTCGGCTTCTTGAGCAATGACGGGAAGGTTGACAAGGCTAGTCAAAGCGATTTGCCAACCAAAGCTAATCGATAAAAGCTTGAAAAACTTAATGGCGTTCAAAAATTTACCCTGAATTTTCTTTAGCCAATGTAGCTTAAATCACTGCTAGATCATTAATCATTTTGACGCTTCGGGACTAAACTTCAAAGATACACCGTTCATACAATAACGTTGTCCTGTAGGTTTAGGTCCATCATTAAATACATGACCCAAATGACCGCCACAGCGACTACAATGTACTTCTATTCTGGTCATAAATAAAGAGCGATCTGTAGTAGTATCGATCGCCTCGTCTAAAGGTTGGTAAAAACTAGGCCATCCTGTACCACTATCAAACTTGGTTTCAGAAGTAAATAGAGGTTGACCACAGCCAGCACAGAGATATGTACCGTCGTCATAAACTTTGTCTAAAGGACTTGTGCCTGCTCTTTCTGTACCATGTTTACGTAACACTTTGAACTGTTCGGGAGTTAAAGATTCTTTCCACTCCTGCTCGGTTTTTTGAATTTCGTATTGATTTTTTGAAGTTGCCATAACTGCTAATTGTGAAGATTTATAAATCTTATGATATTTATTATTATGACGTGAGATTGACCGAAACGTAATTGGCTAATTGCCGTATCTTAGCTGTCAGCATGACTCAGACTTTCAATGATCTACAAAAAATAAAAAATTAAGCTATGGGAAGACAAAAACGAAAGACGCTTCCCTTGCCTAGTTCGCTTTCCACTTCAATGCGCCCACCCTGCAATTCTACCAGACGACGAGCGATCGCCAGACCAATACCCGTTCCCCCTGAATGACTAGCGCGGGAGGGATCGGCACGCCAAAAACGTTCAAACACATAAGGCAGATCTTTCGCGGCAATTCCCACCCCCGTATCGGTTACAGAGATCCATACCTGGCGATTAGTTTTGGTGGCTTCTACGGCGATTAGGCCTTTTTGAGTGTAGCGAATCGCGTTGCCCAGCAAGTTGACTAAAATTTGTTCGGTGCGATCGCGATCGGCTAATACAGGAGGAAGATCTTGAGGACAATTTAACTGCAAATCTGGACCTTCTTCTAACAACTGATCGGCAAAACGTTCTACTAGAGAAACCAGCAAAGGACGCAGGTTAATTGAGCGCGAGTTGATGGACAGATAACCAGCCTCTGCCTTAGAAAGTTCCTGTAAATCATGGATCAGTCGTTCTAAACGCCTTGTTTCTTTAATCAGACGCAGATAAAGTTCAGGAGTACCATCCATTCTGCCATCAGCTAGTTCTTCCAAGTAACCTCGCACCACAGTTAAGGGTGTACGTAGTTCGTGAGTTAAATCGCTAATTAATTCTCTTCGTCTTTGTTCCACATCTCCAATACTGCTTGCCATCGAGTTGAAGCTGAGGCTCAGCTGATTCAATTCAGGAATATCGCTTTCTGGTACTCTTTCGTCTAAATCTCCTGCGGCAAATTTTTGAGTAATGCGCTTCATCTGCTTGACAGGTTGAGTAATACGTTTGGAGGAAATATAGCTTACAGCTCCCGCAGCACTTGCTCCGACTATAACTGATAGAATGGCGCTGCGGTTCCAAGCGTTTTGAAATCCTTCTACTAAATAAGTGCGAGCTGAACGAACAGTAAAAATTCCTCTTTTTTCTAGTTGTTCTAAACGCAAGACAAACATTCTGGGAGAAGAAACTTTAGCAATAATAACAAAGCTGCCTAATCCCACCATCATGACTAATAAATGTGAAATAAACAGCCTCGCCCCTAAACTTAGTTTTGGCATTATGTCAGATATATAGTTGGAATTTAAATAACGTCATTAGCCAACACAGCTTATATTACTATTTTTTCATTTATTTAAAATATTTAGCGGCAAATATAAATTAAATTTTGTAGCTTTTAGTTGAATATTTAATTGTCATTCAACTAAATAATTAATCGGTCTTTTTGACAAGTTTTGCCTACGAACAAATGAGCTTAAGAATTTAAATTAAGGCAAATACTTAACTGATTACAAGCTAGTTTTACCAAAAAAACTGGGACATTATAGTAATTTCACTGAGACTGATCATAGTGTTCGAGCTAAAAAATACAGATTACTACGGGGATAGCATTCAAGTGCTTGCTTTAAAATTAAGGCACATAAGTTAATTTTTATAGAGCCAACAATAAATGTCTTTAGCTCAACCAAAAGCGATCGCTAGATTAGAAGATTTAAACTTAGAAACTCATCATATTCTTAAGCAAAAGTATCCTCAAAAACACAATCACTATAGTCTAAAAGAATTTTTCTCTTTTCAAACCAATACTGGCACTATTTCCGATTGGAATGACTCACGCAATATCTTGGTCAGTGAAAACTTTATTATCGGTCTGATTGCTGGCTTAGAAGAAGAAGTCGGCGATGCCTCTGGGGTAGTAATGTATAACATTGGTCAACAATGGGGTCAAGAGGATGCTCAGTTTTTTCGCAGTTGGTTTCTCAAGGAATATGGCTACGAGGACTTTAGCCAGCTTAATTTGATGTATGTTCTAGAAACCTGGTGGTGGCCTTTTATCAGCCAAGGTTGGGGCAACTGGGAAGTAGACATGAACGATCAAAAAAATGGTTTTATGTTTATCAATATTTTTGACTCGGCCGTGGCAAGAACTCTAGGAGATGTTGGTAAGCCCGTTTGTCATCTTTATGCAGGTTTGTTCGCGGGTTTTTTCACTAGTCTAATCAAAAAAGAGCTTGGTTGTATTGAAATTCAGTGTTACGCCATGGGCGAAACTTATTGTAAATTCTTGTTAGGTAAAAAAGAGCGAATTGATGCAGCGTCTTTTTGGCATAACGAAGGCGCAACAGCAAAAGATATTGAAAAGAAATTGCACAACGGGGAATATCTTAAGTGAGTAATGACACTGCATGGCAATGTTTCTCTGTTGATGAATTTATTAGTCAATGTAATTGGAACAATGTTTTACCTCAGGCATCAGTTCATTCGGCAACTAAATCAAGATTTTTAGCATCTTGGCAATGTTTAATAGCTCAAGATTTTTTTGCTTTAAATAATTGGTCAGGTCAAGTAATTTTTGCTAATACTTTTGAACAGCACGAGGTGACTAAACAGACAGTTAGTTATGATGTTACTTTGGCGCTTAGTCAATTCTGGCAATGCTTTGATTGGTCGGGCAAGTCTCCTAATTACACAGTAACTAAAGCTGACAGGGCAATAGAAAATGCTGTAGAGGTTATTGTAGCTGTAGAAGAATTTACTTTAAACGATTTATCTCAACTATTTTAAATATGATTACTGATATAGACTCTCTCTTATATCAAGCCGAAGCTGAATACCTATCACATCAAGATTTAGCTAATTTTAAAAGTCAAATTTTTTCTCTCGAAAAAAGATTACAAATCTATGAAACTATCAGAGCTAAAGAAACAGAAATTTTTCAGAATGTAGCAAATCAACTATCTAGCAATTTTTCTCAGGAGCCAGAAAAAATCAGGCGTGCTTTGAAGCATTGGCTCACGATCTTACGCTATTGCGGGATGGCGATGTTATCTGAAAATCCTCTATATCTTAAACATCGAATTTTAGAATGGCTGCCTGAACAAATCAAAGCTCATCAAATGCAAGATCTAGAACAAAATTTATTTTCTTTGTTACAAAAACGTCTCAAAAGAATTCTTAATTCTGAGCAATTTTCGATCTTGCAACCATATTTAGAACAAGCTGAAGCTGCTTTATTGAGGTAAGGCAACTAAATTTGCTGCTAAATACGGCATAAAAGCCGATCGCTTATTATCTCGCTCCTCTTAAACAGGAATTATTACTTACATCATGATTAACGTTGCCGATCTAATTTCCGAATCTTCTTTACCAGGCAATTATTTTGCTCCCGATGCTTACGTGCAAGGGGACTTTGAATCTGGTTTGATCGAAAATCGCCAAGGTCGACGTTTATTAGCTTTGCCAGATACTTTGTTAAAAGGTCTTTACCGAGGGTTGGCATCAGAAGTGGGCCCTGCAGCAGGTATGGTTTTATATAACTGTGGTTGCAAATGGGGCAAAAACTTTTTTCGGCGGTTTAGCGAAGAGGTAAGCAACTATTACCAAAAGCCAGTCGAGCAGATGGAAATGATTGAATTAATTCAATGTTTAAAACAATGTTGGAAGGCCCACGGCTGGGGCATAATTGAACCAAATTTTAGCTATTACCAACAGGGATTTTTGGTAGTTAAAGTCAAACATTCTGCCTTTGCTAGTACAGTTGAATCGGCTGAAAAGCCAAGCTGTTATGTAGAAGCTGGTTTATTAAGTGCTTTTTTCTCGGAACTATCGGGAACTAATTTACACTGCATCCAAACTTCCTGCGAATCTTTGGGTGCAAGTTCTAATCAATTTATTCTCGGTTTGGCAACAAGACTCAAGCCAGCGGAAGCGATGGTAGAAGAAAGAAAAAGCCATAGTGCGATTATGCAGAGTCTTTGCCAGGAGCGATAGATCTCGAAGTGAATTTTTTAATTTTAGAAGGAAATTATTGTGGCTAAAATTGTTCGGCTCGATCCTCTAGGAAAAAAAACAGCGATCGCAACTCATACTAATCTCTTATCTGTATTGCTTGAAAACAACTTAGAAGTTGCTCAAGAGTGTGGTGGTAGAGGAATTTGCGCCACTTGTCATGTTCATATTAAGGAGGGTGAAGACAGTGTTTCGCCGATGACTAGACGAGAACAGCGAACCTTGGGAGTTATTACTAGCTGTCGCATGAACTCTCGCTTAGCTTGCCAAGCCAAGGTAATTGGCGAAGGAGTAGTAGTAGAGCTACCGGCTGGAATGTATATCAGCAGTAATGATGATGTTGAAGATTTAATTGGTCGTCGAGCGCAAGAAGATATTTTACATCCCTTATCTGGTCAGGTATTGGTAGAAGAAGGCAAATTAATCACTCGATCGATGATTAACCAGCTTCAAACAACTCAAACACAAGTTAGTGAATTTTTAAGTCAAAGTGAGGCAGTGTAAACAATGTTAAAACAACTAGAAAGTTTGAGTTTGACCGCAGAAGGTCGCTATGCAACGGCTCAGGAACTACAGTTTTTACACGATTATTTATCTACGGTCGATCTACGGCTGAGAGCTTATCAAAAAATTCGTGACGCTGAAGACGAAATTATTCAGCAGCTAGAAGCCAAGATGCGCCAAAAACAGCCCGATATATTTCAGACTGGCTCTGGGGATGTAAGTGCTGTATGTCAAAGAGATATTAAAGTAATCTTACGTAACGCGATCGCTGCGATGCTGATCGATGATTTAGATCGTTTGAGAGAAAATATCCTGCTATGGCAACGAATTATTATTAAAGTTTTTAAAGAAAGGCATATTGCCACGATGGTTCATACAACTATGCCAGAAATTATCGAGCAGTTTTTAACCCCCGAAGAATTTGCCCTGATCAAGCCAGTTTTGCAGCTAAATCAGGCAATATTGGCGGATTAATTAATTATTTGCCCTTATTTTTAAGCTATCTAAATCTTATATTTAAAAGAACATGAAATCATCTACCCCACGAAAACCTCATTGGTTGGATATTGCTGAAATAGCCGCTGCTGTCGGTTCTATTGGCGGTTCTATTACTAGTGTATTTTTACAGCAATTTTTATGGGCAACAATTCCGCTTTCTGCTTCAGCTGCATTTGCTTCAATCAATCATCAACGTCTCAAAAGCCTAATTAAAGAAGAGCGAGAAGCGATCGCGATCTCGATTCTAAACAACCAAACAAAAATTACTAATCTTGAAGCCGAGTCTGGTAGGCACGATCAAGAAAACAAAGCCAGCGTGGCTGAACTAGAAGATGAGTTAGGCTGGGTGAGAAATTTGGCCATAACTGAATTAGCGCGCCTCCAGCAAGAAGAGAATGAAAACTCTGAGCGTACCAATCAAGAGTTGCAGAAATTACAGACTTCTCTGGCTAAAGTAGATGGCTTGAGCCAGCAGCTTGAGCAAGAGTTGAACAATATTGAGCAGAAGCAAAAAGAGACGGGCAAGCTAGTTAGAGAGTTGAAAGCTATTGATATCTTTACGCAAAATATTAATGCCGATCTCAATACGGTTCAATCTTACTTTGAGCGAGGCTTTGCCTATCAACGTTTAGGTAATAAGCATCGGGCGATCGATGATTATAGTAAAACTCTTGAACTAGATAGTAGTCACGCTCAAGCGTATCACAATCGCGGTTTGCTCTATATAGAAATAGGAATCGAGCAAAAAGCAGTAATCGATCTGCGCCGCGCATCACAACTTTATTTTGACAAGGGTAATTTAGATAAATACCGAGAAACTAGAGATCTCAGCCAAAAAATACATCAGAATCAGCCTGTAGAAGCAGCAGGTAGTAATGATCGAGATTCTGAGCAGGTAATTGTGGGTAATCTTTTTGGTTAAATCGCGTATTTACTTTAACCTCAGTTCGGGTTAAGACAATTGATCGGTTAAGGTAGCTATTAGCTTTTTCAGGTTAACTAGCTAATAGTCAGGTAACTACAAACTTAGTGAGACAAAAATCAAACTATAAAATTTTAGGCTTGGTTGGGAGAGGACAATTTGGCAAGGTTTTTGCAGCTATTGAACGAACCAGCGGTACTTTAGTAGCTTTAAAAGAATTAAAGCCAAAGCAATTTTCCACCAGTAGCTTTTTGCGAGAACTGAACTTTTTGGTTACTCTCGATCACTTTAATATTGTTACTTGCAGGGCATTAGAACATCGACAAAATAACCGCTATATCGTGATGGATTACTGCGAAGCAGGAACTCTACGTAATCTATTAGACAATTCACGTCAACTAACCCTAAATCAAAGTTTATCCCTGGTCATTGACATTCTTTCTGGGCTCAAATTTGCTCACGACAAGAGTATAATTCATCGCGATCTTAAACCGGAAAATATTTTACTCAAAGTTAGCGATCGCTCTTGGACAGCTCACATTGCTGATTTTGGCATTGCTAAATTACATCAGGAGATTAACCAAGGTGTGATGGGAGATACTGGTTCTCCTGCATACATGGCTCCAGAACAGTTTTATGGACAATATTCCTATAGTTGCGATCTTTATGCTGTGGGGGTAATCTTATTTGAGTTAGTGGTAGGAAAACGCCCTTTTTCGGGGATGCCTAAAGAGTTGTTGGCAGCACATTTAAATCAGCCAGCGATTATTCCTCAGAATATCCCGTTTATGCTACGTTCGCTGATCGCCAAATCGCTACAAAAAATGCCCCAGCGTCGTTTCCGAAATGCGGCCCAGATGTTAACATCACTTCGTTTAGTGCAAACAGTCTTAGAGATTGATCTCAGCACTCAGATATCTACGGCGATTCAATCTAAGTTCTTGAAGTTAATTCCTATCGAGGTAAAATTATTTACTGAGCAAATAACTCATTTAGCGATCGCTGCTGAACAATTATATTTAGGCAGTGGCGATCGTCTTTATCTTCAGCGGTATCAAAATTCTCGTTTAGCAGGAGCAATAATCGACCAATGGTCAATGACTTTAGATCAGCCCATCCGCACTCTACAGTTTAATGCCCAAGGATGTTTTATTACTACCTTATCTTCCATATATTATTTACCTCAAGATACTGCCGCTAAAGAGTTCCACTTTTTTGGCCAAACCCTGCTGCCAATTGCGACATTTCCCACCAATAATTTGGTCAGCACGGTTGATTTTCAAGGATCTTGGTTAGGAGTTTCCTATCTACCCAACAAGTCTAAAACTCCAGCCTGGTCAATTTTTAAACTGCCCAACTGTCGGCTACTGCGATCACAAATTAACCGCAGGCAGTGGCAGTCTTTGATTGCCTTAGATTGCCGTCTTGGTTTAGGAATTTACCAAAATCAGGCGCAAGATACAGAATTTCATTTATTTAATCGTCGTGGCAACTGGTTAGCTAATTTTACGGCTCAAATCCAGCTCGATCAAATAGTCTATAATCCACTTTTTCCGAATCAAATTTTAGCCACAGAGACGAATCATCCTGGTGTAGCAATTTTAATTGCTTTAGAGAAATTTACGATCAAACGGGTTGCTCTCGATCTTGCTGCAAGCTTAATTACCTCTTGTCCTCAAGGTTATCTTTTAAGCGATCGCCAAGGAAAAATAATTCTAGTTGAGGGCGATCAGCTTCAGCTTCGTCATTATCAAATACCACTATCAACTGAATTTTCGGTTACAGCGATCGCTGCTTCAACGACACAGTTGCTTGTGGCTTCTGCTTCCTTGTCTCAATCTCAACTACATAGATTTTCTTGGCAGTAATGTCTTAATCTTTTTTGTATGACTAGATTAATTATTGAGGCGTTGGTGAATCAAGGTATGATTTAAAATCTGGTCAGATTTGAATCTAATTCAAAAAGTCAAGAGTCTAAGAACCTAAGCATTTCCTACGTTATACATCAAATCACCAACGCCATCATTGATAGTAAGTCTGTTCAATTTTTTGCTGTATGTCTTTGGGGATTTGGCTAAAAAAGTTGTATCCCGTTTTGGTTTCTATCTCATCTACAGATACGATGTAGTCTCGCCAATCTGTGTTGCGAACTTGTTCAGAATTAGGAATCCAGACAGCAAGGGTATTAACATTCTGGTTAGTTATCTCGGCATCTGATCGATCCAAGATTAAAATAACCTTCCAGGTAAATTCGGGAACAACTACTTTACTTTGGGCAATTTTTTTAGCGATGCCGTTTCCCCCTGCCACAATATAAAGCTGCTTGCCTTGGAAAACTAAGTTTCGGCTATATTCTTCTAATTCCCGCCAGACTTCACGATTGTTACTAGGAGACTGGGGGATGATGTTGGTCATGACAAAAGTACTGCTGTTATCGGAGTGACTCTTCGTGCGATCGCCACTAGGAACCAGATGTCCGCGATCATAACCACTACCACGATAGTCGTTTGGTCTTACGGCATAACATTTTGGTGGTAGTTCAGTATTGGGACGAAAATCATCGGCACGTTCTGTTGTACCGATCCAACTGCGATCAAGCTGCCAACTAACCCAGTTAGCTATTCCTGTATTGCAGTTATAAGACAATGCATATTCAGGTTGTTCAATTAGATAGTTGTTCTGGTTGCCGTTTGCTTGGCTCGGATTGCCGTAGCGAAGATGTATATTTTGGGTAACTGTGCTGGAACAACCTGTCACAATAACAATTAGAAGTACAGCTGTGAAAGGAAATAAGTTGCTCATAACCAATCTCAATTTCACAGCCGTTTGATGATTCATTAGTTAATTCCTGGCAGTACCAGACTATTCTATAGGAGCAAAACCCTGGCGCTGAATATTTTCTGTGACTACGCGGGGATCTAAGAATTGTAGTAGATAATCGGGGCCTCCTGCTTTGGAACCCACCCCAGAAAGCTTAAAGCCACCAAAGGGTTGACGAGCAACGATCGCCCCAGTAATGTTGCGGTTGATATAAAGATTGCCTACTTCAAACTCGCGAGATGCTTGCTCAATATGATCGGGAGTACGGGAATACAAACCACCAGTCAAAGCGTAGTCTGTACCGTTAGCCAGAGATATAGCTTGATTAAAATTATCCGCCTTGATTACCGCCAAAACAGGGCCAAAGATCTCTTCTTGGGCAATAGTATGATCTGAGGTAACTCCGCTAAAAATAGTCGGCGGAACATAGTACCCCCCGTCGGGAGTAGACATTTCTAAAGCTAGTTCACTTTCTTGTTTACCTTGGGTGATGTATTCTAAAATGCGATCGCGCGCTTTGGGGTCAATTACCGGCCCTACCTGAATGCTAGGATTATCTGCTGCACCAACGTTTAGAGATTTAGTCGCTTCAACCAGTCTAGCCAGAAAGGCATCATGGACTGGGGATGCCACAATTACCCGGGAACAGGCTGAACATTTTTGTCCACTATAGCCAAAGGCTGACTGTACTACCCCTGCTACTGCCTGATCTAAATCGGCACTTTCATCGACAATCATGGCGTTTTTTCCGCCCATTTCGGCAATTACTCGCTTGAGATGTTTTTGTCCTGGCTGTAGTTTGGCAGCATCGGCATAGATTTGACAGCCAACTTCCCGCGAACCAGTGAAGGCGATTACGTGAGTGTCTTGGTGTTCGACTAAATATGTACCCACTTCTGACCCCTTGCCAGGAACATATTGAAATACTCCTTTTGGAATACCAGCTTCGACCAGAATTTCTGTCAACTTAGCCGCAATTACGGAGGAAGTAGCCGCAGGTTTTAAGAGAGTACAGTTACCTGTAACCAAAGCAGCAACGGTCATACCCGTAGCGATCGCCAAGGGGAAATTCCAAGGAGAGATGACTACGGCAATACCTTTTGGTTGATAGAAGTAGCGGTTATTTTCACCAGCGATATCGTAGTTTGTACCTTCAGCCAGTCTTTCCATCTCAGAGGCGTAATAGCGACAAAAATCAATTGCCTCAGAAACTTCTCCGTCAGCCTGGGGAATAACTTTACCTACCTCTAAACAGATCCAGGCGTTTAATTCATGTCGTTGCTGTTCCATCAGATCGGCAGCTTTACGTAAGATATTAGCTCTTGCTGTTGCCGAAGTATTTTTCCAAGACTGGAAGGCTTCCTTGGCGGCATTGATTGCCTGTTGGGCCTGTTCTATCGAGATTTGCCCGACTTTACCGACTAATTCTGTCGATCTGGAGGGGTTGAGCGAGTCAAGATAGTTGGCTGTTTCTACGTATTCGCCGTTGATTAAGGGTAAATAAGTTTTACCCAGTTCTTGTTTGACTTTTGCTAGAGCCTGTTCTGCTTTCATCCGTTTGTCTATATCCGCATAATCGGTATCTGGGGCATATTGAAATGGGGTTTCATCTGGATTGACAACGCGCCTCTGGTTCATATTGTCCACCACTGGAGGAGCAATTAATTCGGCAATCGGTTTTTGCTCCTGATTTTGGCGGATAAATGAGCTATTTGCCGTATTTTCTAATAGTCTGCGAATCAAATAAGCCATTCCTGGTAATAGTTTACCGTAGGGAGCATATACTCTTACTCGATGTCCTCGTTTGACTAAAGCCTGAGCTAATTTATCGCCCATGCCGTATAGCACCTGCATCTCAAAGCGACGTGGCGGGATATTTAACGTTTCGGCGATCGCACAAGCTAAAGCCTGGGAACGAACATTATGACTACCAATTGCTGCATAAAGATATTGATGATTTTCCAGCAGCAGCTGCGTCATCCGCTCGTAATTTAGATCTGTAGCGGCTTTTTGATTGTATACGGGTTGATCCCAGTGATTTTGTCGAGATTTAATGGTTTCTTGATCCCAATATGCCCCTTTGACCAACCTAACAGTTAGCGGATTGCCTCTTACTTTTGCCCACTCGATTATGCCTTCTAAATCAGAGTAAGAATCTCTAAGATACCCTTGGAGGGTAATACCCAAATCGGTTCGGCTACGAAATTCCTCTTCCATGAGCAACTCTTTAAGAATCTCTAGCGTCAGATCCTTATAACGATATTGCTCCATATCAAAATGGATTGCTGCTTTGAGTTCATCGGCTTTGCGTAATAAAATTCTCAGGCGATCGCATACCTTTTCTTTACTGCCAACAGGATCCAGGGGATCGAACTGAGAATAGAATGCAGTAAGTTTAACGGATACCTGTACCTGAGACAACTCTACACCATCGGCTAGATCTATGCCTTCTTTTCGTTTCCAGCTTTGGGCTTGTTGCGTCAGTCGTTCAATTAAATCTAAGTAGCGTTGCAGATAATCTTCAGCTTCAACTTCCGTAATTACAGCTTCCCCTAACAGATCGATCGTATAGGTCATGCCCTCTTTACGTAGGCGATCGATAGTTTTGATTACCTCAGTAATATTTTCTCCCGCAATATATTTATATGCTAAGGTTTCTACTGCTTTAGTGATCGTAGCTGCTGCGGTTTGAGCAGGAAAGGAATCAGGATCGCTAAAGTTGAGGATACTTTTTAGTGCATTAGGCAATTCCACCGCTTCTGCACTCATATACTGTTGGAAGTGATTGGCAATCTCTGCTTTACTTTGAAGAGCAGGGATCGCATCAATAAAGCGAAACATCTGTACCCGCAGTCCTGGATTAGCCATTGTCCAGTCCAAAACTTTATCGTCCCAACGCATTTGATCTCGCATCTGGGCAAAAATATTGCTTTTTTCCCTAGTGCTTTTGATTAGTTCTCGCGCGATTTCTTGAGTTTTTTCTTCGTAGCGACTGTCTATTGTCGAGTTGACTTGTCCTTGAACAACCACGGTATTGATAACTCCTAGAGGTATTACTTTTTAGCAGCTTTTGATTGTATTATCTATTAGATTACTGCTAAAAAGGTTTCTCTCATACTCAACTACAATTAACAATCTTCAGTACTCTGCTTTAAGCTGGTTACAAAACTACAGCAAAGCCTAAAATACATAGTTCTTCGTCCGTTAAATGTCATATTTTAAATGATTCAGAAATTACGATAATTTAATCCATATGAAGATTGATATTAATCCAACAATAGAACAACAAGCCAATCAACTATTAGAAAAATCGATTATTTATTATCAAAATCGTCCTGTAGGTACAGTGGCTGCTACAGATTCAGAACGAGAAGCGCTCAATTACGATCAGTGTTTTATTCGCGATTTTATTCCAGCCGCCTTAGTATTTTTAATTCAAGGAAAAACCGATATTGTTTATAATTTTTTAATTGAAACTGTCGCCCTACAAAGACAAGACCGAGTAATTGATTGCTATCAACCACCACCAGGATTGATGCCAGCTAGTTTTAAAGTGGAATCTCCACTGGATCGAGAACAATATTTACACGCTGACTTTGGAGATAAAGCGATTGGTCGAGTTACTCCCATTGATTCCTGTTTGTGGTGGATTATTTTGTTGCGGGCTTATGTCAAATCAACAGGTGATCAGGCTTTGGTACAAAGCAACAGTTTTCAGGAGGCTTTGGTTTTTATTCTAGAGATTTGTTTAGGACCGCAGTTTGAGATGACTCCGACTCTTCTGGTGCCAGATGGGGCCTGTATGATTGATCGCCCGATGGGATTGAGTGGACATCCTCTAGAAATACAGTCTTTGTTTTATTGTGCTTTGCGTGCAGCCCGGGAAATGCTGATTCAAAATGCTGAAGGACAAGCTTTGATTAATAAGATTAATAACCGCCTTGGTAGTCTGGTCTTTCATTTGCGGAGTTATTATTGGCTCGATCTTAAACAACTCAATGAAATTCACCGATATCAATCGGAACAGTTTGGCGAGTCGGTAGTCAATAAGTTTAATATCTATCCCGAATCAATTCCTTATTGGTTGACCGAATGGATGCCAGATCGAGGGGGCTATCTGGCTGGAAATTTAGGACCAGGTAAGATGGACTTTCGCTTTTTTGCCTTGGGCAATTTAGTCGCGATTATGGGATCTTTGACTACTGAACAACAGTCGCAAGATATTTTGAACCTAATTGAGCATCGCTGGTCAGATTTAGTCAGTACAATGCCAATAAAGCTTTGTTATCCCGCGAGTGAAGGATTAACCTGGAGAATAATTACTGGCTGCGATCCCAAAAATACTCCTTGGTCGTATCACAATGGCGGTAGCTGGCCCGTTTTGTTATGGATGATGATGGCAGCCTGTCAAAAAATGGGACGAGAAAATCTGGCGGATCGAGCTATGGCGATCGCTGAATTACGTTTGATGCAAGACAATTGGCCCGAATATTATGATGGCAAAAATGGGCGTTTAATTGGTAAATCTTCGCGTAAATTTCAGACTTGGACTATTGCTGGATGGTTGCTGGCAAAATTACTTAGAGAAAATCCTGACTGCCTCAACTATGTTTGCTTTGAAGAAGATACAGAAGCGATCGCCTGTATGATTTAATTTGGTTGAGCAATCCCCTGCTTCTAGATCTATCTCTCTCCAAGTAAGCCAGATTTGATCACCGCCGAAGGTGGAGTAACGTTCACCCGCATTTTGCCTCAAGGTTAGATCTTCATCTTGAGGTAGAATAAAATCTAGCTTGGAAATCAACGTTCCATGACATGATTGCGCTGGAAATTGAAAATATAGCCTATGGCTAATCTTAATCAATTTAAACCCAACTCAATCAGCAGCAAATCAAAAGGCGATCGCTCCCACAGTGTAACTATCATCAACACAGCCAAAAAAACGTATTTTCATGAGCAGTTGAAAACTTAGCGATCGCTGTTGTAGAGAACGTTAACACTACTATTTCTAAGCAGATTTAATAAATTTATCTCTGTTAGTTGACCTTAAATTTACTTTTTACTCCAACGCTAGTCAGTAAAATTTGTAAAAAAATCTTGCTAGAGCAAATTAAATTGTTATGAAGGTTTTTTTGTCCTAAACTGGAATGTATATGAAATATACCTAAACTAAATTTTATTGGGGTTTTCCCTTATCTAAATTAGTGTTTATCGTCTGAACCTATTAAATAATATTTGGTCGTAGTCGTAACTGCGGGTCTATTCATTAAATTGTTATGGCGCAATCCCTGTCGTAGCGGTATATTACGCTGTTAACTTTAACTATTAAATATATTTAAGCCCTTATAGGAAAAATTTATATGGAGTCTCATAATAAATACGTGAGAGATCGGCTGTCCATATTTGTAGACGGCAACAATATGTTCTATGCTCAACAGAAAAACGGTTGGTTTTTTGATCCCAGAAGAGTATTGGAGTATTTTACTAAAGACCCCACAGTGGTTTTGGTTAACGCCTTCTGGTACACGGGATTAAAAGATGCCCAGGATCAAAGAGGTTTTAGAGATGCCCTAATTAGCTTAGGATATACGGTAAGAACTAAAATTCTCAAAGAATACTATGATGATGCCTCTGGTCGCTACTCGCAAAAAGCGAATCTAGATATAGAAATTGTGGTCGATATGTTTAACACTGTTGAGCAGTATGATCGCGTGATTTTGTTCAGTGGCGATGGAGATTTTGAACGGGCGATCGAGCTTTTGCGTTCAAAAAACACTCACATTACCGTTGTATCTACAGAAGGAATGATCGCCCGCGAACTACGCAACGCTACAGATCGCTATATAGATCTTAATGACGTGCGGGGTTATATTGAGAAAAGCGACTTTTAAATTGATTAGATTAATAATCAACTAGAGGATTAAACTACTTTACTGAATCGGGGTCGGAGAGTAAAACGATTACTGATTCCTTTGATCTTTTCGGGAAGAAAAGCACCTGAAAAGTTGATTGCTTTCTATTTCAGACTCTAAATTAACCACGGTTTTAATAATTGCTATCGTCAAATAGTTCTTCGCCCAAAAATTCTCGAATCTCTTTATCTCTCAACAGGCAGCTATCTTTAATTTGTGGACATGATTCGACTTCATGAGATTCTGATAATACTGCCGCCACCAAAGATTGACGTTCAGATTGAGACTGCTTGAGCTGTTTTACTTCTTGTTCTAAAGACTCGATGCGATCGACTAAAGTACGAATTACTGCTGCTTCTGAATCAGGTAAGTTGCCATGCTCTAATGGATTTACCTTGACTCCCGAACGATAAACTATTCTCCCAGGAATGCCAACTACAGTGCAGTTAGAAGGCACATCTCGCAATACCACTGAACCCGCGCCAATACGAACATTGTTGCCGATTTGAATATTGCCCAAGACTTTTGCCCCGCCGCCAATGACAACGTTTTCGCCCAATGTAGGATGACGTTTACCAGTTTCTTTACCTGTCCCGCCCAAGGTAACTCCTTGATAAATTAAAGAGTAATCGCCGATGATTGCTGTTTCACCGATAACTACTCCCATCCCGTGATCGATAAATACACCTTTACCAATTTGCGCGCCTGGATGAATTTCAATCCCGGTGAAGAAACGAGCCAGATGAGAGATTAATCGGGGAAAGAAAGGAATACCTGCTTTAGATAACCAGTGCGCCAAACGATATAAAAAAAGAGCTTGTAAACCTGGATAACAAACTAAAACCTCAAGCCAGTTGCGGGCTGCGGGGTCGCGTTCAAAGATGATGCGAAAGTCAGCTACTAGTGAGGAAAACATCAGTTATTATCCTTTATTGATTAATGTTTGAGATTAACGAAACTATTTTATCTTTTTCATGGCATTTCTGAACTCTGTAATTTGGTGTAAAAATACGCCATTGATAATTAATGCTTTTTTGGGGATGCTAATTCGATTGATTAAGTTACAGTTATTTTAAATAGAAACGAAAAGAAGCTTCTTTCTCAAAAGCCGCCGTCCCAAGACCGCACTTTTGCCCTAAAGGATGTTATACCCTTGTGGTACTAACTTCGTGTCGCGCTTCGCGTCGTCCTTTAGGGCTGACTTCTGACTTGGCGATCGCTGGCGATTTAATTAAAAGATGAGATTGCCAAGAGCAAAAATTTACTGGCCAGACACGATTAATCATTAACAACCAGAAATTGAGCATATTTCTATAGAGTTTTCAACACTTCTGCCTGCTGAATTAGCCATTTTTCTCCCTGACGTACAAGCTGATAACGGACCAATAAATTATCGTCATAGGATTGAGCATTATCTAACTTTCCTGATTGATAATGTTTAGCGATTTCTTGAACTTCTGCTTCTACAGTTGCTTTATTACGATCGCTAGGATTAACTGTTGCTGATCGCATAGTCAGATTATGTTCATACTCTCGATAGAAATTCCCTGCTTGATAGGCAGTAGCGCGATCGCGCCAGGTAGACAATAACGGTTCTGCCAATATGTTATTTAACTGGTTAATTTGATATTTTTTACCGAAAGCGGCTGATTTACTACTCAACCAGTCCTCAATCACCTGCTGCGATTGTTCGGCAAAGGTTACTTCTGGTTTGGCTGCAACGGGCTGGGTCTTTTTCGGGGGTAATTCAATTGCGGGTTGATCAACAGCAATCATTAACTGCGCCTGATTAGCTGTTTTAACACTGGGAGAAAGCAACAGTTTGGTAGCGATAAATCCTAGCGTACCTACACCAACCACCAAACCGATCACAAATAACCACCCTTGCCAAAGAGTAGCAGCACTGCGTTTTTTCGGACGAGAAACCCTGCGTTTTGCTGTTGCCTCTGCTTTTTGCATGACGGATGGTGGAACAGCTCTAGTTTTAGCTTTAGACTGAAGTGGCAGCGAAGGAGATTTCTTGGCTCGAAGATTTTTGGTCGCAGTATTATGGGATGGCGAAACAGCAATGTAATCAGGTGATTTTCGTGCCTGCGTCACGAGATGATCATTGCGCTCAAGGGTTGCAGTTCCTCTACTTGCACTAGTGGCAGCTGCACCAACCAACTCTCTTGGCTTTTGAACAGCTTGATGTGCTGATCTGGCTTTAGCTGATGCTGGTTTTGCCGTAGAGAGTAGATTCCGCCACAAAGACATAATTCCCCTTTTTGCCGATTCAGATCGATTGCTCTGTTTAACAGCAGACTTTGGCTGTTCTGAAACTGTAGAGGGAGAGTCAGCAAATGTAGTTGGCGGGGCTAATTCTTCTAAAAACTCTTGAACTTGGCGATCGCTAAAATATTCTTTTAAGGTTAGTTGGGTTGATGCTAAGTCAGTAAATTGAGCTAGAACCTCTTCCTGAAGCCATTTTTCGCCATAAAAACATAATCCTCGTAATAAATCTGAGCTACCCAAACAATGTTGCTGAACCTGCTCTAGTTTGCTAGTATCTTGAGCGTTTTTTAGCTGGTAGATCGCTTTTTCGATGTGTCCCAGTAGCAGGGCCGTGATTGCCTGCTCCCAACCAACATCTTGTCGTTCACTCAAACTATCTAGCTTTCTTTGAGCGCGCAGTACTAGTTCTGGTTGTCTTAAGCTAAATCCTCGACCCAAAAGAGCATAAACTGCCAAATAATTAGCGATCGCCGAATCGCTTTGATCATCGCGATCAAATAGTTGCTGTTGTTCGGCTGAGGTTAAGTAAGTTCTAAGCTCTTGCACAAAACACAAAAACTGATCAAAACTTAGTAGACCAAAGCGATCTGAATCCTTACTTTTAATACCTTGACGTTGCAGCAGCATTTCCCGCAGCAGTTTAAAACCTTTGGCTCTTTCATTAGACTGAGCCGAATTTTGAGAAATTAAGGCTAAAACTCGATAAGGACGTAGTTTATACAAATCCAGTTCAAGTTCTGCTTTTAAGTGAGGAAATAAATTTTCTCTAAGGAGCAAATCTATCCCCATTTGACCAGAAACAGCAGCATGTTCATATTCGCTTCGATGCCATTGTTCACGGCCCAATTCCAGATAAGCTAAAGCTAGAGCCAGAATTAGATCTTCTTTGGTAGTATCAATTGAGAGTTCCTCATCTGGCGATCGCAGCTTAAAGTTTTGGTGATTAAAATAATCAATTCCGAGCTTGAGGACTAGCTCGTATTCAGCTAGTTCATGCAGGATCAACAATCCGCCGATTAATTGATTTGAAGGGATTTCAATTGTCGGATTTGCTAGAGGAATTGTGGGAACGTCTTCAACAACTTCAATAATTTCTGAGTCAGTTGTTTTTGCTGCTTCTTGTGGCTCAGAAATTGACGAAGTCAGAGTCAGCCCCGTCGTTTCATCTCGATCCTGCTTGACAGGACGGCGGGGTCTCTCTGACCAAGGCTGCATATTGAGCAAAAATTGAGCATCGTAGGTAGCTCTTTGTCCTGAGTCAGACAAAACTTGATAGGAATGTTGAATTAATTCTTGACGAGCTAAGATGGCTGACTCGCTATATTCACGGCGAGGCTGTTGCAGGAGGCGATCGCTATAGGCTTGCTCTAATTGCTCGGGAGTAGCTTTGACAGGTACGCTCAGAATACGGTAATAATCGAGGGGGATTCGCACGATGATAAATTCCTCTGGACGGCTTTAACGTCCTGGTAAGTGACAAGTTAGTGAAAGAATAGGAAATAGCGATAGCTAAACTGGAGCTTTTCTGGCGACTTGAACAGTTTGGCTAACTTTTAATTTGATGATTTTCGCTTTTTGCCAGCATTCTAACTCAGTTTTGGCAAACTGGAGCGAATCTTTAAACCTGGTTTGAACAAATATAACTAACTATAAATTTTGTTGAAAAACTATGAATCAAAAGCAACCTAAGATAATTGTGATTGATGACGATCCGACTGGATCTCAGACGGTACACAGTTGTTTACTCTTAATGCAGTGGGATGTAGCAACTCTAACTAAAGGGTTGCGCGATCGCGTACCGATTTTTTTCATCCTCAGTAATACTAGGGCAATGAGTCCTGATGAAGCCATAAATACCACTCAAGAAATTTGTCACAATCTCAAAATTGCGATCGCCGAGGTAGGCATCAACAACTTTTTGATTGTTAGTCGTTCCGACTCCACATTGCGAGGACACTATCCCCTTGAAACCGATGTAATTGCTCAAGAACTAGGTGATTTTGAGGCGCATTTTTTGACTCCTGCTTTTTTTGAAGGGGGTAGAATTACCGTTGATAGCACCCATTATCTCTTGATTGACGGAGTAAAAACTCCTGTCGCCGAAACAGAGTTTGCCCGTGACTCGGTGTTTGGCTATAGTCATAGCTATCTCCCTGACTACGTTGCCGAAAAAACTCAGGGCAAGATTCCTAGTTCTGAGGTGGTCAAATTTTCCTTGTCTGATCTTCGCGGTGGTCAGATTTACCAACGCCTATTACAGTTAACTGATAATCAATGCGTGGTTGTCGATGGAGAAACTCAAGCTGATTTTGATTTATTTGCTCAGGCAATTCTCCAGGCTACAGGCGAAGGCAGACATTTTCTGTTTCGTTCTGCTGCTAGTTTACTAAGTTCCTTGGCACAGTTAGGACAACAGCCAACACCAGCCGAAAATATGGCACGCTATCGACCAACAAACAAGCCTGGGATAGTTTTAGTGGGTTCTCATGTCCAGAAAACCACCGAGCAGCTAAGCCAACTGTTGCAAGAAGACCAGGTAGTCGGAATTGAGATTGATGTAGTGCGTTTACGCGATCGCCCCCAGGAGCGTAATACTATTCTTCAAGAAACTTTAGCTAAAGTAAACCAAGTGTTTGCTGAGGATAAAACTCCCATCGTTTACACCAGCCGTCAGGAATTAAGCTTTGCCGATATTCGACAGCGTTTAGAGTTTGGCACAGCTGTTTCTGCCCTCCTGATGGACGTGGTTCACGGTTTACCAAAATCGCTCAGTTTTTTAATTAGTAAGGGTGGAATTACCTCCAACGATGTACTGAGTGTGGGTTTAAACCTAAAGGTAGTCAGACTTTTAGGACAAATTTTGCCAGGCTGTTCCGTGGTTCGTACCGAGTCGACTCATCCCCAATTTCCTAACTTACCCGTGGTTTTATTTCCTGGTAATGTAGGAAATCAAGATAGTTTAGTTGCTGCTTGGAATCGCTTAAGAAACTTCTAATCTTTCATCTAGAGAAATTTACGTTAGTATGTGAAGCGTGAAAACAGAAATACCTAAAAAGTAGATATACGTAGATATACGGATGATCAGGATTGTTGCATGACTTTCGAGCCTACTATCTCCCTGGATAAAGTTGACGATCTGCCTGATTCGTCTCCTTTAATTAGTCGCTATTCGCAAATTTACCTAAAAAACGATGGCGAACAAATACTGTTGATCTTGCCTACTCAAGCCGAAATAAATTCTGATTTACCATGGTCAGAAACTTGGCAAGAACTAAAACATCTGTTAAAAACCAAGGAGCAGTCTTGGCAGATAGGAACAAATGTGTGCTTAGTTGCTAAAGATCGACTGCTTGACGCTAGACAGTTACAAACCATTGCCGAAACTCTTAATGATGTCCAACTTTCTCTGTCAACAGTTAGTACCAATCGAAGACAGACGGCAGTAGCGGCTGCTACTAGTGGTTATTCTGTACAACAAAATTCTGCTCAACCGTTGGTTGAAAATCAGACTGATTCAGGAGATGTTATCTCTCCCACCCTAGCAGAGCCACTGTATTTACAAAGTACGGTTCGCTCTGGAGTCGAAATACGTCATCCAGGAACAATCGTGATCTTTGGTGACTTAAATCCTGGTGGAAAAGCGATCGCGGCAGGGGATATTTTAGTCTGGGGTCGCTTGCGGGGTATTGCCCACGCAGGAGCGCAAGGAAACCATCAATGTCGAATTACGGCATTACAAATGGAATTTACCCAACTGCGAATTGCCGATGCTGTTGCTAGAGCGCCTAAATTAAGACCTAGACGCTTATCACCAGAATTGGCTTTCATGACTATAGATGGAATTCGTTTAGCTGATACCTCAGAGTTTGCTAAACGCTATATCTTTTCATCGCCCAAAAAGGCATGGGTTGAAAAAAACCAAGCAAAATAACTACAGCTACACAAATCTTAAGCAAGCAATATGAGTCGTATAATTGTTGTTACTTCTGGCAAAGGAGGAGTGGGTAAAACCACCACCACCTCCAACTTGGGAGCTGCACTGGCCAAACATAATCGTTCTGTAGCTCTCATTGACGCTGATTTTGGATTAAGAAATCTAGATTTGTTGCTGGGATTAGAAGAGCGAGTAGTCTATACTGCCATAGACGTACTGGCTGGGGAATGCCGCTTAGCACAGGCTCTGGTTAAAGATAAACGCCTTAAAGGTTTAGTGTTACTTCCCGCAGCCCAAAATCGTAATAAAGAATCCGTTCAGCCAGAGCAAATGAAAAAAATAGCCACTGCTTTGGCTAAAGGTTATGATTACATTCTCATTGATTGCCCAGCGGGCATCGAACTTGGTTTCCGCAATGCTATTTCTGCTGCCGAAGAAGCTCTAATCGTCACAACTCCAGAAGTTGCTGCGGTACGAGATGCTGACCGAGTTATTGGTCTACTAGAAGCAGAAGGTGTGAACAAAATTAGCCTGATTGTCAATCGGGTTAAGCCTTTGATGGTTGAGGAAAACAAAATGATGAGTGTAGAAGACGTGTTGGAATTATTGGGAGTGCCTTTAATTGGCGTTGTCCCTGATGATGAAAAAGTCATTGTCGCTACCAACAGAGGCGAACCCTTGGTTTTGGGAGATATTGAATCTGTGCCAGCAAAGGCATATTCAAACATTGCTCGACGCTTGGAAGGAGAAAAAGTACCATTCCTTGACTTGATGGCAAATCAAGGTAACATTTTGTCTCGTCTGCGTCGGATGTTTGGTGGTTAGTCAGAAATTGCTCTTTGATCTCATAGAGCTAAATCTGACTATTGGTCAATAAACAAGACATTGGTTTGAAACAAGGTTAAAACTTGTGTGGACAATACCATTGATTACGTTCGTTTTTTCCCATCAGACCATGTTAAACATGATTAAAAGGTTTCTGGAAATGCTTTTTCCCTGGAATAATAACGCTAACAGCCGCAGTCACGCTAAAAGCCGTTTACAACTGATTATTGCTCACGATCGCGCTAGCATTAATCCAGACATAATGGAGGCAATGCGCAAAGAAATCTTAGATGTAGTTGCTCGCTATGTTGAGGTAGATCGAGAAGAAATGAAATTTTCTCTTTCTAACGATCAGCGGATGACATCTTTGACTGCTAACCTGCCAATTCGGCAAGTTAAACGCATCGGCGATCCTAAAAAACAACTCAAAGAAGACAGCTCTCTTGATTTGCCCAAAATAGAGATCGTCGAACTAGATCGAGAGGCTAATGCTAATGCTAATGCTCAATCAAAATAACTAGGACAACAGCAAAGAAATACGAGATGATCATGAGTAATTAACGCTTACCATGATTGTTAGTTTCTATCGATCTGTTTTGTTGTGGCTGATCGGGGAAAGATTTGGCTGCTCAATATTGGACAGCTTCTCGATCTTTTAAGATACGTTCAGTTTCTGCGCTCAAAACCTGAACTCGATTTGCCCAGCTATGATTAGCTTCTATTTCTTGACGAGCCTGTTGACCCATTTCGGGAAATTTATTTTTGGCGGCGATCGCCTTAATTAAAGATTGTTGCAGCGAATTTTTATCTCTTGGCTGAAATAAAAATCCTGTCACGTTTGCCACAATTAGTCGAGGTAAAGACATTTCGGCATTGGGATTAGTTGATATTCTTGTTATATTTTGATTAAACTCAAAACAACACGATAAACTATTGGTTTTGAAAATTTGGTTGATTTGGTAGAGTATTGTTTAAGTCAGAAGGAGTTGTTTTGGGTAGAGGTACATTGCGTAAGCGATCGCGCAATGGCGGCTCAGACGCAGGAGCGGGTATTGATTGAGGATTGGTCTTGGGTTGTGGTTTAATTTCTGATTGTGGCGATTGTGGTTGCGGTTTCGACTCAGGTTTTGTGTTAGTTGCTGGTTGTGGTAATTTGGGTTCAGTTTTCTGCTGGGTTTCTTCAGCTCTTTTGATTGAGGGCAAGGTTAAAGAAGGACAAATCTCTGCATCGTATTGATAATTTACCTTCACCTGATAAGGTTTAGGCTTGTTTGTCTGATTAGCAAAAGTGCGATCGCCAAGATCTTTACTTGCTTGTTGATTAAAAACAGAATATTCTGCTCCTTTAATTAAATCAATCGTCGCGACTGCACCCTGAGTATTTATCACCACACCAAATACGCTGCTGCCTTCGAGTCTTTTGATACAGGCATCTCTAGGATAAGTACCCTTAATCTCAATTTGATCTGGTTCAATAGCTTCTACTTTTGCCAACCAAGCAACATAGTTTTTTCTGGCATCCTCATCAGTAGTACCAGCGTTGGTTTTAGTTAGACTTTGTCTTAAATTACTGATGCGTTCTTGAGATTGGGCAGTTTTTTGGGCAGCAATTTGCTCAGCAGTTGGCTTAGGTTGCTTAACTTCAGGTTTAGATACAGGTAATTGTGGCTTCTGCTCTGGTTTGACAGCTGCTTGCGTCGGTTGATTTGCTTGAGGCGATTTTTCGGAAAAAGTAGGTATGTCATTAGGTTGAGTCGGAATTTTCCCCGTGTTTGGCGGTATTTTAATCGGCTTGACCTCAAAGTCAGCAGGATCGACTGTTGGCGCTTGAGGCAAATTTGATAAATCCCCGACAGGAGGGAGGGTAATATCGGTCATGGGTGGCACGGCAGGAAAATCGAATATAGGTGGTGGCGGAATCGTCAGTGGCGGAAGATTTCTGGAGTCGCCTATGCCAGGAATTAAGTTGGGTGGAATAGCAAAAGGTGCAGCAGGATCACCACTATCTGCACGAGAGAAATTATTGAGATTTGGGCTAGCCTGGTCGTTTAGTTGAGGAGAGAGATCGGGCAAGCGAGACTGTTGTTCTGGGTTGAGTTCAATAATCGAAACTTCTCTTCTCCCAGAATCGTCGTTGAATTTTATTGTTGGCAAACCAAATTTTAAGACTAACAAATGAAGCGCGATCGACAGCAACAAACATAGCTGTGCTGGGTTAACTAGTTTACTGGATTGATAGTCTAATTTTGACTCGTAGGACATAATCCGTAACTATAAAATTGAAATATAAAAATTAAACATTTAGTTATCTAGTTTACAGAATAACTTAAACAAAATAGATCATCATCAATCTAGATTATGCTTAATTAGTTAAGATGACAATCTGTTTTCAATCAAATAGATTCGTATTCTAATCGATCAAGCATCAGATGAGCAAAAACAAAACAAGTAGCTTAATTTCTAATTTGCACAGGCATTACCAGATAGGTCATTTTTAATCCTCCCAAAGGGCTAAAAATAACTGGTTGATTCCATTCATTCAACTGCATTTTTATTTGCGTTGTTGAGAGTGCCTTCAATCCGTCCATCAGATATTTGATGTTAAACGCAATCTCGATGTCTTCTCCGATAATTTCTGCTGGTAAAGACTGTTTGGCATTGCCTACATCTTGAGCATCAGCGGAGACAATTAGTTCTGATCGCTCATTGTTAATGCTAAATTTTACTAAGTTGTTTTTCTGTGCTAATACTGCTACTAGCTCTAAACTACTTAAAAGACGCTTGCGGTCTAAAATAATTTCGCGAGCAAAGTTTTGGGGAATGAGTTGTGCATAAGCAGGATAGTCTCCTAATATTTTTGTACTAGTTAGAAGGCGATCGCCCAATTCAAACATCATTACCTGTTCATCGAAACTAACTTTGACCAGATCGGTAATCCCAGCATCACTAACAATTCTTTCTAGCTCTCGTAATGCTTTGGCTGGTACGGTTACGGCAATTTTAGGCAACTTTATAGTCAATTCTGAGTCTTCGGTATTGAGTTCTGTTGCCACAACTGCCAAGCGATGACTATCAGTGGCAGCAAATTCTAAAATGTCGCCCCAATTATGTTGCCCCAAGCCTTGGGTTTTCAGATGAACTCCTGTCAGCACTTGTTTCGACAGTTCGGTTGAAGCAGCAAACAAACATCCTCCTAAACCTTGGTTTAGCACGGCTATAGGTAGTTCAAGGGTTTGTTTAGCTTTAATTGTGGGCAAATTAGGAAATTCAGCTGCGTCGATTCCTGTGAGTTGAAACTGACCAGAAGTTGAACTTATTGTGGTAATAGAACCTGAATCATCATCAGCAACATCTAAAGTAATTTCTATCTCTGGTAAACGAGTTACAATATCGTTCAATAATTTGGCAGGCAGAGTAATTTCACCGCCTTCAATAACTTCGGCATTAAAACTAGTTTTGATGCCCAAACTACCGTCAAAGGCAATCAGGCTGACTTTTTGAGTAGTCTCGGTAGCTTTGATTAAAACGTTGCCTAGTACCGCGGGTTCTGGACGAGAGGGAACAGCACGACTAACCAGAACCAGATTATTTTTCAGATCGTATGAGGCGCAAACAATTTTCATCTCAGAATCGGAATTGAGGATATTGCAAACAATTGTACTATTTTACGGTTAATGGCTTTTAGCTTTCAATCGGACTGATCAAACGATACATTGATAACCATATTTAATCATTAACTAGAGATTCAACCAGATTTATCAAGACAATTTGATTGGTTTACTTGTGGATAAACTGTGGATAACTGGAGATTATCGGTTCGAGCCTGTGGAAAAAGCTGCTTTAGGGTTTAAATTTTTGCTGGCTAACAAAGTTAATCCGATCGCTTAACAAAGATATAGTCTGATTCAAGGCGCGATCTTTTCGCAGCAGTTTAGCAATCTTGTCACAACTATACATGACAGATGTATGGTCTTTGCCGCCAAACTTTTCGCCAATACGAGGTAGGCTTAGATCTGTATGTTGTCGCATTAAATACATAGCGATATGTCTGGCATGACTAATCTCGCGACGACGAGAACTACTTTTCAAATCATCGGTAGAGACATTCAGAATTTCTGCCGCTACTTCCAGAATAGTTTCTGGAGAGGCAGTAATTTGTTCTACTTTAGGGTTGAGTGCTGCGGCAATGTTTTCTACCGTCATCGACAAGCCAGATAGAGAAATATAGGCGATCGCTCTAATTAATGCTCCTTCTAATTCTCGGATATTCGAGGTATATTGACTAGCAATATAGGCGATCGCTTCTTTAGGTAGACGAACATTTTCATATTCTGCCTTCTTTTGTAAAATTGCCATGCGAGTTTCTAAATCGGGAACTTGGACATCGGCAATCAAACCCATGGAGAATCTAGAACTCAAGCGTTCCTGTAGTTTGGGAATCTGCTGTGGCGGGCGATCGCTTACTAGAACCACCTGCTTTCCCGCCTCATGTAGGGTATTAAAAGTGTGAAAAAATTCTTCTTGAGTATACTCTTTACCTTCAATAAACTGAATATCGTCTACTAGCAAAATATCAGCGGTGCGATAGTGTTCCCGAAAAGCCTGAATACTATCATTACGAATTGCCGCGATTAGGTCGTTAGTGAATTGTTCCGTCGAAACATAAAAAACCCGTGCCTCAGGATTAATTTCTAGATGATAATGTCCAATTGCCTGCATCAAATGCGTTTTACCTAGCCCGACACCGCCACAAAGAAACAAAGGATTAAAATCTCGTCCAGGAGATTCAGCAACAGCCAGAGAAGCAGCGTGTACCATGCGATTTGTCGGACCAACAACAAAGCTATAAAAAGTATATTTAGAATTTAATTTGTTCGGTTTAAGAGCATTTCGCGCAGCAGACGCAGATCCCTGCTGGAGTTGAGCAAAATTAGTTGGTTCGGTTAAAAAATCAAGGTCTGCACCTTGTTGAGATTTGAGACGAATTTCCAGAGGCTTGCCGATGACTTCTGCCACTGCATCACAAATAATGCCGATATAGTGCTTTTGGAGATGACTCGTTACAAAAGCATTAGGAGTCAAGATAGTTATATTATAAGCATTAAAATCTTCGATAGTGGCATTTTGAATCCAAGTCTCAAAGGTAGGGCGAGAGAGCCTTTGTTCGAGAAGTTCTAGAACTTTTTCCCATAGTTGTTGTGCAGAAATTGCCACTCTTTTACATGACTAGTAAGGATGATTTTAAGTCAAGGCACGTTACTGCTTAACCAGCTTGTACAATTGACTTGTAAGATTTTATCAGTTGAGTCGTATTAGGATCGGTAATATTTGCCATCTATTGCCAATCGCTAAAATTTTCTTGTAAGACAAGATACTCTTCAAGTCGAAGGTACTCCGCCCTAAACGGACTGAGCCTGCTTCGACTTCGTGAACCTTACCAATTAATTTAATAGCTCATAAATTATGCATAAATTGCCAGTGATCGCTCAAATAGGCGACCCAATTCTCAGGAGTAAGGCTAAACCTGTAAATAAAATCTCAGACCCTACTATCATAAAGCTAATTGACTCATCAATCGCTACTGCGACTGCCAATTTAGGAGTGGGAATTGCGGCACCACAAATTTCTCAGCCTTACCGACTATTCATTGTCGCTTCTCATCCAAGCGATCGCTATCCACAAGCGCCGACTATGACACCAACAGCGATGATTAACCCGCGAATCTTATCTCACGGGGAGCAAGTAGTCAAAGATTGGGAAGGATGCCTAAGTGTACCTAACATTAGAGGTCTAGTACCTAGATATCAAGAAATTGAGGTTGAATATACAACTAGGCAAGGAGAAACAAGTCAGCAAATCTTAACAGATTTTGTAGCGCGTATTTTCCAGCATGAATTAGATCATCTCGACGGGATTATCTTTACAGATCGAATCACAGATCCAGCCGACTTGTATACCGAAGCCGAATACCGCCAGCTTATTTCCTCAAAGGAAAGACATTAATATTAATAATGATTAATTTAGCTTTTTCAGGCAGGATTGAGTGGAGATCGCACTTCGCGCTCAAAAATCAAAATAATTGCCTAGACAAAATTAAGCGATTTGATGCTCATCTTGATAAAAGTGCTAAGATTCTAAGTGGGGAATCAACAGATTAAAGATTGAGTTTGTATCCAGTATCTAAATGGTCTTTTCCGTAAAGTATTGAGCTATTTCTTTCCAATAATTCTGTTTCTCTGGACACAACACTCATTGAGAATAAATTCAGAATATGTCAATTTACGTAGGCAATTTATCTTACGAAGTTAGTCAAGAAGATTTAAGCGAAGTCTTCAACGAATATGGAACTGTTAAAAGAATTCATATTCCTAGCGATCGCGAAACAGGTCGTCCACGGGGATTTGCTTTTGTCGAAATGGAATCAGAAGCCAACGAAGATAAAGCGATTGAAGCTTTAGATGGCGCAGAATGGATGGATCGTCAGCTAAAAGTTAATAAAGCCAAACCTCGCGAAAACAGAAGCGGTGGTAGAAACAACCGTTTTTAAGCAAACTTATTAAAATTAAATTAAATTAAAAATCAACGCCTCTAAGAATTGAGTAGATTCGCTCTTATTTCTTTTTCGGGGCGTTTTGTTATTTTAATCAATTAAATCGGATCAAGGCTATAGCGCTGCGCGCAAGTCAAAAGTCAAAAGTCAAAAGCTAGCTAGTTTCATACTTCATACTTCATAGATTAAAATTTAATCGCCAGAAAACTATAGAAAAATTGTGTAATTGGGAACTATATTAGTTGAGTTGTTATGTAGAAAGAGGAGCATGAGGTGTTATCAGGTTGGATAAAATCACTAGTTTCAGGATCTTTAGGTCTATTTATTTGGGATGCAGGATTATCAGCTAAGGCAGTACAGCCTACTATAGATCGTACTGAAGAATGTGAACTATTAGTAATCGGTGGCGGATTATCAGGTGTAGCTGCCACTTACGAAGCTTTATTGGCAGGGAAAACCGTTTGCATGACCGAAATTACCGACTGGGTGGGAGGACAAATTTCGTCCCAGGGAACTTCCGCATTGGATGAAAGAACCACTCAGCGATCGCGCTTATTTTTCCCCAGTGGTTATTTAGAATTTAGAGAGCGAATTAAAGAGTATTATAACGAGCTAAATCCTGGGGATTGTTGGGTAAGCGAGTCTTGTTTTTTGCCTAAAGATGCCAACCAAGTGATGTGGTCACAGCTAAAAGATGCTGAAGCAAAAGGAAAAGGTACGTTGAAATGGTTTCCTACCACAGTGGTCAAAGATTTAACCATTGAGACAGTGGAGGGACAAGGAACAGGAAAACAAATAACTAGTGCGGTAGCTATTCAGCACAGTTCTAACAATGAGTATTTACCTCTGAACACCCTGCCTCTATCTAGTACGATCGAAGATGCCTATAGCTACGAAGATTCAAATATCTTTAGTAAAGAAGTAATTCGCTTTGTTCCCGCAACCACCTCAGATCAAGCTGCGGACTGGTACGTTATCGAAGCCACGGAGACTGGAGAAATTGTCGGCCTAGCTGACATTCCCTATCGCTTGGGAATCGATCCTCTTTCTCCTTATGAACCTTCTTCATCTAGCCGAGAAGGTGATCCTTATTGTACTCAAGGTTTTACCTATACCTTTGCCATGGAGGCGACAGAAGACCCCCAAGAACATGAGCAGCCCATCTTCTATGACCAACACAAAGGCTATTACAGCTATGAACTCGAAAGATTAGCTGATTTTGACTTGGTATTTACCTATCGCCGCATTTGGAGTCCCCAGCAAGGGGATACAAAGAAATTTGGCGGGATTGAGTTTACCGCCTCAACTCCTGGGGATATTTCGATGCAGAATTGGACTTGGGGTAATGATTATCGCCCAGGAACAGCCGAAGATAACCTTGTATATACTCGCGAACAGCTAGAAAAAATGGGTCAACTTGAGCCTGGTGGCTGGATGGGAGGATTGCGTACTAGAACTTTAAGCCGAGGCGAAGATCATGCTTTGGGTTACTTTTATTGGCTGGTACAAGGAACAACAGATTCTCAGTTGGGAGATGGGGTGAAAAAACCTTATCCTAATCATCTTTTGGTTAAAGGTTTAGATTCGCCCATGGGTACGGCTCATGGTTTATCGAAATATCCTTATATTAGAGAGGGTAGACGAATTATTGGCAGAGTATATCCTGGCTATTCTCAGGGTTTTGGTATCACCGAAATTGATATTTCCCGGGCAGACTACCGAGATGAACACTACAGCCAAAACCTTAGCGAGCGTACTTATCGTCGGCTTTGGCAAAAAATAGACGGCATTGAAGCTGTCACTAACAAAAACATGAATATCGACAAGATCGAAAGACGAACTCGTTCGACGATCTATCCTGATTCTGTTGGCGTTGGTCATTATGCGATCGATTTTCATCCCTGTATGAACGAAAGTCCTGCCGAAAAAGCGGGAAATACCGAACGAGAAGGAGAAAGAAAAGGGGGTGGACAGGCTTATCCTTTTCAAATTCCTTTAAGAGCGATGATTCCTCAAGAGATTGATAATTTGATTGTCGCGGGTAAAAGTATTGCCACTAGCCATATTGCTGCTGCCGCCTATCGGGTACATTCTTTTGAATGGTCTTCAGGTGCTGCTGCTGGAATAACCGCAGTATTTGGTTTAGAAGAAGGAATTATGCCCTATCAATTGGTAGATAAAGCGTTTATCAAAGAGGACAAGCTAAAAATCTTAAAAAATCGGCTAGAAAAAAGTGGCAACCCTACTGCGTTTCCTGACACCTCAATCTTTAATCAGGATTGGTCAGATTGGCAGTAATTTTTGAGGAATGAGGGATGGGAAAGTTTATCGATCATCATGGCAATTTCTTTATTTAGTCAATCTTACTTTCGACCTTCATTTTAAAAGAAGCTGGTGGGGCAATAGTTAAACCGCGACGCACTGGTAACATGGGGCGATGTTTGAGTCCGAAGGAGTCGCTTCGCAAACGGCTGGCTACGCGATCGCTCGCTAATTCTAATTGAAAGCGCGATAAAATTGTCGCGGTTACTAACTTCATTTCTAGTAATGCCAAAGCAGAACCAATGCAACGGCGATTTCCGCCACCAAAAGGAATATATTCGTAACTGGAATAAGCTTTGTGTAAAAATCTTTGCGGGTCAAATTGCTTGGAATTGGGATATAAATCTTCTCGATGGTGAAGGGAATAAATAGAAATCATTAACCAAGTATTAGGTTCTAGATCGTATTCCATGACGGACATTGGTTTCGTAAGTACACGCGCAAAAGTACCCGCAGCAATGGGATAAATTCGCAGTGTTTCCAAAACTACTGCATTTAAATAAGCTAAATTATTTATTTCTCGGTAATTTAAACTATTTCTCCAAGAATTTAATTCAAAGCGCAATTTTTCTTGTACTTCTGGAAGATAATGAACCCAATAAAAAAGCCAAGCTAAAGCTGAAGCAGTTGTTTCGTGTCCAGCAAACAACAAAGTTATTAATTCATCGTGCAATTCTTCATCTGTCATTCCTACCCCATTTTCATCTTTTGCCAATAGCAATAAGCTAAAAATATCTTTAGCAACGGTCACAGCAGGCTCCGTCCGTTTAGGGCGGAGTAATCTGTGACTTTCTAATTTTCCTGAAGCTAATAATTCTCGTCTTTCTTTTATTTCTGCATAGATTAAAGTTCTAATTTCTTGTTGTAACAGTAGAAATTTACCCCAAGGACTAAATTTACCCCAGTCTTTTTGTAAGAAAGGAAAAAATATCAAGCTGGAATTTAAAGGATTATTAAATGTCTCTAAAAGTGTAGTTAACAACTCTCGTAGTCGGTCATATCGCTCTCCAGAATCAATACCAAATACCACACTCAAAATTACTCTCATCGTAATTTCTTGCATTAGCGAACGAACTTTAAAAGGCTTTTTAATATCCAGACGATCGCAAACTTTGTTAGTTATATTAACTATCTCCTCGCTACATTTTTGCAGAGATTCGCCATGAAAAGGAGGCATCAATAAGCGTCGGCGATTTTTATGTTCTTTACCATCTAACAATAATAAAGAATTATCTCCCACCAGAAAGCCCAACATTTTATTACCCCTACCAACTTCAAACTTATCGGGAGAAGCAGTAAAAATATCCTCGATCGCCTTGGGATTACTAGTCACAATCGTTGGCGGAGAATTTTTAAACGTTACCTGATAAAAGTCTCCATACTTCTGATTACGTTTTTCCAAAAATTCCAAAGGACGTAAAATAGAATCTATCTGACGAATGGTTCTCAGCCAACCAGATGTACTTTTAACTGTTGTTATTTGCTTCATTAGTCGCGCGATCGCCTTGATCGTTTTGATTGCTATTAAATTGATTCTAACGAAAACCAAAACAGCTATTAGCTACAAAGCTGGATGTTGAAGATTGCTAGCTATTTGGTTAATGATCTTGGCGATCGCCAATAATTCCATATCCTGCCATCTTTTACCTACTATTTGCACCCCAATGGGTAATCCTGACTTACTTTTGCCGATGGGAATTACTACTACAGGGCTACCCGTAAAATTTAAAGGCATTGTATAACCACCACAAGCCAAAAGGTAGGGAAACTTGACCTCATCAACCTCGATTGATTGACCAAAACTACAATGAGGAAACGCAGGAGTCATTGATACAGGACAGATCCAGGCATCCCACTCAGCCATAAAGCAATCCATTTGTGCCATTGTGCGATCGCGATTAGTTAAAACAATATTGTATTTTGCCATACTTGGTGGAAATGCAAGATTTCCTTTTCTAGCCAGGGGAGTACCCGATTTAAAAGCGGTTTGAGTACAAGCATAAAATTCTGTAACTATTCCCATCCACATTGCTGGCAAAATACCCCGTTTAGAAGCAGACGTAAATAATTCATAAGCGGCAAAAACACTATAGTTAGCTAAAGCTTCTTCCCAGTCAAAATTAGTTGAGTTGCATTCTTCTAGATAACAACCCGTGTCAGTTAAACGCTTAATGAAAGTTTGAATACAAGAGCGCGTATCTTGACTTATGGGCAAGAAATCATAGCCGTATGTCCAAGCAATTCTTAGTTCGGACAATTTTTTATCTGTCGGTCGATCTAAAGGTACGGGAGGGATTTCTGGCTGTCTAATATCCGCCCCCACAATTAGAGAAAAACATAGCTGTAAATCTTCAATTGAACGAGCTAAAGGGCCAATTCTGAGTAGATGGCGAATATACTTAGGTTTTCCTGGTAGTTCAGGAATATGCCCTGCGGTGGAAACTCGACGATCTGTAGGCATAAATCCGTAAACACCACAGTAATGTGCAGGATGGCGAATCGAACCTGCAACATCACTACCAAGTTCTAAAGCTGAAAACCCCATAGCGATCGCACCTGCTGAACCACCACTACTTCCACCTACCGTACAGCTTAAATCCCAAGGATTATTAGTTCGTCCAAATAGAGGATTGTTCGTTTGATAATCCCCTGCTAGCTTGGCTGGATTAGTTTTAGCAAAAACAATTGCTCCTGCTGCTTTTAATCTTGCTACTACGGTAGCATCTTGCTGGGGTATATAATTTTTTAAAGGTTGATAGCCTGCGGTAGTAAGCAAGCCTGCCGTTTCCATTGTGTCTTTAATCGTGACGGGAACACCATGCAGTAATCCCCAGTTTTCACCTCTGGCTAAAGCTTCATCAGCTTCTTTTGCTCTTTGTTTTGCTTTCTCTGTATCTAGAGTCACAATGGCATTTATCTTATCGTTATGCTTCTCAATCTGTTCTAGATAAGCATCCAAAACCTCTACTGCGGAAACTTCTTGATCCCGAATCATCTGCGCCAGTTGACCCGCCGTAGCAAACACTATATTCATTGCTAACAACCTAATAGAATAAATCTAATTAAGTTAATTATATTCACTTTTAGTTAATGTTATTAACTAATAACTGATAATGGGTCGTCCAACAAAAGAAAACTCTCTCAGCAAACAAGACGTAATTGAAGCTGCGATCGCCTGTATTGAAAAAGAAGGTGCATCAGCTTTAGGCGTTAATCGTGTTGCGAGGGAATTGGGTATTAAACCTCCTGCCATTTATAAGCATCTCAACGGGAATGCAGAATTAAAAAAAGCGGTGGCATTAGCAATATATAAATTTTATTTCGTTGAATTAAGTCAGAAAACTGGAAGTATAAAAGAACCTCGCGCTTTTTTAAAAGCTGGTGGTTTTGCTAGTCGAGATTTTGCGCGATCGCATCCTGGGCTATTTCAAGTAATGATGCAATTTCAGTTACAGCCTGATGATCTTGAATCAGCTTTGATCATCAAAGAATCTCAAAGTTTTTTGCAAGTTATACTAAATTCTCAAGAAATCAGCGAAACCAAATTGATCGACATCATGCGCATGGTTAATGCAGCAATTGTCGGCTTTATCGCTCTAGAACAATCGGGATTATTAACTTTACCTCGTTCTACCGATGCTAGTTTTGAAGTAATGCTCGACGCTTTGCTCAAGGCAATAGAATATATAAAAATCAGTTAAACTGCGGGCAACTTCTCTATGAACTCGACTTCTAATCAGATTTATCCTGTTGTGTGGCAAGATGGCAAAGTATTACTAATCGATCAAACTCGTCTACCTGGAGAATATAGCCATGTTGCCATCAATCGTAGTTCAGACATGGCACAGGCGATTAAAACTATGATTGTTAGAGGTGCGCCAGCTATTGGAGTAGCCGCAGCTTACGGAATGTATTTGGGTGCAACCGAAATCGAAGAGTGCGATCGCACCAAGTTTATCCAGCATTTAGAACAGGTTGCTAATTTGTTACGGCAAACTCGCCCTACGGCAGTTAATTTATTCTGGGCGATCGCGCGAATGCTAAAGACGGCACACGAGGAGATTGGCACAATTGCCGAAATTAAAAGTACTCTACTCAAAACTGCCCAAGAGATTCAGGCAGAAGACTTGGCAACTTGTCAGGCGATCGGCGATTCTGGTTTGAGCATATTGCCAACTACACCAAAAAAACTGCGGATTCTGACGCATTGTAATGCAGGTTCATTAGCGACGGCTGGATATGGTACTGCATTAGGGGTAGTTCGCTCTGCTTGGCGAGAGCAGCGTTTGGAGAGAGTATATGCTGATGAAACTCGTCCTCGGTTACAAGGGGCAAAATTAACCGCTTGGGAATGCGTCCAGGAAAATATCCCCGTAACGGTGATTACTGACAGTATGGCGGCTCATTGTATGCAGCGCAAGATGATCGATCTAGTAGTGGTAGGCGCAGATCGCATTGCTGCCAATGGCGATGCTGCGAACAAAATTGGCACTTATGCTCTGGCGATCGCTGCTAAAGCTCACCAGATTCCTTTTTATGTTGCTGCGCCTTTTTCTACCATTGACTTTGATCTAGCTAACGGCAGTCAAATTCTGATCGAAGAACGGGATGCAACAGAAATAGCGCAGATCGGCGACACTGCGATCTGTGCTGAAGGAGTAGAATTTTATAACCCTGCTTTTGATGTTACTCCTGCTAATTTAATCAGCGCCATTATCACCGAAAAAGGTGTAATTGAACCAGCTTCTTTAATTGATTATCGCAGTGCTGTGGCTTAAAGTTATGCCATTGCACGATCCTAAACACAGAGATCTGATAAGCGAATCTGAACCTCTGTGATTCGTTTATCCTTAGCTCAAGATTAATCATTTTGGGGTTAAATACCCTGCTTTTGAGCCATTTAATTGCTCTTCATTGAGCCACTTGATCGGTTTATAAGTTCCAAATATTCGATCCCACCAATCAATCGCTAAACCAAAATTACTATCCCATTGATTATTACGGTGATGAACATAATGAATAGGCATTTCCATCCAGAAGCATTTATGTGGACAGTTGTGCTGTATTTGATGGGCGTAAGAGGCAAAAGCAGCGAAAGCGACTGTACCAAATACCATTATTATGCCGAAAGATAGAGAAAATATAAAAGCTGGTAATACCAATAAAGATACCAAACTAAAATCTAGCCAATCTCCCCAAAATCCTTTGCTTGTATTGCTGCGATGATGACCATAATGAGCCGTAATGCCGTTACCAAATTTCGGAGAGATGTGCATAAAACGGTGAACCCAGTACTCCAGAAAGCTGCCAAAGATAAAAGCAAATATAAAACACGCGGCTGACTGCATACTTTTTTTAGTCTGTCTTTAAGTTAACTTTGTTGAGCTTACTTCACAAAGTATTATTTAATGGGTAACGCCAAAAAGCTTTTGACTTCAGGCAATAAAATAAGCTGTTTTAAGCGCGTCTTTAAATAAATAATATAGGTTCACCATCCAATACTCTGTCCGCCAGAGGACAGAGTATTAAAAGGCGATCGCCGATTGAAACATTGCTTGAGAAAATGCTCTTGATGAAGATGTTCGTTCAAAACTAACGGTATTTACCTTCAGTATCAGGGCTTTCCATACGTGGTAGTCCCATGCTGTAGTTGCGAACTCTCGCACTCAAGTTATAGTTAATTTCACCTTTGAGTAACAAAGAGCGAATATAATGCTCTAGATCTGAACCAATACGACGCAGATTATATTCGCTTAAATCTTCGCCGTTGTTTTGTTCTACCAGTTCATCAAATTGGCGATAAACCTTTTGTAGCGCATCTTCACTCCAGTTAAACTCATTGTCTGGGTCAATATCTAGAGTCAAGACATTATCGCTAGGAATTAACTCATTGTCTTTTACTTCTGCAGTATATAAACGAACGTGACGAGTAGTTGATTTGACAAGCATAGTCATATTTTAGGAATTAATTTACCAGAGCATTTTGGTAGGAGCAATAAGTAAGATTATTCCGACCTACCAAATATAATTATCCTAATTATTTATAGGCTTTAATGCACTCTTCAACCAAAGGTGTAACTGCATCTACATCTTGCCAGCCCTTAATTTCAGTTACTTTTTTTTCCAGATTTTTATAAGTTCTAAAAAATTCGGCAATCTCTTCTAGGCGATGGGGAGCAAGATCTTTAAGAGACTTGACTTCGTTATAACGAGGATCTTCTGCGGGAACACAAAGAATTTTTTCATCGCGATCGCCACCGTCAATCATTTCTAACATGCCAATGGGTCTAGCCGCAATTACGCATCCAGGAAAAGTAGGCTCATCCATCATTACCATTCCGTCTAATGGATCGCCATCATCAGCCAGAGTATTAGGCACAAAACCATAGTCATAAGGATATTTTACTGAAGCAAACAAGACGCGATCTAAGGCAAAAGCATTCATGTCTTTATCGAATTCATATTTGTTTTTACTTCCACCAGGAATTTCAATTAAAACATTAATTACACCAGGTTTCGGTTGTGCAGGTATAAGAGATAAGTCCATAAAATTCTCCGAATACTAAACTAGCCAATTTACAACGATGATTTATGTCCAGAAGTGAAAAGCTTCTAGGATCGGTGATTAATTTAAGTCTTTTTCAACTCAATAAAACCGCCCTGAAGCATTCTACCTGATTGGGAAACCAAATCTCGATTTAATTAACTACTGAGTTATGCTTAATTGGCTTTGATCAGCATTGGCAATACTTAAAACTGCTATTTTTATCGCCCTGTTAACGATCCTGCGTTGCTTAACTATCTCCGTTGATGGCTATTAATCTTGTAGAGTAGATTAAAGAAGATGATCTACATAACTAAACATGGTTAACCTAGGTTCGCCTCCTCCAACTACTGAGACTAATCCCAACGATAGTTTTGCTATTACCATTGCACCTTTGTCTTTAGCAGAGGTGTATAAATTGGCTGATGATCCAGCGAACGGTGCAGTAGTGGTCATGAGTGGCACAGTACGCAATCAGACAGAGGGTCAAGCCGTAGAATATCTTGAGTATCAGGCCTATCAACCAATGGCGATCGCCGTTTTCAACGCCATTGCGGCCGAGATTCGTCAGCAATGGCAAGATGCCAACCGAATTGTCATTCATCATCGAGTAGGAAAGCTAAAAATTGGCGAAATCAGCGTCATAGTTGCCGTAGGCTGTCCCCATCGTGGCGAAGCTTTTGCTGCCTGTCGTTATGCGATCGACACGCTTAAACATAATGCACCTATCTGGAAGAAAGAATTTTTCCGCGAGGCAGATGGAACTTCCCACAGTACTTGGGTTTCTATTGGTGCTTGTGAGCAAGATTAGCATTAATATCAGGTTCGGTTGAATAGTTAATCCTAAAGTAAGTATGAAGTATCAAGTCGAGAACACACCTTGGCGGGATGAACCAATTACAAAACTTCCCGTTTCAAATATGGCTGCAAGACATCGGGTACTTTAACCGTGCTGTTTGGTTGCTGATAATTTTCCAGAATTGCTGCCATAGTACGACCGACCGCAAGTCCTGAACCATTTAAAGTATGAACATATTCTGTACCTTTCTTACCTGCCTGTTTAAAGCGAATATTTGCTCGACGGGATTGAAAGTCTTTAAAGTTGGAACAGCTAGAGATTTCACGATACATCCCCGCAGAAGGCAACCACACCTCTAGGTCATAGCATTTTGCCGCCCCAAAACCAATATCACCAGTACAAAGTTCCAAAATACGATAGGGCAATTTTAAAGCCTGAAGGATTGCTTCGGCATTCTCTAGTAAAGCTTGATGTTCAGCCTCAGAGGTTTCAGGGGCAACTAATTTAACCAACTCTACTTTATTAAATTGATGCAGCCTAATTAAACCTCTGGTATCTCTTCCTGCACTACCCGCTTCTCTTCTAAAACAAGGAGTGTAGGCACAATGATGAATCGGTAGTTCCGTAGCTTCAATAATTTCATCTCGATAGAGGTTGGTAACAGGTACTTCAGCTGTGGGAGTTAACCACAGATCGTCGTTGCTACATTTAAAGCTATCTTCGGCAAACTTGGGCAACTGGCTAGTACCCTGGAGAGAATCGCTATTTACCAAGATAGGAGGCATAACTTCAGCGTAACCAGCCGAGATGTGAGTATCGAGCATAAAACTAATCAAAGCTCTCTCTAATGCTGCCCCTGCACCCACCAGGTTGACAAAGCGACTCTGTGCCACTTTTACCGCCCGCTTAAAGTCTAAAAAGCCTAATTTTTCCCCAATTTCCCAATGAGGCAGAATATTTTGGCGATCGCTTATGTATTCATCGCCCCAGCGTTTAATTTCTATATTTTCCGCTTCGCTTTTGCCAATGGGGGTAGATTCATCAGGCAAATTGGGTAATTCTAACAACAAAGCCTCTATTTCGGCTTTTAACTCTTTTTCTCGTGGCTCTAATTCACTTAACTTGGTTTTAATCTCATTGCCCTCTGTTTTTAGCTGGGCAATTTCTTCTCCTTGAGGATTGCTTCCACTAGCTATTTTTTGACCAATTAGTTTGCCAATTTCGTTACCCTGGGCGCTAAGCTGACTGCGGTTAGTTTCTAGTTCCCGTGAAGCGCGATCTAATTCTACAATTGGCTGAATGTTATAATCACCATGACGACGATTGATTAATTCTTGTACTTTTTCAGGGTTGGCTCGAATTAGTTTAAGGTCTAGCACCGCTATTATTTTTGATTCATTGGCTTATTTTCTTTATGTTAGGATATCTCGTTTTTGAATTATTTAATAATATATTTAAAATTGACAAGCAATAGATCGATAACTATATAAATATGAAGGGAGGCTTTATCGATAAGTCTAATGCCCTAGAAATTTACCTGGGAAATTACAGACAAAACTATTTAGACGAAATCAAAACAAATGTTAATCGCGCCCAAATTTTGAATTTTTACTTTAACGATACTGTCAATCGCTACGACTAGCGAGAGGGATTCTTAGGCAATGGTTGGATATTTTCAACTTCACGATGAGTACTATTATTTCGATGATTATTCTTGCCAGCAAGTCCAGCTAACCCCAACAAACCAAGGAAACCAAACCATCCCCCATCAGATATTTTTCATTGAACATATCTTAATGCCAAAAATAATTTGGTAATCGCAACTAAAATATTATCACCAGCAGGGTTATTCAGACCATTGACTACGAATGCGATCAATTGCCTCCATAATCTTCAGCGTTTCGTCTAAAGGCATGACTTGGCTTTCTAATTGACTATTTTGCAGACAATTCATTACTTCAGTTGCCTCATAATTATAGCCATTTCCTGCAAACGGTTTGACAATCACCTTATCCGACTTGAGTAAGCCTAATACAGAGCGATATAAACTTCTAATTAAAGAATTCTGTTTGGCAGCAGCAACTAACTTTTGTTTAGCATTAAGTGGAATTAAGGGGGAGGGAAAAGCTTGAGTTGAGGGAGAAAACTTACTAAGGGAGATCTTTTCAGGCATAATAAATAGCTCTTCAATTAAGATTTTGCCTGTTGTTCCCATAATTACAGCTTGATTGGAAGTACGAGTGCGCAGAGATTGACAGAGAACAGCCAACTTTCCTTGAGGATAGCTGAGTAAAATCGATGACTGCTCATCTACACCAGAGGCACAAATAGATGCTTGAGACAATATTTCCGATGGTTCACCTAAAAGATAATAAGCCAGAGAAAGTCCGTAAACACCACGATCAAGCAATACGCCTCCACCAAATTCTGGAGTAGAAGCATGATTACTGTTACTAACCAATGGATAACCAAAGTCAGCCGTCAACATTCTGACATCACCGATTGCTCCTTGTTCAATCATGGCTTTAACCTGCTGAATTAGTGGCATAAAGCGCATCCACATTGCTTCCATGCAGAATAATTTCTGGCGACGTGCCAAATTGATTACTTCGCGGGCTTCCTGGGCGTTGATAGTAAAGGGCTTTTCACAGAGAACGTGTTTACCAGCTTCTAAACATAAAATACACAGATCTTTGTGGGTATGGTTAGGAGTACCAATATAAACAACATCAATATCTGGATCTTGTACTAATTGTTCATAGCTATCATAAGCTCGTGGTACTTGAAATATTTCGGCAAAAACTCGCGCATTTTTGGCTTGTCTTGAAGACACTCCCCATAATTGAGCGCGCTCAACCAACTTTAAGCCTTTGGCAAACTCTCCTGAAATGAATCCTGTACCCAATATTCCCCAGCGAATAGGTTGTTCTGACATGGTTTAAATTCTATTAAAAGAAAATATTTTGGCGATATTCTCAATCTTGATCGATCCAGTAATTTTAGTTTGCGCTTTTATTTAGCCCATGGCATTGGCTCAACGGGATCGAAACTAGATTTGACTATATAAGTACTGCTGGTTTCTGTAGCATGATGAATCGCTAAAACTAATTCGTTGACATGCAGGGAGTATCTGGCAGAGAGACGACAAGGACGTTTTTCTCTAATTGCATCAGCTACCTCGGCAATACCTCTGGCAAAATCCATCTGGAAAGCACCGCGATAATCATATTTTTGAGTTTTCTTACTGGTTAAGGAGTATTTTTGTTTGAGCGGACTAACGATCATTTTTCTTCTCAAATTAAACATTCGTCTGATATGTACAGGCGAATTATAAAACCAAGAATCTGGTGTACTAAGTATGCCTTTGTCACCAAAAATTCTTAGAGAATGATCGTGGGGTGCGACAATGCTACAGGTTAATCTGACTACTACTCCCGAAGTAAACTTAATACAGGCGACGGAAAAGTCTGGAGCATTCACGTTTAATGGAACATCGGTTTTTTTGTCCTTGATTAAGGTTGAACTAAAGCCTGTAACGCTCTGGGCTGGCCCAAAAAAAGCAGGAAACCAAGAAAGATAGTATCCTGCGTGTTCTAAAGTACAGCCTACCTCAAACTCATCTTTGTATGGCCAAGGAATACCAGACTGGCTAAACCAAGACTGGTAAGACATCTTATGAATCAGCCCGTCATCCATTTCACTGTAAACGGCATAAACTTTGCCAACTGTTTCTTCTCGTAATGCTTTCCAAATAGTTTGCGCTGTTTCGCCTAACAGACTACAAGGGGCGCAAGAGAGATAAAGTCCTTTTTGTTCAGCAATTTCTACCAGTTTTTCGGCTTCTGCCAACTCCATCGCTAATGGTTTTTCGCAATAAACATGTTTATTAGCTTCGAGGCAAGCTAGATTTAATTCAAAATGGCTTTGAGGATTAGTTAAATTAACTACCAGTTCGACTTGAGTATCTTGTAATAATTCCTCGAAAGAATTATATGTGGCAACAGAATGATATTGAGCAAAATTTTTAGTTCTATTTCGATCTAAATCATATACTCCTGCTATTTTTAATTCTGGATAATTTTTTAATGTGGTTAAATAATAGTCGGCTACAAAACCACAACCAACAATAGATATATTAATTTCGTCAGACATTTTCCAACTAATTCCAATTTTTAAATTTGACCTGATGTTAAGTTTGCTTTTAAGTTCAAGGTCTTTGAGAAATTGAGTTTTTGCTGCCGTTAATCAGATTTTTGGTCATGAATATCTACTGTCAATTTATGGTGTTGCTAACATAGATATCAAACAGGAAAGCTTTCTACAAAAATACCTAAACAAAGTTAGCTAAAACCTCGTTTGAGGATTCGCTGAAACTTTTAAGCGATCGCTTTTGTCTAACTACTTTCGTCTAACTAATTTTATTTTAGTCTTAAACGGCAATATCTCTTACAGACGTTTTTCTAAGTATTGACCAATAGTAATTTCTTGACCTGCGCGTGAAATAATTGTTTGTCTGGTGCGATATCGATCGCCAACTAATTTAATTTCTTCTTCAAAGACATTGGCATTGTATTCAGTACGCAAACACATCGTCTCAGGGTTGGAGAAAGAACATATGGCAATAATTGGCTTAGGTGTAGCAAATCCGCGATCGCGATACAGAATGTTTCCTTGAATGCCAAAAACTGTTGAACCAGTTACAGACTTGCGATTTTGATTCGTATAATTGCTCTCCCAGGTTACTTTAGTGCCGCAAACTAATGCTTCTAAATTTTCTAAGGCGTGACTTTCAGCCAGTTCAATTAATTCTGGTGCGCCCTGTTCGACAAAAGAAATATTCAGTAAGCTTTCGACTTCTTGAGGTTCAACGTCTTTGTTTAGACTGTAATATCTTCGTTGCGAATTCCAGCTGCCCGCCGACTTACGGAAAAAGTCAATTGCTAAGGACTGTAAAGCTATATTTGTTGTTTCCGCAGCTATCATTTAGGCTTACCTCTTGTTTTCAAACCAACATAAAGCTATTTATGTCAAGCATTAAAACTTTATGCGTAATATCTCTTAATATATCACGAACTAATATTGGCGACATTCTGTCTTTAGCTGTATTGTGATCGATCTACAAAATTAATTTATATTGGTGATATTTCATGATGTCAAGTTATCAAAATCTGGTTTTGAGATTGGGTGCAAGTCTCGCCATGATTATTTTTTTCAGCCTCTGTTGTATTTATCCCGCTGTTGCCATAACTCAAAATCTCGAAATGAGCAGCACTAGAGGGTACACCATAAAAACTACTTTTAGCTACGATGAGCCAAACTTGATCACAATTTCCGAACATGGCACAGGTACAACGAATGTTTTAAAGAATTTAACAGTTAGCTTTTATGCTCCTTCGGGAGCAATGATAGCTAACTATAACAACATCATCGATGGAACTGGGCAAAATAATTACTTTGAATTTAATTATGACCCTGCAACACAGCAGTTGTTGGGAAAAATAGATTTTGGCGGCGAGTCTGCTGGAGAAATGTATCTCAAAGGAGAGGTTGGGCAAGAATTATCTTTGATTGAGGTAGAAGCATCGGGAAAAGAAAAAGTGGTAGATCGGATCGAATAGCAATTAGCCAGTAAATTCAGTGCAGATTTTATGCTCAAAATTACGGGCATTTTTCTTGAGCAAGTTTTTGAGCAGCCTGATTGAGGTAGAGTCTGCGTTGACCACTAACCAAATAAGGTTGGGTTGCTCCTTGAGGTAAATTTAGCGTCACAGGATCGCTGTAATCGCCAGGCTGACGCAGAAAATCAGTCAGAAAGACTACAGGGCGATCGCTATCCCAGTAGGTTTGTAGTTCTGTTTGAGCGATCAGGTATCGAGGCCGAGAGCCAGGAAAGTGAGGTGGAAGGCGATTGCTGCCACCGTCAGCCAGAATCATGACCGTGCGATAATTATTTTTTTTGACAACTGCCCATCCTGATCCAGATTGAGTATTATTTACAGGCTGTTGCTGATTTAAATAATAGGCGATCGCTCCTGCTGCACCGATTTCTCGCGAGCCTTCAAATGTCCAGAGAGTATCAAGGTTCAAACAAGAATTTGCCTGTTGAACTATATTTTTTGAGGACCGTATATTTTCATAGAGAAAAAACCCTTGAATACTAGCAAAATAAGTAATAGTTAGAACGATCAATAAAGGCAGCCAGAATAGAGAAGAACGTCTTAGCATGGCAATCCCCGAAGCAATCCAACCCGTTCCTAAAGCGATCGCTACGATCATAATTAATTTGGTAATTTCAGGAGTTTGCAAGACCACTGGTAACCAAGAAACTATTAGAAAAGTAAAAGTAATTACGCTATAAAAGCTGACTCCCAAAATTAAAGCAACCACACCATATAAATTGCTCGTTCTGATTCTTGGTGAGGAGTGATAATATTTTTTCCACCAGCCAGCACACAAAATAACATAGGGAGGGACGGCAGGAATACTATAGTAAATCAACCGCGAAGAAAGGGGTAAAAATAAAATTACAGGTAAAATTGCGGCAGCAGACAATAAAAATACGCCGTCACTATTCTGGCACTCAAGCCAGGAAGCCTTACTGAGCAAACCTCTGCGCCATTCTTTCCAGGTGGATTTAACGACCGATGGTAAAAATAAAATCCAAGGAAAACACCAACAGGCGGTGATCGCCAGATAACCCCTCACACTAATTTTGGAAACTTCATAATCTGGAGGAAAACGGCGATCTAACAAACGATCAAAATGCTCATTAACCATAAAATAATGCCAAAAACCTGGATTAGCCTGCTCTACGGCAATAAACCACGGTAAAACTATAGATAAGATTAATAACAAACCACTCGGCAGCTTAATCCGCTCAATTATCTTCCAATCTTGGCGAATGATGATTAGTGCTAAGCAGCCGAACAAAGGAAAAACCAACCCAATTAGACCTTTAGTTAAAACACATAGAGCTAAAGACAGATATGCGCCCCACCAGTTTAGACGCGAGTGGGGTTGATAAAGCGATCGCCAGAGAAAATAATTACTGCTTAATAATAAAGTTCCCAGCAATACATCGATCAAAATCTGATGTGTAAAAATAAACCAGCCCAGAGTTACCGATAGCATCAAAGCCGCAACTCTACTTGGATTAATTCCCCAAAGTTCTCTAGTCCATTTCCAAGCAACAACTATGCCTAGCCAACCTGTTAAACTGACTGGAAGTCTGGCTGCAAATTCTGTTGAACCAAAAATACTAGTAGACAGCGCAATTAGCCAATAAAGGAGTGGTGGCTTGTTAAGATAAGGAGAACCATTGAGGTGAGGAGTAATCCAATCATTGCGCCAAATCATTTCTTGACCAACCATACCAAAATGACCTTCATGAGGTTCATACAAACCATAGCTGCCGATGCCTAATAGCGTTACTATTAATGCCAGCAAAAGAATCGAAATATCGACCCAGTAAAGATTTTTAATAGTCAATCGCATTATTGTTGAGATACAAGTTTTGTGCAGAGACTTATGGTTGTTAGAACAATGGTAAATTTTATAGTTGGTTTTAATTAACTGAAACTTAGCTTAGATTAAGCGCAACAACACAGCTTACTCACGGTTTATTCAGAAGAATTAGCTAATCTATCTTACTTAACTAAAAACTATTACTAGATCAGGTTTGATTTATGCCTGCTTTAATTTGTTTAGTAGATATTTTAGCAGTCTACCTGTCACAAGTAGTTGTAGATCGACTATGGAATGAGTTATTTTCGGCGAATACGTACTGTCTTTTGCGGATCTTGTTTTCTAATCCAGCTCAAAAACTTGCTCATTTTAGGTTCGGACTTAAGCTGGTTTAAAGTATTGAGTTCCCTGGCTAAATCTAAGTTGCTATATATAAGCGTGAATCTGCCGATGGCAGGGGGAACAAATGTCAATAGTTGGGCCAGAATCAGCTTGTTTACGTTTGACTGTTTGTCGAGGAACAAGATGATGAGACGTTAACTGTTTAACATCGCGATTACCCTTCGGGTACCCTAAAGGACTAGCTTCGCGATCACATAATTGGCAGAGCATACAAAAATAATTAATCTAAAATTGAACCGATAGCGTCTATTTTTAGTCTAAAGAATCAGGCGGCTTTTGGGCGGCGGCTTTTGAGTAGGAAGCTTCCCACTCAAAACGTGCCTTGTAAGAAGATTCTTACCCAACAAGTCGAGCCGTAAAGAACTAATATATTGCTATAAAAAGATGAGCAAATTGTTAGCTAGTGAACGAGCTAGTGCAGCAGATGCAGAATCAGAAACCAGAGTGCCAACAGAACAAGAATTAATCTGGCTATGTCAGCAAGGCGATCGCGACTGTTTTCGTTTGCTCTACCAACGCTATCAACACAGGGTGCGCTCAACTCTCTATCAGCTATGTGGCTCATCGTTACTAGATGACTTGGTACAAGAGGTTTTTCTCAAAGCTTGGAAAGGACTACCCAAACTTAAAACGCCAAAATACTTTTCTACCTGGTTATACCGTATTAGTTGGAATGTAGCGACAGATCAAAGGCGTAAGCTAGCTATGGTTCAAGAAAAAACCAATCTCGATGAAAAAACTTGGGCAAAAGAGCAGCTAAACCAGAGCATATTGTCTGATGTTCAAGATACGCCAGACTTGATGCATTTGCATTATCAAGACATAGTCCAAAAAGGTTTAAATAATCTCAGCTTTGATCATCGCGCTGTGCTAGTTTTGCATGACTTAGAAGACATACCTCAAAAACAAGTGGCTGAAATTTTGGATATACCTGTAGGCACAGTTAAATCCCGTTTATTTCACGCTCGAAGCTTATTTAAAAAATTTCTCGAACAACAGGGAATATCACTTTAAGATTTAATCATTTTTTAGGATCATGACCAATTTACATAACGATAATCAAAATAACCTGGTTAGTTTTCTGCGACACAATCAACCGATTCCGCCCGAGGCTCATCCAGATTTGGAACAACAGCTGATCGATTCCCTAGAACCGCGCCAAACTAATAAAAGACGCTATTGTAAAATTACTTGGACTATTCCTGGCGCGATCGCTACAGGATTCTTATTTACTTCTGTCAGCTTTACGATCAAAACTCCGCGAATGGCACTAGAACCTAAAGATTTAGAAAACTTTTTAGTCAAAAATTGGCACAATACACTAAGCAATCAGGGGTATTCTGCCCCAGGAGAAACGGAAGCTGACTGGTTGTTGCCAAACGTTTCTGAAGCACAGCCAAGTTTATCTGGCTACACACAGTAGCTCGATCCTTTTTTACCTGGAAATTTTATTGATGATTCTTGAGACTTTAACCAGACGAGGGCGATATCTCCTGAAGGCGATCGCCATAACAGTTGCCCTGATTTTGAGCCTTCCTGTTTTTGCCAGTTCAATATTGTCTTCCCAACACTTTCAGAGCTACTCGATCCCAACTGCGATCGCTGATAATGCTCAAACAGTGGCTCAGCAGAAACCGAATTCAAGCTTATTTCAACAGCTAAATCTAACTAGTGAACAGCAACAGCAACTTAAACAAATCCATCGTCAATATGGGCAAAAAATACTGAAAAAAAAGAACATTATTACCAAATTGCAGCAACAGCTATCCGATATGATGGTTGGAACTGAACCAGTTGAGTTGCTTCGGACTAAACATCAACAACTGAATATCTTACGCCAGGAAATGGGGATGCTGCGTTTTGAAAGTATGTTGGCTACCAGAGAAATATTGACACCTCAGCAGCGAGAAAAGTTTAGAGAATTGGTTGATTCTCGGTTAAGCAAATAAAATTTAGACCAATTTAGTTTAATTGACTAAATTGCCCGTAATAATTTTTGTTGTCAACAGTCTGATATATGCTAAGTTAGATATTGCTAATAGCATGGTTAAACATGCTGACCTAAAACAGTATTTAGCCAGCTGGATGCGCGGATGTGGTGGAATCGGTAGACACGCACGCTTGAGGGGCGTGTGGCTTACGCCTTGCGAGTTCGAGTCTCGCCATCCGCATGATCTTTCAAGACTATTTTTAATAGTATTAGCTAGAGTATAATTTTAACTCTTGACACTGTGTTATCAGAAAACCTAGCAGATAAATTAGACGGTATTAAAGCAACAGCAGCTAATTTTTTTCTAGACGCTACCAATAAAGCGACATCTGTTGATGATTACTTAGTCGATAGTATCGGTAGTTCGGCTAGTCATCGCGTCGATGCCTGGTTAATACATCACCCATTTATCTCCTGGTTAGTCGCCCATCCTGTAATTAGTTTGGTTAGTAGTTTGATCGCCATAGTTTTAACGATCAGGCTGTTAGCAACGATTTATCAAGCGATCGCTAATGCCATAGATCGAATGTGGCTTCAGATTTTGCGATCGCCTTTATTATTATTAAAATTCTGTTTTGGTTGGGAAGCTAAGCCGAAAACTGTTAATGCCAACACTACGATTACTAACTACGAAGTGACTGACAATCCTGAACACTTACAGAAAATTATGATTCGACTTGATAAAATTCAACAGCAACAAGAACAGATTATTCAAGACATTGCTCTATTAAAGCAGCAACATCACGTTATTGAACCTAAACAAATTCAGGTAACTAGAAAAATAATCGGTAAGAGTTAGCTAAAGCTAATCGTCGGCTAGCAAGAGATTACCGATTTTTCGTATTGGTGTTGTGTATATAAGCATTATTAAAGGTATTCAAGCTTTCTCTGCCAAAAAATATTATGCTTTTTCCTATGATCTAAGCATCGTCAAAATTAGCCAGTAAAAAGGATGTTCTTGAGGAACATCCTGTCTAAGCTGAGCGTAAAACAATTAAAAGTGATTTTATTTGCCAGCAGTTTTATCAAAGATTTAGCTGGCGGTATTTATAACCTTATTTATGTTTTAAATAATACTCCCAGTTGAATAGACGATGCAGTGATCTCAAACATACACAATAAAATTAGTTGCTCAAATAGCTAGCAAACCGATAAATTAAAGGAGCAAAAGCGATCGCAGGCAAAAAAGAAGCAACTCGTATTTTAGTTATTTCTAATAAATTACAGCCAATTGCCATAATCATTAATCCGCCAATACCAGTAATGATTAAAAGATAAGGATTATCATCAGCTTGGGGAACAGTGTTAGCAATTAAACCAACGAGCAATGATAGTCCTCCTTGGTAAATCAAAATAACCAGAGTAGAAAAACCAACTCCAATACCATAAATATTAGCTAAAGCAATAGAAATTACCCCATCCATAGTTGCTTTTAAAGTTAGTAAAGTATTGTCTCCGTTCAATCCATTATTAAAGCTACCAATTAAACTCATTGGACCAACGCAAAACAATAAACTACTGGTAACAAATCCCTCGGTAAATAAACCTTTACCTTTAAACTTTTGCTTGAGCCAATCGCCTATTGTCGTCAACTTGGACTCAATTTGTAACCACTCTCCTACTACTCCTCCTAAGACTATGGCTAATAGTCCTAAAACTGCACCGTCAATTCCCCCTAACTGGACTTTTCCGATACTGTTTGCCATGTTTAAGCCAATCCAGAAGGTAAGCAAACCAATCCCTTGAGTGATGATAGTTTGTATTTTTGGTGAGAGTCGATCTTTAAGTAGTAAACCAAAACTAGTTCCTAGAATAACCGTAAAAATATTAATCCAAGTGCCACTAGTTTTATCCCAAAAGTCTAAATTCACCATTGAATATGTCACCCAAATTTTAACCGCAGCAAGAGGCAGCTTGATTAATAACTTATTAAAACCATAGTGATTATACTGCTTTCATCAATTTTTTATCCTGTTAGGATCAAATTGAAAACTATCAAGTTTTAACTAGCTGACTCTGCTATTGCTTCAAAACATGAAAGCTATTAATGACCAAATTAAAAAAATTAAACTTCAGTTCCAGAATGCTGTCGATTTAAAACAAAGCTGTAAAATTTATGTGACTACAACTGAAGATGATAGCTGGAGCTTTTATTTTAAAAAGGGTTATCTGATTTGGGCAAGCAGCAGTATTCATCGTTTCCGAAGATTGTACCGTTTAACGAATCAAATTTGTCCTGAGATTAACTGTCAAGATATTAGGCTCAGAGAACAAGAAATTTCGGAATTGTGGGAATATTTGCTGATCGCTGTTCTATTGAAACGAGTGCAGATCAGTATCATGCAGGCTAAATTAATAATTCAAGCAATAATTCAAGAGGTTTTATTTGATTGTTTGATAGCTGGTGGGCAAATTAAGCAAGTTAAAACAATTTTTGAAACCCAAGCAAACAGTATGGGTGCTATTTTGAGAAGTTCTTTATTTATGCAGCCAATTACTCAAATTGATTATAAGAAAACTATCGAGCGTCTTGAATCTCTTGTTATTGATTGGAAAGCATTAAGTCCCGATTGTACACCAAATTTTGCTCCTGTAATCAAAGATATCAACAAACTAAAGCAAGCTGTAGCTTTAGAAGCTTATCAAGAGTTATTTATTTATATCAATGGCGAAAAAACTCTCCGAGACTTAGCGATCGCATCTCAAAAAGATATTTTAGACATTGCTCGCACTTTTGCGACTCATCTTAAGAGTAAGGCGATCGTGATGCAGCAAGTTGGCGATCGACAGTTGACTAATCTATATTTTACTCCTAGTGACGGTAAATATGCTTATCAGAATAATAGCCAGCCAAGAGAGTATATTCAAGAACTAGAACTGCCTTTAATTATTTATGTTGATGACAATCCTCATACTTGCCAACAAGTCGCTCAAATTTTAAATCCTCTGGGCTATCGGATTATTCCCGTAAACGATGCGGTTAAGACTTTGATGGTATTACTAGAAAATAAGCCAAGCTTGATTTTTTTAAGTGCAGTAATGCCTGATGCTAATGGTTTTGAACTCTGCGCTCAAATCAAAAAAATGCCAGGTTTTAAAAATATTCCAGTTGTGATCTCGCGTAAGCAAGAGAACATGATTGATCTTGTCAGAGCCAAAATGGCTGGAGTGTCAGATTTTATTAATCAGCCGATCAAGTCAACTGAATTACTAACTTTGGCTCAAAAATATACGCAGAGCATTGCCGATGACTCAGTTACTTAGTTATTGCCTGGCAGAAAATTTATTGGCAACTTGTTAGATGATAGATAATTTAATTATGAGCTATGTTGCGCAGGGTGCGAGTTTGTTCGAGGATGTCTTCAATATCCTCTTGAGATAGGCGTTCAACATAATTAATTTTAATTTCCTCAAGGAGATCAATTAATAACAACTCAATTTTATTAATGCTTTGTTGTGCTTGCAGTTCGCTAGAAACACTCTTGCCGATATTGCTAATCAAACTCTCTAATAAGCGATCAAACTGCTTATCTTCTGCTAAAGCTGCCTGGAGAGCGGTGCTAAAAGCATTATAGCTTTGGGATACTAGCTGATGACTCAGAGTTGCCAGAGTGCGATCGCCACCAGGCAAAAGCTTGATTCCTCGATAGGCAGGGCTTTGCCGCAAGGCTTTATCTACACTATATTGCAGCAAGGTTTCAGCTTCTGGTTGAATTGCGGGTAAGACGCGATCTGCCAGTACCTTAGCAAAAATTCTGACTATTTCCGCAGTTTCGTTGGTGTTATTGAGATCTATATAGGAATTAGCAGTTTGTTGAGCAAGCAGTCTGCCAACATGACCATTGCGGATAGAATTCTGAATTTGGTTAATCAGCCGAATGATTACAACTTCCGTCACATCCTCGGCAATTCCTGCTACCAACCCTTGACTAATCTGTTTTTGAATGGAAATCAGATTAATAATTTGCGCTTGAGCTAGACGCACCGTTACGGGTATAACCCTGAGCCACCGCCAGACAGGAAGCAGGAAAAAAATATCATACCAACGCCAGAGCATAGCATCTAGCCAGCTTACCCCTACTCGCCGGCGACTAATAAACCAAGTCCGTGCGAGAAATTCTAGAGCAAACAGCACGCCGAAAGGAAAGTCAATCAAGCCAAAATAGTCTACATAACCTCCATTCTCTCCAATGACGCGATAGTAGTTAGTCTCCAGCAAAGGTTTAATCTCAGCATCAAAAAACGCTAGTTCTTCAGTTGCTCTGCCTTCAAAGTTTGCTGGAGTCCAAAATTGCCAAAATGCTGCCTTCGCTGAGTTATTTTGGTTAGGAAGATGCGATCGTATTTTGTTTTTGATTCTTTCTAAGTTACCTGTCTTGTTAGCTTCGGCGAAGGGATTGGTTTGAATTATTTCAATACTACGACGGCGTAAATCTCCTAAAAGTGCATTGGCTTTAGATGAATTAATCGGATTAATTGTCAGTTCTTGTCTTAACTGTTCTACTTTAGCTAAATACTCTTCTGTATCCCGATTCGGAATTATTCCTTTAACCACATCGTATTGAGTGATGAACTCGGAGATATCTGGAGGCAGCAAATCTAGCTTAATACCTTCTAGCTCGATGTATGCAGTCTTAATTCCTCCTACTGTAACTTGACCAGATAGCCAAAAATCCCGCAAAGGAATATAGCTCAGATCAAATGCGACAATTGTCAGGTTGATTACGGCAATTAAAGCCATTAATCTTTCCAGCCAAAGATTAGGTCGATATCTTCTCACTCTTTTTGAAGATCTTGTAACAATAGTCATGCGGACGTTGCTGATTTATCGGATTAAGCTATAACTTAGACTGTTGATAGCTGCGAGCTTGATAGCTATTAGCTTGTTGATCGCTCACTAATTTAATTACTGTTCACCGTTTAAAACTCCTCGGAGGAAGATATCAGAAATACCCTCTGCCATTTCCTGCATAGCTTGGGGGGAGGCATCAGGATTCACAATAGTTTGCTCCGAAAAACCAGCGATCGCAAAGATACCCAAAAATACTTTAGCGACTATTTTCGGGTTCATCTTGCGGTATATTCCTTTTTCCATCGCAGTTTCAAAAAAAGCTTCTGCCACCTCGGTCATTTTGGAAATTACTTCGGCTTGAATGCTTTCCTGTAGTTCGGGATGATATTGAGCTTCTATGAAGCAAACCCGCATTAAATTGCTATTTTGGCGCATGTTAAACATTCTACGGCGCATTACTTGAGATACTGCTTTATAGCTGCCCATTTCGCTTAGTTCAGTCAACAAATCAGTGAGAATATCGACCCATCCCGCAGTAGCTATCTCAATTAAAATGGCTTTTTTAGTCGCAAAATAGCGAAATAGAGTACCTTCAGCCACTCCTGCTAATTTAGCTAAATCTTTAGTGGTTGTAGCATCATAGCCACGTTTGGCAAATAGTTGCAGTGCTGACTGTAAAATTTTAGTGCGCGTATCTTCTTCTGCCTGAGGGGTTTTACGCATCTCTTTCCAGACTTGCTGAGAAAATATTTGCATAGTGATAGTGATTGTAATTAATTAAAAATTATAGTTGAGTAGGAAAGATAGCAGGATTAACTATTAGGTCAACATCTTGGCTACTTTGAGAACTTTGAGTTTAATTGCCTAGTATTCCACAATAGTTGTATTTGGTCTGTGTAATTGTTTTTCAGCTCAATTCTTTACAGATTGTTATTTATAATAATTCTCCAGCAGCAATAGTATTTCAGATAATTACAACAATAGTTTGACGACAGTAAACCTAAAAATCTGAGTAAAATATAACCGCAGTAATTTAAGTAGATGACAAAATTGATAAATTGGGGAGACTTGATGAGATCGAGCAAACTAAATCGCTTCGCTGTATTTAGCAAACAGCGGTGGATTGTACTCTTTGCGATCGCGGTTTTATGGTGGAATTACTCTGGTTTGTCTGTTTTGGCAGCACCTCAGAATACCCAACCAAATACAGCCATTCAGCCTTACCTAGAGCGGGTAAAATCGCAGATTACGGAGTTTACTCTCGACAATGGGTTAAAGTTTATTGTGCTAGAAAATCATGAAGCTCCTGTAATTTCATTTGTCACCTATGCCAATGTTGGTGGTGTAGATGAACCAGATGGTCAAACTGGGGTAGCGCATTTTTTAGAACATTTAGCTTTTAAAGGTACTAAACGAATCGGTACGACTAACTACCGTGCCGAAGCTAAACTATTAGATCAACTCGACGCTTTATTTGCCCAAATTAAACAGGCGCGAGAGTCGCAAGACGAAGCAAAACTTGCCCAGCTAACCGAAGAATTTGTGGCGACTCAATCTGCTGCTAGCAAATATGTCGAGCAAAACAAATATGGTGAAATTGTTGATACGGCGGGGGGAGTCGGTTTGAATGCAGCCACTTCAGCCGACTATACTAATTACTTCTATAGCTTTCCTGCCAATAAATTAGAGCTATGGATGTCATTAGAATCAGAAAGATTTTTAGAACCCGTATTTCGCGAATTTTACGCCGAAAAACAGGTGATTTTGGAAGAAAGACGCTTACGCACCGATAATTCGCCGATTGGCAAGATGATCGAAGAGTTTTTGGATACTGCCTACACTACTCATCCTTATAAACGTCCAGTAATTGGCTACGCTGAAGATATCAATAACCTAACGCGGGACAACGTTAAACAGTTTTTCCAGACATATTACGCCCCAAATAATTTAACCATGGCGATCGCTGGAGATGTCGATCCTCAAGAAGTTAAGCAATTAGCTCAAACTTATTTTGGCAGGTTTCAGTCTCAACCTCAACCTTCAGCAGTAGCTAAAGTTGAACCACCTCAAGCTGAAACTAGAGAAGTTACAGTTAATTTTCCTTCTCAACCCTGGTATTTAGAAGGCTACCATATACCTTCTCTGAGCCATCCCGACTATCCAGTATATGAAGTCATTTCTCAACTGCTAAGTAGCGGCAGAACTTCTCGTCTTTATCAATCTTTAGTGGAAGAAAAACAGGTGGCTCTCTCTGCCCAAGGCTTTAGCGGCTTCCCAGGAGATAAATACCCCAACCTGATGTTAGTTTATGCGCTGACTTCCCCGGGAACTAGTATCGATCAACTAGCAACTGCCATGAGAGCAGAAATTGAACGCCTGAAAACCGAACCAGTGCAACCGATGGAATTAGAACGGGTAAAAACTCAATTAAAAGCAGGATTGTTGCGAACTCTCGATTCCAATATGGGTATGGCACAAATCCTTGCCGAATATGAAGCGAAGACAGGTAGCTGGCGCAATATTTTTGAGGAACTAGTGAAATTGGCAACAATTACTCCAGAAGATATTCAGCGAGTAGCTCAGCAGACTTTTACGGCAGAAAATCGTACTATTGGACGTTTACTTCCTCCCAGCTAAAGTAGTTTTTAGCTATTAGCTCTTAGCTTTTATTTGATCCTAATATAGAGTCTAAAATTATCTTTTTGCTTTTGCAACCGATAGTTTTGAGCAAGAAAATCGGTGACTTCAGTCCATGCAAAGCGTTTAAATAAAATCTGTTCTGGTTGATATTGATTGATAATGTTGATTAGCTGGCGATCGCTCATATTTCCTGTTTCAATTTGTTTCATTGACAGAACAGCAGTAGAAGGAGGAACAGGAATACCTGAGCGAAAAGCAAACATCGGTGAATCTGTTACCATCCAGTTAGTTTGAGATTTTGATCGAGCTATTTCAGCTAAGAATTGTTCATCTAAGCTAATCGAAATTATTTTGGGGCTACAATTTTTTTGCCATGATTTAATGGATTGGAAAGTAGTTTTTGTTTGTTCGCCAACTAGAAGTGTGGAACTAATGATGATTGCAATACTTAAAAACCAGGAGATAATGCGATGATTCGCGCTTAAATATAAACCCCTGAACAATGTGGTGATTATTTCTCCCATGGCATATCCCACCATAATAATTGCTGGAATATGTAATAGCAGTACTTGGTGATACCAGACAGGTTGATGATTGCTCAGAAGTAAATAGGCGGTTATTGCCCAAGCTACAAAATAAAATATTTGCCATTGCTGACGCTGATAAGCAATGACTATGCCCCAAATTGTCAATCCACCCAGAAATAGCTGGTAATCATTTTCAAGAGAATGCCTTAACGCCACATTTTGAAAAGCGTCGATATTTCTGGCACTAGTATGATTTTCTAACAAAAGATGAATATTATCGATCCCGATAAACGATAGCAAGATTAGTAAACTAAAGCTACAAAAGATAACTATCCATAAGATTGGCGATCGCAGTTTCTTTTGCCAACTAGCTTTTTTCAAGTTTTTAGCTCGATCTAAAACAATGCCAATAACAATAATTGGAGCTAAAAAAAAGGTAAATAATTTAGTTAAGATTGATAGGCTCAACAGTAAAGCCGAAATAATTAACCAGATAGTCTTATGAGTTGAATGCCACCAAATAATACTTAGGATTGCTCCCATTGCCAGAGCTATGCAAGGGAGTCCTACCATTACCGAAATACTTAGCTTTAAATAGTTAGGTGATATTAGTAAAAATAATAAGCCAATACAAGCGTGTAAAATTCCGCCAAACAAAGAAAAAATAAGCCAAGTTTGCCACAAAACCAGCGTAGAAAATATTAAAATTAAGCTACGGGCAAGCTCAACTTTTGAGCCAAAAACACTAAAGATCGATGCTAATAAATGAGTTAATATTGGCGGCTGATCGTTCCAAATTTCTTGATATAGCTGATAGCCATCATTGAGCAAAAAAGCCTTCATCAAATTGATTCCTTCGTCGGGATCGAATTCAAAGCAACCATAGGCGTAAATCGTATTTAATCCCCCCAGAAAAAAAAATAGAGGCAAAATAAATTGAAACCAAAAGCTTTTGTTGAATTTTTGGGAGATAGTCATGAATAGTTGTTTCGGCTTGAATCTTGATGCCTGCGTTCACCTCTACTTTGATATGATTAAAATAATCAATCAATTCGTTAATATTGCGTTAAATAGTGTATTTAGTCTATGAAGTTTAAAGTTATCCTGGTTAGCCTGATTTGTGTCTGGTTGTTGATATTTGCGCCATTAAAGGCGATCGCCGAGATAGTTTCTCACGCTCCAGCTAATGCTATGGTCAACATTGTCGAACCAATAGACGGTGCTACGGTAGCGGAAACTTTTACAGTGAAATTTGGCTTGACGGGCATGGAACTTGCTCCTGCGGGAGTCGAGCGAGAAAACACAGGGCATCATCATTTATTGATCGACCAACCAGAACTACCCAATCTTAATACTTCTTTGCCTTCCACTGATCAGATTCGTCATTTTGGTAAGGCACAAACTGAAACTGAACTCACTCTCTCTCCAGGCGAACATACCCTACAGTTAGTTTTAGGTAATTATTTGCACGTTCCCCACGATCATCCTGTTATCTCCGAACCAATCACAATTAAAGTACTTTAAGCAGATCATTAATCCACCAGATATGGTTTTCCAACTGTTCAAAACTGCCAGTATAGTTTTCTTGTCAACTGCTCTAGCTGTACCTGTAGTTGCACATAATGTGGAAATATCTAATGAAGTAGCTGCGACATTTCACATCGAACCAAACCACAACCCTAAAGCAGGTAAGTCAACTAGAGCTTGGTTTGCCTTAACTCGTCGTGGTGGTAGTAGTATCCCTTTATCTGAATGTGACTGCGCTTTAAAAGTTTATGCTGTTCCTCGTACAGAGTCAGCCGAACCAGTTTTAAAACCAGAATTGAGTGCTATTGATGTTGAACAATATCAGGAGATACCTGGAGCAAACATTATTTTTCCTCAAGCAGGTACTTATGAGCTAGAAATAAGCGGTACAGCCAAAAATGATAGCTTTACACCTTTTAAACTAACTTATGTGGTTAATGTAGTGCCTTAATCATCGATCTCCATTCTTGATCTATAGCAGTCGAAGCAAAGGTTAATACACGTCGATCAAAAGCTAATAACTATTAGCTTTTAGCCTTTTGATCAAAGTTACTGACAACACTGAATGAAAATCGGCGGATTTAAATTCATCGTTGATATCCCAAACTACTTAAAAAGTTCTCTAATTTAGTAACTCTCTGTTCCAAAGTTAACGTTTGTTCAGGCAGAGTCAACGGTACACCGTCTGATGCGGTTAATTTTTTGGCGACGGCAATAAAATCTGACCAACTACGACCGTATTTTTGCTGACCATAAATTTGATGATATGCTATTTTTGCGTTTTTAAAACTGCCGTAATTAGTAATAAAGTACTGTTTATCTAAATCCTGTTTTAGATTAGATAAAGTTTGGCGATCGCTTTTTAATTGTTGTTCTTGGCTGACTAACTCTTGTGCCGCGATTAAAGCCGTATTTCTAAAAGCAGCGTCATAAGCATCGCCACTTTGCTTTAATTCATCTCTAATTTGTTTTAACTGATTAAGTACCATAATTTAAAATCGACTATTTATCTAATAAACTACGACCAATAGAAGCCTGATCGGTAAACATTTGCGGTTGCGCTCTACTGTCCAACTTAAGATCTACAGTTAGTATTTCCTCCTCAAAAAGTAGTTTCTCAGCTTCCCGAATTAAATATATTTTATCGGCATAGCTCATTTTATTAGCGCGATCGCAAATTTCTTTGAATTGTTCAATTTTGGTGATTACTTCATCTAACTGCGATAAAGCATTGTCTCGCAAATGAATGGCTTGTTTTGCTTCTGCGACAGCTTCTAACAAATCCTGTTGTTTTAACTGTAATTCTCGTAGAATTCTATTGTTTGGGATCACAATTTTTAGGTTAATAGAGAATTAATAAATACTTTAATAACATCTGTCAGAATTACGGAAGATAATTATCGCCAAAAAAATTACTATTAAGTATAAACAGATTTAAAATCTGAACTTTTGATATTCATTTTGTTGTTTATTTTTAGCCAAGTTTTTCCCATGGCATCTTATCGTTTAACCTCAAAAGCCCGCTCCGATATCCGCCGTCTTTTAGCACTACAAACTAAGACTTTAGGAGAAACTCTACGAGAGGCAGATTTAGTTTCTTCATTTCAAATCAAATCTGCACTACAGGACAAAATACAATATCCTGAACTACGAATCGGTGAAATCTTGGCACAAAAAAACATAATTAAACCTGAAACTGCCGATTTCTTTGCTCAAGATTGGTCAAAAGTAGTTATACAGCCAGAAAAAGATGCTTTGGGTTACTATCTCAGACAAGCGGCAATTCTAAACAGCGCACAAATTGAGGTAATTCTGGCCGAACAAAGATCGACAGGAGTACGTTTTGGCACAGTTGCAGTGTTTCAGGGTTTTCTTAAATCAACTACCTTAGATTTTTTCTTGGCTAATTTATTTCCTGAAGAGCTTCACGTTTCACCTTTTATCAACATGTATCAAGGTTCATCAATATTTTGATTTTGTTTGATTTTGAGCGAAATATTTGCTCAATCTAGCCGTCTAAATCTCCTTCCATCACGGTGGTAAGTGCTTTACTAGTCGATTCTTTAAATTCTTTGACATCAACGCGCTCTAAGATAGTTATAGCTAGGATCATTCCCGCTGCTTGGATGACAAATACCAAGCCATAGGACAACACGGGAGTCGCAAAGATACCTTTACCAAGATCTAAAATTATCCCCCCAATGAGAGTGGCTAGTCCCCTAGACATTGCTTGAGCTAATCCCCAGGCTCCAATGAACGTACCTGCGGTTTTGGCAGCAGTTAAGTCCAACATCAAGCTAATTCCGCCAACGGTAGCTATACCCGCAGCAATGCCAAACAATACCATTGCTGATTGCAACATTTTTGGTTGTTGAGTAAAGCCAGCCAAAATAATTATCCCAAAACAGATTGCAACTAAAATACAGCCGATTTTGGTAGTTAGTTTTTTACCGAGTGCAGGAATAACAAAAAATCCTGTAACGCTATAACCCAGTAAAATACCAATTCCCCAAAAAGCATTGAGTTGAGTAGTCTCACCAATACTCATACCGAATACCTCTCCACCATAGGGTTCAAGCACTGCTTCCTGCATAAACAAGCCAATGGTAAGAATAGACAGAAAAGCAAAGAAAATGCCTGTTTGACGGCTAGTAGTTAAAATTTGTAGCGCTCGACTAAGGCTAATACTATCATCGCGATCAGTTGCAGTATTGCTAATGAAACGGGAATACCTTGTTTCTACTTTCCAGGTAGCAATAAGAGCTAAAGCTATGACTAAAAAGGGGACAAAGCCAAAGGCAGAATTGATCGGTGGCTGTAATATTTCGAGGGGAATATTGCCTGCGGTAATTCCTTCCGATTCAATTGTTTTAAAGACAATGCTGCCACTAACTCCGCCAATAACAATCCCTACCATCAACATTGACCAAACGATCGCAATTAATTTAGAACGTCTCTCTTCTTCGGTAATATCTACCAGTAAAGCTGTAAAAGGTGTTGAACTACAGCTAACTGCCAAACCATAAATAGCCATAATTAGACACAATAAAGCACTCCAGCCAATAGTCTGACTATTCCATACCCAACCACCACTAGCTCTAACCACTGCTCCCAGTTGCCAGACAACCTGCACTGCTAAGAACACCGCCAAACCAAAAATTGCTGTCCCGAGCAAGACGTAATTGGTACGATGCTTGCCCCATAAAGGGTTGTTATCTGATAACTGTCCAAACCACACCCGCGCTGGCGAAACAAACAAAGAGGTAGCTAATATTCCCCCAGTTATAGTTGCCGGGATTCCTAATTCACTAATCATCACCCGATTTAGCACTGCAAGAGTCAGCACCGACATCAATCCCAGTCCTAGATTAAACAAGCCCAAACGGAAAATAGTTAGCATTCCTATCTGTCGTTTTGGGCGAATAGTATCTGGATTAGACTCAGCAATATCTTCAGTAGTCATTTTATTATTAATTTGATTTATGGATTGATAAGTTTTTAAAGTATTAGTGTTTTAAGCTTTGGACTCTGAGCTTTTCAATTATTCTACATAAACAAAAAAGTGTTTTCTAACGGGCTTTCTAAATTAAAAGTGCTTAAAACTTGATTAATCACGAGTTTGTGGCTATAAAACCTGAGAATTTCCTCAATTATTTGGGCATCTTAACTATTAGGTAATGAGAAATGCAAAACATTTCAGCTTGAATAAGATTCTTAATTTTATACTACGGAGAATTGAAGATGCCTATTGGATTACCAGAATTTGTAGAAAATCCCGAACCACGTTGCCCAGTAATTTTGTTATGTGACACTTCTGGTTCAATGTCGGGAGAACCTATCAATGCTTTAAATACAGGTCTAGCTGCTTTTCAAAAGGATGTTTACAAAGATGAAATAGCATCTTTGCGGGTAGAAGTTGCCCTAGTGACATTTGGCCCTGTGCGCTTAACTCAGGATTTTGTAACTATTGATGAGTTTTTACCCCCTAGATTGACTGCTGATGGTGTTACTCCAATGGGAGAAGCGATCGAATATGCTTTGGATTTAATGGAACAACGCAAAGAAACCTATAAAAATAATGGGGTTCAATATTATCGCCCTTGGGTGTTTTTAATTACCGATGGCGCACCTACAGACAGTTGGCACAATGCGGCACAAAGAATTAGAGAAATGGAAGCACAACGTAGGATGCTGTTTTTTGCTGTGGGTGTAGCAGGGGCAGATATGAACAAACTACGACAAATTGCTTTGCCCGAACGTCCTCCTATACTGCTTAACGGTTTAGATTTTACCTCAATGTTCCAATGGTTATCTACCTCCATGAAACGAGTTTCAGGTAGTAAGGTAGGTGGTTCGATGGTGGCTTTACCTGCGGTTGGTTGGGGTCAAATTACTACATAAATGAGTAAGTTAAATTTGAAACGCCCCCTTCGGGTGGGTGTGGAATAAGCTTCTTAGCCAGAAGCATTTCCACCCACCCTAAATCTCCCAAGTCTGGGGGACTTTAAACACAAAGGAGAACTAATGAACTGGAAAGCGATCGCTCGTTCAGCAATTGGGACGAGTCATACTAAGCAGCAGATTCCCTGTCAGGATTATGGCAATTATAAAATTATTAATGATGCGATCGTCGGCGTGGTAGCAGATGGGGCGGGTAGTGCTAAATATAGCGATATTGGTGCAAAATTAGCTGTAAAAACGGTTTTAGATACATTTACTGAGCAAAATATTTCAAATATTACAGAATTATTTACTGCTGAAAGTAGCGTTAGCGACATTGAAAATAAAGCAATCGAAATAAAAGTAGGGACGATAGAAAATTTATCTCGCGCAGAGACGCAAAGACACAGAGGGATTAAGAAATATCTTAATCTATCGTTCGATGGCTATAAAGCAAATTCGATTGGAAAATCTAGAAATTCTCTCGACAAGTCCAATAAGAAAAGTAATACTACTGTAACTATTTCTCAATCTACTAATAAGCAAAAAGCTAGACAATTTTTTAGCAATATTGTTAAGCAAGTAATAACTACTTTAGAAGAACAAGCAACCAAGAAAAATTACTCAATTGACGATTTAGCCTGTACTTTGCTAATTGTTGTGGCAACTTCTGAAGGAATAGCTGCAATGCAGATTGGCGATGGCTTTATTACTGTCCGTTATCCCGAACAAGATCCACAACTACTTTTTCCTCCCGATAAAGGGGAATACATCAACGAAACTACTTTTGTTACTTCGAGTAATGCCTTAAAAGAGATGAAAGTAGTCGTACAGCCTGGACAGCCAGAATTTGTCTGTGCTTCCACTGATGGGCTAGAAAGATTAGCAATTCGCATGAGTGACTGGACACCTTTTACTCCTTTCTTTCAACCACTAGAACAATATCTACGGGAAACCAACAACTTGGAAGAGTCAGACGAATACTTGTTGAGTTTCCTAAATTCAGACAGGCTAAACGCCCGCACCGACGACGATAAAACCTTATTTTTGTGTTTGTATGATAGTTCTTCTAACCCGCCACAGTAATAATCAGCCTGTATCTTTAACCAAGCAGATTGCTGATAGTGGCGAAGGACAAGTTTGGGAAACTAATCTTAAGGGCTATCTAGCAAAAATTTATCACGATCCCAGCCCAGCTAGAATTGCCAAGCTGAAGGTGATGCTGGCTAACCCACCAGCCGATCCAATGTTGAGTCACAATCATGTTTCTATTGCTTGGGTATCGGATTTACTTAAAGATAATAATGGTAAATATCTCGGCTTTTTGATGCCAGCGATCGCAGATAGTAAGCAACTCTCTAGTATTTGTAATCCTAAAAGACGTAACAAACTCGCCCCAGGCTTTAACTGGTATTATCTCCACGTCACGGCATTAAACACCGCTTGGATTATTCAGGCGATTCACGCCAAAGGCTATGTATTAGGAGATATTAAGCTAGAGAACATTCTCGTAAACGATCGCGCCATGACTGCGGTAATTGATACTGATTCCTTTCAGGTGCGAGATTCCCAATCTAATCAAGTGTATCGTTGTACCGTGGGTTCAGAAGGCTTTACCCCTCCCGAACTTTTAGGCAAAGACTTTGACACTACCAATCAAACCGAAATACACGATCGCTTTCGCCTGGGAGTATTAATTCACTATCTACTGTTTGGTTATCATCCTTTTTCTGGAAACTGGACTGGTGTAGGGGAATCTCCAGAACAAACCGAATTAATCAAACAAGGTTATTGGTATGGTGGTCATAATAGTCCCATCCGCGCCAGCAAAACTACCATTCCTCTCGATGTGGTTCATCCAGAACTTAAAAAGCTGTTTCTAAAATGCTTTAACGAAGGACATACTCAACCTAATTTACGCCCTACTGCTCAAAATTGGCATAACGCTTTAGAGGTTGGGGTTAATCAGCTAACCTCTTGTAGCCGAGTAGATAGCCATCATTATAGTAAGACTTATGGTAAATGTTATTGGTGCGATCGAGCAGCAGATTTGGGTGTTGATATTTTTCCTAATGTTATTAGTGCAGCAAAAACTCTACCAACCGCTACTCAAACTCTTCCAGTTTCAAAATCCTCAAGCCAAAACCCAAAACAACTAAATTCCTCATCCCCTCACACACTAGCAAAACCTACTTCTAATAACTCACCACCACCCAGGCAAGTACTTACTAACTTAGCTTCTGTAGCTCAGTCAACTACAAAACCTGCAACTTCAGGTAAATTTAAATTCAGTTTTAAGAAAAAATTGCTGGCTGGTGGTATTGGAGCTGTTTTGTTTTTACTATCAGTAACTCAAATCTATGGATTTAGTAAGTATGAATTGTCTCCTTTTAGTCAAATCTTTCTGATTACTAGCTTATATAGCAAAAGTTATTTAAAGCAAACTCTAAATACTCATGGTGAAAGAAGGGTTCACTCAGTGGCTATCAGTCCAGATGGTGAAACTTTAGTCAGTGGAGCTAGGGACGGAACAATCAAAATTTGGCATCTCAAGACGGGAGAACTGAAATCTACTCTAAATGCTGATGGTGAATGGATTTACGAATGGGTTTTCTCAGTAGCTATCAGTCCAGATGGTGAAACTT
>JAIMKV010000013.1 GCA_020692205.1 Myxosarcina sp. GA_180221_E-2-1-MAG-40_15
CTTTTTTCTTCTCTCACCAAAAATTGTCCGAACTATTGAAATAATTAGGCAGATTTAAAATTAGTTACCTTCTCGACTAAATTGAGAACATCATAACGACTGAGTTTTGGTTTACCTAGTGCAATCGCGTCTAAAGTACCTTGGGCTAATATATAAGGAATCTGGCAAAACCCCAGAGCAGGACTACCTTTGGGCAAAGCTTCAACATATAAATTAGCCTGCTTTAATTGGCGACGAGCATAGTCTTGAACATCTGTATTTGTCCATCCTTCAGGAATAAAGCTAACCCCTCTTTGGAAATCTTCCCTTTGGTTACGAATAATATTCACTGCCTGTAAACCTCGTCCAAAAGCGATCGCGTATTGGCGATTAGTTTTAGTATCATCGTACCAAGCCCATAAATCCGATAGTAATAAACCTACTGCTCCTGCTACGCTAAAGGTATAGCGATCCAAATCGGCTTCGGTACTAATTGTCCAGTTGTGTTCTGCCCAATATGCCATTCGATCTGCCATCGCTGCGGTGGCATCCCAAATCCGTGGCGCGATTGTTTCAGGGGCAAGACTTGCCCACTCGCCAATAGATAAACTAACCTCTGGCAAAACGTTATTATAACAAGCTAAATCGGCGCCAATACGCGCATAAGCTTCCATATCGGTTACTTCTTGCATTCTTTGGCTAATACCGCGCAGCAGTTCGGCTTTGGTATGATTGTCAAGTTCTGGAGTGTCTTCTATTTCATCAATTGCACGCATACAAAGATAAGCAGATGCAACGGCATCCTTTAGCTCTCCTGGCAAGCGGACAATAGGAATGTAAAATGTCCTACTAGTTTGTTTTAGGGTTTCTAATGCCCTGTTCTGCAAATTCATTAGAGCCATTACTCCTCACACTGACCAACAATCGCAATAATCTTTGTCGTTTGCCCAAATCTGGAGATTGAACGACAATGATGATTGTGACTTATCGAAAAGCATACACTGAAATTTTGATTTCTAGATGAGAAGAGCCGAAACTTTTTGGGTTAATGGTAAATTGTCGATGGTTAATGCTTGATAACTAGTTGCTATTTTACCTAGTTCACAGATGTGGGAAAGTCTATTTATGAGAAGATATAAAATCTAATTAAATCATTGATGAAAATTTTTTTTTAATTATGTCTAATACCTATAGCGTTGAAATAAACCATCAGGGTAAAACTCAAACTATTCAAGTTGCAGAATCGCAAAATATTTTAGAGGCCGCAACGATTGCTGGTATTGACCTACCTTATTCTTGTAGTGCTGGGGTTTGTACTACCTGTGCTGCCCAAATTCTTGCTGGAGAAGTAGAACAAAGTGAAGGAATGGGCGTGTCTCCTGAACTACAGGCAGAGGGATACGCTTTGTTGTGTGTTGCATACCCCCGCTCTGATATCAAGCTAGAGTCGGGTAAAGAAGATATTGTTTATGCCAGACAATTTGGTAATCAGTAATTCATGATTTAAACTTTTGATTTATACAAGACTGAAAAACCAAAAACATTACGTATCCAGCAATGTTTTTGGTCATTGCGATCGCATTTTTCTGTATAGTCCACTAAAATTTTGGCGATCGCTTTCTAGATTTGAGTAGGTATAATTTTTCAAGAATCGAGAGGACTTATTACTCCTCTACCGCCACGATTCAAAACATGAGCATAAATCACGGTTGTTTTGACGAGCGACCCCCCTAAAGGGTTCAGCAGTTGCTTCAACGGGGGGAACCCCCGCAACGCACTGCTTCACCGCGTCGGCGATAGACGCAAGGGAATGCACGAGTTTTGACATCTTTATGTCCTAGCAATTCTTGCACTGTCCGAATGTCATAGCCATTTTGTAGCAAATGCTTAGCAAAACTATGACGGAATGTATGACAAGCGATCTTTTTCTCAATTTTTGTAGCTCGAACAGCTTGTTTTAAAGCTTTTTGCAAACTACTCTCGTGTAAATGATGGCGACGAACTTCTCCACTACGTGGGTCTTGAGAGATGCTAACAGAACGGAACACAAACTGCCAAACTTCTTCTTTTGTAAGAACTGTTGGTAAGTATTTGGTTTTCTTCGCTCGTACTGCATTTACCTTTAAGTCTAATTCTTGTCGTAATACTTCTTTATATAAAAATAAAATGGCATGAAGTGCCTGATTTTGCGTAGATGCTGCCACTTTTCGATTGACAGCTAAATCTGTTAAAAAAGCTTCGATTTCCTTTCCTCCCATATCTTTGGGATGCTGTTTATTATGAAAAAGATGTAGTGTTTAATCCAATTAATATAAGTTTTTTCGGTTTGGTAAGAATAATGCTTAAGCCGAATAGTATCTCTTACCTGTTCTAACAGTTTTTCAGGACGTTGTTCCATGATGAATTATACGGAATAATTCCGTTTAATACTCTGTATAAGAATGTTATACGTAAAGATTCTAGTTAGTCGAAACAAGTTGTGTGCCAGCCAAAGGTGGTCCCGGTCCATTCTACGAGAAGATGGGTTTTGTTCACACCGGAAAAGAAGAGGACGGCGAACTTGTGATGCGACGTGAATTGTGATCTAGAAATGGTAGGTGGGTAGCGAGCCGCCCAACAATTCAAATGCAGGCAGACGGTTGAAAGAAGCTGTTTTCAGCTAGCTGGTAATCTCGGCAAACAACCAGCAATGCCTTGTTCTGCGATCGCGCAAATCGGAGAATTTCTGCCGACTGAATTAGTGTTTGCCTGGGCAAGAAGTCCTGACGTACCAATGATTTTGGGTCAAACTAACTTTTTTCTGGAATTTGATGTTTGCTTTTACCGTTCTACGTTGGAATTTGAAGTTAAACCAAAATCCCAGACAGCCAGCTAACAAACCCGTTGCACACCGACCATATCGGGTTGATTTATTGATCCCAGAGCTGATAGCAGCGGGTGAAGTGGGTCGTTATGCGGACAAAGTCCAATGAATTAGAGCTATACAGATATTTGAGAGTGCTATGGATTGGTACTGCGAAAACATTATTCAAGGAAATCTAGATGTAGAAAAAGTCCGTGAGACTGACTTAATAATTGCTTTTAAACACACCAAACCTTTCTGGGAGCATCACATTGTTATTGTGCCCAAAAAACATATAGAATCCTTAGCTGAATCGGAGGCTGCTGACGCAGACTTAATTTGCGAAATCATGCACGTATTACACGAGCTAGCTAGTGAGTTCAAAGCCAAGTGGGGTGGCTGTCATATTGAAACAAATGTGGGAACATATCAATCAACAAAGCACCTTCATTGGTACATTCACTCGGGAAAGCGTATACGCGATCAAGACGGAAACCTTATTGAGCTTCCATAACATAGTTTTGAGCCTAACCAAAGTCTGGGAGTCACAATCTATCTGAGCATCGGATAAAATTGAGGAACTATATGAAATTGCGGTATTTACTGTTACTGAACTATGACTGAACTGCTTCGACAGATGATCGCCCAAATTGAAAAACTCCCAGCCGATCAGCAAGATGTGATCGCGGCTCGATTTTTGGCGGAATTGCAAGATGAACAAAAATGGGAAACGCGCTTTGCTGCCACAACAGATGATCAATGGGATCAGATGGCTGCAATGGTGCGTCAAGAGATTACAGAAGGTAGAACTGTTCCACTTGATGAAGTTTTTCCAACGCAAAAATGAAATCAAGTGGAACAAAGTCATTTCGCAAGCGGCTAGATGATCTTCCCACATCAGTTCAGGAGCAAGCTGATAAAGCTTACGCTCTTTGGCAAGAAAACCCTTATCATCCAAGTCTTCAATTCAAGCGAGTCAGTCAGAAACAACCGATTTATTCTGCTCGTGTCAGCATCAACTATCGTGTTTTGGGTTTGCTGGAAGCCGACCATATTTATTGGTATTGGATTGGCGCACATGATGAGTATGATGAATTGCTGAAACGGATGTAGTTTGAGGCGATCGATGGAGAAGCCGCATGACAACCCCGTTGCACACCGACCGCCGAGAGGTTATCGGTTGGAGTTCAAGGTTATCTGCGGCGGGTAATGGGTAACGTTAGCAATTACACTATCCCACTATCCCAATGCGATTTAGAGGCCAAAAACGGAATACAGCATGACCAATGACGTTTTCTGCCGGCAAAAAGCCCCAAATATGGGAATCATTGCTATTGTTGCGGTTGTCTCCCATCACAAATAGCTGTCCTTCTGGTACGGTAACGGGCATTAGCTCATATTTGGGGGGAGCAGCAATGTAATTTTCGGCTAGAGGTTGATCGTTTACGTAGACCAGACCATCCTTAACTGCTAATGTTTCCCCTTCTGTGGCGATCGCTCTTTTAATAAATGCCTGGTTTTTTTCGTAACCTAATATTCTTAATTGGGCTGGTGGTTGAAACACAATAATGTCTCCCCTGTTTGGAGGATGAAACTTATACGCTACTTTTTCTACGACCAAGCGATCGCCAGTTGCTAAAGTAGGAAACATTGACTCTGAAGGAATATAGCGGGGTTCGGCAATAAAAACACGGATTATCAAGGCTAAAATCAGAGCAATAAGAACCGTAGTGCTATTTTCTTTAATTTTGTGCCATAATTCAGCTTTATTTTCCGAATTATCAGGTTTAGTTACAGACATAAATAATTAATAGTTGTAAAACTTACGCACTAAGTTATTAGCAGTTATTAGCGAGAATTGAGCAATGGTAACAACTTAGAGCTTAGAGCTTAGAGCTTGGAGCTAGAAACAGTATTACACTAAATCGATCCCGAAATATATATGGCAATGCTTTCGATTGATACTATTGTCGTGCCTCAAGGCGCAGAATATCAGGCAGTTTGTCGCGGTTTACAGCAGGCTAATGCCAACATTCAGGCGATCGCTATTCCGATTGGCACTAAAAATGCACGCCAAGTTTTAGCCAGTTATACGCAGCAATTAAGTCAGGCTCAAAAAGTTTTGATTGTAGGCTTGGGTGGCAGTCTTACCCCAGCTTACGCAGTAGGAGATCGGGTGCTGATTCACAGCTGCTGGGATTTGAACCGCAACTGTCTCAATCTAGAATCTAAATTCATGAGGATCATTCAAAGCAAAATATCAATTGATGCCGTTGCTGGATTAACTAGCGATCGCATCATCGCTCTAGCTCAAGAAAAACTTAAGCTCGCTCAACAATATCCCGCCAGCATTGTCGATATGGAAGGTTACGGCTACATCAGCGAGTTACAACAACAGGGAATAACTGTGGCAATGTTGCGAGTAGTCAGTGATGATTTGCGGGGAGATATCCCCCAGTTAAGTAACGCTATTGATAGCGCAGGCAACCTCAAGCCTGTGACCACGGCGATCGCATTTTTGCAGCAGCCTATTGCTGCTTTAAGGTTAATTCAAGGTTCTTTAACTGGATTAAAAGTTTTGGAGTTAACTACCGCTCAACTATTTACCAACAAAAAACTAGCGTTCTCCTGAATTCATCACCCGGCGGATATTAAGAATATCACTCATGCTGCTGATTCTTTGAAAGACATACTCTAACTGCTGGCGATCCCTAATATCCAAACTCAAGGAAATTAGAGCGGGTTTGTTGCGATGAGTTTTGACTCCTGCATTACGCACGTTAATACCGCGATCGCTCAAGCGCGCTAGGATATCTTTAAACACCCCAACTCGATCCATCGCTTCAATCTGAATATCTATAGGATAGGTAAAAGCTTTACCGTCTTCATCATCATTCCAACTAACTGGAATAATTCTTTCTCCTGGAACTTTCTCAACATTATGACAGCCTTGGCTGTGAATTGAAATTCCTCTAGAGCTTAAAGTTACCGCACCAATAATTGATTCCCCAGGCAAAGGTTTGCAGCAACCTGCTAAGTGATAGAGCATTCCCTCTACGCCAATTATGGGAGACTTGCAACTACTTTGCTGTTTAACACTGCCTTGGAGTTGGGACGATTCTATTGCTTCGGCTTCAACTGGTACTTCTTCTACTGGCTGTTGCTCTTTGACTACATCTCGCAAACGGTTTACTACATGATTTTGAGTGATTTCACCATATCCCAAAGCTGCTAGCAAGTCATCTACCGAGTGATAATTACAACGCTGTGTCACTATCTGCATCGGCTCAGACTTGAGTAAAGAGTCAAAACCACTTTTACCCATTTCTTTTTCTAATAGCTCTTTACCCCGGGCAATATTTTCGTCCCGATGGGATAGCTTGTACCATTGTCGAATGCGATTGCGAGCGGTAGGAGATACCACAAAGTTGAGCCAGTCCAAACTTGGATGACTATTTTTTTGCGTAACAATCTCGACGATGTCGCCATTTTCTAAAGGTTTTGACAACACCGACCAGCGACCATTTACCCTCGCACCCTTCATGTGATTACCAATTTCACTATGAATACGATAGGCAAAATCTACAGGAGTTGCTCCTTGAGCTAAAGCAACTACATCACCGTCAGGAGTAAAGACATAAACATCATCCTCAAATAAATTATCTTTGACGCTCTCCATGTATTCTTGAGCATCACTGAGGTCTTTTTGCCACTCTAATAGCTGTCGCAGCCAGGTAAATTTCTGATCTTCTGAAGAAGCTGGCTCGATCTCGCTGGCTCCTGTTTCTTTATACTTCCAATGAGCTGCAATACCATATTCAGCAATATGATGCATTTCCAGCGTCCGAATTTGAATTTCAATCGGACGACCATTAGAACCAACTACGGTAGTGTGCAAAGATTGATAACGATTAGGCTTCGGCAAGCCAATATAGTCTTTAAAACGGCCCGGAATTGGTTTAAAGGCATCATGAACTACTGCCAAGGCACGATAACACTCTTCGTTAGTCTCAACAATAATTCTAAAGGCAGCAATGTCATAAATTTGACTAAATTCTTTTTGCTGTCGCTGCATTTTTTGATAAATGCCATAGAGATGCTTAGGTCTTCCTGTTAACTCGACCACATTAACTTTTAAATGCTGTAAGCGCGATCGCAAAGTGTCGGTAACTTGAGCAATTCTAGCTTCGCGATCTGTCCTTCTCTCAGCAATTAAGGTCTTAATTTCGTCATAGGCTTCTGGTTCTAGATATTTAAAGCATAAATCTTCTAGTTCCCACTTAATGCGACCAATACCTAGTCGATTCGCTAGAGGAGCAAAAATTTCTCTAGTTTCTTGGCTGATGCGGCGTTGTTTTTCTGGTTTAAGATGGTCTAGCGTCCGCATATTGTGCAGCCGATCTGCTAGCTTTACCACGATTACGCGAATATCTGTCGCCATTGCCAAGAACATGCGGCGAAAGTTTTCCGCTTGACGCTCGGTGGTACTAGAAAAATTAAATTTAGATAGTTTAGTTACTCCTTCTACTAATAGGCGCACCTGCACTCCAAACATTTCTTCGATTTCTGCTGAGGTAACTTCAGTGTCTTCTACCACATCGTGCAAAAAACCCGCAGCAATAGTTACGCTATCTCCCCCCAAATCTCGCAACAAGCTGGCAACAGCTATAGGGTGAGCAATATATGGCTCTCCTGACTTACGAGTTTGACCTTCATGTAGCTGATAGGCAAAATTGAATGCACGGCAAATTAGAGTAGCATCAGCTTCTGGCTGTTCTGATTGCTGATTAATCAAGCATTCTTTTAACCAGCGAGGAAGTTTAACTTCTTTGGCGCGACTTTCTATGATAGAGATAGCGGTCATAGATCTAAAAAAATATTTGGTAAATGTGGAAGATTAGAGATTACTCCGCCCTATGATGACGAAAAACGCCTCAGTCGTTGCACAAAACCCGTAGAAAAATCCTTAAATTAGTGCTACTTATTTTAAGTGCTTGGGCATTCTTTAACTTTGGTTAAAATGGCTAAATTGTGAGTCAGATGCCCTAAATTAGACCATAATCTAATTTTGTATTCAAATTTAAGTATTAATGTATAAAATCACCCTATTTTTCAAGCCCAAAATCTCATTTTTCTAAGTTGTCTTTACCTCTGGCATAGCCAAAAAGTCAAGCCTATTTAGTACAATTTTATCTGGTTAATTTATTTTAACTCAATCATGTTATCTGCATCACATAATCGAGCATATCAAGAATTCGTGACTTTATTAACCAAATTGAACAGCCTGTTGCCGAACCAAAATTGCGAATTCGTGCCGCCTCAAATAAAACCAGAATTTCACAGGCTAACCAAATGGTTTAATCAAAACATTGCCAACCTTAGTAGCGAAGATTTAGAACAGGCGATCGCACCTCGCTGGCAGTCGGTACAAACCGAAATTAAACGCGAGTTTAAATTGTTAACCACGGATATGTTGTTTTTGGCTTCTGCACGTAGTAATCCTAGCCAAACTAAGAGGCTCAAAAGCATCAGCGATCGCCTGCATAAGTTAACTGGTTATTGTCAAATAATGTTGCATGATGTCAACTGAAATTTAGATAGATACGTTATAGCTTAAGTAAGCTCAAAGAAAAGACAGGCAGCAATATAGACTCATGATAATATTTTGCCAATAATTAAATTGGAGTCAGAATCAAGAGTGAGTCAATTACTAATACGTTTAGCAATTGGTGCTATCTTCGCCGTCTTTGGGATGTTTAACTATTTCACCAATGTCAGTGAAAATCCGATTACAGGAGAGAAACAGAGAGTGCAGCTTTCTCCCCAACAAGAAATAATTATTGGTCGTCAGTCTGCACCTAAAATGGCAGCACAACACGGCAATTTATATCCCGATCGCGCTCTACAAGATTATATCGATGGGGTAGGCAATAAAGTAGTTCAAAGGTCAACAGCCCAAAATTCTCCCTATCCTTTTGAGTTTCATCTATTACGCGATCCTCAAACAGTTAATGCTTTTGCCCTTCCAGGAGGACAAGTATTTATTACCGCCGCTTTATTGAGTAAGCTAAATTCAGAAGCTCAGTTAGCGGGGGTTTTGGGTCATGAGGTTGGTCACGTGATTGGCAGACATGGTGCAGAACATTTAGCCAAGCAACAGTTGGGTAGTGCCTTAGTTAACGCGGTGGGGATTGCCGCCAGCGATCGCCCCGAAAATAGTCGCCAGGCAGCTATCCTCGCTCAAGCGGTAAATCAGATGGTCAATCTTAAATATGGCAGAGACGATGAGTTAGAAAGCGATCTTTTAGGATTTCAGTTTATGACTGAAGCAGGTTATAACCCAGTAGGGATTGTCGAGTTAATGAAAATCCTGAATTCAGCTAGCTCTGGTGCAGGCGGACAACCAGAGTTTATGAGTACTCACCCTAATCCTGCCAATCGAATTGAGCAACTCATTGCTCTAATTAACCAAGAGTATCCCAACGGTATTCCAGGTCAACTAGAAGAAGGCAAAGATCGCTTTACTCAAATAGTAAATAGTCGTTTTTAATTAAATCGTGTTTAGTTATCGTAAGAAAAGCTAATTTACATTGAACGTCAATAATTATGGATCTAACTACTCTTTATTGGATTGTGCTGGCTTTAATGGGGATAGGAGTAATTGGCGCAATTATTCCCGGACTTCCTGGTGGCAGCATTATTTTGGTTGCCATTTTAATTTGGAGTATTGCTACTGATTTTGCGGGAATTGGCTGGCCGATGATGGTAATTTTTGGGGTTTTAATTCTTAGTTCGGCAGTAGAATATCTGGCTTTGTATTTTGGGGTAAAACAGTCTGGGGCAAGCAAATGGAGCCAGTATGGTGCGATCGCTGGTATGATCTTGGGATTTGTGGGTTTGTTGCCCGCTTTACCCCTTGGGGGGCCTTTGTTTGGCGTATTGTTTGGGGCAATATTGGGAGCATTTGTCGGGGAATACCTCTATCGCCATGATCTTGATTCTGCTGCCCGAATGCAGCAGGCATTAAAAGCTAGCGCAGGTGTTGTGGTTGCGTCTTTAGTTGGCAATATAATTGAAGCATTGTTAGCCGCCTTGGCCGTGGCAATATTTATTTATTCCACCTGGTCTTTTGTATTTATTAATTAATACTTAGCAGTCAACAGAAATAAAATAAAGCTCATCTAATGTCGGTCTGGTTACAAAACTAGTTAATCTGATTCAATAATCAGCTTAGAGTTAAAGTTACTAAAAAATATCTCAAAAGCTAAAAGCTAAAAACCAATTGACAAACAACGTAGTATCTTAACTTTTCACAAATTTTATAGACCCGTTAGAATTAACTATAAGTTAAGCCAAGTAGGCAGCTACTAGGTATGAAAATAATCTTATGAGCGAAAAATTACGTATTTGTATTGTTGGTGGCGGTTTTGGTGGTTTGTATACTGCCCTGCGCCTCAGCGAGTTTCCTTGGAAAAGCGAAGACCAACCAGAAATAACTCTGGTCGATCAAAGCGATCGCTTTTTGTTCTCCCCATTGTTATATGAATTAATTACCGAAGAGATGCAGAGTTGGGAGATTGCGCCACCGTTTGTCGAATTATTGGCAAATACGGGGATAGTTTTTCAGCAGGGTAGCGTCACCAAGATTGATATCGAAGCCAAACAGGTTACCTTACAAGACGATACACAAATTGATTATGACAAGTTAGTTCTTTCTACTGGGGGCAGAACTCCCGTAGATAATGTGCCTGGGGCTAAAGAATACGCTCTACCATTTCGCTCTTTAAACCATGCTTATCGTCTACAAGAAGAATTGAGACTGCTCGAAGCAGCTAATTTAGATCGGATTAGAGTCGCCATAATAGGTGGTGGCTACAGTGGCGTAGAGTTAGCCTGTAAGCTGGCAGATCGCTTAGGTGAAAAAGGGAGAATTCGCATTATAGATCGCGGAACTCAAATTCTCGAAGATAGCTCTCAGTTTAATCGTGAAACCGCGATTAAAGCTCTGGAAAAAAACCAAATTTGGCAGGATTTAGAAACAGAAGTTGAACGAGTCGAGTCTGACAGCATTACTCTAATTTATAAGGGACAAACCGATACAATTCCCGTAGATTTAGTTTTATGGACCGTAGGCAATCAGGTTTCTGAGTTAATTCAAAACCTTCCTTTAGCCCAAAATGCTCAAGGACAATTAGAAATTGAACCAACCCTATTGGTTAAAGGCAGAGAAGATATATTTGCTTTAGGCGATGCTGCTAATAGTTACGATAGCAACGGCAATTCGCTGCCAGCTACAGCACAGGTAGCTTATCAACAGTCTGATTATTGTGCTTGGAATCTTTGGGCAGCCGCTACTAATCGCCCTTTATTGCCGTTCCGTTATCAACCTTTAGGCGAAATGATGACCTTGGGGACAGACAACGCTACTATAACTAGTCTAGGGCTGAAATTAAATGGTCCGATGGCTTATGTTGCCCGTCGCTTGATCTATCTCTATCGTTTGCCCACTTTAAAGCATCAGTTAACCGTAGGATTTAATTGGATGACGCAGCCAATAGTAGAACTGCTTTCTCAGTAGATATTGTTGTAGTGTTAGGTAGAGTTTACCAAAATAAGCCCCGCTCAACGAAAGGATCATACCATTTGCCCGTTCAAGACTATGCTCAATTTCTCTAAGGCGGAGATTAAGTTTTTTCCACCGCAGCAAAACCCTCTGCTTACCCGCTTAATCCAGAGTATTGCTTATTTGTTGGTTTACTTTGTCTACAAAATTAGAGTAGTAATTGAGGAAGATGATGTAGCTAAGGTAAAAGCGATCGCCGATAGCCGCGTAGTCTATCTGCCCAATCATTCCACCTTAGATGATGGTTTGGTTCTGTTCCTCTTGTCGGCACGGATTGGGCAACTATTTCACTATGTTGTGGCTTATGAGGCTTTCCAAGGCTTGATTGGCAAGCTGTTGCAGACAGTAGGAGCTTATTCAATTCGACGCGGAGTTGGCGATCGCTATAGCATTATCCAAACCCTCGATCTACTTCGGCAACCTCAATGCAAGCTGGTAATTTTTCCTGAAGGAGGCTGTTCTTATCAAAATGATACCGTGATGTCTTTCCGTTCTGGCGCAATTGAACTATCTTTCAAAGTGATGGAGAAATTATTGAAACAAGATGGTGTTGTTCCTAATTTTTATCTAGTTCCGGTAAGCCTCAAGTATCTTTATTCTAATAACACAGACACCCAGCTAGAACAAGCCTTGAGTCGCCTCGAAACAGCTTTATCCCTGAAACCAACTCAAGATGACTATTATTTACGTTTAAGAAAAATAGCTACTCAAGTATTGGAAAATTTGGAAGCTGAGTATCATCAAATCCCGATTGATTTGACTAATTTAAATCAACGAATCAAGCATCTAAAACAGCGAATGCTGGCTTATTGTGAAGAAAAACTAGACATAGTTCCTCAAGAACGTCTCCCTGAGCGCGAAAGAGTTTACAAAATTCAGTCTGTCTTAAGTTCACTTTCAGTTTCAGCCAAGACGCTAAACCCAAATTACCAACATATTTATCAAACTACGGTTCGCCTGCTCAATTTTGATGCTATTTACGATGGTTATGTAGCAGAAAAACCGACTCCTGAAAGATTTTTTGCTACTATTGACCGTTTAGAACGGGAGGTGTTTAACATCGACCGACCAAAACTAAAAGGACGGCGACAGGCGATCATCAAAATAGGTACACCAATTAATCTTAAAGATCATTGGCAAATCGAGCCGAATAATTCTTTCAAGTCTCCATCTTCTTCTCGTCAAAAAGTAATCGATGATTTGACTCAAGCAGCACAACAAGAAGTTCAAGCCAACTTAGATTAATCTTTCTAGATTCCCATCTTTATTTTTAGTCAACCATGCCCAAGATAATCTCTCAAATCACCACAGATAATAATGTACCCAAAGTTATTTTTCTAGATGCTATGGGTACATTATTTGCGCTCAAAAGAAGCGTCGGAGAAATATATCAAGAGTATGCTGCTAAATATGGTGTTAAAGCAGATGCAAAACTAATTGAAAAAGCTTTCATCAAAAGTTTTAAATCTGCTCCTCCTTTAGCGTTTTTAGCCACGGAATTAACCCAAATTAAAAAACAAGAGTTTGCTTGGTGGAAAAATGTAGTTAAAACAACTTTTTCACAGCTTAGCTTATTAGAAAAATTCAGTAATTTCACGGTTTTTTTTGCCGAAATTTATACCCATTTTGCGACTAAAGATCCGTGGTGTGTTTTTCCCGATACAATTGATAGCCTGGAGAAATGGAGTAACCAAGGTGTCCAGCTAGGAGTTATTTCCAATTTCGACACCCGTTTAATAAAAGTATTGAATGTTTTAGATTTAGAGCAGTTTTTTATTAGTATTACTATTTCTTCAGTTGCGGGATTTGCCAAACCAGATCAAAATATCTTTAAGATTGCTTTAGATAAACACGGATTTGCGGCTCAGCAAGCATGGCATATTGGAGATAGTTTAACTGAAGATTATCAAGGTGCGAAAAATGCGGGAATCAACTCATTTTGGTTGAACCGCGGTATGTCTTCATTGAATGTTGAAAATCAGCTACCCAATTTAAGTAGTCTGGGATAAACTTGTCTTTATACGTTGCTTTATATATACACTTTTACAGAGTTTAAAGAAATGGGGGATACAGGCTTTGGACACAGCTAATCAGCAGAGAATTCTGGGATATTTTATCGAAGAAGCAAAAGAACATCTTCAAACTTTGGAGCAAGGGATTCTACAGCTAGCTATATCGGTACAGGATACGGAAACTGTCAACGAGATGTTCAGAGCTGCTCACTCTGTTAAAGGTGGTGCTGCAATGTTAGGCTACACCAGTATTCAAAAAACTGCTCATCGTTTAGAAGATTCGTTTAAAATACTCAAAGACAATCCTGTTGATGTCGATCAAAAATTAGAAACACTTTTTCTCAACGGCTACGATCATCTGCAAGACTTAATCGAACGTTTGGAAAATTCTGCTAATTTTAATGATAGTGATGCCGTTGAAATTCTACAGCAAGCGGAATCCAACTTTGCCATTTTAGATCAATACCTCCAACAACTATTATCTGGTGGTTCGGGTCAAGTTAATCTGAGTGGACGGGTAACAACAATACTCAAACAAATGCTTCAGATATTTAAGCAGCCTGATAGTCCAGAAAGCCGTCAGAAGCTGCATATATGCTGTAGAAATCTAAGTGAAATAGCTCCCGAAGAAGCCAATTGGCAACAGTTGTTAGCCACGACTCAAAAAGCAATTACCAACAAAAAATATCCTTACAGCACTATTGCCCAGATAGTTATTAAAGAAATTAAGCAAGCTGGAGATTATTTAAATACGGGTCAAGCTCAGAAGTTAGTTGCTAGCCGTAACCTCCAACAGTTAGCGGCTACTGCTGGGGGTACTGCTAGCAGTACTTCTGGCGGTATGGTGAGCATACCTAGAGATCCTCAAGGGGCAGCATTAGCTTTGATGAAAACTTTTAATAAGCAGCAAATTACGCAAATATTTCAAATTATTAAGAGCCGTATTTAAGCGCATCTTTTACGACTTGCGACTTAAATTTGCCCAACTAATATGTGTCATAATAAATGCTTATGAGGTAAATTTTTGAGAAAATATTAGTCGTGTTTCAATTTGCTATTCATTCTGCAAATCTCTTTCAATCACTACTGCTTCAACTTCGTCTGGTGGGAGCTTTTTCAGTATTAGGTCTTTGTAGTTGGAGTTTGATTAGCTGCATCATGGATGTAATAACTCAGGCAAAAAAAATGCACCAAATCCCCTGTAGCAAGTGCCGTTTTTTTACTGGAGACTACCGCCTCAAATGTACGGTGAATCCATCTGTAGCTAATACTGAGCAAGCTATTGACTGTGGCGATTATCGAGAATCCCAGAATAGTTAGTGTTGATCAAAATCAAATTATTGCATTGTTTGATCTATTCTAGGTTGCCCATTAGTTCAGCATATTTTTCTCTGCCTTGATTGTATCTATTGCTAGGATAGCCCATCATTTTATGGATAATCCACTTTTGGGGTTTGCCGTCTTTGAGCAGTAAAGCGATCGCCTGTCGCATAATTTCATCATCATCTAGACAGTGTTTGGCAAAATAGCCGCTGGTTTGACGGAAGCTACTCTTACTGTTTTTGTCCTCAAAGTGAAGATATATTTGTGCCAGCAAAATTTTGTAGGACTTAGGTTGTGCTTGGTGGGGAAAAGTTTCTTCCCAGAACGATTGGGATTGTTTTAAATATTTACTTTGGCTGTCGGCAGCAGTAATATTTCGTGCCAAAGATTTGAGGATGCTAGGGTTAGCTTGAAGAATCTGATGATACAAATAATCAATCGCCACTCCTTGGAGTAAGGTTTCTCCTAAAAACTGTAGGTGTTTATCAGAAGCAGAATGTTCTAATTCTGGCTTTAAGTAACGCCCGAGCAATGGCACAATTAAACGTTTGTGCAGCCAATTTCGTGCTTGAGCAAAACCGCGATCAATATATATGGCGCCAACTAAGGCTTTAAACGCTTGCTCAAAAGGATTACTCTGCTTTACCCGCAAACGATGCCGTTCTTCTTTTAAACCAAGAAAGGGGTAGGCTTCTCCCAGCTGCAAATCGTACCAAAGATTAGTTAGTCTGTCTGATTCAGTCAGCTTATCGCGTAGGGCTTTCTGTTTTCCCACCTGGAAATGAGAAAAATGTTGATAGATATAATCAACTAAAACTAAATTAAGAATTGCTTCGCCTAGAAATTCTAAACGCTGATTATTGATTTCTGGCTCATTGATCTGTTTAGCGTAAGAGGGATGTAGCAAAGCAAGACGAAGAGTTTGATCGTATTTGAAGTTGATGCCAATTTGGTTTTCGACTCGTGATGCTTCCCAATTACTACTCATTAGCTGGAATTTCCTAGAATTGAATGCTGTTGTTGCAATGATCATTGCGCCCATAACGATCATACCTAGATATCTACCGCTATTGGCAAAACTATAGAATAAGGCTCTTGAAAAAACGATGAGCCACGGTTATTTGACCTAACTAAATACGCTTCTCAAGCTATAATGAGCCAACTATTTAAGGCGCGTTAACAACAAACCTTCGCCATTACCCAGATTTAGTTGAGTCAGATCTTCAGCTTCTAGATTAGGAGTTGCGATCGCGATCTTCCATTGGGCTAAATCAGTTTTTAAGATTTCTGCTGCGTCTAGCTTAATTGCATCTCCTTCAAAATTAGCAATTATTGCTACTGCTGGTTCTGTTTTAGAGTTATGACGAATGCCGTAGATTACCGTTCTCTCGCGATCATCAATTTTGTCGAAAGTATCGATTGGCAAAATATTCTGAGCTAACCAGGGATGTTGATGACGAAACTCTCTAGTAGTTAAATTAAATTTAGCCCTTAAGCTATCAACTTTGGACTGATAGTTAGAGATGTTACAGACTTGATAGCAATCTTCCATAAACATCAGAGCAAATCTTTTGAGACGATCTTCATCTAGTTTTTTTAGAAACCGTACCATTCCTCCTCGCATCAATTCGCCTAAAGGAGGTAATTCTTCGATACAGTGGGTATCGGGGGCAGTACAGGCACGTAAAACCTCTACTACTTCTGCTAGATTACAATCTTGCTGAATCATCGCCTGGTGTAGGGCTGTGCCAAACTGTTTAAGCTGCTTGAGTTGCTTAAATCCCATAGTTTTCAGGCGAGGAAAACAGTGGGCTTGTCGATACAAATTAGAATTGATTTGCCAATCTAAGAACCCTACTTCTTCAGATACAACCTTAACCCCATACTGTTCATCAGTGTTGCGGAAAAACAGCCAAGGAGCGTGCATGGTAGCGTTAATAAAGTCCATTGGTAAACCAGGACTAAAACAGTTGACCCAAAGAGTCACCGCAGGATTATCATAGGCATTGTGCAGTACATCAGGTAAAGATTTTCCTAAATGCCAATTAATTGCTTCAGTCGCATCAATCTGATTGCCGCGCCTGACGGTATCGTGGTTGCCACAGCCAGTAATCCAATGGTCACCCATAGTCATCACTTCCATTACCCGTGACCATTTCTTGTCCCAAAAGCCTTTAAGACTGGGAGTGTTATGCGCAAAAATCAACGGTCCCCATTGATAAGATTCTGGCTTAAGTTCGATCAATTCGCGGTAGGTGGATTTTTCCTCCCAACCTTCTTCTGGCCACGGACGACCATCCTCAAAAATGGTAAATAAAAGTCGCTGGTGACCCTTGATTTCTTGAACAATGTTGCTCATTTCGAGTAGATAGGCATCATCCTGTTCGACTCTGCCAGAGAGGGGATTAAAAAAGCGGAAATCCTGACCGCCATCAATTCGGATTCCGTCTGCACCTGTGTTGATTTTGCGTCGCTGCATTTCCAAGAGGATTGCCCGCACCATTGGTAATTGATGGTTGAGATCCTGACCATACATATTTGGACCTTTGAGAAACTCGCGGGCGATCAATAATTCGCTTTGGTTATCTCCATGTCCATAAACTAAGTCATAAATTAGCTGGATTGGATGAGTCGGAAAATTATGTAGGGTGGCAATAAAATCTACTACTTCATCGGGGCGCAAAGAACCAAGTAAGGCGGGGTTAGTAGTGCTAGAGCCTAAAATTGGTACGTCATAACCCCAATCTTGAGTATTTGGTTTGAATAATTCAATTTCAACTATATCGTCTTCTTCAGCAATAAAGGCAAAAAACTCGCTTTCTGGGCTGTATTCGTCGCGATATTCAATTGTGGGTTCGGTTGGTAACAGTTCGATCGCATCATAACCAAGATAATTTTGTTCGCTGGGAGTTAAAGGCAGTTCTTGCTTAATCTTGGTCGCAATTTCGTGATAAATGCGGGTTAGTCCTTCAATTGTGCCTTCAGCCGAGGCAGTTCCCACATGAATCTGAAGTATGTTTCTGGGATCGCTAACGCGAGGAATTTTAATTTTGGGGTCGTTAGATTTAGCAGTACGCTCCAAATAGTCCAAATCGGCTCTATTTGCTTGCAGACTGTCCATATCGTACAGCTCGGCAGGGGCAAAAATACCGTAGGGCAGAGAATACGGAACCAAGTCGCGAATTGTCCGCAGTTGTTCGGCGCGATCGACATAGCGTAACCAATAAAAAGAACCAGCTCTGGCTCTATTTCCTGGCTGCATTCCTGCTACCACGCCCCAAATAAATTCTCCCTGCTGTTCTAAGTGTAGGCGATCGCGCTTAAATTTAAGACTTTGTTCCTTTTCTTGCCAGTCAATTGGCTCTAAAGGAGTAAAAACTTCTAAATAGATTTCTCTCTCATGTAACACATCCCTAATTAGCCCTGGCACCCAAAAACCAATTTCGGTTAATCCATCAGGTCGGTAATATGCCCCTAATTTCCGAGCGATCGCTTTAGTTTGTTCTAGATATGTATTGGTCGAACTTTCTATTCCTGATGCCCAAGCTAGCAATTTTCCTGTAGCTTCGGGAACTAACCTAATTGATGTGTCTACTTCTACTTTCACGCAATTTTCTCTTGATGTGGATGTTTGCTTCCCTTTGTTCATTTTGATGGATGGAAGACTACACGGCAACTGTTTAGCTCAACTTGTTAAATTTCCTTAAACTTGAACGGAAATAATTTGACTAAAGCCTCATTAGATCGCTCAAATAAGTATACATTTTGGTTCATGGCGACAATTGGTGTAGGATTCAGTATATGTTGTTTCAATATTTTATTTATTGGCAAAAAAAATTGATGATTTCTCAACGCATTCATTAACACAGGGTGATTTATTATAGTCGAGCTAGATCAATCATTAAAATCAAACTTTAGTTAGCCCGAATAAATCTCACTGCTTAAAATGAATTGTAGTTGGCAATAGGCACAAAATTTCCCCTTGAGAATTTAGTAAAAACTGCTAACAACAATAAATAATCTTGAACAAATAACCTTTGGTTTTAGTAACTACTTAATCTAAAATCAAATTCTTTTAACTAAGATAAAGGTGTTTAATTCCCAATCAAAAAAAGTAACTAATGCGAAAATAATCACGAGATCTGTTTAGTTGCAGCTTTAATCTATGAACGCTGATCAAACCTAAGCTGTTCACCTTTTTAGATAAGCTGACTTCGATTTGATCTGGCACCATCAATTAGCAAAATCACCAAGTAGTTCTGCAATCAATAACCAATAATCCAATAATTATGAAATCATCTTTAGTTATCCTCTATCATCGTGAACCCCATGACGAAGTGATCAAAGATGGCAAAATCCATTATGTACCGAAAAAAAGTCCCAACGGAATAGTTCCAACTCTCAAAAGCTTCTTTGCTGATGTCAATCAAGGAACTTGGATCGCCTGGAAACAAGTAAATGAATCACAAAAAGATCGCTTTGAAGAACGTGTAAGCATCGAAGGAGAAGCAAACTATAATGTACGGCGGATTCCTTTAGATGACGAACAGGTCAAACAGTTTTATCACATTACTTCCAAAGAAGCTTTTTGGCCAATTCTTCATTCATTTCCTTATCATTTCACTTCGGAAACCGCAGAATGGGAGAACTTTAAAAACATCAATCGTCTGTTCGCCGAAGCTGCCTGTGAAGAAGCAGCAGAAGATGCCCTAATTTGGATTCATGACTATAATTTGTGGTTAGCACCGCGCTATATTCGAGAACAAAAGCCCGATGCTCGAATTGCTTTTTTCCACCATACTCCATTTCCTTCAGTAGACATATTTAATATTTTGCCTTGGCGTGATGAAATCATTGAGAGTTTACTCTCTTGCGATATCGTCGGATTTCATGTCCCTCGTTACTCAGAAAACTTTGTCAACGTTGCCCGCAGCTTAAAACCTGTCGAGGTGTTAAAGCAAGAAGCTGTTGATGGACATATGACCCCTGTAGGAATCGCTCTGGCTGAACCAGAAATGACGACCCAACTACGTTACAAAGGACAAATTGTTAACATCGATGCTTTTCCAGTGGGGACAAACCCTCAATTCATTCACTCGATTCTGGACAAGACAGAAACCAAAAACAGAATATACCAGATTAAACAAGAGCTTTCGGGCAAAAAACTAATTATCGCTGCTGGACGTGTTGACTATGTAAAAGGTAATGAAGAGAAACTAGCTGCCTACGGTCGCTTGTTAGAACGCCGTCCCGATTTACACAAAAAAGTTAGCTTTGTCATGACCTGTGTACCTGCTGCTGCTGGTATGAGAGTTTATGAAACCGCTCAAAGCACTATCGAGCAGTTAGTCGGTCAAATTAATGGTCGCTATGGCACACTAGACTGGATGCCAATTAGGTTGTATACTCAGCCGATGTCATTACCCCATCTATACGCTTACTATAAAGCTGCTGAAATTTGTTGGACAACTCCTCTGAGAGATGGTTTGAACCTGGTGGCAAAGGAATACATCGTAGCTCATGAAGGACAAGACGGTGTTTTGGTGTTATCAGAATTTGTCGGTGCGGCAGTAGAGTTGCCAGAAGCTATCTTAACTAATCCTTATTCTTTGGAGGGGATGGATCGCGCGATTGAACAGGCTCTAGTCATGTCGGAAGCAGAACAAAAAGAACGGATGTCAAAAATGTACCAAACTGTCACTACTTATGACGTTAAATACTGGGCGGATCGCTTGTTGGGTAAATTCAAAGATTTGAAGCACGAAACTATTGCCTCAGAGACAGAGACAGAGACATTGAGAACGATGTAGCCAAAAACAAGCTATGTCATTGGCTTAACAGCGATTAATGACCCCATAACTAGTCGGTCATAATCAGTAATCAATCTTCCCCTGCATGATATGAACTTCTGACCAAAGGTGCAGAACGCACATGAGCAAAACCTAGATTTTTAGCGATCGCGCCTAAACGGGTAAATTCCTCAGGAGTCCAATATTTTTGTACGGGAAGATGAGCCAAAGAAGGACGCATATACTGACCAAGGGTAAGGCGATCGCAATTAATTTTTCTCAAATCTTGCAAAGCTTGAATTATTTCGGCTTCTGTCTCGCCTAAACCCAGCATCAAGCCTGATTTAGTGGGTATAGTGGGATCTATTTCTTTGACCAAACGCAAAACATTGAGTGAGCGATCGTATTTTGCCCCCCTTCTGACTGGTGCCTGCAAGCGTTGAACAGTTTCTAAATTATGGTTATAGCAAGCGGGTTTTGCTGCAACCACCGTAGCAATTCTCTGCTTTTGACTCGTAACTGCGTCTTTACCACTCCAAAAATCGGGGGTCAAAACTTCGATCTTAGTTTGAGGATTTGCCATGCGGATTGCTGTCATTACTTGAACAAACCACGCTGCACCACCGTCATTGAGATCGTCTCTAGCTACAGAAGTTAGCACCACATAACGCAAGTTCAATAAACTAACTGCATCAGCTACCTTTTGGGGTTCGTTTGGATCTAAAGTCATCGGTGCATGACCTTTCTCTACCTGACAAAAAGCACAGGCACGAGTACAGGTTTGTCCCATCAAGAGGAAAGTTGCTGTCTGGTTAGCATAACATTCGCCTCGATTGGGACATCTTCCTTCTTCACAGATAGTATGAATATTTCTTTGTTTAATAATTCGCTGCACCGTAGATAGGTCACTTGCCTTGCCTATAGGTCGTTTTAACCAGGATGGTAAAGAAGTAACCTCTGTACGCCAGCTATGTTTAGTTGAGTATGATGGTTGAGATTGATTCATAATGCCTTACGATCGGCAATACTACTGAAACAGGATACAAAAATAATTACCATTTGAATGTTTTTTACTGTTATTTTAGTAATTTAAAAGGGAACTCTAAATTTGTAAACCATAAACTAACTGCCAAAACCAGTCTAGTAGATCTTAGGCATGAGGAGTTAGTCGCTCAGGAGTAAATCGTGTCAACCCACAAAATTCTAGTCATTGACGACAGCAAAGTCATCAGAATGCGAGTCAAAGATATGTTGCCAGAAGGTAACTTTGACATTATTGAGGCCAAAGATGGACTTGAAGGATTTAATTTGATTAGAACTGAAAATCCTAATTTAATTATGCTGGATTTTCTCTTGCCAAAAATGAGTGGGTGGGAAGTATATCAAGAGATTCAAAAACAACAAAAATTTCGTTCTATTCCTTTGGTTCTAATGTCTGGACGTAAGGAAGAAGTAACCGATAAAATAACTGAGCCTTTTGAACATTTTTCTTTTGTCGAGAAACCTTTTGATCGCGAACAGCTAGTAGACGCGATTCGTGATGCGATGATGAAGGCCAAAAAACAGCCTCAACCTAACGCTGCTGACTTGCTTACGGCAGAGAGTGAAACTACTGCTAATGTTTCTGCTTTAACCGCTGAAATTGAGCAATTGAAGCAAAAAGTTGCTCAGCTAGAACGAGAATCAGCACAGATTAAAAAACAGTTCAATCAATTAGTTAGTTTCATTAAGCAAAAGCTTAAATAAATTAAATCAATCAGTTAAGCGAAACCTTACTTTGGTCAGAGACACCACAGAGCTTTTCTTTCATTGCAGAACCTGAAAGGCTCAGTTTATAGTCACCTAAAGCAGTTTTGAACTGATGCTTAAAGCACCAGCGATCGCTTATCAATCAGATCTGCCATCAAGGGGTAAACTTAACTAAAATTAGCCAGATTCTAGTTTAATAACAGAATTTAGCAATTTCGGTTCAGTAAATCTCATCATAAATTACGCTGTTAAGATTCAAGATCCTGTTAAAGTTATCTGTACTAATTAGTCAAATTCTGTTGCAGTTAATGAATACTCAAGTCGGTTTTGTACTTAAAATAATCTTATTCTCTACAGGACTGTCTTTGCTAATCAAGTATGGAGGACAGTATTTACTACTTAAACCGACAACAAGTACTGCATTGACGATCGTGTTAACGCCATCTTTAGTTTTTGGCTTGATTTTAGGCTGGCGGTACTACAAATAAACTATCGTATCTATTGCCTGAGCAGGTAAAAGTAAACTAAAAATAGGGAGTAACGAGAACAACTTGCGTTGATTGGTCTGTTTAATCAAAGATTATACCGAAAATAATAAAGCAGGTTAATCTATAGAGCAGCTTGGTTTCTAGTATTCCCCCAGAAGGAGTTGCAAAAGGTGAATTTTGGTGCATGGATTGGTTTAATTGTTTTCTTTATTTCTCTATATGTCTTATGGCAAATTAAGCAGCTATTGCTATTGCTATTTACGGCAATTGTCTTGGCAACTTCCCTCAATATTTTGGTCAAAAGTTTTCAAAAGCGGGGAGTAAAACGGATCAATGCCGTTTTTTTGTCGATGTTCTCCCTGATTGCGGTATTGATTGGCTGTATGTGGATCGTTGTTCCACCTTTTATCGATCAGTTTCAAGCTTTAGCACAATTAGTTCCTCAAGGAATTGAAAGATTAAATAGCTGGATCGATTTATTATCTACAAGACTCGATCCTAGAATAATTAGTTTTTTACCAGATCCTGATGAGTTGACTCGACAGTTGCAGCCCTTCGTGAAACAGTTTTTGGGTGGGGGGTTAACAATTTTTTACAATTCTCTGGGAGTTGTGTTGGGTACATTGTTATTGCTGGCAATTACGCTGATGCTGTTAGCCGATCCTATTCCCTATCGTCAGGGATTTAAGCGATTGTTTCCTGCCTTTTATCGTCGCCGAGTCGAAGAGATCTTAGATCTTTGTACTCAAGGTCTTGAAGGCTGGTTGGTGGGAATTTTATTTAATATGGTGGTGATTGCCGTTTTAAGCTTTATCGGCTTACTGATTTTAGGCATTCCTTTAGCTTTGTCTCAAGCAATGCTGGCAGGGGTAATGACTTTTATTCCTAATTTAGGTCCTACCTTGAGCGTGATTTCTCCTATGGCGATCGCTTTAATCGAAGCTCCTTGGAAAACTATAGCGGTTTTAATACTTTATATAATTATTCAACAGGTCGAAAGCAATATTTTAACTCCTATTGTTATGGCACAGCAGGTATCTTTACTACCTGCGCTCACCCTACTGTCTCAATTATTTTTCGCTACTTTTTTTGGGTTTCTGGGTTTGTTTCTGTCTCTACCTCTAACTGTAGTCGGTCAAATCTGGTTTAAAGAAATACTTATTAAGGATGTTTTAGATCATTGGCATGATTCTGTTGCAGCAAATCGACGTACAGAAAAGTCAATCCAGATCAAAGAAGTGGCGCAAGCCGAAGAAAAGTAGTAAGTAATGATCAATGGTCGATGAATAAATAACTATGCGGACGATCGCCGAAATCAACGATAAAATTATTCGTGGTCGAGCTGTTGCCTGGACAGTACAAGAGGTTAAGGCAAAGGTGGGCGAGCTTGGGGTAACTGAGATAGCTAAACAAGTAGATATTGTTACCACTGGAACATTTGAACCCATGGAGTCTTCTGGGGCAATTATCAACCTGGGGCATACCGATCCACCGATTAAAATTCGTCAGTGTTGGCTAGATGGTATCGCTGCCTATGCTGCTTTTGGCGCAGTGGATCTTTACCTAGGAGCAACGGCAACGGCCGATTATAATCTTCAAGAAACCGATCTTAATCTACGCGAAGGAATTGGTGGAGAAAAAGGTGGTGGTCATGTTATTGAAGACTTGATTGCGGGTAAACCAGTTCAGCTTAAGGCGATTGGGCAAAAAACCGATTGCTATCCTCGCGCGATTTGGGAAAATACCATTACCAAAGACAAAATCAATCAATTCTATTTATTTAACCCCCGTAATCTCTACCAAAACTTTATTGTGGGAGTTAACGGAGGCGATCGCACTTTGTATACTTATCTTGGAGTTTTACAGCCCCGATTAGGCAACGCAGTTTATTCTAATCCTGGGGCAATTTCTCCTCTGCTCAACGATCCAGACTTGGCTTCGGTAGGCATTGGCAGCAAAATCTTTTTGGGGGGTGGGATAGGCTATATTGCCTGGGAAGGAACACAACATTTCCCACTCCAAAAACGCTTACCAAATCGCACCCCTATCGGTCCTGCTGCTACGGTAGCCTTGATTGGCGATGCCAAACAGATGAATGCTGACTGGGTGCGAGGATGCTACTTCAAAAACTATGGTCCTTCTCTGATGCTAGGGGTGGGAATAGCTTTGCCAGTAACCCAAGAAGAGGTAATTCAACATTGCTCGGTGGCAGACCAAAATATTGTTGCCCCTGTAATTGATTTTTCCATTCCCCGCCGAGTTCGCCCTACCTTTGGCTTGGTCAGCTACGAACAGCTACAAAAAGGTTATGTAATTATTGATGGTAAGTCGGTCAGGGTTGCTTCCTTAGCCAGCAAATATCGTTCACTCAAAGTAGCCCAAGAGTTGAAGCAGTGGATCGAAACAGGCAAATTTACTTTAACCGAACCAGTCGCTCCTTTGCCTAGCGATCGCGCTTTCATGCCTCAAGATACCAATAGATCAATCATATCTTTAGAATAATTAAATTCGCTCCATCAAACCCTGAAGACGAAAGTATCCAGAAGCAGGTAAGTCAATTACTGGCTCTGTTTTTTCTTAGGTAAAATAGGCCGAGCAGTAGCACTAGATCGATTGGGACGAGCAGACTTAAGCTGAATTTTCTTCGGATCTTTTTTGAATTTAGGCTTGCGTTTGGTGGCAAAACCGAGATCCGTCCCTTCTTCAATAATTAAATCTTCACCCTCAAGGCGAACTTTTAAATCCCAAAAACGTTTTAGAGGTTTTTCGCTGAGAACTCCTTTTAACTTTAGTTTGAAAAACTTAGGCTTATCTCCTTCTTTACGAGGAAATTGCTTAATTTTGACAATGATAGTTTTTTCTTCTGTAGAGTAAAAAATTACTTCCCCCCGAATTGAGAAATAACCGTGATCCGTTGTCTCACCTGAGATCTCTTCTCCAGCAGAATCTTGACTCAAAGTCTCTGGTTCCCATACTCCGACAATTTGAGCATGGAGACGGTCTTCCTGCATTTTGGTTCTGGGGTATACTACCCACAAGTGTTCTTGTTCTAAGTCAAGATGATTTTTAATCAAGCTAATGATCCGACCAAGCAAAACCGCTTCTATTTCTGCTCCATCAGTAGTTAATAGGGTGCCTTGAGTCATTTGTTCGGCACTTTGCTGATATTTAGCTTGAATTAAGCCGATAGCGCGATATTGTCGTGGATGAGAAGGAGCGGGAATTGGCTGCTTTCTTTCTGGAGTAATCTGGGATTGGGCGTTAGATGAGACAGAATCTTGAGATTGATTAGACATGGTAGATTCAGCCGATTGATAGACAGCAGTGGAAGGTTGATTGGGTGGTTTAGAATTGTATTGAACCGAATTCATAAAAGATATCTGATAGCGCAGAATCATTAAATGTAAGAGAGATCAAATTGTAAAAGAGATCATATTTTATACTCTCACGTAATTTAAAATAACCAGTAGTTTTTATATGTCTAAATAAAGCTTGAGTAGTTGGCTTGAGTGTTTAGAGTAAACAATACTGAAGTAGATACGATGACCACCGCAAACAAATCAAGTATAATCTGCTGATCGTAATTTGGTGATAAGAGCATGAATAAAAAGCGCAGTCGTTGGATTTATCTCGTCTTGGGGATAATGTTATTTTCCTTAATAACTGTTTCGGCTCTTCCTTTGGTGGGTAGCGTGGTTGAAGGACAACAATTTACTAAAAATGTCAACAATGAGGTAATTACATTTTCGCAACAAGAATTGACTAGGCTTGAAGCCGAAGCCTCTGGTTATCAAAAAGTTTTGGAACGTGAACCTGATAACGAGACTGCATTAAACGGCTTGCTCAAAATTAGCTTACAGCAAAAAGATCTTCCAAGCGCGATCGCACCTTTAGCAAAATTAGCCAAACTTCATCCAGAGCAAACAGAATATACGACTCTATTGGCTCAGGCAAAGCAACAAATTGAAGATTATGAAGGAGCAGCAGCAGCCTATAATGAGGTTTTGACCGCACATCCTGGAGATATTTATGCTTTAGGCGGCATAACCAATTTGTATTTAATACAGGAGCTACCAGAAAGAGCGATCGCCCTATTGAAACAGACCATCAAGCTAGCTGACCAAGATAATAGTCCCTTGGCTGCCTCAATCAATCGAGAAGCCGTAGAACTACTACTAGGAGAACTATATGCTAACCAGGCACGATATGAAGAAGCGATCGCTCTCTACGATGAATTAGCCCAAGCAGATCCAGATGATTTTCGCCCGATCCTAGCCAAAGCTCTAGTTTTGGAGCAAAAAGGCGATTTGAGCGCAGCTCAACCAATTCTTACCAAAGCTTATGTCGCTGCACCAGAAAAATATAAAGATCAAATTGGCAAGGAAATGGAACGGCTAGTTCAAAGCATTAAAGCAGCTAAGAAGCTCGAAACAGCGAAGCAGGATATAGTTAAAGATTAACAAGTTATTTATTGAGCTAAGTCTTGTGGAAGGCAAACGAGAGTCATTCGCTGGTTGGGCATCCTATCATCTTTTAAAGTGGTCGGTGGTCAGTCCTGCACTGCATACTTATTTTCGGATTAAGATCCAAGGAGCGGAAAAAGTACCTCAGTCTGGGGGATTAATCGCTGTTAGCAACCATGCTAGCTATTTCGATCCGCCAATTCTATCTAACTGTGTTGGTCGTCCTGTGGCATTTATGGCAAAGGAAGAGTTGTTTAAAATTCCCGTGCTTAAGCAGGGAATCAAGCTCTATGGAGCATATCCAGTCAAACGCAGTACAGGCGATCGCGCAGCCCTCCGCGCAGCTATAGCAGCCATTGAGTCAGGTTGGGTAGCAGCGGTTTTTTTACAAGGTACTCGTTCGGCAGATGCTCAAATTACCGCCCCTAAATTGGGTGCAGCCTGGATTGCCGCTAAGACTCAAGTTCCTCTACTACCTGTGAGTCTTTGGGGTACAGAAAAAATTATCTCTCAAGGCTCATCTTTTCCTCAACCCGTAGCGTTAACCGTCCGCATTGGCGATGTAATTGCGCCTCCGCCTTCAACTAAAAAAGAAGATTTACAGGCTGTCACCGATCAATGTGCCAGCGTGATCAATTCTTTGCACGCTCTGGGAAGATAATACTCACAGATGAACGTAGATAATTTCTCGTCATCTCAAGCAACTTTTAATTTTGTTGTCATGCTGTTGAAAGCAACGCAAGTTTATGTTGAATTTTAAATACTCAAGTTTAATTAATGCACCTGTAGAGACAGTCTGGCAGTTTCACGAACGTCCTGATATTCTTGATCTGTTGACTCCTCCCTGGCAGCCAGTAAAAATTATTCGCCGTCAAGGAGGTTTGGATGTAGGGGCAAAGTCCGAATTCCGTTTATCTTTGGCGGGAATTCCTGTGCGCTGGATCGCGACTCATACCGAATGTGTACCTAATCGTCTGTTTGTCGATGAGCAAACTGATGGACCAATGAAGTCTTGGGTACATCGTCATGAATTTCAGGCAGAAAACGGCAAGACCAAATTAACCGATGCAATCGCCTATAAAATTCCTGGAGGTTGGTTAGCGGAATTACTCTTAGGCTGGTGGGTAGATGCCCGACTCAAAGATATGTTTCGCTATCGTCATCAAGTGACTAAAACTAACTGTGAAGTTTAAAATATAATATACTCGATTTAGTTGAGCTTTCGTTCCTGCTTGAGCTAATATCTAGAACTTCTGACTTCATCTAAAAGCATCCGTCTTTCAGCGCGAGCGATCGCTCGATAAGTTCGACCTACTGCTTCTGGTTCAACCGAAATAGTATCTACTCCCCATTGAATAAGCTGATCAATCAGACTAGGATGTTCGACTGGTGCTTGACCACAAACACAGCATTCAATGTTGTTAGCTTTGGCAGTTTTAATAATTTCAGCGATCGCTTTTTGCATAGCGGGATGGTTAGCATTTAAGCCGCGATCGCTAAATTGAGCCTGTTCTCGATTCACCCCTAAAAATAGTTGAGTCAAATCGTTAGTCCCGATAGCGATGCCTTGAACACCGGCGCGGACATATTCGGGTAATAACATGATTACTGACGGTACTTCAGCCATGATCCACACTTGAAAGGAACTTTGAGCAGTCAAACCAGCATTTTCGAGCCGACGATAGCAAAATTTGAATTCTTCCACGCTACGAACAAAGGGCAAAATTAAATTTAAATTAGCATAGCCTTCTGCTGTAATGTTCTTTAAAGCTTTTAGCTCTAAATCAAACAAAGTAGGATCGCTTAAATAGCCGTAAGTGCCTCTACTCCTTGAGACTGGATTAAGTGATTCTTCAGCGTAGCAATCGAGGGAACGATAAAACACAGGACGAGGGGTAAACGCTGCGGTAAACTGACGCAGAGAATTAGTTAGGGTTGCCACAAACTCTCTTTGAAAAGGCTCTTGCCATCGAGCAAAAGTTTGAGATGCTAGTAGCTCTGCTAACATCAATTCTGAGCGTAATAGTCCGACTCCATCTATAGGTAGGTGCGACGCGACAGCAATGCTTGCTGGTTGAAACAGATTCACCATTAATTTAGTGGCGATGGGATCAGTGGGGGATGGTGTATGAGAATTAGAAGCTGGGCGAAATTGTGCTTGCTGATGCTTAGTTGCAGGATAGACTTTACCATTATCACCATCAAGTAATACGGTGACTGCGTTTTGGATAATTTTAGTTGCGTCTGTAACGTTGACTACGGCAGGAATATGCAGTTCTCTGGCGATTATAGCACCGTGGCTATTTTTTCCCCCCATTTCAGTGATAATTCCTCCTGCCTGCTTAATCAAAGATATATGTTGGGGGTTAATTATTTTAGTGACTAAAATTGAGCCAGCAGGAATTGGCTGATGATGAGTCTGAAAATCTTTGACCACTACCACTTCTGACTGCACCTTACCCGAAGCAGCCGCCACACCAATTAACAGGGGTTGAACTGATAATGATGGAGTTAGATCTTCAGTGATCGCAGCAGTAGAAATTAGCTGATTGTTGAATCGAGTAAAGTAAAAATTGGGGGTGGTAGATTTTGACTGCGGAATGTGATTCGCTACAAGCTCTACTTTGTTTGATTTAGGGATGTCTGGCTTAAATGCAGTCCAAGCCAAATATTTAATTTGTGGCTGTTGTTCAAGAATGTCTTGAGTTAACTGAAACAAAAGCGCGATCGCTTCGGGATCTAATACATAAGTCTCGGCTAAGTCTTCTCCAGGAATATATGCTTCGATACAATCGATTGATGGCGTGTTCAAATCGATGCTTTTTGGTCGATAAGCATAGTTTTTGTGACCCAGGTGTAGCGACAAAATATAGCCAGTATGGCGATCTAGACAATATTCGTCTGGTTCAACATCTCCTTGAAGTAAACTTGGTTCTAAACCCCAGCTAGCTTTGATTTGCACTCCAGCCTCACTTACCTCAATAATGCCTGAAGCGTAGGCAGCTTTTAAGGGTCTAACTAAAATGGATAAATTAACCTGATCGCTAGTTAAACCTAACTTTTGCCAATACAATAGACTGCTAGCGATAAATAATTCTGACCAAACTAGCTTAATAGCTGTAGCTAAGGCTTCTGGAGTCTGATTACAGGTGTGCGATCGCCATAAACTGCTAATCGAGTGGGGTTGACCACCGGGAATAGTAATAAACGGTTCGAGAATTAAAAGATCAGAGTTTAGCTGCTGTACTGCCTGCTCTATTTCTGCTTGCCAGGTTGGGTTCAATAAAGCTTGATTGACTATCTGACGACTACGAATGGCGACTGACTGTAAAGTTTGATAGTCGTCTAGAGCCAGTTTTTTCCAGTGGTTGTTAGGATTTACTGCTGACAATTCAGCTTTTAAATCAGCTAAAAACTGCTGTAATAAATTATTGCCTAACACAAATCCAGGCAAAACTGGACACTCGTGTTGAAGTAATTGGCTGAGAATAAATAATTTATCCCCAACCAAAAATTGTTCTGAATACTGAATTTGTGACAGCCAATAAATATAGTTCACTGTTTTACGTCACAGCAACTAATTCTTGTTGTTTAACTGAACTTTTAGTAAGTATTTCATCGCTCAACTTCATAAATGCTTTTGACCCTCCAGAATTAGGCATTGCTATGGACACAGGCGTAAATAGATCGACTGCTTTGGCAACATTGACATCCATCGGGATTGACTGATTAAACAACTGTTCGGGAACAAAGTCATCTTGGACTCGCTTCATTACTTGCTTATAATACCTACCCATTAGCCCTCCAGCAGAGAGAATAAAGACAATTCCGAGTAAGCTGACATCTAAAGGCTGAGTATCGGCATGGCTTTTTCTGAGCTTAGCAATTCTTCTTTCTAATAGTTGAATTCCGACCAAAGAAAGAGGTTCGGGACGAGCAGGTAAGAGATAAAAATTACTAGCAGCAATACCGCTGCGAGTTAACAAATTATAACCAGGGGCGCAGTCTAAGATAATAAAGTCGTAGTTATCTAACACTGGTTCTAAAATCTGTTTGATCAATATCCTTTCAAAATTATCCCAAACTTTTTGAAACTCTTGTTCCTCGCTTTCCAGTGCTTGTTGATGCAGCATTTCTGAGATTTGATACTCATCATAAAGCTCAATGTCTCCTGGAAGTAATTCTAAACCATCGATGCCGCAGATATTAGGCACAATAATATCCTGAATATCTAACTTGCTCCAGGGATTGGGATTAATCACATTATCAAGTAGATAGCTTAGGGTATGTTTTTTCTTACGTAACTTAGCGAAATCATGGGGCGAGATTAAACTTAAGGTGGCGCTGATTTGTGAATCTAAATCTAAAACCAATACACGTTTGTTGTGTTTTTTGGCTAAACAGGTAGCCAGATTAACAGTTAGAGTAGTTTTACCTACTCCACCTTTCATGTTGACGGTGCTGATAATAGTTCCCATGTTTTGAAATTCCTAACTGTTCTTGTTAACGTTAGTGCGTCATTCTAGATTGTGGCAAGAATAAATCACCATATTTTCTAAAGTTTTTTTAATTAGTTGAACTCAGCTTAGGTTAATCGCCTATGTACTGTCGTTACACTCTGTAGCAATTTAGAATAATGATTGTAATTTTAACCCTCCAGCTCGCTCTAGAAGAATGAAAAAAATGCTTGCCAACTGGCGCACGTCTTCATGGTTAGCTAGTAGTTCTCTAGATACTCGCTATGCTCTGATCGAAGCTTGTTTAATTGGACTATTATCCGCTTTGGCTGCGGTACTGTTGAAGCAGGGGATTAACTGGCTTGGCGGATGGCGGGTTCAGACGGCCAATCTAGTTGGGGCAAAGCTAGTCCTGCCTTTAATGGGGTTAGTTATGGGTACTCTCTCGGGGGTCGTGATTCAGCTTTTATCGCCTGGGGCAGCAGGTGGCGGTATTCCTCAAGTTAAGGCGGCTTTAGCTAAATATCCGATTGTCTTGGATCTTCGCACTGCTCTAGTCAAAACTTTAGCAACCATTTTAGTTGTCGGAGCGGGTTTTACGGTGGGTCGTCGTGGTCCTACAGTACATATTGGAGCAGCTTTGGGAGCGCAGGTTAGTCGTTGGATTCCCAACTCTCCGACTAATCGTCGTCAGATGATTGCCGCAGGGGCAGCCGCGGGTTTAGCAGCCAGCTTTAATACTCCTATTGCCGGGGTACTATTTGTCGTCGAAGAATTGATGCGGGATATTTCTGGCTTGACTCTAGAAACGGCGATCGCCGCCTCATTTACGGGGGCGGTTGTCTCTCGCATCTTTAGCACTACCGATATTCATGTTCCCCTAGCGGTGATTGATTCGACGCGTCAGGGCAGCTTTGCTATTCCTGAAATTCCGTTTTATATTTTTCTGGGGATCTCAGCGGGAATATTGGGTGGAGTTTTTAATCGTTCCATTATTCAGGGAATGAAATTTAGTCGTGGCTTACCCTTCCCCATACCGCTCCGTATTGGTTTGGCAGGATTGATTTCGGGAACTGTCATTGCTTGGCTACCACCTTTTTTTCAAGACAACGCGGGGCTGAGAGAACTCTTGATTGCCGGACAGTTCTCTTGGCAAACTACTGCGGTAGTATTTGTAGCTCAATTTTGTTTGACCATCCTGGCATATAGTTCGGGTGCGCCAGGAGGTTTGTTTGCTCCTGCTTTGGTCTTAGGTTCTGCTTTAGGATACCTAGTTGGGATTGGGGAGGTAGCTTTAATTAATTCAGAATCTCCCTATACTTTTGCTTTTGCCGGAATGGGAGCGTTTTTTACGGCAGTGGTTAGAGTTCCGATCACGGCAATTGTAATCATTTTTGAGATGACGGCGGACTTTAATTTAGTTTTGCCTCTAATGATTACTTGCGCGATCGCTTATATTGTTGCCGAAAGCGTTTCTCAAGGTTCTTTGTATGAGCATTTGCTCGAAGCTAGCGGGATTGAACTCACCGAAGAAAATCCCCAAAATGACTTTATGTCACAGTTAACCGCAGATGATGTCATGGAGTCACGGGTTGAAACATTGCCCAGCAACCTGCCTTTATCAGATTTAGTTAAAGCCATGTCGCGATCGCATCATCGTGGTTTTCCCGTGGTAGAAGACGGTAGGCTGGTGGGAATTATTACTCAGTCGGATATTTCCAGCGACAGCAAAGCGACGAACGCGGTGACAAACGCTGTGTTGCTCAAGGATATTATGACTCCTCAGCCAATCTCAGTCTGTCCTGATACTTCTTTAGCAGACGTTTTATACTTGTTAGATCGCTACCAGCTATCTCGTTTACCCGTTACTGAAGGCTCTAAACTGTTGGGAATTATTACTCGCAGCGACATTATTAAAGCCGAAGCAAAACAGTTAAATTGTGATCATCAGCCCCAAGCCAGGTTTGAACCTTCTTATCTGGTGTACCAAAGTCGTTCTCCCGCTACGGGAAGAGGACGCATCTTATTACCTCTGGCTAATCCCGAACATACCGATGCTTTATTGACCATAGCGGGGGCGATCGCCCTTGAGCATCAGTATGAAATTGAATGTCTGCGAATTATCTGTGTTCCCAATCATATCTATCCTGCCCAAGCTGAGGTAGAAACTGGCTCAGAGCGTCAATTAATGCAGCAGTTAGAAACCTGGGGCAAAGCATCAAAGATTAAAGTTCATACGCAAATTCGGATCGCCACCGATGTTAGTGAAGCGATTTTAGAAACGATTGCCAGAGAGCATATCGATTTGCTGATCATGGGTTGGAAAGGCAAAAGCTCTAGTCTAGACTCAATTTTTAGTAATATAGTCGACTCTTTAATTCAGCAAGCTCCCTGTGATTTGATGCTGGTAAAGCTTGGTTCGGCGGCTCATGCTTTTCCCCAGCAGCTTCATCTACGACACAAATGGTTAATTCCGACTACAGGTGGCGATCGCATTAATAAACTGTTGACTATCTTACCTGCTTTGGCTAATTTAAGTCGCATTCCGCCCAAAATACAGCTTTGCCAAGTATCAAAACCCGACAAATCGCCGCATTTTACCCCAGATTTTACCCAAGCTGCTGCTTTACTCAATAGCACCATGAGTTGCCCTATTATGCCGCTGCTGATTCCTGCTTATTCGGTATCACAAGCCATTATCGAATTGACCCAACGTCGAAAATATGGCTTGGTAGTTTTAGGTGCGAGCAACGAAGGGCTATTGCAAAACGTGGTTAAGGGCAATATTCCCGAAGCGATCGCGCATAATGCTAACAGCACAGTAATTATTTTTCGTAGTTCAGCAAAATAAAGTTATCGATAATACAGATAGTTATTGGCGGTTAGGACAACATATAAACGGGTTAAATAAAAACGTTAACAAGCTCCAGATTGTCTTAACATTTACGATCAAGAAATGACAGTGATTAAGGCGCAATAGTTAAGGGTTCTTGATCTTTATGTTGCGTACTTTGACATTTTTTTCAAATCGCCAAAATCTTACTTATAGTGGAGATATATGAACAAATTAAGTTTTAAATATCTTTTTGTTTAATTATATTACGGTAAATAAAAATTATGAATGTCAATAGTTCCTGCCCCTGCTGCTCCCAATCAATGCTGCTGCATCTAAGTAGTCGTCATAGTTACTGGTTTTGCTCGCATTGCCGCTTAGAAATGTCCAATTCCGATGACCAGACTAGTCATCAGAAAGGTAAAGTTGCTAGGTTAAATTCAGCTTCTCTCCAAACTGCGATCGCTCCTTTAAAATCTGAACGGCCAGTAGCCGTAGTTTAAAACAAGCTTAAGCTACTTTTAACGAGCTAAAAGCTAATAGCTTTTAGCCTAACCTAAAACTAAACTTAATTTAAAATCTGCATCAGAGTGCTAACAAAATTAGGATAGGAAATAGAGGCGGCTTCGGCGCGATGAACTGTAGTTTGCCCGCTGGCATTTAGGGCGGCGATCGCTAAACTCATTGCAATACGATGATCGGTAAAACTATCTAATTCTGCTCCCCTTAGGTCGTTTCCCCCCACAATCTCTAACCCATCGTCAAGTTCAGTAATATTTGCCCCCATTTTGCCCAATTCAGTTGCCATTACCGCCAGGCGATCGCTTTCTTTAACTCTTAATTCTGCTGCATCTTTAATTACGGTTTTGCCCCGAGCAAATGCAGCCGCAACTGCCAAGATGGGTATTTCATCGATCAGTCGCGGAATTAAGTCTCCAGCAATCTCACAGGCTTGAAGCTGACTATGTTTTACCCTCAGATCAGCCACAGGCTCTCCTGCAACAACGCGCTCGTTCTCCCGCGTAATATCTGCCTCCATCATCGCTAAAGCTTCTAAGATTCCCGTGCGAGTCGGATTTACGCCTACGTTGGCAATTAATAAATCTGAGCCAGGCACAATTGCTGCGGCCACTAACCAAAAAGCAGCAGAACTGATATCTCCTGGAACAATTACCTGTTGTCCTCGTAAAGTAGGTTGTCCCGTTAAGGTAACGCTGTTGGTGGCAGCATCAATATCTAAAGTTGCGCCAAAAGCCCTAAGCATTCTTTCACTATGATCTCGAGATAAAGCGGGTTCGGTTACGGTAGTTTTGCCGTCTACCATTAAACCCGCCAGTAAGATACAGGATTTGACCTGTGCCGAAGCAATGGGAGAATAATAGTGGATTGATGTGAGCTGCTGTCCTTTCACGGCTAACGGAGCAAGAGAATTATCTTTTCTGCCCCAGATCTCTGCTCCCATTTGCATTAGCGGTTTAACTACCCGCGACATCGGACGCGATCGCAATGAGCTATCTCCCGTTACCATAAACAGGCGATGAGGATGGGATGCCAACAAGCCTAACATTAACCGCATAGTTGTCCCCGAATTACCTGCATCAAGAAGATCTTGGGGTTCTTGTAGATTGCCCAAACCAACTCCTTGTACCGTTATCTGTTGGGAATTTAACTCAGATATTTCTGCCCCCATTGCCCGAAAACAGGCTGCGGTGCTGCGGGGATCTTCTCCCAATAACAAACCTTTGATCGTGGTTGTACCTTCGGCGATCGCACCCAGCATTAAAGCACGATGAGAAATTGACTTATCCCCTGGAATAGCAATACTTCCCTTGACTGCATTTCCTAAACTGCTGGGATTAATTAATAATTTCTGAGATTCCGCGTCGTTTTGAAGACTGACAATAGGGGGCATGGGGTGATCAGACAATTAGTTCCGTAGCTAATGTTATCAGAATTTTTCTCTCTTCAGAAATCGAGTCAGAGATTACTCCGTCGTCTTACGGCGGAGCCTGCTCTGACCGTTGGTCAATCAAGTTTCGGCATCAGGATTGATCAGTTTGAGGGTGTAGAGTATTGAAAGTATAACGTACAAAATAATACTGTTCGTAGCTATTAGCTTTTAGCTATTAGCTCTTAGCTTCTTGTCGCATTCTATCTTTGATTTAACAAAATATAATCATGTCAAAAAATCACATTGTATGCTAAAGCCCTAAAGGGTTCCCTACGGTCTCAAAGCTTGAGCCAGAATGAGGTACTCATCTTGCGATCATTCCTAGAATAAGGCTAGATTGTTCCCCAATGGCGAATTACGAAAGTATTGCGTTCTGGACGACTGAGAAAGCCTTCTTGTTCTAATTGATTAATAATCTTGGTGACAGTAACTCTGGTGGCGCCAATTATTTCAGCTAAATCTTGATGAGTTAGACGAAGATTGATTATTTGACCAATTTCTAATTTCTGACCAAATTTATGACCTAACCAAACTAAAATTCGGCGCAAACGCTTACCTACATTATCCGAACGAAGAATGTAGAGTATTTCTTCTGTTTGTTGAATGTGACGCTGGATCAAATTTGTAATTCGATGGGTTTGGTTAAGGGGAATACATAGTGCTTCCACATGGGTTAAACATTCAATCTTATAAGGATAGATTAGGGATAAAGGTTGTCCGATTAGATCATCTCTGCCCCAATATCCCAAAGTTATGGGCGTTCCTTCTTGGGTATAGGTAGAAGACTTAACAACCCCATATTGCAGCAACCAGTAAAAATTGGCTTGAATGAGAATCAATTCGCCTGGAGCAAAAGTTTGACTTTTCACCTGATGGTACAGGTTGTTTTGCGGCAGAGCATTGATCATCATGATTATATTAGTACTATATTAGTACCTATGGCGTGAGCAACTGCCCTGAATCATAATCAAAACTGACGAAGAAATCAATCATTAGCTTGGGAAAAGCTATAAATTGTCTGACTTTCGATCGCCTTACACAGTGCAGAAGGCTTTTCAAGCAAACTATGACTTTGACGATCTAGCTTAACTTGTAACCCAGACATCGGATCGTCTCCAGGAGCGAGCAAAAATTCCAACCGGCTAATTTCTTGCCAATTAGCTAAATTATCTAAAATCTTGACTACTCCAGCTAAATAAGGATGATTGCAGTCTTGAAACCAGTCGACAGCAGCTAAATTAGGTTGGTCGAAACCAAGGTGGAAAATTAAACTAGAGTTGCTAAAAAGAGCGATCGCAATTGGTCTGGCTTCTTCCTGTACCAGAAAGTCATGTTCTTGAGCCAGATAGCGAATCTTATCAAGCTTCTCATACTGAGCTTCGGGGGATATTGTCTCTTCCTGCCAAGAAATGGCTACGGTGATTAAATAGGTTTGTAACAGCAAATGACCCAGCTTTCTGGCTTTGGTCGCTAAATATTGAGAGTTATAGTCAGTCGCTTCAATCAGTAGCGGTAGGCGATCGACTATTTCTAAGCCATAGCCTTTTAAACCAGCTATTTTGCGCGGATTGTTCGTAATTAAGCGAATTTGTTTAACACTGAGATCGTTGAGAATCTGCGCTCCCATGCCGTAATCGCGCAAGTCAGCTGGGAAACCTAATCTTTCATTGGCTTCTACCGTGTCTAAGCCCATGTCTTGTAAAGTATAAGCCTTGAGTTTATTAACTAGACCGATACCTCTTCCTTCTTGACGAAGATAGACTACGACTCCCAAACCATGAGCTTCGATCATTTTTAACGCTGCCTGTAGCTGCATCCGACAGTCACAGCGCATTGAACCTAAAGCGTCTCCCGTGAGACATTCAGAGTGCATCCTTACCAGAGCGGGTTTGGCAGCTAGCTCACCAAGATCTCCTTTGACAATTGCCAAATGCTCGGTGTTGTCTAAGGTATTGCGATAGGCATAAATTTGAAACTCACCAAACTGACTGGGAAACTGACAAACGGTTTCGCGATAGACAAAGCGATCGTGCTGGAGACGATAGCTGATTAAATCGGCAATACTAATTAATTTTAAGTCGTGTTTCTGGGCATATTGGACTAGTTGCGGTAGTCGCGCCATCGAACCATCGGGGTTTTGAATTTCACAGATTACCCCAGCTGGATATAGCCCCGCTAAACGAGGTAAATCCACTCCAGCTTCGGTATGTCCTGCCCGTTTCAAAACTCCACCCATTCTGGCTCGCAGCGGAAAAATATGCCCAGGGCGCACCAAATCTTCGGGGATACTGGCAGGATTAATTGCTACTTGAATCGTCCGGGCGCGATCGTCGGCAGAAATTCCCGTACTGACTCCTAGCTTAGGAGAGGCATCAATACTAACGGTAAAAGCGGTTTGATTGCTATCGGTGTTCTTGCTCACCATTAAAGGTAAGTCTAAGGCATCAAGGCGATCGCCCGTCATTGCCAAACAAATTAATCCTCTAGCCTCCACCGCCATAAAGTTAATCATGCTGGGAGTCGCAAATTGAGCCGCACAGATCAGATCGCCTTCATTTTCTCGGTTTTCATCGTCGACAACAACTATGGAGCGACCTGCTTTAATATCAGCTAATGCTGAATCGATCGAGTCAAAAGTGACAGAACTGCTTCGAGGTGTATCCACTATAAAAATTTAGCTATGAGTTAGATTACTGAAAAAATTCATCTAGGTTATTAAGTAATTTTAACTTTATTCGATCTTACTTAGCTTTGATTCTGATTCCGATCTGGAGTCGCTTATTTGACCTGCAATATTCTATTTTCTTAAAGTTTGTTGATTTATCTTACAAATCAGTCGATTGAGAATAAACTAAGTTTAAATAAAGTACATAAAGTCGCTACATTTCAACCAGATTTTGATTATCAATAGGTTTTCCGTATTGCTTTTTATATTAATCAGCAGTCTAGTTAATCGTTTCTCCTAAGCTAATGTAATTCTAGAGAGTATTTTTTATATGGTTTCTACTGCACCAGTTAGTTCATCTGTAAACTCAATCATTAAGACCAAAGTAAAGCCCGATCCCCTCAAAACAGCCCAAGGCGTATATATTACTGTCCATGGTCACTTCTACCAACCACCGCGAGAGAATCCATATCTCAACACGATCGAAAGACAACCCAGCGCGCACCCATATCATGACTGGAATGAGCGCATTCATCATGAATGTTATCGCCCCAACGCTTTTGCTCGTATCCTGAATCACAATCAGGAGTTAGTGGGGATCGTTAATAATTTTGAGTATCTCAGTTTTAATATTGGCGCCACCTTGATGTCGTGGCTAGAACAATATGATCCCGCTGTTTATCAGCGAATATTAGAGGCAGATCGGATCAGTAGTCAGAGATTGAACGGACATGGTAACGCGATCGCCCAGGTATATAATCATATTATTCTGCCTTTAGCTAACCAGCAGGATAAGATTACGCAAATTCGCTGGGGCAAAGCAGATTTTCAGCATCGTTTTAAACGCGATCCTGAAGGGATGTGGTTAGCGGAAACAGCCGTAGACTATCCTACTTTAGAGGCTTTAATCGAAGAAGAGATTAAGTTTATTGTTCTGGCTCCTTCCCAAGCCGAAAAATGCCGAGAAATGTCAACAGAAAGCGAACCAACCCCAAAATGGCATCAGGTGGGCGGACAGCAAATTGATCCCACTCGTCCCTATCGCTGTTTTGTCGATAGCGATCGCTACATTGACATTTTCTTTTATGATGGCCCGATCTCTCGCGACATGGGCTTTAATGATGTTTTAGAAACCTCTGATAATTTTGCCAATCGGCTAGAACAGGCAGTTAAAGGCGATTCTCGTCCCTCTCAGCTGATTAGCGTTGCTACTGATGGTGAGACTTTCGGACATCACAAAGGCGGTACAGAAAAGTGTATAGCTTATGCTTTGAGTGAACAGTTTGCCAACCAGGGTTGGACAGTAACTAACTACGCTCACTATCTCAGTATCTGTCCTCCGACTTGGGAAGTAGAGTTAAAACCCGTTACTGCCTGGAGTTGCGACCACGGAGTCGCTCGCTGGCAAGACGACTGTGGTTGTGCTAGCGGTGGAGGTTGGCATCAAAAATGGCGTAAACCGCTGCGAGAATCTCTAAATTGGCTGCGCGATCGCTTAATTACGATTTACGAAGAGATGGGTAATCAATTCTTCGATGATCCCTGGTTAGCCCGTAATGAATATATTCAAGTTTTGCGCGATCGCTCAAAACATAACGTCAGTAGTTTTTTACAAAGGCATCAGGCAAAAGAATTATCGGCGAGTGAAAAGATCGATGCTCTGCGTCTTTTAGAAATGCAGCGTCATGCCCTCTTGATGTATACCAGCTGCGGTTGGTTTTTTGAAGAAATTTCTCGTCCAGAAGGAGTACAAATTCTGCGTTATGCTGCCCGAGCAATGGAATTGGCAGGGGCAGTAGCAGGGGTTCACCTCAAGCAGAAGTTTATCGGTTATCTAGCCCAAGCCCCCAGTAATGTAGCTAGCTTTGGTAACGGGAAAAAGGTGTTTCAAGAGTTGGTTGCCCCTGCGGAGGTTAGTCTACATCAGGTAGCGGCTCACTATGCGATTAGCTCTTTGTTCGATAATTATCCTCATCAAGAACGGATCTACTGCTATGAGGTAGAGCAACTAGATTATCAAAAACAGCAGCTGGGGACTTTGACTCTTTCTGTCGGACAAATTAAATTGACCTCAGAAATTACCTGGGAAACTAAGCATTTTGTCTTTGCAGTACTGCATTTAGGTGGATGGGATTTTCACTGCTGCATTACGGGTTTTGATGGTCGTTTAGCTTATGCGCAATTGAAGCAACAGTTATTTACCGATATTAAACAAGCTAGCGCCGCCCAAGTTATCTTAACCATGAATCGTTCCATGGGAGAACACTCATTTAATCTACAACATCTGTTTGCTGAAGAAAGACAACGGATCGTCAGGCTGTTAACGGCTCAAACTAAAAAACATTTGGATCAGCTCTATACTCAGGTGTATCGCGAGAACTACAGTATGCTAGCAGCTTTTCAAAGGGAAGAAATGCCCGTACCTCAAGAATTGAAGGTAGCGGCAGAGGTAGCTCTATCTTTTCGCTGTTTAGAAACTGCCGGTAATTTAGAAAAAGCGATCGAAGAACCTGCTGCGATCGATAGCTGTCTGGCAGAATTAACTGCTACGGCTACTGAGGCTAACTATCTTGAATGTTGGCTAAATATACCTGAAGTCAAAGTAATTTTAGAACAGACAATTGTGCGTTTATTGTGGCAGTTGCTTTATGATGGCAACCCCCTGACTTTATCAGCAGATGCTGCTCGAATAAAATGTGCGATCGCTCTAGGAAATCAGCTACGCCTCGGCTTGGCACTAGACAAAGCACAGGAGGTATATTTCAACTGTCTTCATCAATATATCTTGCCTAATTGCTTAATCAATTCCAATAGTCGGGATCGAGATAGCTGTCGTTGGGATATTACGCAACTTAAACCCTTACTCGAATTAGGACAAAGCCTAGCGATTGATGTTAGTAGTTGGAGCTAACAATTATTCGCTTGGATTATAAACTACCTGGTAAATAATCTTGCGAGTAGCAGGGTTTGCTACTCGCAAGATTAGGTTTCTACTAACTAAATCTTAGCTGTCCAATAGATCTTTAGCCTGTCGATAAACCAGTCTTTCTGATTCTGTTGCCGCAGCCAAAGATTCGGCGTGGATTTGTTCTAGACTAGCAATATAGCTTTGCTTTTGACTAAGAACTCGGCTTGTTTTAGAAGCAGTAATCATAGCAAGCTGCGCTCTAAGGGGAAGTTGACGAAAAATAGCTAAACGTTGTTCTAGAGATGACAATTGGTATCGCCCAAGAAGATCTAAGACCACTATAATTAATCAACAATCCTGGGCAAATCTATCTCTAGTTTATATATGCATCTAAAGTAACCTAAAATTAAGATCATGTTAGTAAATGTAGTTACTATATAAACTAAAAATTGATTATTTCTCAGCTAAATGCCAGAAAAATTACCATTCTAGTTATCTTAGTTAACTGGTTACAACCAAGTATATGTCTTGCCTTACCGCCCAGAGAAGACATACCAGAAGAAGTGCTGCGGACTGAAATCATCCTCGAAGGGCGATCGCCTATAGACGGAAAACCTTTGTCTGCTAGTGAATATGAAGAGCTTGAGGCACAGTTAGCTCAAACCCGCTTTAGCCCCCAAATTGACCCACAAATTCAGCAACTCATCTTTTTGTTACAGATTAGAAAATTAATCAAAACTATAATTCCTTTTTATTAATCCGCTTTACCTAAAAATCAATAATTTCTTTATATTGTGCTTAAAAATAGTTAAAGTATTTATACAAACACTTTAAGAAAATCAATCAAACGAATTTGCTGGTTTAATTAGCTTTAGCTAAATACTTACTCAGCATTTCTTTTAACAAATTTACTGCTAATACGTACCTGAATATTGATACTTTGATGTCTTTAACCATTGCTCCAGAACAAGTCAATCAGATCGTTCACAATCTTCACCATAATCCATTTGAAGTTTTAGGTCGCCATCCTTATGAAGAGAATGGCAAGGTTCAAAGTTGGGTAATTCGCGCCTATCTCCCTGATGCCTCAGCTGCATGGGTAGTGTGTCCCGAAGAAAGAATTGAGTATCCGATGCAGTCCATGCACAACCCTCATTTTTTTGTTTGTGTAGTTCACAACTCTAAGTTAGCCAATTATCAACTTCGGATTAAAGAAGGAAATAGCGAAAGAGTAATTTACGACCCCTATGCTTTTCCCTCGCCTAAATTAACCGATCTAGATATTCATTTGTTTGCTGAAGGCAACCATCATCGTATTTACGAAAAGCTGGGCGCGCATCCTATCGAGATAGATGGTGTTACAGGGGTGTATTTTGCTATTTGGGCGCCTAATGCTCGCAATGTCTCAGTATTAGGAGACTTTAATAGCTGGGATGGCAGAAGTCACCAAATGCGTAAAGGCAGCAGTGGTATTTGGGAATTGTTTGTGCCTGGACTAACTTTTGGTGCAACATATAAGTACGAAGTCAAAAATTGGGAAGGGCATATTTACGAAAAATCTGATCCTTATGGTTTTCAACAAGAGGTTAGACCAAAAACGGCCTCGATTGTTGCTGACCTCAATAGTTATCAGTGGAACGATGCCGAGTGGATGGAACAGCGTCGTAATAGCGATCCTTTAGCTAAACCGATATCTGTATACGAACTTCATTTAGGCTCTTGGCTACATGCTTCTGCCAATGAACCGACCCAATTACTATCTGGCCTAGCTGAACCTGTCATTGCTACAGAATGGAAACAGGAAGCTCGTTTCTTGAGCTATTACGAATTAGCCGATAAGCTGATTCCCTATGTCAAAGAACTAGGCTATACCCACATTGAAGTGCTGCCCATTGCCGAACATCCTTTCGATGGTTCATGGGGATATCAGGTTACGGGATATTATGCCCCCACCTCTCGTTATGGCAACCCTGAAGACTTGATGTATTTGATCGACCAATGCCATCAAAATGGTTTGGGAGTAATCGTCGATTGGGTTCCTGGTCATTTTCCTAAAGATGGTCATGGTTTGGCCTTTTTTGATGGGAGTCACCTTTATGAACACGCCGATCCTCGCAAGGGCGAACATAAAGAATGGGGAACCTTAGTTTTTAACTACAATCGCAATGAAGTCCGCAACTTTTTGGTAGCCAATGCTTTGTTTTGGTTCGATAAATATCACATCGATGGTATTCGGGTAGATGCTGTAGCTTCCATGCTCTATCTCAACTACTGTCGTGAAGATGGAGAATGGGTGGCTAACGACTATGGTGGTTGTGAAAATATTGAAGCAGCCAACTTTTTACGTCAGGTTAATAGTATCCTGTTTAGCTACTTTCCTGGAGTGCTGTCTATTGCCGAAGAATCAACTTCTTGGCCGATGGTATCTTGGCCAACCTATACTGGTGGCTTAGGCTTCAACATGAAGTGGAACATGGGCTGGATGCACGATATGTTGGATTACTTCAACATGGATCCTTGGTTCCGTCAATTTCATCAAAATAATCTTACCTTCAGTATGTGGTATCACCATAGTGAAAACTATATGCTGGCTCTATCACACGATGAGATCGTTCATGGTAAGAGTAATATTATCGGCAAGATGCCAGGAGATGAATGGCAGAAGTTTGCCAACGTTCGCTGTCTGTTTGGCTATATGTTTACTCATCCTGGCAAAAAAACCATGTTTATGAGTATGGAGTTTGCCCAGTGGAGTGAGTGGAATGTCTGGACAGATCTTGATTGGGATTTGCTGCAATACCATAACCACAAAACCTTAAAACAGTTCTTTGCCGATCTCAACCAGGTTTACAAGAGCGAACCCGCGCTATATAGCCAAGATTTTGAAGAAGAAGGTTTTGAATGGATTGACTGTAGCGATAATCGTCATAGCGTCATCGCATTTATCCGTCGAGGAAAAGATCCTCATCAGTTGGTAATTGCTGTTTGTAACTTTACTCCCCAACCTCATAGTCACTATCGCATTGGTGTTCCAGAACAAGGTTTTTATACCGAAATCTTTAATAGTGATGCTCGCAAGTATGGCGGCAGTAACATGGGGAACTTAGGCGGCAAATGGACTGATGAATGGTCATTTCACAATCATTCTTATTCTTTAGATTTATGTTTACCTCCTTTGGGAGTCTTAATTCTAAAAATAGATCGTCAGAAAACTCAGGCAATTTTGGCAGGTAATTAAAGTAATTTTAATACGTGTTGGGTTAGTAATTAGGCTAATCCAACCTAATGGCTATGAAGATGTCACACTGCTCTGGCTCTAACTAATTGCCACCAGCAAAACCAGCCAAAGATTAGAAATAAACAACCCGCTACAATTAATCCAGTAAATAAATCATACCGCGAGGCGATCGCCCCAATCACAGGGGCAACAAGAGCAAAACCAATCCGAAACACCAGACTATTAATGGAAAGTATAGTTGCTCTGACGGAGGATGATATTTGTCGGTTAATTGCGTTGAAAATTAAGGGTGAAGATAAACCCCGCACCAAATAAAGGATCACAATAAAAACTATCCCCCAAACTTGGTTGATACTGCCCAGACAAATATAAGCAACTCCTAAGATGAGGATCAATCCCAAAGTAGCTTTTTTGATCCCCAAAATACGCTGTAGGTGATGGACATTTACCGAAGCCACGCTCATACTTAGATGAAAGATTGCCCAAGCCCAGCCAAAAAATTGAATTGGCAGATTTAATTGTTTTAAGTAATCTTGTGACAACCAGACAATCAGAAAACTAGCACTAGAAAAAGTACCGCTTAATAGTATTAGCCATCGAAGCTGGGGGCGTTTAGCAACATCAACAATAATGTTTTTTAGCTGTTTTAACTTTTGTGTTTGGCCGAGGATTTGATGTTTTGGCTCAACCAAGGTTAATGCCAAACCAAAGTACATGATCAAACAAACCGTTTGTAAATAAAAAGGATAGACTAAATTAGCTGAAGCGATCGCTGCACCAATTATACCGCACACTGCTTCACTAATTCCCGCGATCGCCACTAATCTTCCTTCCCATACCTGATAGTATTTTTCTCTACCTAACTGTAATAAGGTATCGTAGCCGAGGGCGGTATTTGCCCCAGAAATAAGACTTCCTGCCACTCCTGCTAAAATTTCGGCGATCGCAAATTGATTAAAAGAAGTTCCCACACAATAAATCAGCCAGCTAGCAATCCAAAACCCACTACCAAGAACTAGACAGGCTTTTCTACCCGAAAGATCCGCTAGGTATCCTGATGGCACTTCTAGCACCAAAACTGACAGAGATAAGATAGTTTTCAGCAGGACAATTTGTTCTATATCAAGTCCGTAATTTTCATAAAATAAAACAATAGTCGGAATTGGAAACCAAGCAAAAGCTAATCCTTGGAGAATATATAGCTTAATTGGATTTGAGGCGATAGATTTTTCCAAGTAATAATTAAATTAATTGAAGCTGCTTTTTAGTGACTGTGGTGCAAGAAAGCCAATTCTTGGTTGTCAGATTGCCTTTGATAGTTAATTTGTAGCCCAGGAATATTTAATTGATTAATTAGCTTTTCGAGAATTAATTTATCTGTAATTAGCTGCACATATATCTTATTTTCCTGCATCGTGATTGGATAATGATGGTTGCCTAAAATATGACCCAGGTAAACTAATTTAGTGTAAGCAACACTCGAATCTATGGTCAACAAATCTAAGACTAACAATTCTTGTTCTTGGACGTGAATTAATAACAGTTGATCTGAATCAGTTTTAAAGATGTCTCCTGAACGCAAAGCGCGATCGCGACTTTTAATTATCCCTACTGCTATCCCAGAATTAGTATGAGCATGAATTCGACCCTTATGGCGATCGCTTTCTCGTAAGCTTACTGCTAAACAAGTTTCGATGGTAATTAATTCAGCTAAATCTGAACTATCTTGAATATTTCCGATATATGTTTGAGCTACTTCTGTCATCTTGATTATTTAGCAATATAAGGTAGAGCGGATTGATTAGTTATGGTTCGGATGCAATTAAGCGCATCAGTAAAATATGTTTTTAGTTTAATAGTTTTATTGCTTAAGGCGCGAATTAAAATACCGTTATTTGTCGGTAAAATTGTTGTAGCTACTTCGATGTTTTGAGAGTTGATTGATTTTAGATCTTCTAATTGTTGCGTAATTAACTGTAAATCAATATTGGGTAATATGGCGATCGCGTTACCAATAATCGGTAAAGACGCAAAAAGTTTATGGTCTTTAAATTTATTTTGCTTACCTTCTAAACGCATCGCATCAGTAAACAATAACTTGCCCGTTAAATTACTAACCTGGAGGCGATTGAAGTAATAGTTAAAATCATAATATTCCCCTCTAGCTAGTCTACCTGGTAAGATAATTTCACTGAAGAAAAGTTTTGCTGTTGGGTGAAGCTGAATAACTGTATTTTGTTCTAAAACTGAATCTGTATAGAGAATAATCGGTTCTAGAACTAACTCTAAATTAGCATCAGCAGCAACAGTAATTTGATAATTCACCACTGCCTTAGTATCAATTTTTGGCATAGGATGCACTTTAGTTGCAGCCTGATCCGTAAGATATAAACTAGTATCAGATTCAAGCTGCAAAGCCAAATTTAATTTATCGCCAGCAAGTAAACCAGGTGAAGTATTAATTAAATAATGATAAGCTCGATTGGAGTTGACTCCTTCCAAACGAAAGGTTGAAGATAGACGCAAGGGATAAGTTGTATATTGATGCCAACAAACTGTTTGACCAGCTTGATCGCACCGCAGTTTTAACTCTAAATTATTTTGATATTTAATACCTGTTTTCATTCCTTACCACTAACTTGAAGGCAGATTATTAATAATTCGCCCCTACGTGAAATAAAACCGTTGCTAAAATAAAACTTTTAACTTGTTCCAAACCTTCTTTGGTTTTACAGTTAGTGTAGGCAATGGGTTTTCCTCTGCGGTGTTGTGGTGCTTGCTGACGGATTAAATCCAAATTAGCACCAACATAGGGAGCAAGATCAATTTTATTAATCACCACTAGATCTGCCTGAATAAAACCTGGGCCATTTTTGCGCGGAATATCATCCCCTGCCCCCACATCAATCACAAAGATATAGGAATCAACCAAGTCATAGCTAAAGGTAGAAGCCAGATTATCCCCACCACTTTCAATAAAAATCAAGTCAAGTTGAGGATAAAGTAATTCTAGGTCTTTTACCGCTAACAAATTCATGGTGGGATCTTCTCGAATAGCCGTGTGGGGGCAGCTACCAGTTTCTACGCCAATAATTCTCTCTGGTGCGATCAACCCTTTACCTTTCAAACGATCCGCATCTTCGGTAGTCAATAAATCGTTAGTCACCACTGCAACTTCAATACCCTGCTGAGTTAGCATCGGGATTAAACACTCTAGTAATGCAGTTTTACCGCTACCTACGGGGCCACCTATTCCTAATCGGGCAACATTTTTCATTGAACATGAACATTATGAAAGATCATCATTTACTACTTCTGTACGAACCAAGCAGTGCCTTGCACTTCAAAGTTTTCCTTCAACTAAGCCATTAAAACCGTAAATTTCTCTGGTTCCAGCGATCGCAACTAAGGTGACTGTCTTTTCATCCCCTGGTTCAAATCTAACGGCTGTACCAGCGGGAATATCTAGGCGCATCCCTTTGGTAGCCTCACGCTCAAACTGTAGTGCAGCATTAACCTCAAAAAAATGAAAATGCGAACCGATTTGAATTGGGCGATCGCCCGTATTGGCCACCTCAAGTTCTAAAGTTTCGCGATTAACATTTAATTCAATTGTCCCTGGTTGGGTAATTATCTCACCTGGAATCATAATTTGATTACTGATTACTGAATTGGGTTGTGTACCGTGACTAGTTTCGTGCCATCAGGAAAAGTAGCCTCTACCTGTACTTCGTGAATCATTTCGGCAATACCTTCCATTACCTCATTGCGACTAAGTATTGTCGTTCCATAACTCATCAATTCAGCCACAGATCTTCCTTCTCTGGCACCCTCTAAAATAGCAGAGGAAATATAGGCTACTGCTTCAGGATAGTTTAATTTTAAACCTTTATTTTTACGCCGTTCGGCGAGTAATCCTACAGTAAAAATAGTTAACTTATCTTGTTCTTGGGGTGATAGCTGCATTTCTATAATTTAATCGAACAACGAACAACTGGGAGTAGTTAGTTTTATATCCTACAGTTACAGGCTGCTTCAAGCTGCAAAATCTAAGATTTTAATCATAAATGTTTGTTCTTTGATCCAGTCTCAATTAGTCAGAGATACTTAACTTAATATTTCTTCCCCAATAACAAACAAATAATAAACATCGTGTTGCAGGCTACAAAACCTAGAGAGATTTACAGTGCAACAGTTATAGCCATATATTATCAATGGCAATGATTTGTTTAGTGTCGATAGAATAAATAAAATTAAAATCACAACAGCTTTAACCAAGCACCAAGCGTGATAACTTCCGCCAACATTGCCCTGGCTGCATCACTTAAAGCGATCGCTTCTTTAGAATCATGAACGATGCCACTTACGCCGACGCAAAATTTGATTTTCCTGATGTTTATCCCCACCAAGATGCCGAATTATTAGCACAGTTTGGCTTTATTCCTGGCTTAAAAGAGTTTTTGACCATCCGTCAGGTACACGCCTTAGAACACGCTACTGTCTGGATGTTAAGCGGGACGATTAATTCCCATCCCAGAACTAAGTTATCTACTAGCTATTTATCCGCCGATAACGAGACTATCGGCGGGTTGTCTACAGAAAAAGGATTCTATCTTTACGGTGAAATCGATCCGCTCAACTTAAGACGGGCAGTTAATTTAGCGTTGGCTCGTTTACAACAAGGAGAGTGGAATTTAGCGCTCCATCCTCGCTGTGGCACTAATTCATCTGTAGCAGCAATACTGACCGCAGGAATGGCAATTACAGCGCATTTTACCCTGCCGCGATCGCCCATACACCAAATTATGGGCATGGGATTAGCTGCCCTTACCGCCAACTATCTCGCCGCCGATCTTGGCATCTACGTCCAAAAATACATTACTACGGCAATTCCTTTTAATCTTAAGCTGGAAAAAATTACTAAAATAACTGATAAATCAGGAAATTCAGGTTATTTCGTGAGAATCAAGTGGATTAGCAACTAATTATTTTTTTGCCTCGGCCTTGCTTTTAGATCCCTGCGTGTCCTAAAGCAATACCGGTAAACAGCATACCAAAGACTAAGAAAGGTTGTGCGCTGGCTTGATACTTAACATCGTTTGCTAAAGGATCGCGGAGAAAATACATATCCTGAAACACGATTTGCGGAATAACTAAGAGGAAAACAATAGTAGCGTAGAGATTTTCCTGAATTGCGACTAAATAGCCACTGATGCCGATTTGGAAAACGTCGATCGCAATAACGCAAATCCAAGCAGCAGTAGTCACGCCAAACATTACAGGAAGAGATTTTAACCCCAAAGCGCGATCGCCTTCTACACTTTTGAAGTCGTTAACAATAGCAATTCCCAACCCAGCACAGCTATAAATCAAGGTCAGAATCACGATCGTCCAGTTCAAATCACCAAACAAAGCGTGACCAGTCCACCAGGGTAAAGCGATGTAGCTAGAACCCAAAGCATAAGTACCTAACCAACCATTTTGCTTGAGTTTTAACGGCGGTGCAGAGTAAATGTACGCTACAAAAGAACCACCCAAGGCAATACAAAAAATAGTCGGGAAATCATGACCCACTGCCCAATCCAAAGTATAAGCCAATGCCAATCCTGCAACCAGCAAAACCACAATCTGCGTCTTTACCTGTGGTAGAGAAATCGCTCCAGAAGGTATTGGCCGGTAGGGTTCGTTAATGGCATCAATTTCGCGATCGTAAAGTTCGTTGACGGTTTGAGTATAACCCGTCATCAAAGGCCCTGAAAGTAACATACAGGCTGCTGCTAGTAAGACATTTCCCAGCGTCCAGGTATAGTTGCCTGAAGAAGCTGCACCACAAATTACACCCCAAATCAGCGGAATCCAGGTGATCGGTTTCATTAGCTGCAACCTTATTTTCCAAAGAGCAGTTTCTCCTGAGGCTGCACCTTTCATCCCTAACAATTGACGAGTCTTAGAATTGCCTGAGTTATCAGGTTTATCTGGATTAGTTGTGGTATCAGACATGGTGATATTAAACGCTTGGTGTGAATCAGCTTAGTTAATCTTAAACGTTTTTTAGCTCTTAGCTTTTAGCTCTTAGCTAAAAATTATCCATAAGCAAGAAGGACATCTTACTACTCATGCTTACCTATCCCACCGTTACTTCCAAGTAACCATTGGCAAATTTTGCACCAGTCACCGAACTACCGCGCCAGGCAGGAGGTAGGGTAATATTGCGTCTTTGATCTCCAGCCTCAATGGTAATTTCAGGACCATATTGAGTTAGCTTGACATCTTTTTTGTCAAGTCCTGGGAGAAAAACCCTAATTTTGCGTTCTGAGATGACAAACTCAGTTGCTTGAGGTATGTCAACGTCTACCATAGCTGGTAGTCCATCTATCAAAGGCTGCCAGTTAGCACCGTCGTATTTAGGCACAGAAATAACTTTCAAGGGAGCAAATTCAGTCGTTATCGAGTCTATAGCCTCTGCTTGAGTGACTAGAATTCCAGCAACACCCAAATTAACTTGTTGGGCGCTTCCCCAGAGATATTTTGCCGTTGCTATTGCTGCGGGGTCTGGAGTAGTTACTAGATAAGCAAAAACGTTGCCCTTGCTCAAGGCTGCTGTGCCTTCTTCTAGCATCTGAGTTGCAGGGTTATTAGTATTTCCTGAAATGTCGTTAGCTGTCCAGGATGTATTTAGTACGGCGCTGGTTATTGGCTGAACAAAAGGAGATAGAGTTTTCACAATATCCGATTCAGCAAAAATGCCGCGAAAGCGACGAAAATACCAGCTTAAGATCTCTGGCATGCCTAACATTCTGAGGGTGTCGATTCCTCCCGTACCATCATAAACAATTACGTCGTATCGATCGCTTTGGTAATATTCGCGGATTGTGTTGAGAGCTAATGCTCGATCCATTCCTGGTAAAATACCTAACTCTTGACCATACACCTGTTTAAGAATTGGCGATCGCAAATATTGGGCTTCTAGTTGCTTAACCTGTTCCCAGCTATTTTCTAACAAAACAGCAGAATTTAGTTGCATGGCGGCAAAATTAACGTCAATTTCCTGCGGTTCAGCAGTGGGAGTTACTCCCAATGCCATACCCAAAGCAGGACTAGAATCCTGAGCGAGCAAGAGAACTTTTTTGCCTTCTGTAGCTAGCTTTTTGGCAGTTGCGATCGCGCTGATGGTGCGACCCGTACCGCCTTTCCCCAAAAAGGTGACGATCAAGGACATATTTAAAAATTTAGTCTGATATGGATTTAATTTATTATGGCTAGTTTACGGGCTTAATTTCATCCTCAAAAAACCAAGTAGAGCTGCGGTCTTCAAATTGGACAACTACGCCAACCCCACTGCCATCGGTCATTCTATATCCTTTAATTGTGCCTACTTTACCTAATGTTCCCGCGACGTTTCTATTTACTCGATCTTTGATTCGATAAACTTTTACTTTTTGCCCGATTTCCATTGCTGTCAATTTATGCTGAATTATAATGAGCCATCTCACAGTTTAAAGCAAAATCTCCCTTCTTTGAAGCGAGGCAGCAGAGGCGGATGCGACTTGCTTGCCAAGGGAGCTACTGAACCTTAATAACTGCAAGTCAGAGGTACTCAAAGATCGCATTAGAGATATTGCCATCTACTAGTAGTTGAGTTTATAGTTACTGTCTAAATCAAGCAAAACTAAAAAACTCATTATCATTTTCTTGGCTACTTTTGACTACAATACGTCCCATAAGTAAAACTCAGAAAATAATCACTATATGGTGACATTAATTCCTAAAAATCTGCAAAATCGCGAATTATCTTGGTATCGCGAATTATTCATTGTTTTAATGCGGCGTAACTTAAAAAGAAGATATCGGGGGTCTTTTTTAGGTATCTACTGGTCTTTATTAAATCCTCTGGTAATGACAGCTCTGTATACGGCAATTTTTGGCACTACTTTTGCCCAATACTATAATAACTCTGCTCTCAATTACGTCTTAGCTGCCTTTACTGGTTTAATAGTTATTAATTTCTTTTCTGCTTCCACAGCTCAAGCACTTGCTAGTGTAGTAGAAAACGGCGGCATAGTTAATAAAATTCGCTTACCATTATTTATTTTTCCTCTGTCTACTATTGGGGCTAATGTCTTTCAATTACTCATGGGTGCTTTTCCTTTACTGGCTTTAATTACCCTGATTATTTCTAAAAGCCCAATTAATGTAGTTGCTTTACTGTTGCCTATAATCGGTCTAGTTTTAGTTTGCACGGGAATTGGCATGTTAATGAGCGCGCTCTATGTATTTTTCCGTGACTTATCGTATTTTTATGAGTTACTGACCTTTTTATTGTGGATTAGCTCACCAATTTTTTATCCAGTTGACATTGTTCCTCAAGCTGTCAGCAGATTTTTAATTTTAAATCCGATCCTACCGATTATTGAAAGTATTCGTCAGATTTCTCTTTCTGGCGATTTACCCGACTTGACTTTGATTGCTCACAGTTTAAGCAGTGGTCTAATTGTTCTAGTTATCGGGGCATTTGCTTTTGCTAATTGGCGTTCTCAATTTATGGATCTACTATAAGAAATAAATTAAATAATGCAAGAATCAATTAGATTAGACGAGGTATCTTTGTGGCGCAGAACTCAAGAAGAGTTCTCCTACGATCTTAAAAGAACGTTGCTTTCTCTCTTGGAAGGTAAATATCGTCATCCAGCTAAAAAAATTGTTTTAGATAATATTAGCCTGACTATTGAGCGTGGAGAGAAGATTGGCATTATTGGAGCTAATGGTTCGGGCAAATCTACTATGCTTAAGCTAATTTCGGGCATCCTCCAGCCTACCTCTGGCATAGTCAGGGTCAAAGGGAAAATTGCCCCCTTAATCGAACTTGGTGCAGGGTTTGACAGTGAACTAGCGGTGCTAGATAACATTATTCTCTACGGAGTAATGTTGGGCTATTCCCAAGCAGAAATGAAATCCCGAGTCAAATCTATCTTAGAATTTGCCGAATTGGAAAACTATGCTTTGGTACCTGTTAAAGGATTGTCTTCAGGGATGACTGCCCGTTTGGGATTTGCGATCGCCACTGACGTAAAACCAGACATTCTGATTTTGGATGAAGTACTCTCTGTAGGAGATGTCAGCTTTAAAAACAAGTGTAGCCAAAGAATGGAAGAATTTTGGCAAGATCACGTTACCGTGCTGCTTGTTTCTCACTCGATGGAATTGATTCGCAAAAATTGCCACAAAACTATTTGGATGGAACAGGGACAAATCAGAATGATTGGCACAGCTAAAAATGTAGTTAATGAGTACTTAAAATGTGTTGCTCCTCATGAATTGGCTCAAGCTCAATCAACAACGACTCAGGTTGAATCAGTGCAGTATTAAGCGCGATGTAAGTAAACACTTAAGATCTATAACTCAAGCTAAACTATTACAATAAATGTATAAAATATAGACAAAACATTTTTTAGATAGTATGGCTGCTGCCGTTTTAATCAAAAACCTCCAAAAAAGCTATGGCGATGTCCAGGCGGTAAAGGACATTTCTTTTACCGTTGAGCCAGGCGAGATCTTTGGTCTATTAGGTCCAAACGGTGCGGGTAAAACCACCACGATTCGCTGTTTGTGTACTCTGGCGAAACCTGACCAGGGCAAAATTGAGGTGGGGGGAATTAGTGCGATCGCCTCGCCCAAAGCAGTAAGGCAAAGACTGGGTTATGTAGCTCAGGAAGTAGCGATCGATAAGGTTTTGACAGGAAGAGAATTATTAAAGCTACAGGCCGCACTCTATCATCTACCTAAATCCATGATTGGCGATCGCATCGAGCAGCTAATCGAGGTGTTAGGACTCCAAGAATATGCTGACAAGAAAACAGGCACGTATTCTGGCGGGATTCGCAAACGTCTAGATTTAGCAGCAGGATTGCTACACCAGCCTGAAGTATTAGTTTTAGATGAGCCTACCGTCGGTCTAGATATTGAAAGTCGGATGGTAGTGTGGCAGTTTTTACAAGAGTTGCGAGCAGCAGGGACAACCGTACTAATTACCAGCCATTATCTACAAGAAATTGATGCTCTAGCCGATCGCTTGGCAATTATTGATCGGGGGGTAGTAATTGCCGAAGGAACACCATCAGAACTAAAAGACAAGCTAGGGGGCGATCGGGTGACTTTACGCATTCGAGAATTTACCTCGGAAGAAGAAGCAGATCAAGCCAAGCATATTTTAGAATCTTTACCCTTTGTTGAAGAAGTAATTATTAATTCTGTTCAGGGCAATTCTCTTAACTTAATTGTCAAATCTGGACAGAGTTCACTCAGTAAAATTGAGCAGTCTTTGGCAGAAGTCGAGCTACCAACTTTTAGTCTGGCGCAGTCTCGCCCCAGCCTGGATGATGTATATCTGGCAGCAACAGGGCGAACCATCATGGATGCAGAATTAGCAGCAGCTAGCACTAGAGACTTGAAAAAAGAGCAAAAACAGCAAATGAAATAATCGTTGTTTATTAATCAGCAAGATTTTTAATTGGTCTGCTCGTAGCTTTTAGCTATTAGCTTTTAAGATAAGTTAGTCTCCCACAATTCATTAGCATCAATAATTATGAGTCAATCTATCTCTAGTAGCAAAATTAAGTCGGCTTTAGCACCTAATATTAGTATCAGCAGACAAAATAGTGAGTCAAGTAATTCTCTGGGTAATTTTATTCAGGAAACATTAGCTCTGACCAAACGTCTATTTATTCAACTGCAACGTCGTCCTTCGACTTTGGTGGCGGGCGTGATTCAACCGTTTATGTGGCTAATTCTATTTGGCGCATTGTTTAGCAAAGCACCGGCAAACTTATTTGGTAACGACTTAAGCTATGCCAAATTTCTGGCACCAGGATTAATTGTCTTTGCAGCTTTCTCTGGGGCATTAAATGCAGGATTACCCGTAATGTTTGACCGGGAATTTGGTTTTTTAAACCGTTTACTCGTTGCGCCATTATCTTCCCGTTATTCAATTGTTGCAGCTTCAACAATTTATATTATCGCTTTAAGCTTTATCCAAACCGCAGTGATTGTCCTGGCTAGTGCTATTTTAGGTGCAGGATTACCAGGAATTGTCGGCATAAGTGCGATCGCGCTAATAGTTTTTTTAATTGTCTTAGGAGTTACAGCCTTAAGTCTAGGCTTGGCTTTTGCTTTACCTGGTCATATTGAACTAATTGCCGTGATTTTTGTGACTAACTTGCCTCTGCTATTCGCTAGTACTGCCCTAGCACCGCTTAGCTTTATGGCTGGCTGGCTACAGGTAATTGCTAGTCTTAATCCGTTGACCTATGCGATCGAACCCATTCGCTATATTTATGGTCATGGAGATTGGGCAATTAATAGTATTGTTATGAATACTCCCTGGTTCGGATTTAGTTTTGGTGCTGTTATCCTAGTATTACTGGCTTTTGATGCTCTAGTCTTATTAGCAATTCAGCCATTATTACGTCGCCGTTTTGCCTAAAAAATAACTTTAATTTTTATGATGAGGTGTAATTATGTTTAAACTTAATCGTCGCAAGCAACTTAGTCTAAGTCTCTCTCTGGGGATGGCTTTGAGCTTAATAGCAGGATTCAGTTCATCTGCTGTGGCTCAAACTCGAACTGATGAACAGGGTTATCAATCAAATGAAAAAGACCCGCTTTATGGCGATGCACCTGCGGGATTAAACCCTTTAGATTTAATGCACCGCGCCCAGCAATTAAATGGCCCTAGCGCCGCCGAGTTTAATCAACAGTCTCAAGTGCAGATCAATAATTCAGTATCCGATTTTAAGCGTCTTCAACAGCAAAAAATCTTGGAACAGCAGCAATCGACACCAACTACAGAACCAGTGGAAGCGGTGGAGACAGTAGAATAAGTAAATAATAAGATTAGTTGCGATCGCAACTACCGAAAATCTCGATGATTTTGGTGGGCAAAAAATTCAAGTAATTCGCGATCGTACTATTGAACTAAAGGCAGTATTTTTATGCCAAAATTAGCTGAAAGCTAAAAGCTAAAAGCTATTCCATGAGTAACAGAGACTTATTTGCTCGCGAAGCCTTGGCGCAGATTCCCAAAATTCTGACTCTTTTAGATCGCAATCCTCACAGTCCCACCTATGGTTGTTTTGATCGCACTTTTTGGCAATATAAGGTGATTGATTTCCCAGCGGGAATGTCTCAAGAGTTCGTTTATCCGTTGGCGTTGGCGCATCATTGCGATCTGCCAGGAAATATTTATTACCAGCAGCCTATGATTAAAGAGTGGGTTAAAGCAGGAATTAACTACGCTTGTTGGAGTAGTCATGCTAATGGTTCCTGTGATGATTACTTCCCCTATGAAAGAGCAGCAGGCGCAGCCGCTTTTTCTTTGCTTGCCTGTCTCGAAAGCACTAGCCTAATGAGCTTGGAGCATTCTGAAGCAGTTCTGGATTTTTTCCGCAGACGAGCAGACTGGCTAGCGAAACATCAAGAAAGCGGACGGCTAACAAATCATCAGGCTTTAATCGTGCTTTGTCTGGAGTTGGTCGGTAAACTACTTAAAACAGATCGCTGGGATGATAGTAAGCAAGAACGTTTAGAACAGGTATTGTCCTGGCAAAATCCTGAAGGTTGGTTTATTGAGTATGAAGGTTGCGATCCTGGATACCATACTCTGACTATTTCTTGTTTAGCGCGGGTGTATGAATTAAACAAGAGTGAGAGGTTAAAAAACGCGATCGCCTCAGCCGTAAAGTTAGCGGCGGAGTTTGTGCATCCCGATGGTTCTTATGGTGGAGAGTATACCAGTCGTAATACTTATAACTTTTTCCCTCATGGTTTTGAACTAGTAGGTAAGTGGCTACCAGTCGCTTTAAATATTAATGACCGCTTTTTACAGGGATTAGCTAATGGTTTAGGTTCTTGCTATGCCGACGATCGCATTATTGGACATCATACCTGGAACTATTTTTTAGCCTGGCGTGACTTTATCTCTAGTCGCCCTCCGCTACAGCCTCGAACTCCTGGCAGGATTCATTTAAAACAAGGGGGTATTTTAATTGATCGCCGCCACAATACAGAACTATATTTAGCGCTCAACAAAGGTGGTGTGTTTAAGTTATTCCGCGATAACAAGCTGGTTGCTTCTGATACGCAGTTTTCTTTACTCGTGCAAGATGGCAACAAACGGAGAAACGCCGTGGGGCATTTGGTAGATAATTACCAAGTTCACCTTGGGGCCGATCAAATTGCGATCGCGGGTAATCTTGGCTGGGCGAAACAAAAGCAGATGAACCCGAAAAACTTAATTATGCTGCGGGTAGTAATGTTATCTTTAGGACGTTATTTTCCGAATTTAATTCGGCGTATTTTACAAAAAATTCTGATTACAGGCAAACAAAAAACTCCGTTTAGCTTCTCTCGTCGCTTAGCTTGGCAAAACGGGCATTGGCAGATTGAAGATCGCCTGACTGCTGAGTCTTGGGATAATGTGGTGACAGCAGATATCGGTTGCGATCGCACTTCAATCTATGTTGTAATGAGTCGTACTTTTCAACCAGGACAACTACAACCTGCTTGGGATTTGAGCGATCGGCTCAGAAACCTTAATTATGGAGAGTCGCTTAATTTAACCAGAGATCTGTAGCTCTAACACCAAATATATCAAGTGAACGATAGATTAGGACGTTAGTTGTAAAACTAGCTTTTAGCTTTTGATTGACGTGTATTAACCTTTGCTTCGACTGCTATAAATAATCAAACTTATAAAAATGCCTATTACGCAACAATGTCTCCTCAACTTCTGCTAACATCCTTTCAAACATGGCTACCTCATCAAAAATCGAATTCTGCTGATGACTTGTTAAAAATAATCCAAAAGCAACCAGTCTATGCTCATCTTTGCCATTTTCTTAGAAAGCTTCCTGTCAATACAGAATTAGCTGCTCAGCAGGTCATTAAATCGATTAAAACCCAAAATCCTCAAGGTATTATTTGTTGTGGAATGGCGGAATCTAGAGATGAATTAACTCTAGAATCTAATGCCAGATGTGACAAAGATTGCCTTGTTACTAATGTTCAATTAGATAATCTAGTAACTTGTTTAAATAATACTAAAATTAGTCATGATGCTGGTAACTTTGTCTGTGAAGGTTTATATTATCAAGTACTAAGATATCTCTACACTGAAAAGACTGACATCCCCTGTATTTTTGTACATATTCCTGTTCTTAATCCTAATAACAAAGAAAATATTCAACAAGACTTTATTAAAATAGTTCGTTTGATAAAGTCTGCTAAGAATTGAAATATTAGCGTTTTTTAGACAAAAAAATAGAGTCAACTTTGAACATATAAATAAAAGTTCTGCACCCTAGCCGACGCAATAATCAAATAAATTATTTTGCACTTCAATACGACTTTCTTCTGCAGTTAGGCATAGCCTCTTTTATATGGTCAAGCTTTGACTCAATAAGATAAATTATTTTGGGTTTCAAATTATTTTAATTTTCTCTTTGATCTTTATTTGTTTGGATAAAAAGAATTAGCAGGAAGACGGTAGGAACTAAAACAAATAGGATTGTAGCTACAAATCCCAAATCATTAACTTCCATATAATAGCAGCTCCTAAGTAAGTAATTATTAAAACAACATTCACATCTAGAATATCATTACTTAGGGAATAGCTGCATAGACAATGTTTATTTTTATTTCTTCTTAGAAGGCTTAGGTTTGGTGATTATAGTGACTGGACCATTGACTAGAGTTTGACAAGCTAAACGATAGTTATCAGGCTTTTTCTTTAATCTGCGCTTTTCAAAATCTGTTTTAGGAGATAAATTCTCCATGCCTTCAGCAACTTCAACAATACAAGTCGCACATTGCCCATAACCACCACAATTTCTGAGCTTACCTCCTAAGGTGTAAATATCAACTCGATTTTGAAGAGCTTTCTCGCGTAAATTTGATCCCTGTGCAGCGATCACTTCTTGATTTTCCTTGGCAAAGGTAATTGTCGTCATAGAAATTTTCTCGTGCTAAATCCTGCTTACTATAATATTAAGAATTCATAAAAAATCATACATTGATTTTAATACTTATGGGGTTTTCAAGAGTATTGTTTACAAGGTGCAATCAGTCAGGAATAATTGGGAAACAATCTTGATGCCAATGCCAGAAATTAATTTGCTTAAAGGGTATCGAAGTTTTAACTGCCATTGTTGCTATATAGCTTGTGGCAGGAATACAGGAGTAGATTGACCAGCTGCTTACCGCTGCTTTACTTCCTTTGATTGCCAGGAGGCGTGGAGATTGAACGCAGTCGAGAATTATATCGACATTGGCTAATGAACCTGCTAGACCCGTACCTATCGCTTTTAAGTAAGCTTCTTTTGCAGTCCACAACTTAAAAAATACTTCAGATTTCTGCGAATCTTCAACATTATTAATTAATCTATATTCTCGCTCAGAAAAAAAACGCTGGGCAATTTTAACTGCATCTGGCATTTCTCTGATGTATTCAAGATCTACTCCAATAGGATGATGATAGGTAAAGCCGTAAAGGGCATATGCTCCAGAGTGAGAAAGATTAAATTTTAGAGGACTATCTTGTTTGCATCCTGTTAATTGAGGCTTACCGCAATTGCCATATTTAAATTCTAAATCATGGGGACTTATTTGCAGATAATTACTTAACAACTTTCTTAAAATACCTCGGGCCGCAATAAATCTTCTTTTATGCGGGACAAAGCGAAATTTATTTGCTCGCTCTATTTCATCAGGCGATAAAAAAGTAGTCAACTGATCAATTACTACGGTAGGTAAATCAAGGCTAGCGCGCCAAATATGAACCTGACCTTCTTCCAGCATTGGTTGACTTTGAGAAAATTGCCAAACTATTTTTTGACGATTGTGATCTCTCATGTTGAATAACTATCTCTGATCGCAACCCCTGTTACCTTAATTTTTCCACCAAAAGGTAAAGCAGCGGCCTGATAAATGGTTCTAGCAGGCTTCCGTTCAGATGCGAAATAGCTGGAAAACAATTGATTGACTATTGATATATCTTGTAAATCAATAAACGCTAGGTCGATAAACACGATTTCTTGAAGAGTAAAACCCGCAGCTGTAATTGCTGCGAAAAAATTACCAAAGGCACACTCTGCTTCTTCTAAAATTGTACCTGGAATATATTTTCCTGAATTATCTACCGACAGCTGTCCACTTACATAACAAATATTATTAACCACTACAGCATGGCTAATAGGCGCATCCCACTGTGGCAAATCTTCCCCTTTAGTTATAAATCGGCGTGAACTCATAAATTTAAATTAAATAAGGCAGTTGCTTTTGATATTAGTATTTGTTTAATTCATTTTGTAATTTGCTTTAGCCTTGATCAAAAGATGTTGATCATCTGCTACTTCTGTCCAACAGCTTGCGCCTAATTGTTCTAATGTTAAAAGACAAGCATATTTAAGCTCAAAAATTGGCGTATTTAGAGCTTCTTTAAGCAGGGGAATAGCTTGAGTGGCCTGAAGATTTCCTAAAGCGATCGCTGCCGCGGCGCGAGATTTTTGAAACTGAGGAGATGTATTGTGCAAAGCCTGAACGATTAAATCGTAACTAGGCTGGTGATTGAGTAAACCTAATAATTTAATCACATGAAAATGTGCGCCATAGTCATTATGCGCTTCCTCGGCATAAGTCTGTAATAGTGCTGTCGTTGACTCGTTTGGATAAATTTCAAGCAGGGTTTTGCCTGCTAAATAGCAACGTCCAAAGTCTGTATGGTAAAGTTCTCTGATCAAGAATTCTATAGATGGTGCTTGGTCGTATTCGTGTACCATTTCAATGTCTTGGGGGCGATCGCAAATTATGCGATCCAAGCTAGGTTCAATCTCGGCAAAACTAATTTTATTGGTAGCTAAACCCTTGGCTGCCAATAGCCTGATACCACGTAGGCGAAAGACTACAGAAATTGGTGCTTTGGCAATTGCCGAAATTGCTGGGTAATACTCCGCGTCAATTAAATCTTGAATGCAGGCGCGTCTGGCATTGATGTTACTATGCTGGAGAAACTCAGCTACGCGATCCATCTGACTAAGGTTGCCAGTTAAGCGAGCTATAGAGGCGATCGCCGCGCTGGCGATCGCTTCATCAGGATCATTAGTAAAAGGCTCTATTTTGGCTATAGCTGGTTTATAATCAAAGTTGGCTAGAGTATGGATAATCACGCGATAGGTTTGATTGGGTTTGGTTAGTAGTTCGGCGATCGCTTCTAGGATAGATTCATCTTCTGTACCGATTTCGCCAATTGCCCAGACTGCATTTTCTACTGTTAGTGGATCTTCGTCTGCTAAACAAGACTTGAGTACTGGCATTGCTTGAACTGCTTTTAACCGTCCTAAACTTTCTACTGCTTTACGTCTGGCGATGCGATTTTCTAAGGCAGGATCGGGATCTTTAATTGCTTCAATGAGGGCATTGATCGCTCTTTCGGTAGGAAAGTTAATTAGGTGTGCTGCGCCTACATAACGTTCGGATGTTCCATCCTCGGTATTTAAAGGCTTTTTCAACAGCGCGATCGCCTGATCTTCAGTTAAGTTAAATATATTAGAAAATCTGTTATCCATTACTTTAATAAATTTAATAATCGATTCTAATTAATAAATAGTTTATAACTTTCTGTCTGGGTTAATCTTGGGTAGTTTACTGTTAGCAAACAATCTGAGAAAATTAACCCCATAAGTTCAGGATCAAATACTAAACTCAGTTAGTTTAAGAAACATTAAGAATATGGCGAAAACTCCCGTAACGGCAGCAGATTTAGCTGAACTGATTAACGAATTTGAAAAATATCGCGAACGTTTGGTTAACGAAACTATGGAAGCCGCCAAAAAAGCTAAGCTATCCAAAAAAGCAACTATGGCTAAATTAGAACCACAGCTTGCCGACATTGATGCCAAACTGCAACGAATCAGAGAACAACAGGCTAACCTGACTGCGAGTGATTAAATGACTGAGATGTCTGATGCAATTAAAAATGGCGAAACACTGTTACTTTCTCATCAAGAAACCGAGCAACTCTTATCAAGAGTGAATCAAGAAATTGCTCGTGATACTTTTGATCATCAAGATCGACAGTTAATTTGGCAGATGGTGCAATGTTTAGGGGATACTAGAGGGCTAGTTAGATTGGGCTTTGCTGAGGCATTAGGAGCGGTAGGCAAATCTGCGGTAGATCCTCTAATTGAGGCTCTATTGCATCATTCTAATGTAGTTGTTAGAAGAGCAGCAGGAAAAACTTTGACGTTAATTGAAGATCCTCAAGCTGTTCCTCATTTAATTTACGCGCTGCTTAACGATGAAGATACAGTAGTCCAAGCATCCGCTATTGGCGCACTCGCTCGTACAGGAGAAGCCTCGGTAACGCCATTATTAGGGGTATTAGCCTCACCTGATTCGAGTGAGAGTAACAAAGGTCATGCAGCTTGGGCATTAGCGTTTATTGGCGCAAAAGCTAAGCATAAACTATACGCTGCATATGCCTCAGATTCACCTGAAGTTAGAGCAGCAGTGGTAGGCGCGATCTCTAAGGTGGCGGAAGAAGATCGCGATGATCTCCAAGCACTACATCTATTGATTAGCTCTTTGCAAGATACCGCAGTTAATGTTCGTAGTGAAGCCGCAGCTGTATTAGGTAATTTAAAATATCAACCAGCAATTCCTGCCTTGATTGAATTACTTCATCATCCTGAAGCAGAAACTCGCAAATCAGCAGCCCTCTCCTTAATGAAGATCGGCGATCGCAGTTCAATTACACCATTGCAAAACGCTTTAACTAGAGAAAGTGATGCAGGAGTCACCAAAGCTATCTCCTTGGCTATTTCATTATTGCACAGGGAAACTGAAGTTGATGATTGGTAAGCATTAGTTGCTCAAAAAGCCAGGCTCAAACTGTAGCATCAAGTTTGAACTCAATGGCGATCGCTTTTTTTGCCTTTTGACAGTCTATCAAGATTATCAAGTTATAATTGCTTTTAGGGTGAATAGCCTCTTCAATCAACCTGGTTATAGATTGAAACATGCTAGGATTTTGCCTTGTTTTGATTAATTAATCTACAGATATTCTCAAGTCCTGGCAGCCATAAATGCGCTCCAAACTGGTGAGCAATTAAATAAAAACCTTAATTTAGTCAAGATCATCTTTTGCTGTTGTTACCAAGAAAACTATAAAATCTACCTACAATTACTCGCAAAATAATATATATAGAGGCATGACTAATTCTAATTCCTCTCAATTTTATTCTTGGCAAGGTTTTCGCTGTGCCTATACGGTTTTTGGCTCAAACAAGGTATCTAGAGCATCCCCATTAGTTTTGATTCATCCTATTGGGGTGGGACTATCTGGAACATTTTGGCAACGCTTTATTCAAACTTGGTTAGCACAAAATCCTGATTCAATCATCTATAACCCCGATTTATTAGGCTGCGGTGAGTCTGAAATGCCTTCGGTAGCTTATTATCCTAGTGATTGGGCAACTCAACTAAAATACTTTATTGAGACTGTAATTCAAACGCCTGTGACTTTGGTGGTTCAAGGCGCTTCATTTCCCATTGCGATCGAGCTAGGGCAATTTTTAGAGCCTGATTTGATTCAAGGGTTGGTATTATCTGCGCCTCCTGCTTGGCGTACTATAACTGACGCTGCCAAACCAAGACAGCAAAAACTGCTGTGGAATTTACTATTTGATTCTCCCCTTGGCTTAGGTAATCTTTTTTATCGTTATGCACGTCGTCGTCAGTTTATCGAATCTTTTTCAATCCGCCAACTATTTGCTGATGCCGAACAAGTCGATCACTCTTGGTTAGATGAGTTAACCGAGGGGGCAGCGGATCTTCAAAGTCGCTATGCGGTATTTTCTTTTTTAGCGGGTTTTTGGCGCCAAGACTATGCTTCGGCGATCGCTCAAATTACTCAACCCACTCTAGTTGTCTTTGGGGAACAAACCTCAAGTATTAGTCGTGAAGGTAAACCCGAAACAGTATCAGAACGATTAAATGCCTACAAATCCCATCTGCCTCAGGGACAGGGTTGCATCATTCCTGGGCGCAATGTACTTCCTTATGAATCAACTTCTGAGTTTGTCAGTGTTGTGGCTGATTTTCTTGAGTTACCATAATAAGGTTATGGTATGGAGTATTGTCAGTGCGAATTACAATTCGCCCTGACTAAATTGAATGTATTGCACATATTTATCTTGTCTCAAGATCAAAACCGCTCATAGCTTATCTGCCTAACTTATTGGGAATCCCCTCACAACCTCCTGGCACAGTAGAGCGAGACTTTTCACCACACCAAGAACACAAATAATAACGCTGTTCCTCACTCATTCTTTTAATTCCCGAAAGATTGGCTTTTTCAACGACAACGCCTGTATACTTTCCTGTTTGGTAGTCTGGTTGAGCAGTAATACTTCGAGGGCTAGCGGTTTCAACTGAACCATAAAATAAACGAGTCCCTTTAATATCTGCCCCGGCTAAATTTGCTTCATACAAAACAGTACGAGCAAGATTGGCCTTAATTAAGTCGCATTGGCTCAGGTTAGCTCTAACCATATTAGCCTCACTTAGCTCTGCCCAGCGCAGGTCTTGTCCCACTAAATAAGCTCCTGCCAGCATGACCCCTAGATCGATAACTCTAGTTCCATAAGCGCGATCTTCAGAATATCCACCACTACCATCTAGGATGGCTCTGCCTAGACGATTATCCCGCTGTAGAGGTGTTAGTAAGCGAGATTGAGATAAGAAACGAATGACTTTTGCTTTACCATTTTCATCGATGCTAGAAATAATCGAGGCGGTTCTGCCTTCGGCGATCGCTCTTTCTTGGGGCCAATCTTCTAATAAACCTTCTTCATTTAAGGTCAGATCGGAAACACCCTGAAAGTAAGCGTCAATAGTTTGCTGTTGGGTAATTCGATTTTGCTGAATGGTTAAATCTTTGGAAATTACATATTGCGCCCAAGCGACATATACCGCCAAAATAGCGATCGCTATTTGACCAACAGCACCAATCCACTCTGCCCAAGAACCAAATTCATCATATTTGAACTGAGTTAACCAGCCGCCAATATTACGATAGACTCCCAGATAATTAAATAAACCCGCGATCGCGCCAATAAAGCCAATAAACGCCAGAATTGTTCTTCTTTCTTGGACGGTAAGAAACTTAATTACCCAAACTCTTACGGAAGTAAACACTACTCCCAAAGAAAGTAACAAAGCGGCGATCGCACCAGTTAAACCTAACCAGGGAAGGCGAAACCATAAGCCTAACCCCATCAATAACAAGGTGATCACAATTAGTTGTGATTGAGAAAAACTGATCTGACGACCAGGATTTTTTTTGACAAAGGGAGTTCGCTTAATTTTGCTAGATTCTGTTGACTCGGATTTAACTAAAGATAAAGATTCTTCGTCTATTTGGGCTTTGCCGTTTTCTAGTTCTACTATATTTTCTGAACTAATATTGGAAGTGGAATCAGACCTTTCCTTCATTCGGATCAATTATTTGAATAATATTTCATCTATCATACTCAAACCATATACCAGAAACATTTAACTAAAGAAGGGCAATCTTGCTTTGTCTGAGTAATTCCACATCACCTAACTCTGTTGTCTTGAGGAGATAAATATACAGCGCATTTGCCAGACAGTCGCTTATTGAAATCCTGGCTCCCAGACTGAAATATTGATGCGATCTTTTGAATCTCGCTGAACTTTGCCCTCTAAATTATTTACTTTAAAAAAGCTAAAGTTAGTCTGGCGATCATAGACGCTACGGAGTTTCTCTTTAACTTCACCAGGAGCATCGCCTCCCAACATTCTCCCCAGAGTTTCCTGCATTGCGCCCAAGCTAACAGACGGATTTAGAGCAATGTCTGTTTGTCTAATTCTGCCCGTATCGTCTGATTGATAGCTTAAATTTACCTGATCGGGAATTACGTCATAGTAGACCAAAACCTTACTATTGGCTCGCCATCCTCTTCTTTGGGAATTAGGCTGTCCTAAAGTACTTACCAGTTGGCTTTCGGACGTTCCTGTAGTCAAGATGGGGATATTAATCTCTGCCGTTGGGTCTAAATTGATGTTTGCCAAAGTTTTTGGTGGTTTTTCATTGCTCGCGGCTTCTGGTTGTTCTTCCTCCACTACTGATTCCGGTTCTGGTTGCTCCTGTTTAGCTTTTTCGGCAATTCTGGCTAATTGAGCTTTGGTAAGTGCATCCTGTTCTGGGTCTGTTTCGGTTTGAGCCGCTTCTGTCTCCGTATCTGTTCCAGAAAATAAATCTGGTTGGCGAGATGGCGGTTGTACCTCTTCTGGTGCTGGATTTTCTGGCGATCGCATTAAGCTAGAGATAACCGCAAACCCTGTGGCAAATGTTCCAGCTGCAACTCCTGTAGCGATTAACAAAAACAGACCGACAGTAGTTAACAAACCGCGTTTTTTGCGTTTCGCCTGCTTTGGCTCAAAAAGCATGGTATTGCGACCATTATTAGCAGCATAATCATCCGTAACAGTTCTGTTGGGGGCAACATTCAAGGTTACCCCTGTAGGGTGAGTAACCGTACTAGCCTTAATCCCAGTATTGAGCGCGTTCAGCATTTCTCGGGCAGTAGTAAAGCGATCGCGAGGATGAAATCTAATTGCTTTATCGATTACCGCAGCTAGTTCTAAATCAAGATTAGGGGCGTGTTCTTGCCAAATTATTTCTCCGTTATGGGGGTCAGTTTCTAATTCATGAGGAGATTTTCCTGTCAATAAGAAAATTGCGGTTAACCCTAAGCTGTATAGATCGCTGGAGTAGATCGGACGGCCTGCTGCCTGTTCTGAAGACATATACCCAGGAGTACCAATTGAAGCTGAATAGGTAGTATTTCCCGAATTATGATTCACTTCTGTTGCCATTGCTTCTTTGACCGCACCAAAATCAATTAAAAAAGGTAGGTTATCTCCCTGGCGTAAAATAATATTTTCAGGTTTGATATCCCGATGAATAATGCGACGGCTATGAATATACTCTAGTACTGGCAAAAGCTGTAACAGTATCTGCCTAACTTCATCACGATGCAGATTACCGAATTGTGACCAATATTGATCTAATGTCAAGCCTTCAATCCATTCTTGGATTAAATAAAATTTCTCCGACTCAGAAAAATAGGCATAAAGCTGAGGAATTTGACTGCTGCCCTCACCTAACTCTTCCAGAATTGCTGCTTCGCGTTGAAACCGTTCTTTCATCCATAAAGGAACTTTAGGCTGTTTAACAATAGGTTTTAGCTGCTTGAGAACGCATTTGCGTCTTGACGGCATATGAGTATCTTCTGTGAGGTATGTTTCGCCAAAGCCTCCCCTACCCAAGGTTCTAATAATGCGATAGCGATTATTTAGCAGTGCAGCTTTCATATTTTATCTGGGATGAATGGCTATTAATCTAACAACAACTTGACTACTGTTACTTTAAAGTGAGCCAAGATGGTGATAATCTCGATATTAAAGGCAGAAGTTAGTTACTTTAAATCCAGTAAACCTTTTTCTTTTAGTTTAGGATTAAATCTAACGTCCATTTTAACGCCACGATTTCTCAACTGTTCTAGAATTTCAGCCTCTACTCGTCTGGCGACTTTTTTTCTTATTTTAATTTGGTTTATTGCCTCACTTTCTTGATATTGTGCCTTTTCTAACTCTGTCATAGCAGGATTAGCATCAATAGGTTCAGTCCAAAATGATTTGTCCGTACTATTTCCTCTAGGAGTTACGCCATTTTCTTCCATCCAAGCTGAAGCAGTTTCTTCTAGAATCTTACGGCTAGGACGAGCAATAGTGTGTATTTTTACCCAGTAGCAACTTTGAGGCTGCCGAATCAAGTGTTGCTTAAGACTTAAATAAACATCGCGAGAATACCCCACATACTGCATTTGTTTAGCCTGATTGAAAATGGCGTACACCCCAATTTTCCCCTGCACATCTTCGTTGATACACCCATTAGCTAGATATGGCAGATATTCTAAACTAGAGAGAGATGGCATTTCAATTTGGGTAGACATAGTAGCTGACAATTGATTGTTTTCTGAACGCTAGGAGAATTAGGTTAAGTTTACTTATTTATTGTGATTAACCTGGCGATAAATAGCACAAAGACGACTAGGCTTGAAAATTTTAGCCTGGAACATAAAGTTGGGTGGCACATTAATAATAATGTACTCATCAGAATTATGATACTGCTCGAACTCTCTAGGCATTCCTTTCGGCGTATGCTGGCTGTAGGGAACCGGTTGAAACAATAAATTTGTAAACTTGATTTCAGTTTCGTGTAGTTTCTGACTAAGTTGTGTTGTAAAAGTTTTATTAGTTAGTAAGCTGAATAAAATTACCTCAGTTTCGGAATTAAGCGTAAAGGTGGCATCAAAATTATCGACTATTTTTAAACCCATTTTTGATTATCGATCAAGCATCGATAGATATAAAGAACTAGTAAAAATGGTATCAGAAATTTTCGGTCAATTTTTATCTGTTAATTTTTCGTATCTAATAGCAAAAAAACTCAGAAAATAGTGAATATATTCACTATTTAATATTTTAAAATATTCTGTTGTATTCGTTGTTTGAGTTTGTACTTGAGCCAAAATTTGCCAAGATAATTATACCGTAAAGCTCTGCTCAACTGGTTCCCAAATTTTTATACCCATAGGCAATGATTTGATCTTGACAGATTGAGGTTACTAATGCAATTTCGCGCTGGGATAAATTGAGCTGACGTTTTTTATTCGATTTATTGATCGGGAAATCTCCACGAGTTCCACCTGGGTATCTTTTTGCATCATTATTGTAGTATTGATGATGATTGAGGACTATATCATCCCAATTTAAACTAATAAAATCCAAAATTTTACCAATAATTTCTCTAGGATTATCCAATAAATCTTCATATTTAAAAACTAAAATATCTAAAGCTGTTTTTTTATATTGTTCAAGAGCATAATTTTTATATTTCCAGATATATGCCCCCAAAGAAACTTCGTCTAAATTAGCTACATTTAAAGTTTTTATTTCTGGAAAAAAATTACTCAAGCTAAGCAGCTCTTTTTGAGCGTAAAATTTTAACCAATTTCCTGGTTTAGCTTTGCCTTGAATGGCAAATGAGCGCATGGAAGAAACGACCCTGTATGGATTGCGTATTGGCCAAATAATTTTAGTTTGAGGAAAATGTTGTAGTATATATTTTGAATTAAAGGTTTGATTGGGTAATTTTAGACAAGTTAAATAATTGTTTTTGCAGTTGTTATATAAAACATTTTGGTGCGGAAAAGAATAGTTACTTTCAGATTCATCAATTCCTTTAACCTGTGGATGAGAATTAAGGATCAAAAATGTCAAGGTAGTACCGCTACGCTGGCAACCTAAAATAAGCACTGAATGTTTGGACAGTTGCGAATATAGAAAAGGTGGTTCGACAATATTACGGAGTAATCTTGTTTGATTTATTGTTAGCTTGTTGGTTAGTGAATTCTTGAGTAAACTAATTAGACTCATTGATACTATGTGTAGTTCGATAACTCGAGCAAAAATTAAACCTGACTAAATTTTCTTTTTGTCAGAAGTTCTTCGTTTAAATCAGCTTAAATGTTTGAATGTAGGGTTGTCAAATCATCAAAGATCTTTTGGTTTTTAACAAATTGTTAGATTCTAGTGAGCAAAATACAGTTGATCACAAAGATAATTTTTGGTTATAATATATTTATTCTTTTTAGTTATTTTAAGATGCCGAAAAGAAGATTATTTAACTTTAAGCGAAGATAGCGATCGCCTTAACTGAACTCAACTAGATCACATTTTCAGTCAGTAACACAACAGTTTTAATTGCGCTAATTAGTAAAGTAATTCAATTAATGGCTCAATTGTGCATTGAGACTCGAATGCTGCTATTTAAGTTTAAGCTAACATGAGTCTTAAACCTTTAGTTGACTAATTCACTTTAATCAAAGATGGCGATCGCTTTAGTTCAGATAAATTAGGATTACCAGTACAGAATAAAACGGTTTTAATTTCGGCAATTAATAATTCAATTAACTCGTCGATCGCTGCTTCAGATTCCGCTGCTGCTTGCAAGAAAGGAAAAGCCAATCCAGCTAAATTTGCTCCCAGAGCAATTGCTTTAGCAACTTCCATGCCGTCTCGCAAACCTCCAGACGCAATCAAAGGCAACTCGGGATACTGCGCCCGAATTTGAACTATACAGTCAGCGGTGGAAATTCCCCAATCAGCAAATGTTCTACCGAGTCTACGCTGTAGGTTATTCTCGGCTCTTTGGCTTTCTACCTTTGCCCAGGATGTTCCCCCTGCACCTGCTACATCGATTATGCTTACTCCTGCATCCACCAGCTTAGTTGCCATGCTGTTAGAAATACCGTTGCCTACTTCTTTAGCGATTACAGGAACATCAATTTGTTGACATAGCTGCTCGATTTTATGCAATAAGCCTTTAAATTTAGTATCGCCGTTGGGTTGAATACATTCTTGTAGAGGATTGAGGTGAAGAATTAAGGCATCTGCGCCCAGAATTTCGACTACCCGTAAACATTGTTCTAAACCATAAGTATAGTTAAGCTGTACTGCTCCTAAGTTGGCAAATAACATTGCATTGGGGGCAAGCGATCGCACGGCAAAAGTATGTGCCACATCAGGATTTTCCACCGCAATGCGTTGTGAACCTACTCCCATTGCCAAACCGTGTTTTTGAGCGGCGATCGCTAAACGGCAATTGATTATTTTTGCCTCTTCTGTCCCCCCCGTCATTGAGGAAATTAACAGCGGCGCGTTTAAAGTTTTGCCAAGCAGCTGAGTGCTAATATCTACTTCATTTAGGTCAAGTTCTGGCAAACACGAATGGTCGAAACGATACTTATCTAATCCATTAGTCAAACCACAAAACTGTACGTCGTCTTCCAGACAAATACGCAGGTGATCGGCTTTTCTGGTTTGCGTATTGGTCATTAATTTTTACTCCTTATTTAGCAAGTTGAATTTTATCGGCTCGATCTTACCTTTCCAGCAATATGGTAAATTAATTTTTACAATATCCTTCACAAACCCAAAAAAATGAGGCGAACTGTAACAATTCCCCTCAAATAAATTATGTTTAAGCTCGACAGTATTGAATTGTCGGTCAATTAAACTTTACTTATTTTCTACCACGCATGCCTTTAGCCATGTTGCGGAACATATCCATACTGTCGTCAGATTGGCGACGTTTTTCTGGAGACGGTTGAGCTGGCTGAGAAATTTGTGGCGTAAAGCCTCGATTTGACTGAACTTGGTTAGTTTGAGTAACTATCGAACCTCCTGTAATCCCAGGCTGAGACTGAGCGCTAGGAGTAGGGCTGAAAAGAGTATTTTCAGTCGTATCTTGATTGGTGTTGCTGCCTTGGTAAAGGTTATTTCTGTTTTCAATCGAAGAAACTTCGTTCTCAAACGAAAAACCATCTTTGTTTTTGAGCGTTTTGGGAAAAGTTCTTCTAGTTCTAGTGCTTTTTCTCATGTAGTTGATGTCGCCCATAGTCATTGCGTCATCAGGATCTAAGAAAAAATCTTTGTCTCCCATTGGTTTAAGATCTCCTATTGAACGATAGCTATTTGATATGTTGATAATTGTTTCAGGTTAAAAATCCTTGATACATAGGTTAAGGAAAGTAACCAAAAATTAATTATATTTAAGTATTATTTTACACATAAGTAACGCTAATAGTCAATGGAAATGCGGATTGAATTTAGTAAAAATTATGCCTGGAGTCTAGTTAAAAATACTTAAAAGTACGCTGACTTTGGCAAAATACTTAAATCTAGCGATTGCAACCTTGCTCTCATGCAGAACATCATAGTTGGGAAACTGCCTATTAACCTATGTCATGGCTGTTTAGGCGATCGCATTTTATTTTGCTGCTTAGCTCTTTAAGGTTGTCGCAACATTAAAATGTATCAGTCTAAGAAAAACTAAACTAACCATAACCAAACAGTAGCTTGAAGAATTAAATAAAAATTATTAAAGACATTTGAGATAAAGATCCTTTTTGTTAGACCAAGACCATCAGGTTTTGGGAAAATTGCTACTGTCACTTTTGAGTCACTTTTGTTTTTCATCCTAAAAATAGGCAATTTGCTTGAGCGAGAATGCTTTAAGTCAACTTCAATAATCGCATTGCATCAAGCAATTACTTTAATCAGGATCATCTCGATAGAGAACGATTTAACCGTAAAAAAGCATTGAGGATGCAAGGATGCAGATGAATATTAAAGTTTGCGATCGCCTATTTGATTGCCATGATTAATTTAACGTAGCTCAAAATAAATAATTACTTTTAGAGGTAATTGAGTGCGAAAAAATTACTAGGAAAAAATATCTTAATTAAGGCTGCATCAAGAAGTTAAAAATTAAAAATTAACGATGAAAAAGTTTACTCTAAAAACCCAAAATTTTTGGACGGTAACGCTAGCTTGTGTCGCAGTTGCTGCTGGTTTAGGGATTAACCAAGCACCTGAAGCGATCGCTCAAACCCCAGATCAAGGTCAATCTTCGGAAGTTCAAGAATTACTACAAACAAAACAATGTCCTGGCTGCAACCTTAGTGGGGCAAATCTCCAAAACGCGGATTTGGAAGAAGCCAATCTCCAAAATGCCAATCTCCAAAATGCCAATCTCCAAAACGCAGATTTAGACAAAGCCAACTTACAAGGAGCGAACCTACAGGGAGCTAATCTAATTCGTGCCGATCTAGAAGAGGCGAACTTACAGGGAGCTAATTTACAACAAGCTAGCCTCCAACGAGCAGATTTAGAAGACGCAAATCTCACTGAAGCCGACATTACGGGAACAAATTTACAACAAGTAGATTTTGAAGACACAATTATGCCTGATGGCACAATTAGAAACAATTAATTTTACTGCTTAAACTTTATGTCCTGAAATTATTTGGCTCAAAATGCAGACGAGAAAACGACGATTAAAAAACCGTTCCAAAGCAAATAAAAAGCTGTGGTGGTGGGTTGGGGGAGGAGTCTTGGCTTTGGCAATTTTTGGCTTAAGCTTTCTCTACCTGACAGGGTTCTTTCGCTCGGAAGTTGAGTATAAAATTACCAATGGCTCTACACTAAAAGATCCTCGTTTCCCACTGTTGGTAGTAAGCTTATCCAACGCTTTACCTACTAGCGGTCGCTTAACTGACTATTGGAGTGGGGCAGATGCTATTTATGCTGCTCGTCTAGATGCGATTCGCAGTGCCAAAAGCACGATTCACTTTGAAACATACTACATGACTCCTGGCGATCGCGCTAATGAATTTGCCACAGCACTAAGCGAACGAGCCAAAGCAGGGGTAGAAGTACAGCTTTTAATCGATGATTATGGTACAGATTCGATTCCCAGTGAATATTGGCAAAGACTGGGGCAAGCTGGTGTAGAGGTGCGTTTTTTCCGCGAATTCGATTGGCAAGCGCCATTTGAATACAATTCTCGTACCCACCGTAAATTGCTGTTAATCGACGGTCAAAGGGTCTTAATTGGCGGTGCTGGGGTTTCCGATGATTGGGACGGCGATCCAGAAATAGGCGATCCCGCTCCTTGGTTAGAATTCGAGGCAAGTTATACGGGGGAAGTTGTCAGTATATTAGAAGGTAACTTCATCCAGAATTGGGCTTACATTGGTGGAACAGTAGATTTGGATCGGGATGTAGTTCAGGTAAGGTCAGAAACAGGAACACCTCTATACATTACAAACGACACTTCTACCCTAAGCGAGTCAACCATTAGAATGCTATTTCAGGTGAGTTTTTTAGCAGCTAGAAAGCGAATTTGGATTGGTAGTCCATATTTTGTCCCCGATGGCAATACTCGTAATGTATTACTTCAAGCCAGACAAAAAGGAGTTGACGTGCGCGTTCTGACCATGGGAGAAAACAATGATAAGCCAATTGTGCGTTTTGCGTCTCGCGAACTCTACGGTGAATTGCTAGAAAAGGGGGTGCAAGTTTGCGAATATCAACCCAGTATGATGCACGCCAAAGTAGCTTTGATTGACAATGACTGGGTAAGTACGGGCAGCGCCAATTTTGACCCCCGCAGTTATCACCACAACGACGAATTAAATATTTCTACGAGCAATTCTCAATTAGTTGAGAAAACTGATAGCTTACTTCAAAATGCTTTAGCTGATAGTCATTGTCTCACCCATACAGAATGGCAAAATCGACCAGTTACAGAAAGACTGCTGGGTCGAATAGGACTAATTTTTAAACCTTTGTTGTAGAAATTGAGCGATTAAATTTGCCCATTTGCATTGAATAAAGTTCAGGGAGTAACAAGATGACCGCAGAAGAAAAAAGATTAGCAGCAGATCGCCAAAGACAAGCTTACTGGCGCAGATGGGGACCTTATTTAAGCGAACGCCAGTGGGGAACGGTTAGAGAAGATTACAGTCCCCACGGTACGGCTTGGGACTATTTTCCTCACGAACACGCGCGATCGCGCGCCTACCGTTGGGGCGAAGATGGCATTGCTGGAATTTCTGACAACCACCAAAGACTTTGTTTTGCAGTTGCCCTTTGGAATGGCAAAGATCCGATTCTTAAAGAAAGGTTGTTCGGTTTAACGGGGCCAGAAGGCAATCATGGGGAAGATGTCAAAGAATATTATTTTTATTTGGACAATACGCCTTCTCACGCCTACATGAAATATCTCTATAAATATTCGCAACAGGCGTTTCCTTATGAAAAATTAGTCCAAGAAAATCAGCAAAGGGGTTATCTCGATCCAGAGTTTGAATTATTAGATACGGGTATTTTTGACAACGATGAGTATTTCGATGTTTTTGTTGAATATGCCAAAGATTCTCCAGAAGATATTTTAATTCAAATTAAAATTGTCAATCGTGCCTCTCAAGCGAAAACACTTCATCTGCTACCGACACTTTGGTTTCGCAATACTTGGTCTTGGGAGCAAGATAGTGAAAGACCTTTACTGAAAATCGCGCCATCCGATGCTTCTCAGTGTGTCATTGAAGCTACTCATCCTAGTTTGGGTAAAAGATGGTTGTATTGTCAGGATGTAGGAACTAATGGTCATTCGCCCCTACTGTTTACGGAAAATGAAACTAACAATCAAAAATTATTTGGAGGTGAGAATAATTCTCCCTATGTCAAAGATGGCATCAACGATCGCGTTGTCCATGGAGTTGAAACAGCGGTTAATCCACAGCAAACAGGAACAAAAGCAGCTTGTTATTACCTGTTAAATATTGATGCAGAATCAGAAAAAACAGTTCGTTTGCGACTTAGCGATCTTGAATGCTTAAGTGATCCATTTCAAGAATTTGATTCAATCCTTACCACTCGTAAGCAAGAAGCAGATGAATTCTATCAACGCTTTGAGACGAATTCCACCTCAGAAGATGAGCGAAACATACAGCGACAAGCATTTGCTGGTATGTTATGGACAAAGCAGTACTATCATTACGTCGTCGAAGATTGGCTGGCAGGAGATCCTACACAACCAACTCCCCAACGGGAATACGCCAGAAATGCCGACTGGATACATCTGTTTAACGATGACATTCTTTCGATGCCCGATAAATGGGAATTTCCTTGGTTTGCGGCTTGGGATTTAGCTTTCCATACCATTCCCCTAGCTACCATCGATCCCGATTTTGCTAAACGCCAACTAGATCGCATAACTAGAGAATGGTATATGCACCCCAACGGTCAAATACCTGCTTATGAATGGCACTTTAGCGACGTTAATCCACCTGTAGAGGCTTGGGCTACCTGGCGCGTTTACCAAATCGAAAAACAAATATATGGCAGAAGCGATCGCGAGTTTTTAGAGCGAGTCTTTCAAAAATTACTGCTCAATTTTACCTGGTGGGTAAATCAGAAAGATATTGATGGTAATAATGTCTTTCAGGGTGGTTTTTTAGGGCTAGATAATATCGGTATTTTTGATCGCAGTTCCAAATTACCAACAGGTGGACATATTGACCAATCCGACGGTACGAGTTGGATGGCGATGTATTGTCTCAATATGCTGGCGATCGCGCTGGAATTGGCTAAAGATAATCCTGCTTACGAAGATATTGCCAGTAAGTTTTTTGAGCATTTCCTCTATATTGCCGCTGCCATGAATCAAATTGGTTCGACCAATCTACATTTGTGGGACGAAGCAGATAGTTTTTATTATGACGTTCTTCATTTGCCTCATAACAAAAGCTTACATTTAAAAGTCCGCTCAATGGTAGGACTGATTCCTCTTTTTGCCGTAGAGATCCTCGAATCAGAAACCCTCCAGGCTTTTCCAGGTTTTAAAAAGCGGTTAGAGTGGTTTATCAACAATCGTCCCCAGCTAACGCGCGGTATTGCTTGCGCAGAAGCAGCAGGAATAGGCGATCGCCGACTGCTGGCGATCGTCAATCGCGATCGACTGCGCCAAATTCTCGCCAAAATGCTGGATGAAAGCGAATTTTTGAGTCAGTACGGTATTCGTTCTCTGTCTAAATTTCATCAAGAAAATCCTTACATTTTTGAAGTAGACGGACAACAACATCGAGTACAGTACGAACCTGCCGAATCTACCAGTGGGATGTTTGGCGGTAATTCCAACTGGCGTGGCCCAATTTGGTTTCCTGTTAATTTTTTGATTATTGAATCACTGCAAAAGTTCCATTATTACCTCGGAGATGATTTTACAGTTGAATATCCTACTGGTTCAGGTAAACAAATGAATCTCAAAGAAGTAGCAACCGAGTTATCCCAAAGACTAAGCCAGATTTTTCGCCAAAATTCTGCGGGGAAAAGACCCGTACACGGTAGATACGAAAAGTTTCAAGACCCTCACTGGCACGATCTAATTTTGTTTTATGAACATTTTCATGGAGATAGTGCAGTCGGACTTGGTGCTTCGCATCAAACTGGTTGGACAGGTTTGGTAGCGGACTTAGGAAAGCATTGAAGAAGTCGGAAGTCAGGCGGGGAAAGGGTGACTGAGAGGGAGGGCGACTAAACGTCGCCATGTCCAATCTGCAGTGTTGTCAGACTGATAGATGCAGTTGCTATTAACCAGGATCATTCAGATTAGATAATTGCTTTAGTCCAACCAAACTAAAAAACAGCAATCTATTTATCTCGATCGATAGAGGTGAGACAAAAACATCTTAGTTAATTTTTGAGCAGGCGGACGATAAAGTTTACAGATTTACTAAACAGGAAAACTTGGTCCTGCTTAGAATTAGAAGTTTTCTTCCGAGTATGCAGTAACCATAAATAAACCATTAATCTAAGAGGCATTCTTATGGATTGGCAAAGTATATTTCATTGGCTTTATGTTGCAGGGATGGCGCTCGGGGCAATCTACTTTATATCTCTCTCAAAAAATCCTCGTGGCGTTCCTCGATATGAATATTTAGTCGCCGCCTTTATTCCGATTTGGTCGGGATTAGCTTATCTAGCCATGACTTTACCTCACGGTCAGTTAGAGCAAGGAAAGGTTGAGGTGGCAGGGCAAATTGCTCATTTTGCTCGCTATGGAGACTGGGTTGTTACAACACCATTACTATTATTAGCTCTATCCTGGACGGCAATGCATCGTCTGCCCAAAAAAGACTGGACTCTGACTGCTTCTTTGATGATGACCCAGGTAATAGTAGTCGTCTGTGGTTTAATTGCCGATCTTTCTAATATTCCTTGGGTCAGATACCTGTGGTACATTAACGGCATGGTTGCTTTTGGGGTCGTTTTATGGGGAATATGGGTGCCACTTCGAGCCAAGACCAGAAGCCAAGGAGCAGACCTATCTAATTTTTATGATAAATTAACTACCTATTTCACCGTGCTGTGGATCTGCTATCCGATTGTTTGGATTTTAGGGCCTTCAGGATTTAGGGTTTTTAATCAAACTGTAGATACCTTTCTTTTTTGTTTGATTCCCTTCTTCTCCAAAGTAGGATTTAGTTTCCTCGATCTCAAGGGTTTGAGAAATCTTAGTCGTGCTACTGCTGAAGTAAAGAGCGATCGCTTGGCTGGAGGTGCTTTTGAGCTAGCTGTAGAGAGTATAATACCAAGGGCATGGCAGCGCAGGCGACGTACGAGATAAAACAATTTTACGAAGATCTAAAATAATTTCAGTTATTTGTAAAGGCGCGATTTTTGAGAAAATTTCTGAGCTTTATTCTGCAAGGCGAATTGAACCATACGACCCCCGCCAACTTGATGTCATTATTCGTCTTTCGCTTCGAGCATGGACTCCAGTCTTTGATTCGCTTCAAAAAGCGATGGATGTTAAAGTGGATCGAGAATTTTATTATCCAGACTGGCGGATCAGCCAGCAAAAAGCTGTCGAGGATGTATGTGCTGGTGCGGATACAAAGGTGTGGGTGGCGATCAAATCTAGTTCAACTGTGGGCTTTGTAGCCATAAAATTTAACCCAGAGAGCAGCTTGGGCGAAATTTACATGATTGCCGTCGATCCAGACTATCAACGTCAAGGTGTTGGCTCTGCTTTGGTCAAATTTGCTCTTGAGCGAATGAAAGTTGCGGGGATGTCTGTTGCTATGGTTGAGACGGGAGGCGATCCTGGTCATGCTCCAGCACGTTGTACTTATGAACAGCTGGGTTTCGGGCTGTTACCGATCGCCAGGTACTTTCAGAAGTTATAGGTGCAGTTATGAAAATGAGTGGATCTAACTCGCTTGCTTAGCAATCCCGTTGTCGCTCTCGCCGTCATTTTTGAATCACTTTTGTTTTCCAGATTAAAGACAGATAGTCTATGCCATTAGAGCAACTTTAGGCAATTAGTTAGATTAATTAAGGTTAAGCGTTATGTCAATTGACATACTCATTCTAGATTAGTTTAAGCCAAATTATTCGAGAAATTGAGGCAAAACTTGGCGATCGCAAGCTACTTATATTATCCTACCAACACCACGAGTACCAGCAGAATGAAAAGAATGCAGCGAAATCTTACTCGATCCAAAAGCCCAATGTAGCGATCACTATGGTGCCAGAGATGAATATCTCTATCTGATTCGTCCAGACGGATCTATCGGCGATCGCTCCCGATCAATTAATCGCGCTCAACTCAACAAACACCTAGACGTTTCTCATCCTCGATAAGCTCTAACTAATGATCAAAAAAACTTACAACAAGAATCAAAAACTATTCCGAACCGTATGGGTTGTGGGGATGCCGCTCGCATTATCTTTGGTAGGATGCGAGCTGGGTAAAGATTTTTTAGAGACGAGGATACCTAAGATTAAGCCGACGAACGTCACTGAACAGTCAGAATCTAGCGTCCAACCTCAATCGACTGCCATTGAACAGATGGAAGCAGAAATTGGCAACCAAATTAACAACATCCGTCAAGAGAATAACTTAAACGCCCTCCAAAACAATGAAAAATTAGCCCAAGTAGCGCGCAACTATAGTCGACAGATGGCACAAGAAAACTTTTTTAGTCACACTAGCCCCGATGGTAGTACTCTAGCCGAACGGGTACGCAATGCAGAAATTTTTTTTTCAGTAGTGGGTGAAAATCTTTTCCAAAGTACCAACATATCTAACCCAGTTTCGCAAGCAGTCCAAGGGTGGATGGATAGTCCTGGACATCGAGAGAATATTTTGCGTTCTGTTTACACCGAAACAGGAATAGGAATTTGGCGGGATGGCAATACCTATTACATAACGCAGTTATTTATGCAGCCTCCTGTATAACCAACAATTCAATTGAGTTTTGATCATGGCAAAATTTGGATACCACGCTTCTCACGAACAATTTAAGCCGAGCGAATTACTAGAATACTCTCGCTCTGCCGAACGAGCTGGCTTTACTGCTATCTCTTCCTCCGATCATTTCCATCCTTGGAGCGATCGCCAGGGAGAAAGTGGCTTTGCTTGGTCTTGGTTGGGCGCAGCAATGCAGTCTACTAGCTTACCTTTTGGAGTCGTTTGTGCGCCAGGATAGCGATACCATCCAGCCATAATCGCCCCAGCTGCGGCTACCCTTGCTCAAATTGCTCGGCAGTTGAAGGTTCAGTATCATTAACCATGGCGATCGCTACCAAACCGATTAACACTAAAGAAATTAAAAATATGATGATGAGTCTTTGAGATGAACTTTATATTTAGACTGAATATTATTTAAAGCAAAAAGCGTTCTCGCCTGTACAAAGTAACGAGAACGCTTTTTGCGCTTATTCTGCTTAGAGTTATCTAACCGCGGAAGGCGGTGAACGCAGGCTCCGCCTTTTCAAGGCGGAGTACCGTTCACTC
>JAIMKV010000099.1 GCA_020692205.1 Myxosarcina sp. GA_180221_E-2-1-MAG-40_15
CTCTTGCAACTATTTATCTCTTTTTGATACCTGAATACTTACGAATATTAGGCGACTGTTTGCTTGAGGTAACAAAAAGCGATTGCTAATAATTACTTACTCTATCAATGAGATTGTATTGGTATTTATTATTGAATTTTTGATTAATTAGATCCAATCATCATCGTCGTTATCAATATTGCTTTGATCCGATGGTTTCTGACCAGATACAAACGAAGTTTTAGGTTCGCCAGATATTATTATATCTTGAGCATCATCTAATTCTTCGTCCAACTCTTCGTCTTCAAAATCATTGGATGGTTCAGAGTAATTATGCGTTTCTTCGTAAATAGGTTCTGGTAAAATTTCGGCTGGTTTTTGGCCGTTTATTTCCGTCACAACCAAGTCATCAATATAGGCTAAAAAAATATTTCCTTGAACATCACAAACAGTTGCCGAAGATGAAACTTCTGACTTTTGTTGATTAAAAATTTCATTAATAAAGCGCGATGGATTAGCTTTATTTGCTTCACCGTTAATGCTTAGCAAAATATATTGATTTCCAGTTCTTCTGTGCTTAACAATCGTAGTCATTTTCTATCCACAAATTATTAGTAAAACATTAATTAAAATTGCGATTAGCTATTAGCTTTTTAAACTTTAGCGACTTTAAATCGCAAATTATTCTGTCAGGAATAAATTATTAAACTCTCACCCAGTCGCTAAATTTCTTTAACTAGCGTCTTCCCCTGCCCTCATTTTAAGGATAAACGCCTATTGAACTGTTGCTCCATGACTACGAGTATCAGTAGTATTATCAGTAACCGTTACTTTGGCCTCAACCTGAGAAATTTGACCTCTGTTGTTAGCGTAGGGAATAGGGTTGTTCGCAATCAGCGCATCTAAATCAGCCTCTAAAATGCCCCGGGGTTGTTCGCCAATGGCTTCAGCGATCGCTTGTCCCTGTTCGTTCATAAACAGGAAATGAGGAATACCATCAACTCGATAGCGTAGCATTTCCGGTAGCCATTTAGTATTGTCCACGTTGAGCATGACAAAATTAAGGCGATCGTCATAGCTGGCTTTAATTTGCGCCAAATCTCCTGCCATTGCCTGACAACTAGTACACCAGTCGGCGTAAAACTCAGTCAAGGTGGGCTTCCCGTTATTCAAAGCTACTGATAAAGCAGTAGATTTTTGAACCTGAGATTCTAAAGATGAGTCACTAGCCTCGGTTTGTAGACCCAAAAACAAAGCTGCACTTAAAACAATGGCTGCGATCGCAATTATAATGTTTCTAACAGAATTATTAACTGCTGGTTCTAGCTGTTTGTCGCTCATTAGTAAATTTAGAGATGGATATATTGATTCACTCACGCTTCTTATTCTATCTATAATCAATTATCATCTATGAAAAAACGAGTAACTATAACTGTTCCTAGAACAGCAATTCAAATTCCCCTTACTTACCGTTTAGCTAAAGACTTCAATATTGCTGCGAATATAATTCGCGCTCAGGTTGCACCTAATCAGATTGGTAAATTAGTAGTAGAGTTGCAGGGAGACATCGATCAAATTGACGCGGCGATTGAATGGATGAGAATGGGCGATCTTCAAGTTGTTTCTGCCAGTGGCGAGATTACTATTGATGAAGCTAGTTGCGTCGATTGTGGTTTGTGTACAGGGGTATGCCCAACTCAGGCACTAGTTCTAAATCCAGAAACCTTTAGGCTAGATTTTCGGCGATCGCGCTGTATTGTTTGTGAACAGTGTATTCCTACCTGTCCTGTCTCGGCAATTTCTACTAATCTTTGATCTTCTTAAAATAATCGTTATTTTTCTAAGCTTGATCAACATTTAAAAATTCAGCATAAAGGCGAAACAAAATCGTTACGGTTCAAGGTCTTTGATACGTTATAATTCAATACTGTTTGTCAAAATTATCAACCGCATTTTCTTTCAATTGATCGAAGTGGAAGCGTAATTGACAGTATCAAGCTAGATCGATATCTATACCTCATAAATTTTAGTAGCAATGGCAGAAGATAACTCCCGAAATAACCCTCAAGGTGGTTCAAACCTAGAAGAAATTCGCGCCACCAGAATTGAAAAGGTAGCCCAAATTAAAGAGTTGGGATTAAATCCCTATGCTTATAAATGGGAATTAAGCCATCATGCTGCTGAGTTACAGGAGAAATATGTTGATTTGGCTGCTGGAGAAGAGGTTGAAGATCAAGTTGCGATCGCTGGTAGAATTATTGCTCGTCGTGTCTTTGGCAAGTTAGCGTTTTTTGAACTGCAAGACGAAACGGGAAAAATTCAGCTTTATTTAGAGAAGAAAAGAATTAATAGCACCATGTCCGATTTAGAAGGGGCATTTAATCACCTGAAAAAGCTGTCGGACACAGGTGACATTTTGGGTGTTAAAGGTACGATTAAAAGAACCGAAAAAGGCGAACTTTCGGTTTATGTCAGCGAGTTTCAAATTCTGACTAAATCTTTGTTACCTCTTCCTGATAAATGGCACGGTTTAACCGATACAGAAAAACGTTATCGTCAGCGTTATGTAGATTTAATTGTTAACCCTCAGGTAAGACAAACTTTCCGTGTTCGAGCCAAAATTACGGCTGCGATTCGTCGTTACTTAGAAACTAGAGACTTTTTAGAAATTGAAACCCCTGTTTTACAAAGTGAAGCGGGTGGTGCAGAAGCTCGTCCTTTTATTACCTATCACAACACTTTGGAGATGGATTTATATCTCCGCATTGCTACTGAGTTACACCTCAAAAGGTTAATTGTCGGTGGCTTTGAGCGTGTGTTTGAAATGGGCAGAATCTTTCGTAACGAAGGTGTTTCTACTCGTCACAATCCCGAATTTACTTCAATTGAGGTTTATCAGGCTTATACTGACTATCAGGATATGATGAGCTTGACTGAGAATTTAATTAGCAGTGTCGCTCAAGAAGTTTTAGGCACAACTAAAATTACCTATCAACAAGAAGAGATCGATTTAACTCCTCCTTGGAGAAGGGTAACTATGCACGAAGTTGTGCAAGATGCCACGAGAGTAGATTTTGCCCAGTTCGAGGACTTCAACTCGGCTAAAAGCACCGCAAAAGATGCAGGAATTACAGTTCCCGAAGACTGTCAAACTATTGGTAAATTACTTAACGAAGCCTTTGAACAAAAAGTAGAAGCTACGCTGATTCAGCCTACTTTTGTGCTTGACTATCCTGTAGAAATCTCTCCTCTGGCTAAACCTCATCGGGATAAACCAGGTTTGGTAGAAAGGTTTGAACTATTTATCGTTGGCAGAGAAACCGCTAATAGCTTTTCGGAATTAACCGATCCTTTAGATCAACGTGCAAGATTAGAAGCACAAGCCGCCAAGAAAGCAGCAGGAGATTTAGAAGCGCAAGATATTGATGAGGATTTTTTGGCAGCCTTAGAATATGGGATGCCGCCTACAGGTGGTTTGGGTATTGGCATCGATCGCTTGGTAATGTTGTTGACCGACTCTCCTAGCATCCGTGACGTAATTGCTTTCCCTTTACTCAAAAATCAAAGTACCGCCGTTAAATCCTTTGACTATGATGCCGAACAGAAAATTCTCCGCGTTGTTTTTGCTAACGGTAGTATTTATAAATACTCTGATGTTCCCGCATCTATTGATCAAGAGTTAAAAGAAACTAGTTCTGTTGGGCAATACTTTAATTCTCATATTAAAGATAAGTTTGGCTTTGATCGCCAGGTTTAATTTATGGCTAGATGGGTTAACCAAATCTATGCCAAAATTGTCGCAATTTCTTTTAGATAAACCTGCTCTAACAATTCTCCTGATTCTAATTCATACTGTTCTAATAAGCCTTGATGTTTGATGCTAATCTGCTGGTCTTGTTTGATAATTACCGTAGAGTTAGCAAAAACATCTCTTGCCAACATCATTTCTGTCTCACTAGGATTGTCTAAAACCACCATATTGCTACCGTAGTAAAACATTCCTTCTGTTTCTAAGATTTCTTGATCGTATTCGGCAATTAACAAATCTAGTCGAGGATTGCGTAGTAAATTGCGGATATTAGTGTTGTAACTACGGTTGAGTTGTTTTTCCGAACGATTAACAATTATTCCTTCACGGCACACTGCACCAATTGTCCAATCAGGATGGGACATCAAAATGCGATCGCTCAATCGCTGTAGCTGTCGCAAAGTAATGCGGTTAAAACTAATAATTGGAATTCGCGCCTCTTTACCTGAATTAAAAAAGGTTTCTAGAATGCGAGAGGTAACGTCTACTGGTTCACCAACAGCAGGGTTGAGGTGCATATAAACCCCAGGTGCTGCATTAATTTCGATGATGCCAAAACTACTTTGTTTCCATGAGCAAGCAAGATCATTGCTAATGACATCAATTCCCATACAGGTAAGGCGGAAATGTTGAGCAATATCTTGTGCCAAAATAATATTATCAGGATGTATTATATTAGTAGCGTTAATACTAAAGCCACCAGAAGAGAGGTTGGCAACCTTACGTAAATAAACAGTGCGATCGCTTTCAATCACGCTATCTAAATCTAATCCTTGTTCTGCTAAATACAGGTGCATCGACTCATCGGTTTGGATTTTACCCATCGGGGAGGTAGGGGTGTCCGTGCGTTGGGGAGAATGATTTTCGCGTTCAATTAATTCTTTGAGAGTAGATTTTCCATTGCCGATTACAGAAGCTGGTTGACGCTCGATCGCAGCAACAAAACGACCATTGACGCACAGCAAACGATAATCGCGACCAACAATACTAGTTTCGACGATAATTGCTGTTTTTTCAGTTTCAGGTATGGCATCCACCGCTCGTTGATAGGCGGTTTTTAGTTCGGCTTGGCTTGTTACATCGGCAGTTACCCCAATACCCTTGTGTCCCGATACAGGTTTTACAGCTACAGGATAACCGAGTGCTTCGGCTAGATCACAGGCTTTTTTCCAAGAGTAAACTATCTTCCCTTGAGGTACGGGAAAGCCTAACTCAGCTAGAAATCTTTTGCAGTCGTCCTTTTGCGTGGTGAAGTCAGAATCTAAATGACTATCAGTATCAAAGGTGGTAGCTACTCCTCTAATTTGCTTTTTACCATAACCATATTGCATGAGTCTTTCATCCCAAAGATAAAAGCTGGGGATTTCTTGAGCATTTGCCGATCGCAATAAAGCATACACGGTAGGTCCACCATAGACAGAATTACGAAAAACTTGCTGCAAGCTATCAATTTGAGAGGCGATCTCAAACTCTTCGCCCCTGGCGATCGCCTCAAACCAATCCCAAACTGTATAAATTACTTCCCTCGTAGTCCGCAGATGTAATGCTTCTATGGCTATTTTGGCAGATTCTTGCTGTTGTACACTCCAACCCTGGAGATGGAGATCCATGTCTAGTTTATTTACTGCGGCGGCTGTGTGGGCAAATAATTCTGCATGGGAGGCATATGCTATTTCGGTTAATCGGGGATAGCGATCGCCTACAACGGCTAAGTAGTCTGCAATGGGTAATGGGCGATTGTATCCAGTCAAAGCTAATTCAAATACTAATGATGCTCGGTTTAAATAGGGATTTGATCCTAAATATTCTTTAACGTTGAATAAATCAAAAATATCGGTGTTTCTAGCATTAACGCGAATTGGTGGCTCTATTTTGTCGATTAACATTGAAATTGAACTTTTGTGGCAGCAATATTAATCAAACTAGTCAAGGCTGAGTTTTTTTACCTCTATCTAGCGAGTTATTTTGTTTATTAAGTTAAATAAATAATTAGCCAATTTGCTGTTTTTTATGTACGTTAATCATTTTTAGATTTCACCGTAAAAAAACAGGGATCGAGCCTTATTTACTCTTTGTCCTTAGCTATTTATCTGACAAAATTAAAAAATATATCTTAGGCAGTATTAAAAATGCTCATCAAATATGTTTTATTAAAGATAATCAATAACAGATAAACAGTTGGTGTAGCTATGGTGGCAGTTAAACCTAAAAACAACGAAAGTAACAGCGCAGATGCTTTGGCTAAATCTCAATCGGGGCAGCTAATAATCATTGGGGGGGCAGAAGATAAGGAAGGTGAGTGCAAGATATTAAGAGAATTTATCCGCCGTTCAGGAGGCAGAGAAGCAAGGATCGTGGTGATGACTGTGGCCACATCTTCACCCGGGGAATTAGGCTCAGACTATCGATATTTATTTGAAAAGTTGGGTGCAGCCGTAGTGGATATTGTCGATACCGAACGAAGAGAAGACGCTAGCTCTTCGGAAAATCTAGAAGTCATTGCCAATGCGACTGGGGTATTTTTTACTGGAGGCGATCAGGCTCGTATTACCGAAATACTCAAAGATAGCGAAATCGATGATTTGCTACATCAAAAGTTTGCACAAGGCTTAGTGATTGCAGGTACGAGTGCAGGAGCAGCTATGATGCCTGATATGATGATTGTCGAGGGCGAAGGGGAAACTAATCCTCGACTTGATACGGTTATTTTAGAACCAGGCATGGGTTTCTTGCCTCAAGTAGCGATCGATCAGCATTTTTCTCAAAGAGGTAGATTAGGGAGGTTTGTTTCTGCTTTGATTCAACAACCTGCGGTGTTAGGTTTTGGTATTGATGAGGATACGGCGATCGCTGTTGATGGAGATGAAATTGAAGTTATCGGTAATGGTGCAGTAACCATTGTTGATGTTGCTCATCTTAGTCACACTAACCTTGATGAATCTCTACATGACGAAGCCTTAGCAATTTGTGGGGCAAAATTACACATATTACCTAATGGTTATCGCTTTAGTCTTAAACAACGAGACTGTATTTGTTAAGCAACAAAATTTTTTCAGCCTGAATTCTGACCAGAATGTAGATTTACAACACAAATTATCTTAAATACTTTAATTAAGAGGTCTTTTCTGAGCTAGTTTTGCAGATATAGTCAATAAGTTTGGCTCAATAAATCATTTATTAGCGATACTTCTTAGCTACAGATCATACTAAAATTTGGATTATCATCAAATAAAGCAATTTAGCCTGTTTTAGCTCAGGTTGAAGCGGTTGATTGGCGTTTTCATAGGTAGTTGCACTTTCTTTGAGGCAATTACCTGTCTATTTTGCTTGGCTTTTCGAGTTTTGAAGGGCTTGTTGCTTGATACTACATATAAACCTCTCGAATAAATCTTTCAAGACATAAGGATTGGCAATTATCTGCTGAATAACTTGCCCAAAATTTTTTTCTTTAATAGTTTCTAGCAGATGGTAGTATGTCAGTCTCTCCTGAAAGACAACTAGATTTTGCCATAAAGCTTGAAGTAGTTTTGAGTCAGCTTGTGAATGCAATTCTCGGTGGATAAAGCTTTGTGTTATTTTGCATGACTGAGATAGATATTCAGTTGGTTTTCTCGTCGAAAGAGATGAGGCTCTGGTTCGATAATAATAATAAGACTGACCAATCAGGTAAAAACGCCCTTCTCGTCTGAGAGATTCTAAATAAAGCGCAAAATCTTCACCGACGTTAATATTCTCGTCATACCAAATATTGTTTTTGAGTAAAAATTCGCGTCTGATGATGGGTTTGGTGTAGCCTAAACTCCAGTTTCGTTTGGCATTTAGAGGTGGGAGGCGATCACTGGTAACAAATTTGACAGCATCAATAAATGTGTCGGGCGATAGTAGACCTTGAGGACTTTCTAATAGCAAGGTACTCCAGGGTTCTTGTTCACCATCCTTAATCAGCAGGAGATCGTCGGCAACTAAGTCTGCGTTATATTCATTGCCTATCTCCAGCAGTTTTTCGATTCGCTCTGGCGCATACCAGTCGTCAGAGTCTAAAAGTGCAATCCATTTCCCCTGTGCTTGCTCGATCCCACGATTGCGCCCGTAGCTTACGCCTCGATTGCGATTGTTTTTGATTATTGTCAATCTTTTGTCTGAAAAACTGTCAGCGATCTTGACGGTAGAGTCAGTAGAAGCATCATCAACTAGAATTACTTCCAAATTAGAATAACTTTGGTTGAAAACAGATTTTAGAGCTAATGAAATGTATTTCTGGCTATTATAGGTAGGAATGATAACGGATACTGCTGGATTCATGAATCTATTTTTTTTGCCGCATAACACATTGCATTATGATGTGGACTTTGAGAATTTGGCAATAACCTGGATTTAACACTATCGTGTATAACTAATTGCACTTGCTCATATAGAGTTTGGCTAATGTTTGCTAACTTGCCTCAAGAGCGATCGCTTTGTACTCCTAGATTACGAAAATCAAGCCCCTGAGGGAATACAGTGTGTTATTGTAAGTATCTATTTTTGGTTGATTCAACCATGACTAACTCAATAATGTTTTAATAACGGCTCTCATCCCGACGCTCACCCTATCGGGTAGAGCGCGGGGCTTCCCGCCGCAAAGCCTACTAAAGTAAAGATTTAGCTACACGCTAAACATTGAACCATAGTTTAGAGAAATAATCAAGGGTGTAATTTGGCAGCTAGATTAAGCTAAATTACACCCATCGTTTAGATAGATTGATAACTAAAAACAAATCGTACTGAAGTTTATTTTCTTTTTAAATGAGCAATTGCCTCATCTAAAATCATATTTGCTTCATCTCCAGTGCTATCAACTGTAATCAAAGATCGTCTGATCTTTGCGGTAATAAGTATTAGCTTTTTGGTAATAATTTGAATCAACTTAGTATCTTTTTTGGTTTGCGCTGAGCTGTTTTGATTAATTTGATTAATTTCGCGCTCTAGCAATTTATTTAGGTTGCTAATCTCAACTAAAATGTTGCTAGTGTAGTGGATAGGCTGCTTAATCTGTTGTATTTTTGATTTTGCCGTAACTATATTATCTTTAATCTGATCTAGCCGACTTAATCCAGCTGCTATTTTCTGAGACTGCTCTTTTACCTTAGCTTTTGATAGAGACAAGCCTGTATGAAAAGCAATTTGCTTAAACTGTTCAATTTCTTCAGGTTGCCAGTCTTTGAAACTAAAACACTGATGAGCCACTAGCAAGCCGTAGATTAAGCCATTATCCCAATTAATCGGCGCAACTAAATTAGATCTTACGCCGATTTTTACCAGGTTTTCAACATAGCAATCACTCATCCCTGCTTCGTAAATGTTAGGAAATGAGCTAATTCTACCCTGCTGATATTTATCGATATAGCGAAATTCAAAACAAGGATCTTTGATGACGCTGCCCAAAATTGGGGCTAAAGCAGAGACAGTAGCCTCAGAGACAATTTTTCCCATACTTTGATCTTGCAAGCAATAGACGACAACGCGATCGCAGTTTAAGATCTTTCTCGCCTGATCTACACCCTGCTGCAATGCTTCTGAACTTGTCGTGGCGCTATGAATTTTTTGCACCGCAGCAGTAATTATTTTCTGAGTTTGCTGAATGTTCTCCAGTCGAGATTCTAAATCGAGGCGAGTTTGTTGCTGAGATAGTTGCGCTACAAGCCAATTTGCTACCTGGAGGACAAATTCTATTTCGGCTTGTTGCCACATACGTTTTCTGGAACATTGATGCATTACCAATAGACCATACAGAGAATTATCTTGGCGAACTATTGGTACGACTAGATTTGATTTAACATCAATTTTTTCCAAATTTTCAAGATGACAAGGATGAATTCCCGATTTATAAATATCGGTAATTGCTCGAACTCTTCCCTTGCGATATTTTTCAAGATAGCCTTTCTCAAAACAGATATCTTTAATTGTTGTCCCCAAAGTCTCAGCGTAACCAGGGGTTATGGCTTCAGCGACAATTTTACAATATGAATCTGACTGCAAACTATACACCACAGCGCGATCGCATTTTAAAACTTGATAGACGATCTCAACTCCAGCCTGTAGCGTGTCTTCTTGTGTTTTAAAGGTACGGAGTTTTTTAAAAATTTCCGTGAAGACACTGTCGATCTGCAAACTATTAGCCGGAATTTCCGACAATGACAGTGATGGTTGAATAGTCATAAAATTGTCAGTATTTATATTTAGGTATTGTGATGAGGTTTGGCAGTAGATTGCCTGCTCTAATTGCATTAAGAGCCAATTAATGCAATTAAAGTCTCAAGGTATATTTGTTGCTTTTATTTTTATGTGTAACCACTGAAAATTTTAGCGTATTCAGCTAATTATTTCTTCCGTATTGCAACCAGAAAACACAGTCACAACGCCTAATATGAGCGATTTGTTTAAATTTAACTACCTGCATTTTTAATAGTCGAAACCAACTTCAGTCAAACAGAAAATATGTGGTTTAAGATGTCATTCTGAAGCAAAATACAGCCCTGCAATATTTTGGGCTTGATCGTTGATTTTTAACAAGCTAATAGCTAACCGCTTCGCGGTTTAATGATCGTTTGTTGATAGCTGCAATCTATTTTGAAAGTGTTTGATTAAATTGACAAACTGGGCTGGTTGTTCAAAATGAACATTATGTCCGCTATTTTGAACCACACTCAAACTAGCTTGAGGACATAAGCTAGCAATCTTTTGGTTAATAGCGATAAATTTTGCGTCTAGCGCACCGACAATTAATAATAAGGGTAGGGGAATCTCTGATAAATAACTCCACAGTGAAGGCTGCATTCCTAAACCAATCAAGCGTAGTGATTTAGCCAGCTTTGAGGAATCATTGTTTAAGCGTATGGCGATCGCCTGTTGGTAATGAGGATGTTGAACTAAGCTTGCAAATAGAGGATTAGCATACCATTGCTGGAGAAACTGAGCTAAATCCATCGACTCTAGCTGTTTGGCTAACTTAAAATCTTGCTCAATTCGGCGATCGCGTTCTGGTTGAGTATCTAATCCTGGCGAAGCAGATTCTAAAATAACTCCCTGAAAATATTGCGGAAAAAAAATGCTTAGATAAAGTGCAATTCTACCACCCATAGAATAGCCCACCAACCAACACTGTTTGATCGCCAATGCTTCTAGCAGTCTAATTAATCCCCAAGCCGTATTAGGCATCTGGTAATCAGCATCTTGCCCAACTTTTGTTTGACCATGGCCTGGTAAATCGACTACCAAACAACAAAATTCTGATAGGCACTCAATTACGTCTAAGAATTCATGACAATTACCCATGAAACCATGAAGCCACAAGATCAGCGGTTTTTGGCGATCGCCAATAATGATATAATTAAAGCAATAGTAGCTCCCGTCAGCAATCTGCACCATCTTTGCCGCAATAGTTCAGGCAGCCGAAACGCTGTATTCGGCATTTAATACATTACGGTAATAGCTCTGCAGCTGTCGGGTTGCAGCAGCCCAACCCCATTGCTCGGCTTCGTTGCGGGCATTGCGGCGTAATTCTTCTCTCGCTTGGGTAGCTTCTAATAAAGACTTAGTGGCGATAATCGCACCATCAGGATCGTCTGGTTCAAATAAATAGCCGTTTACGCCATCGGTCACTATGTCAGGAATACCCCCCGAACGAGCTGCGACTACAGGACAACCAGCAGCCATTGCCTCTAGCAGGACTAAACCTAAAGTTTCGGTACGCGAAGGGAAGACAAAAGCATCAGCAGAAGCGAAAGCAGAAGCTAATTCTAATCCCTGAAGGTAGCCCACAAAATGAGCGTTGGTTCCAGCAAAATGAGTTTCTAATGCTTCCCGATTTGGTCCATCTCCCACAATTGCCAAACGTGCTTGGGGAATTGCTTCTAATACAGGCTTAATTTGATCGATTTGTTTTTCGGCGGAAACCCTACCGACGTAAAGCAACAAGGGAGCATCAGGGTTTCCCTGCGATAAGCGCGATCGCATCTGTGCTGAAGCTAAATGAGGTTGGAACATTTCTGTATCCACGCCTCTTTGCCAGAGATCTACTCTTTCGATCCCATGAGTCATTAACTCTTGAACCATCGCGCTAGAGGTGCAGAGATTTAACCGAGCTTTGTTGTGAGCCGCTTTTAATAATTCCCACAGCAGCCCTTCTAATGCTCCTAAACCGTAATGCTGAAGATATTGAGGCAAATGGGTATGGTAAGAGGCAACTAGGGGAATATTCATTATTTTGGCATAGTAGATGCCTCCTACGCCTAAAAACGCGGGATTTACCACATGAATTAGATCTGGTTGAAACTCTTCGATGGCATTTTTCGTACCAATGGGCGGTAAGGCTAACTTTAGTTCAGGATATAAAGGTAACGGCATACCTGGTACGCCATAAATCTTGGCTCCTTTGTATTCGGTTAAGCCTCCTTCTGGAGCAACTACCAAAACGCGATCGCCGTTACGTTCAAGATGTTCGATTGTATGGCGTAGGCGAGTGACAATTCCATCAACCTTGGGTAAAAAAGTTTCTGTAAATAAGGCAATACGCATAATATCAATATCTAAGCGATAAATTCCGTCGATTATAAATTTTGAAGAATTAAAAAGTACATCGTCTAATTAGCAAGCTATGTAAGATTTTACCGCTAGTTTTAACCAAGTTTACTCATAATTATTTCTTAGAGCTGCCTTAACTGTTCTTTTACTCAATTCCCCAAGCTGCAATAGCCAAACAAATCCAGCCCATAATCAAGGCAATTCCGCCCAAAGGAGTGATTGCGCCAAGCCATTTTATGCCGCTGAGACTTAGGGCATAAAGACTCCCAGAAAAGATTAATATTCCCGCAATAAAAGCATATCCTGCGACTACCAAAGAAGTTGAAGCAGGAAAACGACTGATCAGTAGGGCAATTAAGATTAAAGCCAGAGCATGATACATCTGGTATTTAGTTCCCGTTTCCCAGATTTCTAGAGCTCGATCACTCAATCGCTCTTTTAAAGCATGGCTAGCAAATGCACCTAAAATTACCGAAGTACCACCGAAAGCAGCAGCGATCGCTATAAAAATTCGAGTCACAAGCTTAATTTGGTTAGTTATTCACAAATAATAATATTTTTTGGTAAAAATCTTAAATAACAGTAATAAAGTTGGTCAATTCGCGATTTTTGGCTTAACACTGTAACGAACGTAATTAAAGCTAGGTAAAATCTATGTTGCGGTATTTATGGGCGAAGAAAACGGCTATTTCTTTATGCAGTTTGAGTCTTTTCATTGTGAGTATGCCTGATGTTGTTGCTGAAACGGTAGTCGAAAAAATTGCTCGCACTGGAAAATTAACCGCAGGTACGAGTAAAGATGCTTTACCTTTTGCCTATCGTAATGCGGAGAGGGAGTTAGTCGGCTATTCAATTGATATTTTGGCATTGATTACCAACCAGCTAGAACAGGAATACGACCAAGAAATTGAACTAGAATTGATTGCCCTTGAACCTAAAGAACGTATTCCTAAACTAATCGATGGTAAGGTTGACATTGTTTGTGATGCTAGTAGTTTTACTTGGGAACGCGATCGCGTTGTGGACTTTTCTTTTAGCTACAGTTCAACAGGAACAAGGTTACTAACTAAAAAAGGTAATAATTTTTGGGATGCTGACTCTTTAATTGATCGACGTGTCGGGGTTTTAGCCAAAACTACCAATGAGCAAAGTATTAGACGCGCTCAACCCTTAGCTGAGATTATTACGGTAAAAGATCGTGCTGCTGGCTATGAAGCGTTACAACAGGATGAAATTGATGCTTTTGCCTCAGATGGAATTCTATTGGAAAGCTGGTTAAGCAATATTCCTAATCCTCAAGACTTCCAGGTAGTCGGGGATTATTCTCGTGAGGGGATTGCCTGCATGGTAGCAGAGAATAATTCTCAGTTTTTAAATACGGTTAACTATACTTTAGTTGAATTTATGCAGGGGCTTTTAAATAATAAACCTGAGTATGTCACTATTTTTGAACAGTGGTTTGGCGCTCAAGGAGCGCTACCTCTGACTCAAGATTTAAAAAACATTATGATTGATAATATGCAGTTGTTAATCGATTTTAAGGAAGGAGTTGTCGATGACAAAAAATAAATGTAAGTATTCAGGTATCAAAAAGA
>JAIMKV010000014.1 GCA_020692205.1 Myxosarcina sp. GA_180221_E-2-1-MAG-40_15
GGATAGCTTTTTTCTTCTCTCACCAAAAATTGTCCGAACTATTGTAGACTAGATAAGTCAATTTTTTAGATAGAAGGGATATCGATATTAAGCTTGAGTGCGGGGTTATTTTCCCAGCGATCGCCCACGTGAGCGTAAATACTCGTAGTGCGCGGATCGCTATGTCCCAACAAATCTTGTACTTGACGTAAATCTGCTCCCGATCTCAAAGCCAATGTACCAGCTGTATGTCGGAGACTATGAGCCGAAATAGTTCTTCCAGGAGTGTGTTTGAGATTAGCCTGTTTTAAATAGCTATCGACAACAGATCTAATTCCACGACGAGATATTCTTTGACCCCGTGTATGGTTACCAGTAGCAATAAATAAAGGTCTAGCTGGTTTTAATACTTCCCCAGCTATTTCTCTTTGATGCAAATAATTAATCAAAAGAGTCGCAATTTCGGGAGTAAGGGGAACAACTCGAATACTTCTTTTGCCTTCTACTCTAATACCTAAGTTTTTGCCTTGTCTAACTAGACTAGAAATGTCGGCACGATGTAACTCAACGGTGCGGGTGCCTTCTAGTGCCATAATTGCCAGCATTGCCTTATCTCTGGCGGATTTGAGCGTACCATTATTAGGTATTGTACTCAGCAGTGTTTCTACTTCTATTTGTTCTAAATAAGTAATTTTTTCCCCTGGGTCAGATTTTTCTCGTGGTGGCTTGACTCCCGCAGCCGGATTGACTGAAATTAAACCTTTCTCTACCGCAGCCTGATAAAAACGTCGCACCACTGCCAGCTTTAAAGCGATCGTAGCTGGCTTATATTGCTTTTGCTTAATCATCCAATGACGGTAGTTTTTGATGTCATCTTTGACAATTGTGACTGGATTTAGCTGACGGCGATCGCACCATTGCAGAAACTGCTGTAGCTGCCTGGTATAAGTCTTTAGCGTATCTACCGAGGCATCCCCCGCGCTCACGTCGATATCTAAAAACTCAGCAAAAACCACCAGTAAATTATTGGTGGTGATAGTGCTAATTTGTGGCGGATTAGTCGCAGCTAACATCGGTTATTTCAGCCTAATTTGGCACGATCATAGCATAGCAATTTGGTATTTTTAGCCAGATAAGCGATCGCAACTATTGAGTTTGAGCCGCTCATCTAAATTTAAATCTAAAGTTAATCATTAATTATTGTTTTCTTAATCTTAATGCCTTAGTTCTAAAGCTAAGAGCAAGTTTATCGGATTAAAAATATATGACTCAGGAATCAGACAACGGCAAAAATAATTTTTTGTATCCCAAAGCAAGCTATCGTGGTGACCTTTCACCTAGTAATCCTAATAATTTGGTATTTAACGCCAATTTACAAGAATTTGCTCAGAAAGTAGCGTATATTTGCGCTCTGGAAACGAATGGCAAAATATCTACCGAAGAAGCCTACAATCAGATTAAGAAATTATGGCATCAGTTAAAGACTACTAAAAAAGTTTTATTGGAGCAAGATGATTCAGAGTAATATTACTCATCAGTAACTATTTCCTGGTAAATCCCAGTCTTGGGGGTGAAATTCTGCCATTGAATTAAGAACTTGATTTGCTGCTTGAAACAATTGTTGGTCAAATACTAGATCAGGAATAACTACCACGGACATACCTGCTGCGATCGCTGCTTTCATCCCTGCTAAAGAATCTTCAAACACTAAACACTTTTCAGGAGAAGCATTTAATCTTTTGGCTGCCAGTAAAAATATATCTGGTGCGGGCTTCCCGCTTTCAATTTCTGGATCATCCCCAAGCGTAGTTAGGTCAAACATCTGTAACCACTGCTGATGATTAACGGTTTTCAGCTCAAAATGATGACGAGAAGAACTGGAGGCGATCGCCTGAGGAATATGATGATTAGCTAGATGTTGGATCAGTTCTACTGTTCCTGGTAAAGCCTTGGCTGAGCTATACAAAGGATAGAGTAATTTATTCCGTTCGACTAAATATTCTTCGGCAGTAAAAGGAAGCTGGAGAAGATCGACGAGAATCTTTGCCGAATCTAAGGTTGGTCTACCAGCGATCGCCATTTTGACATCTTGATTAAATATCTTGCCATAACGCCGAGCAATTTCGCTGTTTACTCGTTCGTGGAGAGATTCTGTATCCAACAGCAATCCATCTAGGTCATAGATAACGTGAGTAATCGACTTAAACATCAGCTTTACCAGTAACAGTAGATAGAGAATTTGAATATAGCTAAAGATGATTAACAGATGGATAAGAGTTTAATTAACCTACGCTTTTTCCGCTTAGCTTGGCGACATGGACAGCAAGAGATTGATTGCTTGCTAGTTAGTGTATCGCGCGATCGCTAAATTAAAATCGGCAAAATACCTAACCATAGCTAGATAGTTCAGCGCTCAAGACTTTAGTACAATCTTTTAAACTAAATTAATCGCTAAAAGAAATAACTTGAGCATAACTGTTCACCATTTAAACAATTCTCGCTCTCAGCGCATACTTTGGCTACTGGAAGAACTCGGTTTAGAATACCAAATCAAGCGTTACCAACGCGATCCAGAAACCATGCTAGCCCCGGCGTCATTGCGAGAGGTTCATCCTTTAGGCAAATCTCCCGTGATTACCGACGGAGAATTAACTTTGGCCGAATCTGGTGCGATCGTTGAATATTTAGTCGAACGTTATGGCAATGGACGCTTAGCCCCGGCAACGGGAACTCCAGAGCGATTACGCTACACTTACTGGCTACACTATGCAGAAGGATCGGCAATGCCACCGTTAGTTATGCAGCTGATTTTTAATCAAATCGATCAAAAAACACCTTTCTTCTTACGCCCAATCGCTAAAGCCATTACTGGCAATGTCAAACAGACATATATCGAGCCTCAAATTGCCCAAAACCTAGATTACATGGAAGCGGAACTAGAAAAAAATACCTGGTTTGTTGGCAATGAATTCACTGCTGCTGATATTCAACTGAGCTTTCCTTTAGAAGCTGCTGCGGCTTACTCCAAATTAGAAACAACAGATAATAGTCGTCCGCAACTTAAGGCTTTCTTAGAGCGCATCCACGCGCGATCGGCCTACCAACGAGCCTTAGAACGTGGCGGTGCTTATAATTTTAGATAGAGATGGTTGCTCAGACTTTATTATGTTTATAACTAGACTTTGATTTAAGAGAATTTAACGTGAGCAATCAATCTACAGGGAGAATGCTACTCTCACATAACTTTAATTTAAGCAACAATGAGCTGACGGCACTAAATAGAGAAAAATTTGCCCAGGTATTTATTGATGGACTTAAAGAACAAAACCAGATTAAATGTAGCTACATTAACAATCCTCATTGGGTAGTAGAGATTATCTTCCCGACAGCCGAATTTGCGCCTCAAGAAATTGGTCAGATGTGTGGTGAAATCTTGATCAAGCACAGAAAAAGCCAACAGCCTGACTCGAAGTTAACTACCGATACCTTAATTTTGGGCGGTAGAAAAACTACCCCTGCAACCAGTATGTCGCCAACCTCTTTACAAATAGGAGAATGGGGAGTAGATGTAGTAGAAACACTGCCAGCCCATGTTTTTCTGGAGGAAATAGCCTGGGAAAAGATGATCGCCGACAAACCCAGCGACGGCATTTTCAAAATTGAATTCTCTCAAGATTAAACAAGACGGCTTTCTCCAATCATTGCATTCTGACTCGTAAACCATTGATTATGAACACTTCCATATTTGAACAATTTTTTCAAGACTGTGTTGGTAATTGGCAATCTGATCGCACTTATCATTATTTGACTCACCAAGAAATAGAGCGATCGCAAACTACTTTTGAAGTTCAACCTCTAACTAGCCAACAAAAAGCTAAGGTATTAGCTGATAATGCTTACCATGAGCTGGATAACTTAGAAACTTTACCTGGGTTTAATTTGGGTTTCTATACTATTTCTGAAAAAGGAGATGAAGTCAGACAAAATCTGAATCTGATGTTTGTGCCTAAGTCAGAACATGATTTAATCCTAGAAGGAGACTATTTACGCGATCGCGCCTACGAAGAAGCCAGACCAATTATTTCCCACTTTAGCTTCGACTCTAATACCAGAGAATTGTTGATGACGACAAACTACACCCGCGTAGTTTCAGTCGACTCAATTACCTTAACCAATCCAACTTTGCGGATTCGGCGAATTTTAAACTATGAAAAACCTCCCACAGGAGAACCACTACGAAATGTTCTTTTGGCAGGATTTGGCGTAGAGCAAAAAGTATCAGGTTAATTTTGACCGTTGTAACTTAACAATTGTTCATATAATTCTCATTAAGTTTTACAAAAGTTGATAGTAACGGATCAAGCAGCATTGTATAAATAAACTGTAAATGACTGTCTTATTCTTGCTTGAGTAGGGTTCAGTTTCATTTATTATCGGTGTTACGTCAGATCGATTTATATTTATTTCGTCTAACTTAAGACCAAACTAGATCGAACACTTTAACCAACTGCACTTTTTAATTAATCGTGCATCAAGATGAGGGTTGTAACGATTTCTCATAGCAGAAATTAGCCCGAATTAATTAAACTTTGGCTCAGAGGAATTTTTAATCTGTAGTATTTGTTGGGCAGTAAAATTTCAAAGTACTGAATCTTTTACTGCATGGCATTTGCTCTAATTCTAGAACCCTCCGCCGTGACAAGCGATCGCCATGGGTAAAATTTTACTCTGGTTTAATATTGCTTGTCGAGTTTGTGTATTTACCTACAGCTCAGTTTAAAAAAATGTATGGAGTAATGCAGGTTGCCATCTGAAGAGTTTTCTCCAAGATGATCTTACATATCCGCCTATTTTTACTTCATACATAAAAAATGAAAATTTTATTTCTCAAGGGAGATTATTAAATGGCTTTTGGCTCATTTGGTCCAGCATCACAATTAGGTGTTGCCCTATATGAAGATACTCCTCCGATTGAATACGTACGAGGGTGTTCAGCAGAAGAGTTGGAAACAATTATTCGTGCTGTCTACAAGCAGGTTTTGGGTAATGCTTACATCATGGAAAGTGAGAGAGCAGAAATACCAGAATCTCAGTTTAAACAGGGCAATCTAAGCGTACGTGAATTCGTCCGTGCCATTGGTAAATCTGACCTATATCGCTCTCGCTTTTTTGATACCTGCCCTCGCTATCGTTATACAGAGCTAAACTTCAAGCATTTCTTAGGTCGCGCGCCTAACGATTACGATGATATGAAAGCTCATAGTGCGATTTTAGACACAGAGGGGTTTGAAGCTGATATTGATTCCTATTTAGATAGCGATGAATATCAAAATGCTTATGGCGACTATTTCGTACCTTATCCTCGCGGCTATAAAAGTCAGCCTGGTCAAACTATGGTGGAATTCACCCATATGTTTGCTTTAATGCCTGGTGCTGCTGGTAGTGATCTTAAAGGTAGTTTATCAGGAAAAAGCTCTGTATTAAACAAAGACGTTATTTTAGAGAGTCCAATATCGATAGTTGCTCCTTCTGGGGGATCTGCTGGTGATGGTTGGTCTTTCCAAGAGCCTGCTTTGTCGGCTCGTACTCGTCAAGGTGCTGGTGCTGGTGCCAACGGCAAGGTATATCGCATCGAAGTAACTGGTTATCAAGCTGCGGGAGTAAGAAATCGGGTTGGCAAATTTCCGGTTAATAGTTTTTCTAAATTCCGTCGCAGTAACAAAGTATATCTAGTACCTTACGAGCAGCTATCTCAAGAATACCAGCGAATTCATCAGCAAGGTGGAAAAATAGCCAGTATTACCCCCGTTAATTAAAACCCAGGTAATATTAGCCAGATTTGGGGGCAGAAAAGCCAAAGGGTTTTCTGTTCTCAACAGCAATTTTTGATTTATAAATAATCATTGATCAGGAGAAACAAGACATGGCCGCTTTATTAGATACACCAGTCGAGGTTCGTTCCAATAGCACTGCTGATGACAAGGCGATCGCTATTCGGACAGTATACAAGCAAGTATTAGGCAATCCTCACATCATGGAAAGTGAGCGTTTAGTCAGTGCTGAATCTCAATTTTGTAACGGTAGCTTAAGTTTGAGAGAGTTTGTCCGAGCCGTCGCCAAATCTAACTTTTATCGCGATCGCTATTTTGAAACCTGTGCGCCCTATCGCTTTGTTGAGCTAAATTTCAAACATCTTTTAGGACGCGCTCCTGCCGATCAGGCAGAACTGTCAGAGCATATTCGCCTTTGCATTGAAGAAGGTTACGACGCTGAAATTGATTCTTATATCGATAGCGACGAATATTCCGAAAAATTCGGCGAAAATATTGTTCCTTATTATACGGGAGCAACTAGTCAAGTCGGTCAAAAACAAGTTAACTATAATCGCACTTTAAGTTTATTCCAGGGCGTAGCTGGAGTTGATAGTGCTAATAAACAATCTCGTTTAGTGAATAGCGTTGCTACCAATAGTGCTACTGCGGCCAAAACTCCTTCTGCCAGTGGACGCATTTCCCCTTATCAAGACGCTACTACTAAACGGTTTAAAATTGTCGTCAAAGGTGCAAAATTCGACAGCCCTCGCCGAGTAAGCACTAGCGAGTATATTGTCCCAGGCGATCGCATGAGTCCTCAGATTCAACGAATTCAGCGCACGGGAGCAAAAATTGTCAGTATTACCGAACTGACTTAACTTCAATCACTCAGATTAAAATAATTCAGGAGAAATCAATTATGTCACTATGGATGACAGACGTGCAGCCGATTGAGCTGCGAGAACGCAAAGCAGATGAGGATTTTGAGATCATCATTCGTACTGTGTATACACAAGTTTTAGGTAATGCTCATTTATTAGAGTGCGATCGCCTAGAAACTGCCGAATCTCTATTTAGAAATGGCGATCTGACTGTACGCGGTTTTGTGCGGGCGATCGGTCAATCCGAGCTATATCGTTCGCTATTTTTTGAGAACTCTTCCCAATACCGCTTTATCGAAATGAATTGTAAGCATTTTTTGGGACGTGCGCCTCTAGATCAGGCAGAAATTTCTCAACACGTGCAAATCTACAACAACCTTGGTTACGAAGCTGAGATTGATTCCTATATTGATAGCGAAGAGTACAACAATGCTTTTGGGGAAAATATTGTTCCTTGTCCCCGTACCGAAAGCAATCAGCGCACTTTGTTGAATGTAGGCTTTAATCGTACCTACGCACTGTATCGCGGTTACGCCAGCAGCGATACTACTACTAACAAAGCTAAGCTAATCTCCGATTTGGCAGCTAATAAACCTACTCCTATTGTCTTTCCTAACAAAAGCTCTGGAGGAACTCCAGGTGTTAACCACAAGCGTTTTCGCATCAAAGCAACCAAAGCCAGCGTTGGTTCTTTAAATCGTTTGAGTAACCAAACTTTCAATGTTGATTATGAACAGCTAAACGCCAAAATTAAAAGTCTACATCGTACGGGAGCAAAGATACTCAGTATCACTGAAATCTAAATCAAATATTTGGGAGGCGAAGTTAAATTCGCCTTCTGTCTAAAACTCGGAGGATATAATATGACTGGAATGATTAGCATTGGAGATAACAACATTAGCGGATACGGTAGTCGTACCGTTTCTATTGAAGTTACAGGGGTGTGCCGTCAAGAATTAATGCGTACTAGTAACTATACAGTTAAAGTTCCCTACAGTCGGATGTCTCAAACCATTCAAAATATTAACCGTATGGGAGGCAAAGTAGCTAACATTTCTTTAAATGGAACTACTTCTGTCGTTGACGCTCCTACTGAAGAGCCTGAAGACACAGCACCTAAGCGTTCTAATGGCAAGAAGAATCGCAGTCGCAAATAACTTGAACTAAATAAGCGACTTGCTCAACTTGATGATTACTAGCAGCAAGTAACCTAGCTGCTAGGATTAAAAAATTCTGACCGCTTGACGCAACTAATTGTTGAGTGGAAACATAACATAAACTTTTTTATAGACATTTTGACCACAAAAATTCATGAATATTGATGAATTTGTCGAACGTTCTTTAGGTAAATGGCGCTCGCAGCGCAGCGCACACCATTTAGCTTTTCATCATTTTGAAGAAGTAACTTCTCAGATTGAAATCCTCCCTTTAGAAAACAATGACGAAAGAGTAATCGCACTTTGTAAAGCCAATCAGGTAGATCCTCATTTGGTTGCTAGCCCTTTTTATATGACTTGGTTAGGAGAATCAGATTGGGACGAAGATGAAGTGCTTTCGGGTTCAACGGTGCTGGTTCCCGTACCAGATTTAGAAAACCCCACTTTAGGACGACTATTAAGAGAACAGGGATATGCCGAGACTGTTCCCGCAGTTGGTCACTATCAGCTAGTAGAAGACGGTTCGTTTATGCTTAATACCAAGTATGAAAGAGCCACAGCCGAAGAAAAAATCTGGTTTGCTACGCCTAACTTGCGCTTTCGAGTTTCTTTGATTAAAACAGGAGACGGCAAGGGAGTCACTACGGCTTCGTTTTCTTCTGAGATTCGTTCGCTTAATTTAGATGAATGAATTGATAGTTGAGTGATCTAGTTTTAGTCAAAAGCGATCGCCTGAATTTAAGAGTCTAACAAGTCAACTCTGTAGATAACTCTCCCACAGTAATGTACTACATCGCTTTTTTGGTAGTTAAGCATTTACCTAATTGCTCTGGAAAAATTAAGCGATTGATCAAATTAGAGATACTTCTCGTACTGTATTTACTTTTAAACGAGATGGCACTCTGGCAAACCTGGCAGATTGTTTCCTGGTAAAAAAAATTATCAATTTAAGACAATGTTGGCTAAAGAACATTATTCAGCACAAAATAATAACCTTCTTAATGAACTAGCGCAGTTGATGGCAGGGGATTTTTCTAATCGTCAACAGTCTGATGCCGATCCCAAAAACTATGCTCATATTCGGATTTTTTTTCGTCCTCTACCTTGGGAATTTTTTTCAGGTATTGGCTTTTATTCAGAACAAGTCTATGACTACGATCTGTGGACTCCTTACCGCCAGGGAGTGCATCGTCTAATCGATCAAGGCGATCATATTTATATTGAAAATTACAGTCTTAAAGAGGCTGAAAACTATGCAGGTTCTGGTCATAATCGCGATATTTTACGAACAATTCCCTCAGATGGTATTGAACGTCGTTACAACTGTTCCATGGTGTTTTGTAAACAAGGCAACGTGTTTTACGGTAGCGTTGAGCCTGGAAACAAATGCTTAATCCATCGCAAAGGAGTTCAAACCTATTTAGTAAGCAGTGTCGAGCTTACTGAAACCACTTGGATTAGCTGGGATAGAGGGATGGATGTAGATAATCACCAGCAAATTTGGGGTTCAGCAGTAGGCCCACTAAAATTCTCGAAAAGAGCAAGTTTTGCTGAGGAGTTACCTTAAATCGATTGATTCAGCTTTAAGTTGGAAATTAAATCTAAGCAGTTTTGCTAAGTTCAACCTTGATCTGGTTAGCTTGTTGTCATCAATGTAACTTAAATAAATAAATAAAAATGATCAATACGTCGGAGCTAACAGCTAAAAGTATGTTACCACCAGTGGCTCGCAAAAAAATGCAAGCCTGGATTAGAAGCCGTCATCTGATTTGTTCAGGTCACTTTTTTATTTTTGAAACGCTAGAATATTCTACAATCGAAAGCTTTGAAGAGTGCGTTAAAGGGTTAGGTGGAACTTTTATTTCTGTTGAACCAATGCGCAAAGTGTGGATTGGAAATCATCGTCAAGTAATTTTATATCAAGCTAAAGCTAGCTTACATACTCCCCATCATGAATTAAAACAATACTGGATTAAATACGGTGGCTTTTACACTAGGTTTGATGAACGATCTTGTTGAGATATTGCCGTACAAAATTAGCTTCAATTAAAAGCTAAAAGCTAAGAGCTAAGAGCTATAAACTGTAACATTCTCTACTATTGCTATAGTTAAATAATTTGCTACAGCCTGAAAAAAAAACATTAAGCACTTTGCCAGTTAATATAAGGCAATTTGGTTGCTGTGGCTTTAATACTTTCCTCGTTACTAATCAACTGTCCACAATTGTCCCAAGTTCCCTTAAGAAACATCTGTCTCGAACCTTCATTCATCTCAACTGGTATCGACAAGCGATCGCCGTTGACTGACATTGCGGTTAAATCCACAGTTAGATCTACTGTGGGATTTTCCTGAATTAAAGCCTGTAGCTGTTTAACTTCGTCTGGTGAGGCAATAAAGCAGGGAACACCAATTGCCACGCAGTTACCAAAAAATATCTCGGCAAAACTCTGACCGACAATCGCCTTGATACCCCATTTAGATAAGGCTTGAGGGGCGTGTTCGCGAGATGAACCACAGCCAAAGTTATTATTGACTATCAGAATATTAGCACCCTGATATTGAGGTTGATCGAAAGGATGTTGTCCAGCAGCCTGGGCGCGATCATCTGCAAAAGCGTGTTCTCCTAATCCATCGAAGGTAACGCAACGCAAAAAACGAGCGGGAATAATCCGATCCGTATCAATATCATCTCCCACAACGGCGATCGCTTTACCTGAAATTGTTTCGACTTTACTCATATCTACGACTTTGACAATACGATTCTTAATTTACAATAATTTCCGTAATTAAAGTTCATTCCTGATTTTTAATTCCTTGATCAATTCTTTGCTGCCAATCGCGATCAATTTTATCGGCATTTTTAATATTTTGATCCAAAAGATCATCCTCTGTGGTGTAAGTAATATCGCGATCGCCAATTACTTTTTGTTGGGCAAACTGGCTAGCATAGGCAATTTTCTGACGTAAAGACTGATCGGGTTGATGCAGCGCGATCGCTCTTTGTTCGCGAGACTGATTACGCTTGATTATCTTTGGGTTGCGCCCTTGAATCCAAAAATAACGGATTAAAGGGATCGAGAGATATAAAACACCATAGCCCAGTAATAGCCATTGAATTGAAGCAGCAAAGGCAACTATACCGCCCAATTCGGCGGCAATTGTACCGTCTTGTAATAGAGTCCCCAAAACCAAAGCCAAAATAATATTAAGTCCCCCCAAACCCGCAGCCATAGTAATTTGACCGCTAGTAGCTTGACTAAAAAGCCATGGTTTTTCTTGGAGGTAGCCCACGGAAGCTACTGGTTTTAGTTGTCTACTGCTTGCCATGACCTGAAGTTCAGGAAAATAGTAGATAATTTCTCCTTGAGGGGAAACTTCAGGATAGCCGTTAAAGCGACTCAAAACGGGCAGCATATAATCTTCATCGCGATCCATCTCATCTACATAGGGCGCAATCTGTTCTCCTACCACTGCCCCTTTATGGCTGCGAATTACCGAACCAATAGTTTGCCAGCGATATTCTTCTAAATCAGCGTTGGGATTACCATCACCAAATAAGAACGAAAAAACTGACTCTAAAAAATTCATCTGATAGCTACTGGTTGCCTGTCTTCGGCGCTGACGACGGCGACGATTATAACCAGGATCGAACCATAAAAAGATATCTCCCAACCAAAAACGCGGTACAAATAAAAATCCGCCCCCGCCATAGCTATTGCCTCGATTACCCCCGCCTTCTCTTTCATCATTGCTAGCATTCATCGCCATTAAAATAGCGGCGATCGCCATAACCATCAACACAATAGAAGCAATTAAAATAATCCCAAAAGAAATCCGAATTAGATAAAATAAAACTCGCCAGATTTTCTCCCAAGTTTTTTGCCATCGCAGTTGCCAATATTTGTTCCGCAAAATCGAACGGAAGTTTTTCGGAAACAGATAAACTACGTCCCCAGACTCTGCAACTTGAAGATGCCCCCCAGCTTCACTTGCTAGGGCTAATAAACTCTGCTGGGCAAAGTTTAGTTCTAGTCCAGCTTGCGCTGCAACATCACCTACGGTAACGCGATAATTTAGCTTTTCAACTGACTTAACAATTTTAGGATCGGGGGTCATTCTCGGTCACAGTGATAAATAATAGTCATACTGACTTATTTCATATTTTATCGTTTTCCTCTTGATAACAGCATCGATAACAATTTGCGTGAAGTTGAATTTGAGTGCAGCTCAATTTTTGTCTAATTTTTGTTCTAAGATAAATTTTGACGCAATTTTACGCTCGGGATTTTTATTATGGTAAAAACTGCTTCTACGATGCTGCCTTTAGGTACTGCCGCACCTGAATTTCAACTTTCTGATGTGGTATCTGGCGAGACTATTTCTTTAACCACTTTTGCTGATAGTAAAGCTTTGTTGGTGATGTTCATCTGTCAGCACTGCCCTTTTGTCAAGCACGTCCAATCAGAGTTAGCCAAAATCGGTCAAGACTACAGCCAACAACCTTTAGGAATTGTAGCAATCAGTGCCAATGATGTAGTCAACTATCCCGATGATTCTCCTGAAAAACTCAAGCAGATGGCAAAGCAGCTCAAGTTCAACTTTCCCGTGTGTTACGATGAAAGTCAAGAGGTGAGCAAATCATATACTGCTGCCTGTACACCCGATTTCTTTTTGTTTGATGCCGATGGTAAGTTAGCTTATCGTGGTCAATTAGATGATAGTCGCCCCAGTACTGATATTCCTGTGACTGGAAAAGATTTGCGTCAGGCGATCGATGCCGTGTTACAAGACCAGTTAATTGACTTTGAACAAAAACCTAGTATTGGCTGCAATATTAAGTGGAAACCAGGAAATGAGCCAGAATACTTCGGTTAGATGAAAAATTTGGGCTAATAACTGAACTCAGTCTAAAATGATTTGGCTAATCAGTTGATTGTCATGGCCTAAAGAGTTGCAACTAATTTTTAACGAGTGGCATTTAGTCTTCGATATAGTTCAAAGATACAAATCAACAGCAAAGCCATAGCCAAAGGAAGTAAAAAGCGAATTGAGCGGTAAACTAAAAGCGAACCTAAGATATTTGGCGTAAAAATGCTGTCTGGCAATAGAAATATCATAAAAGACTCAAATACGCCAATTCCTCCTGGAATATTGCTCATAATCGAAGCGCTCATGCTGAGTAAATAGATGCTGAAGAAGCTGAGATATGTTTGATTAGGATAAGCAGGAATCAGGCTGTATAGTATTGCTGCTGCAAATACCCAATCCAGAGAGAAAATAGCAATTTGCCAGATAGAAGTGGTTGGTTTGGGAAAACAAACAATTCTGCCTTTAATTTTTAAACGTTTTCGGCGCCAACCAAAATAAAGGTAAGTTCCCACCAAGATTAGCGCCATAATTCCTAGATAACGGAGAATAGATATCTGAATATTTAATGGACTAGGTAACTCTACAGGATTAACCACAAAAGTAATTCCACTAAGAGTCAGTAATCCTAACCAGAAGGTAAGATTCCCCATGGCAGTTATCTTGGCAATTATTCTGGTGGGTACACCCCACAAGGAATAAAAACGATAACGAATTCCACCACCAATCAGTAAAGTAAAACCTGTGGTGTTACTAACAGCATAAGTAACAAAAGTAGTAAAAATAATTCGTTTGCTGTCTAAATAATGATTGAGATGGCGAAAGGCAATCAAATCGTGGCTACTAATGACCAGGTAGCCTAAGAAGGTAAACCCAAAAGCGGAAGCAAGCTGACGACCACCGATCAAAGATAGACTATGTACCAGATCATTTAGATTGTAGCGAGCTAATTCTCGGTGCAGTAGATGAAGTGAAAAAACCAGCAGCAGAAATCCCACTGTAGGATATAGCCAGCGAAGCGAGCGAGCGCGATTCATTAATAGTTTTAATTAAGAATAATTCTTTCAGGGTAATTAGTAAATATAGCATCCACTCCCCATGCTTTCAGGCGTTCAATGTCATCAGGCCGATCAACTGTATATACCCATACCAGTAAATTTTGCTGATGCACTGAGTTAATTAGTTCTGAAGTGACAAAATCCAGATTAAAAATAACCATATCTACCTGGAGTTTTTGGGCTGTGGCTAGATATTCCCAAGGTAATCCATAAATTAACATTCCCGTTTTAATCCGAGGGCAAATTGCTTTAACCTGATGTAACTCATAATGATTAAACGAAGAAACGACAAAATCTTCCTCAACCCATCCTTGTTTAAGATATCTTTGAATCAACTCAACAACTAACTTAGTGGTGTTGCTGCCCTTTAATTCAAGATTAACTATGGCTTGACGGTTTACGGTTTCAATAACTTCTAATAGGGTAGGAATCTGTTCCCCTTTGCCAGCGTCAAGCGATCGCAAATAAGCAAAGCTTCGTTCTTCAATATAGCCAGTACCATTAGTAGTTCGAGACAAATCGCGATCGTGAATTACCACTAAATTATCTTCGACGTTATAAACATCAATTTCTATGGCATCAACACCCAAAGCTAATGCCTTTCTAATGGACAATAAAGTGTTTTCTGGCTCATGTCCCATTGCCCCTCGATGTCCAATACACAGCATAATTAAGACATTGGAAATTTTTGAGCAAAAGTTGCTAATAATATTATTATTCGTAGCTATTAGCTTTTAATTCAATCAACCGTTTCGCAAAATAAACTATAAAAGCCGAATAAATGAGCATTCTAACTCTACAGAATATCAAAAAAGATTTTGGGATCAAAGAAATACTTCGTGATGCTAGCTTTAGCATTGAGCCAAATGACAAGGTAGGGTTAATTGGGGTCAATGGCTCTGGTAAGTCTACCCTGCTTAAGATGATTGCAGGAATTGAACCTACAGATGGTGGTCAACGTTTGGTCAAGAGTGGAGCTAGAATTATCTATTTGCCTCAACAGCCAGAGATAGATGAAAGCTTAACTGTAATCGACCAGGTGTTTGCTGATAGTGGTGAGCAAATGAAGTTGGTGCGAGAGTATGAAGACTTATCCCACAAAATAGCTCACGCCAAGGGAGATAATTTAGATGCTCTAATGTCTCGCTTGGCAACGGTGACAGAGCAAATGGAGTCAGTCGGAGCCTGGGACTTGGAAACCAAGGCCAAGATTATTCTCAGTAAATTGGGGATTGAAGACTTGGATGCCATGATCAAAGACCTTTCTGGCGGATATCGCAAGCGAATTGCTTTGGCGGCTGCCTTGCTCAATGAACCAGATTTATTAATGATGGATGAGCCGACTAACCATTTAGATGCAGAGTCGGTAGAGTGGTTACAGGAATATCTGGCTCGTTTTCAGGGGGCTATCTTACTAATTACTCACGATCGCTATTTCTTAGATAATGTTACTAATCGGATCTTGGAAATCGACCGCGCCGACCTCTATACTTACGCTGGTAACTACGCTTATTATTTAGAGAAAAAAGCTCTACAGGAAGACTCTGCTGCCAGTAGCCAACGCAAACATCAAGGAATACTCAGACGAGAGCTAGAATGGCTTAAAAAAGGCCCTAAAGCCCGTAGCACCAAGCAAAAAGCGCGCATTGATCGCGTTGGTGATCTGCGGGACAAAGAGTTCAAACAGACGCAAGGCAAAGTAGATATTGATACTCCAGGTAGGCGGATCGGCAAAAAGGTAATTGAACTGGAAAACATTGCCAAATCTTATGGCGGACGCACTCTGTTCAAAAACTTCAGCTATGAATTCACCCCCCGCGATCGCCTGGGCATCATTGGCGGCAATGGTGCGGGTAAATCAACGCTAGTCAATATTATCACTGGGCGCATCGAACCAGATGAGGGGAAAGTAAATATCGGCAAGACAATTCATCTTGGTTATTTCGACCAGCATTCAGATAATATTTTAGCTGCCCTAGATGAAAATCAACGAGTCATTGAATATATCAAAGAAGTGGCGGAAGTTGTCACCACTGCTGATGGCAACAAAATTACTGCTTCTCAAATGTTAGAGAAATTTCTCTTTCCCCCTGAACAGCAGTATGCGCCGATCCATAAGCTTTCTGGAGGTGAAAAACGCCGTCTGTTTCTGTTGCAGGTATTAATGGATGCTCCTAACGTGCTGATTTTAGATGAGCCGACTAACGATTTGGACGTACAGACTTTGGCAATTTTAGAAGACTATTTAGAGAATTTTAACGGCTGCGTTATCGTAGTTTCTCACGATCGCTATTTTCTAGATCGCACGGTTGAGTTTATTTTAGCGATCGAGCCTGAAGGGAATGTACGTCTATATCCTGGTAACTATTCAGTTTATCTAGAACATAAAAAGAAAGCCGAAAAATCGGCCAAAATTGAACAAATTCAGCAACAATCCCCAGAAATAAAGTCTAAAAGTACCAGTGTCAATAAATCTAATGATAAAACCAATAAACCCTTGTCTAATTTTGAACAACGAGAATATGAAAAGCTAGAACGCAAAATCGCTCAAATGGAAAGCGACAAGGAGAAATTAGAACATGATTTGGCAATTAACTGTAGTGACTTCAATCTGGTGCAAGAACTTTCCCAGAAATTAGCCAGGTTAAACCAAGAGATTGATACTAATACCGAACGTTGGCTGGAATTAGCCGAAAGAGAAATGTCAATTTAATCCAGATAAAAAAAAGGCTTTGACATTGCCAAAACCCGATTCAAATTTAATTTAAAGATATGTTGTTCTGGAAACTTATGATGCCAGCTTGAGAATTTGAGCCGTAATTACCATGCTTTCTTCATACAACATCTCTCTACCCCAGCGCTGAAGTTGCTGACCAAGTAAATCTTCACTTTTTTGATCGAACAGAGGGGTTACTTGTTCAATATAACAAGACTGCGCTCCGCCACCAGCTTCCATGCGCATACAGCCTGTGGTGCTGGAACAAAGAACGGTGCAGCAGTCGGCATTTAGATTAGTTGAGGTCAAACGCAAGCTAACTAAATCCCCCGGGATTTCGCCCCAGTCGGCGGTAGGAATCCCCGCTAATTCAGCTTCAATACTGCGTTGTTTTTCATCGGTAAACTTGACTCGACGAATATCATAATCGCCTCCTTCAAGCTGGTATTCTACGGGAGTCCATTTAAGACGGCTAGCTAACCAACCTAGAAACATTAAAGCCTGGGATTGATTGCCCTGTTCATAATCAATTGTGACCCGATCTACTTCAAAAATTGCCGATCGCCTTTGGGGGGGATCAAAAGCAGCCGCGGCTAGTTCTTGCCAAGGTGCAAGTCGACGCCAGTTGATATCGGCTAAAGCAGTATCTTGTTTGAGTAATTCAGCTAAAGATTTGAGATCGCTTTCGGGTTCAATAAAGCTGCTGGAGTCAAAAATGACTGTATCGCTAGAAGATACTAAACGTTGAAACAAAGGAAAATCGATGGTTGGTGTGGCTTTCCACCAGACAAACTTGGGCAGATCGGCAATGGCCAATTCTGCAATGATGCCGCCAATTCGATCTAATGCTTCAGCAGTACCGCTTAACGTAATATATTCACAGCAAATCAGAGTATTTTGGCTCTGTTTATTGATCGGGCAATAGGCTGATACCTGGGCGGTAACTCCTGTATCTTCGCCTAAAATCGGGCAAAGGGTAATGATCCGACAGGGATTGGAAGAGGCGATCGCATCTGCTGTTGCTCCCTCCGAATCTGGGCTGTAACTAATTGCTGCCGTTTTGTTTTCTGGGGTTAGCTTGTCTTTTTCCTTAGCCTGGACAAACTCTGTCTGTAATCTATTTAGTAAGGCTTGATTAGATTTGCCTGTCACTTCGAGATCATAAGCTTTTTGAGCTGCTTTGATGGCGGCTCTAATTCTCGGTCCAGCAATACCGTCAATTGGCCCAGTATAAAATCCCAAAGAAGCAAGTAACTGCTGGGTGTCATCTGGTTCGTAGACAATTAGGCTAAAGGTTGCTGCCCTGGTAACGGCTGTAGCGTCTTCGTCTGAACCTTGTGTTTGCCACAGCGATCGCAATTCGGCTTCAATTTCGTCAATTGATACGTCTTTGGGTGCTTGTAGCGATACTATTGGTGAAACCATAATCATTTATCATTGAGCATTTAATATTTAAGATCTAGCAGATCTCAGGATTGAAAATTGTTCATTTTTCTAGAAACAGCAACCAGTAATCAACCGCTCACTAATTCCTGATTTTTCATCTCTTTAAAGTCTGCGCCAGCGACGGCGATCGCGATTTACCATTATTTCGGCTTCTGTTGGTTGCCAAGTTCCCGCTTCATACTGCGGCATTAGACTAGGATCACTGGGGGATTCCCAGGCATTGATTAAAGGCATGACAATATTCCACGCTGCCTCTACTTCATCAGCACGAGTAAATAAGGTTTGATCGCCTAACATACAGTCGAGTAATAGACGATGATAAGCATCCGCAGTAGCCATACCAAAAGATGAACCATAGCTAAAGTCCATATTAACGGTTCTAGTTCTCAGATCTGGCCCTGGTGTTTTGGCTTCAAATTTGAGCGATATACCCTCATTCGGCTGAATCCGCATCGTTAACACGTTAGGACTAGTTTGTTGTGCTGCCGACTGGAAAATCAATAACGGAACTTCGCGGAAGTGAATTGAAATTTCACTAACTTTCTTGGGCATCCGCTTGCCAGTACGGAGATAAAACGGTACTCCTTTCCAGCGCCAATTATCGATTTCTAGCTTTAACGCGACAAAAGTTGGGGTAGTAGATTCAGGATTTACCCCCTCTTCTTGACGATAACCTTTAACAGGCTGCCCTTTCATCCAACCTTCAGAATATTGCGCTCTTACTGCCGACTGTTCCAGGTTATTGGAGTCGGCGATATGGGTAGCTTGAAGTACCTTGGTTTTTTCGTTGCGAATACTATCAGCATCTAAGGCATTAGGAGGCTCCATGGCAGTAATGGCAAATAGCTGCATGAGGTGATTTTGCAACATATCCCTCAATGCGCCTGAGGTTTCATAATATCCAGCTCGTTCTTCAACCCCAACGGTTTCGGCTACGGTAATCTGAACATGATCGACAAACTGCCGATTCCATAACGGTTCAAAAATAGCATTACCAAAACGAAACACCAAAATATTTTGGACGGTTTCTTTGCCTAGGTAATGATCGATGCGATATACCTGTTCTTCCCGACAAACTTTTTGGACGGCGCGGTTAAGCGACTTGGCTGAACTTAAATCTTTGCCAAAAGGTTTTTCAATGACCACGCGATTTTTCACCGAATCATCAAGCATTCCCGCAGCACCAAGCTGTTTCAAGGCTGGTTTGAAGAAATTGGGCGATACAGCCAGGTAAAAAATCCGATTTCCTCTAGTTCCTCTTTTGCCGTCTAATTCAGCGAGAAAACTGTTTAATTTCTCATAGCTTTCAGCTTCGTCCATATTACCCGAACAATAGAAAATGCCTTGGGCAAATTCATTCCACAGTTCTTCGTTGCCCACTCCACTAGTAAATTCGTCCATCCCCTCTTTAAGATGTTGCCGAAAATACTCATGACTCCAATCTCTTCTAGCAACTCCCACAATGGTCATTTCTGGGGGAAGACGACGCTCTCTTTTAATTTGGTAGATAGCAGGAATTAGCTTTCTTTGGGTTAGATCTCCTGATGCCCCAAAAATAACAATAATAGCAGGATCGGCGGTGCGTTCCTGCTGTAGACCTATGCGTAAGGGATTTTCTAATATTGCAACCATAATTTTAATTATTGGCTTTCATTTAAAAGTTACTGATTTTGATATATATCTTGAAAAAGCTAAAAGCTAATGGCTAATAGCTTTTAGCTTTTAGCTACGAATCCTTCATCTTTATATCCCCGATGTTTTTAATTAGACTGCTGCTAGCTGCTTGACTTTAGTTTCCAAAGATGACATCAACGATTCAAAGGGTTTGATAAATTTATCAATACCTTCTTGGAGTAGTTCATCCATCACAGCATCAAGATCGATATCCACAGCATCATCTTTTAAACCATCAATGATTTGATGTGCTGCATCTAAATCAGTTTCGATCCGATTAGCGGGATCGCAATGGTCTAGACAAGCATCAATAGTATCGGGAGGCAAAGTATTTACCGTGTCTACGCCTACCAGCTCATCAACGTACATTACGTCGCTGTATTCGGGGTTCTTGGTGCTGGTGCTTGCCCACAAAAGCCTTTGGACTTTCGCCCCTTTAGCTGCCAAAGCGGACCAGCGATCGCCACTAAAGATTTCTTTATATTTCTGGTAGGCTATTTTGGCATTGGCGATCGCTACCTTGCCTTTAATTGCCTCTAGTTTGGCTTTAGCTTCTTCATCAGCAGTCTCTAGCTTACGATCAACACGCTCGTCAATCATGACATCAATGCGACTGAGGAAAAAACTGGCGACAGAAGCGATTTTACTAATATCTTCCCCAGCTGCGGCTCTTTTTTCTAGACCTCTGATGTAAGCTTCGGCAGTATCAATATAGCTTTGCACTGAAAACAGCAAAGTTACGTTAATGCTCATCCCCTCTGAGATTGCCTGTTCTACTGCGGGTAAACCTTCTGGTGTCCCAGGAATCTTGATCATCAGATTGGGGCGATTAATCGCTTGATAGTAGCGACGAGCTTCTGTAACAGTATCATCGGTCTTTTTGGCTAAATCTGGGGGAACTTCGATGCTGACGTAGCCATCTAAGCCATCGCTTTCTTCGTAAACGGGCATAAAGATATCACAGGCGTTGCGAATATCACTAAAGATTAGATCTTCGTATATATCTACAACTGATTTATTCGCTTTGATCCCAGCTTCAATTGCTTCGTCGTAGATTTGGTTACCGGCGATCGCTTTTTCAAAGATCGCAGGGTTGGAAGTTATTCCTCTAATACCTTTGTCGGCGATTAATTGTTTTAATTCTCCCGATTTAATAATGTCACGGCTTAAGTTATCCATCCAGATACTTTGACCGTACTGATTTTCTATGGCTAAAATTGGGTTTGATGTAGACATAATTTTTGCTCTTTATAACACTACAAAATTGATTGGGCATTCAAACTAAAGCTTTTGATTCTGAATCACGACGCGCTTGATCTTGGATAAAAGACTCAACTAGCTTTACATCCTCTGTGCTGCCAATGACTAAAGGAGTCCTTTGATGTATTTCTCTTGGTACTACACTTAAAAGTCTCTCTGTACCAGTGCTAGCACTTCCCCCCGCTTGTTCAGCCAAAAAAGCTAAAGGTGCAGATTCATACAGTAGCCTTAATTTTCCTTCGGGATTCTTATCGGTTCCAGGATAGAGAAACACGCCACCCTGTAATAAGATACGGTGAAAATCTCCAACTAATGCCCCGCTATAGCGAGAAGTATAGCCATCGTGACGATGAACATAGCGGATGTATTCTCGAATTGATTCGTCCCACTGCCAGTAGTTCCCTTCATTGACGCTGTACACAGGACCATGTTTAGGAATGCTGATGTTTTCTTCGGCTAGGATAAATTCGCCTAAGCTAGGGTCGAGGATAAACGAGTGAACTCCTTTTCCTATGGTATAAACTAGTACCGTAGAAGGGCCGTAGAGAACATAACCTGCGCCAATTTGGCGATCGCCATCCTGTAATAAATCCTGAGCTTTGCCGTCGAGATCGTCGCCTTCCTGCTGACGCAGCGAAAAGATCGAACCAACATTGAGATTGATATCGACATTAGAAGAACCATCTATCGGATCATATAAAAGCGTATAGCGTCCTATCGGGCAATTTTCGGGTATATAATATGGTTTTTCCATCTCCTCTGATGCCAAGCGACAAACCAAGCCGCTTTGTTTTAAAACGGAGATAAAGACATCATTGGCATAAATGTCCATTTTCTTAACTGATTCGCCCTGAACATTGGTTTCTCCCGTAAAACCTAAGACTCCAGCCATTAAGCCTGCCCGACTTAAATGACGACTCACGAGTTTTGCTGCCAAAGCAATCCGATTCATGATCGCGCTAACGTCTTGTGCCTGGGTATTAAAGTCAGGGAATTGTTGCAACACGTGCCGTGACAGAGTTTGGCAATCTCTATCTAGGCTATATTCTGGAATGGCAGCTTGGTCAAATTTTTCCATTGGATTATTAATCTTTTTAAGCCTGTATCTTTTGCTTACCTCTGACCAATAGTCACAATATATTTGAGGACAAAAGGTTAATCGATTGATTGATTGATCTATCGCTATAGCGGTCTTTAAGCAAGTCTCAATCACGCTTGAGAAAAACTATAGAGTATGATTTAAATTTACTAGACCCTATATTATTCATCTTAGGAAGAGATTTTTAGGCCTTGTCAGAAGCTTAAGACGAGCTTTAGGTTATCGAGTTTTTTGCTGCTTAGGATACAGATTGCTTAAGCTTCAAGGTGTTAATGGTCAACTAATCAATATTAATTGATTGAGGACGATCGCGATTAGTCGAAGTGCTGGAGTTGCTATTGACCGAACTGTAGCCCTGTTTTTCTAACCATTGAGATAAAGGTTCTTCGTTTAAATTGAGATGCAAAACACCACTAGCAAAACCACTAACAAAAGCAACTGGCTGTTGAATAAATTTTTGGAAGGCAGGGGTTAATTCGCTTAAAAACATAACTGGAACAATTATTAAGGTTATTGTTAAAAATTTTAGCGCGTCTCCCCTAGGAAAGCTAAAAGCTAGCCAATCTAAGCCCAGCTAATTTAGATGAGACGCAATTATAGTATCTTGAGTTTTGGCGCCGAAATATCTAATAACTAGCTGCAAAAAACCGAAAATGAGCAACAACTATCGTACTGAAAAAGACTCGATGGGATCAAAAGAGATCCCAGCTGATGTTTATTATGGAATCCAGACGCTAAGAGCAACAGAAAACTTTGGTATCAGTGGGATCAAGCCTCTGGCAACTTATGTTGATGCCTGTGTGTTAATCAAAAAAGCTACAGCGATCGCCAACGGTGAGTTAGGCTGTATCGACCAGAAAATTAGTCAGGCAATCGTTAAAGCTGCGGATGAAATTCTCAATGGTAAATTACGCGAACAGTTTGTAGTTGATGTTTATCAAGCAGGGGCTGGCACCTCCCATCATATGAACGTTAATGAAGTATTGGCAAATCGAGCTTTAGAAATTTTGGGTGATGAGAAAGGCAACTACAGCCGCGTCAGTCCGAACGATCATGTTAACTATGGTCAATCCACCAATGATGTAATTCCTACTGCGATTCGAGTTGGAGCATTACTAGCCTTGGATCGCACTCTCAATCCAGCTTTATCAAACGCGATCGCCACTTTGGCACAAAAAGCCCATGAGTTTCAAAATATTGTTAAATCTGGTCGTACCCATATGCAAGATGCTGTTCCTGTCCGTCTAGGAGAGGGATTCAAAGCTTGGTCACAAATTTTGCGCGATCATCAACAAAGAATTAAGACTGCTGCTAGAGACTTGTACAACTTAGGTTTGGGAGGTAGTGCCACAGGAACGGGATTAAATACTCATCCGCAATATCGTCATCGGGCGGCTGAATTGTTAGCCGAGTTTATTAGCAAGCCTCTACAACCAGCACCGCATTTAATGGCAGCAATGCAGAGTATGAGTCCTTTTGTTAACGTTTCAGGTAGCTTGCGCAATTTAGCGCAGGATTTAGTCAAAATTTCCCATGATTTGCGTCTCATGGATTCTGGACCACAAACAGGATTTAAAGAAATCCAGCTGCCCGCAGTTCAACCAGGGTCATCAATTATGCCAGGGAAATATAACCCCGTAATGGCAGAGATGACTTCAATGGTTTGCTTTCAGGTGATGGGATACGATACGGCGATCGCCTTTGCTGCCCAAGCAGGACAATTAGAGTTAAACGTCATGATGCCTTTGATTGCCTATGATTTGATTCATAGCATTGAAATACTTGGCAATACGATTGAAAGCCTCACTCAGCGTTGTTTGACGGGGATTACGGCTCGTCGCGATCGCTGTCTGGCATATGCCGAATCTAGTTTGGCTTTGGTAACCGCTCTAAATACTCATATTGGCTATCTCAAAGCGGCAGAAGTAGCCAAAAAGTCCCTGGAAACAGGTAAATCGATTCGGGCGATCGTTTTAGAAGAAGATTTAATGAGCGAAGCGCAATTAGCAGAAGTTCTCAACCTAGAAAAAATGAGTCAGCTACCTGACTAGCTTCTTGATACACAACTTACGGCCGTTTTCAGTTGAATAGACTACGTTCTGAACTTTTTAGCTTTTCGCTCACAATGATTTCACAATGATTAGCGTAATGTCTTAGATACAATAAGCCAACAAATAAAACCATGCCACAAATAATGTCACCAATAACTATATGGGTAAATGAACAAATCGATCCAGGTGGTCTGATTCATGCCTGCATCGCCTGCCTGGATGAAGATGCAGCTAACGCCTGTCATCAAAATTGGCAAAATAGCCTCTCCCAACAGCAAAAGCAAACTGGTTGGGTAGCTAGTTTGCGCACGGTAAATTCTTGGGATGAAGTTCCTGTCAATGCCCTCAAGCTAAGTTTTTAAAACTCCTAGGCAAAATTTTGCTTGCCGTGGTTAAAAATAGACAGTTATAATGACAAAAACGGAGTCGTTATGAGTTTATTTAAATCAGGTTGATTATGGTTAAGCAAAACGTAGAAAATTTAGTAATTATTGGTTCTGGCCCAGCAGGATATACGGCTGCGATCTATGCAGCCAGAGCCAACCTAAAGCCAGTGATGTTTGAAGGCTTGCAGGCTGGAGGCGTACCAGGAGGACAATTGATGACTACTACCGAAGTAGAAAATTTTCCTGGCTTTCCCGACGGAATTACGGGGCCGCAGCTAATGGAGAGAATGCGATCGCAAGCTATGCGTTGGGGAACAGAATGCCACACCGAAGACGTAATCAAAGTAGATTTTGCCCAGCGTCCTTTTACCATTATCTCTACAGATCGAGAAGTTAAGGCAAATAGCGTCATTATTGCTACAGGAGCGACTGCTAAACGTTTAGGTTTACCTAGTGAGAAACAATATTGGAATAGTGGTATTTCTGCCTGTGCGATTTGCGATGGAGCAAGTCCTATTTTTAACGGTAAAGAACTAATTGTCATTGGTGGAGGCGATTCTGCCGCAGAAGAAGCAGTTTATTTGACTAAATATGGTAGTAGAGTTCACCTTTTGGTGCGTCGTGGGGAATTACGCGCTAGTAAAGCGATGCAAAACCGAGTTTTAAACAACTCGAAAATAACGCTTCACTGGCATACAGAAGCAGTAGATGTCTATGGCGAAAATAATCGAATGACGGGGATCAAAGTTCGCAATAATCAGACGGGACAAGTATCAGAGATTCGCGCTAATGGTTTGTTTTATGCCATCGGACATCAACCCAATACAGGCTTGTTCCAAAACCAGATCGCTTTAGACGAGATAGGTTACATCCTTGTAACTCCAGGTACAGTAGCAACCTCTGTTGAGGGAGTATATGCAGCAGGAGACGTACAAGACCACGAATATCGCCAAGCAGTTTCAGCAGCAGGAACAGGCTGTATGGCAGCACTAGCAGCAGAAAAATGGCTCTCGGAACGTAATTTGATTATTGAACCTGACCAAGTTCAGGTAAACAAACTCGAAGCTACTGAAGTTGCTGCAACTAAACAGGTAGCTACCCAGGCAGACTTTGATCTTAGTGCGACTAGTCATGTAGGTGGTTATGCTTTAAGAAAGCTATTTCATGAAAGCGATCGCCTGATTATCGTAAAATATGTTTCTCCTACCTGTGGTCCTTGTAAAATTCTCTCGCCAATTTTAGATAAGGTAGTTCAAGAATATGAGGGACAAATTCATTTTGTGGCAATAGATCTAGTTGCCGATCCAGAAGTTGCCCAAATGGGTCAAGTTTCAGGAACTCCTACAGTACAGTTTTTCTGCAATCGAGAATTACTTGAAGAAGTCAAAGGAGTCAAACAAAAGAGTGAATACCGTCAGCTAATCGAACAGTACCTTCCTGCCAAAGTGAAATGAGTAAAACCAGCTAATTATCAGATTTAATCTGTATAGTCTACCCAACCCAAAAGCGGAGTAACTGTTCAACCAAACCTGAGATTACTCTTTACCAACATCAGATGACTCAACTTCTTTTTGGGAAAATCCCCAGCTAAAAAACCCCGCTACTACAGCAACGGTAACCCATTCAGGGATGAGGTAATCTGGCAGCCAAACTTTGAGCAATAGACGTAATCCCACGAAGCCTACGGTAATAAATCCAGCATCTTCTAGGTAAGTATATTCTTGAAGCCAACGAATAAATAACCCCGCCAGAAAGCGTAAAATAACTATGCCAATCGTACCGCCAGCAATAATCAACCAGGTATCTTCAGTAATCGCGATCGCCGAGGTGACGCTATCGAGGGAAAAAGCTAAATCGGTAATGGCGATCGTGGGAATTACCTGCCAAACAGATTTGAAGCCTAGACTTCGATGTTCTTCGTCCTCATTATCAGCAAAGAAAAAATAATTAACAACTAGCCATAATAAGTATAATGCTCCCAATAGTTCAAATTGCCAATATTTGATTACCCAGGTGGCAGCAAAAATTAAGGCAATTCTCAGTATATATGCGCCAATAAGTCCTATATTAAGAGCCTGACGCTGTGATTTAGGATCTTCTAAGCTTTTCGCAATTGCCGCTAAAGCGATCGCATTATCTGCTGATAAAACAGCCTCTAATACCACTAAAACTAGCAGTATGAGATATACTTCGACCCCAGCGTCGGTAAAATAATCAACAATGTTTTGCAGCATTCAATATCTATATTTCTTTAAATTCAAATGAAAAATCTTGAACCAGTATCAATCGGGATCAACTGCCAGCTATAAATCATGGTTGGCAGATCGGGTAATTTTCCTTCAATTCCAGTCAGTTTTTAAATAAGTTTCCTTATTAATTATGTTGCATCTTGTTACAAAATGTTTCTTCTGGGGTCGATTATGACGCAAATTAGGGGTGGAATGTTTTATTATCCGAATCAAAACTTAAGGAGAAAAATTACTATGACTCTATCAGATACTCAAGTGTTTATCGCTCTTGTAATTGCTTTAATTCCTGGAATTATGGCGATTCGCTTATCTACAGAGCTATATAAATAATCAATGCCGCCAAGATTATTTTAAATATCTAAAAATATAGATAAGGATTTTAGATTGGCGATTGTTATTCAAAGTTGTTAATCTGGAGTCCTTATTTAGTTAGGTGCAATTCAAACTATGAATTCTAGCAGCCAAACGCCTCAACCAGTCCGTCGCAATGCTCGTAAACGCCACAATCCCTATCGAGGCATAACTGCGGAAATTACGCTCAAGTTGATCTTGAGTTGGGCAATTGCCATGGGTGCGATCGCTTCTTTGTTTAAACTTTTGCCCTATCATCTAACTCAGCAGGCAAAGTTAAAAGAGTTACGAATTCAGGTACAGGAAACTGATGCCAGAGTTAACAAATTAAAAGAACAACTCAATCACAATTTCGATCCGCAACAAACTAAAAGTCTTATGGAGCAATATAGCTCTTTGACTTCTCCCAATCAAAGTCGGATCTATTGGCTACGAGAAGATAGTCCCGCCAAGCGAGATCAGCCTAACGACAAGGCTCCGCAACCATGAGCGACAGTCAAACAAGTAAATTACTGCAATCTGTATTTCTACAGGCGTAAAGGGCAAAGTAATTGCTCTAACCAAGCTTGAGTTTTTTGCCTTAAATTGCTTAGATGTGGTCGCTCTGCCAAAATTGCTAAAGCTGTTTGATAATCGGCAACAGCGCAGTTCCAATCTCCTTGTAAATAATTAGTTCTACCGCGCTCTGCATAAATTCGTTCTTGAAGTGAATCCCCGATGATCAGCGTAATATCAAAGTTTTCTAATGCCAGATTATACATTCCCAATTCGCGGAAGGCAATTCCCTGATTAATCCAAGCGCGAAGATTAGCCGGATTTAAATCTAGGGCAAAATCGTAATCGGCGATCGCTTCGGCTAATTCACCTTGAGCAGCATAACAGTTGGCTCGATTATTATAAGCACTATCGAGATGAGGATCGATTGCTAATGCCTGGGTTAAATCACCAAGAGCCTCAATAATTTGATTATTGCGAAAGTACATCAACCCTCGATTATTATAATCGGCGGCATTATTTGGGCATAAAGCAATTAACCAATCCAAAAGGGCGATCGCCACTGGATAATTGCCTTCAGATGCTTTGGTTTTGACGCAGGTTCTCAGTTTTTTTAGCTGTTGCTCTGTGCTTAATGAGTTACACAAGAAAGACGGTTCTGGCAATGCTGCTTCCAATTGATTAGGGGAGGATAATATTTGTAGTTGTAGTTCCAATTGAGAAATATACTGCTCACAATCTGTTTTCATAGCGTCAATTAAATTTCTAGTGCTACTTTAGCAACGGTTCGTGCTATCTCCGTTGTTTTATCTCGTAGCAATGACGATCGTTTGCCCCAAGGCTGAGAGAACCTAAATGTGTCACCCATCTAACTTTCTGGTGGGGTTGCCAATTTTTAGAGATCAAGTTTTTAATTATTTATAAAGCATAATGACTAAAAAACAGTTAATCGTCTTCCACAGAATTACGTAAATTAATGTTGAGCATTAGGTAAATTAATTTTTCTTTTTGTATCAAACTCGATCTGAAATATTTGTTTTCATCACAATTTACCTGAACATTGGTAAATTAGTCCTATTTTTAACTTACATTCTCTAAATATCAGCTCTTAGAACTAGCCCATAATAACTTTAAATTAAGCTTTACAAAGTATGACTAATACATTATTTGCTCAGGCGCCAGATCTAGCGGCTGAAGATTATTGCGTCTTGGGTTTGGCAACCTGTTTTGTGCGGAATGAAGGCGAAATTGAGCAGTTAAAAGTTTTAGAACCAATTCCCTCTGCTGCTTTAGAGGCATTGATTAAAGGAATTCCTACCTCATATCAATTAGCTTTGTCTAAAACCTTGGGAGAAATTTTTCTAGAAGGCACTGTACAAATACCTAGTGATTTGCCAACCGACGAACCAATTAATTTGTGCGATCGCTTTGCCGAAAGAGTAGCAGCAGCAACCCGCACCTATAAAAGCCGTCCTGAAGCTAAAGAACATATCCCGTTGGGTACAACTAGAGAGGACTTTAATTATTCTCTAGAAAGAAAAAGAGTTTTAAATAATTCTCGGGCAGTAAGTACCGAAGATAACGTAAAACAACATTCTCATACCCACAAGGTTTTATAGCGTTGTAGCGCGCTAATTCTCAAAAAGCGATCGCCCTAAAGAAATCTTTGTCCACAACCGATCAAGGTTTCACCATCCAAAACTACGCTCACTTGAGACTCAAACTTTTCCCCGCTCATTGTATCGGTACAAGTTTCCTGTTGAATAATGATGCGTAGTTGATGGGCTTCTGTCTCAGCTTCATATATCTTGACTCCATTCGATTGTGGTGCTGGGGCAGGAGTTGCAACCTGATTATTGCCATAATCAGTCAGCATTTTGATATAGTGACCGTCAACAATTTCTAACAGCCATCCTGGTTCATTACCAGTAGCGCGAAAATCTACTGGTCTTTTTCCCTGCTCGATTCGTGGCTCTCGTTGAGGATTGCGCTGGCAATTATAGGTTTTTGCTTCAATCTCCAGCAGGGCAGTATTACCTTTATTCCAAAATACAATATCGGAGTTTTGGTATTTGGCACCAGAAGCTGCTCGTACTTGATCTAAAGTAACCGTGCGATCGCTTAAATACAGCCTTATTTGGTCTGTGTTGCCGTGTGTACTAAACTCATAGTTATCACATTCATATACTTGAGTTTGAGCAACTTCTACTCTTGAAGACCTATTTTTTTGGTTAGATTGATCGCTGGTTTGAGTTGAGAATGCGCTGCAACCTAAAAGTGAAGCTATCATTATTGAGACAATTTTTAAGTTAATCAGCATGGCAAGGGAAGTTAAAATCTGAATCTTATTTTAAAATGGTGTTCGATGAAATACCATATAGAAACGATCATTGAATCAGCGATGGTAAAGACTTCAAAGCAATCAGTAAAAAAGCTAACCGAAGCGCAACAACAGGCTCTAGCTAAACTAAAATCATTTTTACGTGGCAACGGTAGCTTTTTTCGCTTAAGCGGATATGCTGGGACAGGAAAGAGCTTTTTGATTTGCCATCTAATTGAGTGGTTAGACTCATTAGACTTTGAATTTGTCGTTGCAGCACCTACTAATAAAGCGGCTAAGAGTCTGATGCAGGTTGCGATGTCTATCGGTATTAATCTAGAGGTTAAAACTGTAGCGCAACTGTTGGGTCAACAGCCAGAAATTAATGAGGAAACTGGTTTAGAAGAGTTTACCTCCGCTGGTGACGCTGAATTTGATGATTACGATGTGATGATTATCGATGAGTTTTCGATGATTAATCGCAGTAATTTTGAAGAAATAGTCAGTGCGATCGCTTCAACTATTGATACTAAGGTAATTTTTGTCGGCGATGAGGCGCAACTACCACCAGTAAAAGAACAACAGCCGATAGTTGCCATTTCCGAACACATTGACGACACGGCAACTCTAAACGAAGTTATCCGATACGAGGGAGAAATTGCCGTAGTTGCGGAAAAGATCCGCAGTAATGAGCAATATAGCCGTATAGTATATCCTTTCCAAAGTAGTGGCGATCAAACTATTATTTGTCAACCCAGAAAGCAATGGCTAGAGACAGTAACTCAGTATTTTAAATCTGATCAATATAAGACCAATGCTGACTATGCCAGGTTGTTAGTCTGGCGCAATAAAACCGCTGCATCTGCTAATAGATTTGTGCGATCGCGTTTGTGGGGACAAGACGCACCCATCTTCGTACCTGGAGATCGGTTGATCGCTAGAAAACCCTTGTTTCGCGTTCGTCCTGGACAAAAAGGCAAAAACAGGTGGGGGGTTTTAATCAACAACTCAGAAGAGTGTTCTGTGATCGATCTGCCAACAATTAAACAACTATCCTATGATCGAGTTGCATATCAATATCGCTCTATTCCAGTTATGACTGATGCAGGGTTTGAGGTAAATCTGTCTGTTTTAACCGACCAAGGTGAACAACTAAAAAATGAGCAAATTAAATCTTATGTCGAAAAGAAACAATGGAATAAGTATTTCGACTTAACCAGAACCTTCGATGATGTGACCTACGCCTATAGTTTAACCGTACACAAAGCCCAGGGTTCTAGTATCGATTACGTCTTTTTAGATACAGAAGATATGCATGGTTGTCCCGACTTACAAAAGATGCTTTACACTGCTTTAACCCGCGCTAAAACCAGAGTTTTTATTCCTTTGAATTAATCTTTTATCGATTATTTTATTGAGCAATCCCTTAAAATACTAAAATAAGTGCCAACTTTTCCGTAAATGGTATAAGGGTTAATAACTTTTTAATTCTTATTGTTTGATTATTGCCAAATTGCGACGCAAAATTTATTAACTTCTTGATTAATTCCCCTAGAGTTCAGGGAACTATATAAATACAGCTAATATCTTACAGTGTTTTTCGGTTGAGTAGAACACACAGGTGGAAGAGATCCTGGCGTATCAAGCCAAGTCTTCCTTCCACTTCGTCAAACTCTAAAAACTAGTTAATTAGAAGCGTAGTCTATTAAATTTAAACCCGCTGTAATTGATATTTCCACCACAAGGATATGTCTTATTGCTGATAATTTATATCTTTATTTCTTATGTCATTCGCGATTAAACACGGACTTTTTAGGCTCAATATAATAGATCATCATGCAGTTCTCGGCGTATCACTTGATGCTGAACCTAAGCAAATTCGCTTACGATATTTGAAAATTGCCCAAAAGCTTCATCCAGATAAATGTCGTTCGGATACAGCCACAATAAAACCAGCAGGACAAATATTATCGAAGCTGGTGAATCCTGCATATGAGCAACTATCGCGAAAAAACACTTTTGCCGAACACCAGTTAATTTTGACTCAGATCGGCAAACGCTTGGCTGGAGTTGAAAATAGAGAAAAAATTTCCGTAAAAAGTCCCCTAGCTCAAGAGTTATTAACCGCAGGAGATAGTGTGGAATTAATCTATCCTAAACTGTTAAAAAAACTGGCTGACGAACAATACAAATCGTTAGCACAAGTAGTTAAAGAAATTGAAGCGATCAGCGAGCTGAATTTAGTTTATTTGATGCTTAAAAGCGATCGCCTCATCAATCGTAATAACACACCTGCTGTAAACAAAGCGATCGCCAAAAAAACCATCGTAGCTCAGCCCCAACCTAAGATAACACAAGCATCTCCTGCTTCTGACACTACAGCTAAAGTAGAAGAACCAACCAAAGAATCAAGAATTGCTATGTTTATCAATCGCGCTCAACAATATATCTCTAAAGGGGAATTTGACCGCGCGATCCAAGAATTAAGAGATGCTCTAAGAATCGACCCAAATCATGCTACTACTCATGCAGTAATAGGGAGAGCTTATCTGCATCAAAAACAATTGAAGATGGCAAATATTCATATTGATAAAGCCTGGAAAGTAGAACCTCATAACCAGATCGTCATGGAAAGCAAGAAAGCGTATGACAAACTAGCCCAAATAGCTAACAAATCTAAAACATCTAATCCTGGTTCTGGAGCAAATGCTGATCAAAATCATAAACCAGCCAATAGTGGCTTCTTTAATGGATTTTTTGGAACGAAAAAAAAGTGACCGCAGACTCCGCCTTTAATAAGGAGCAGCGCGTTCACAAGGGAAGAACATTGAGGCGTAGCGATCGCAAGTCGTTTAGACTCGGTTGCCTCGCCTCTTTATCGTCCGTGCTGTGTCGCCACCCGTGTCCTCCTTTATCAGCCCCGGCCGCATTCCGCGGTAAGATGACACAGGTAGAGATTACTATCAATATTTGAGTTAAGGATTGCTGGCTATTATTCAGTCTATCCCGTTGACTTTTCACAGCGAACGCATCTTACTAGAAATGATTTATCAACCCCCTGCTGGAGCTAGAGATTTACTGCCTTTAGAAGTAGAACAAAAGCGTTGGATTAATGATCGCTTGCAACATAGATTTCAAACTTGGGGCTATCAGCGAATTGTCACTTCTACTTTGGAATGGCTTGATACCTTAACCGCAGGTGGTGCAATTGAACCCTCTAAAGTTATTCAACTACGTAATAACGGCGAAAACTCTTTAGGTTTACGTCCTGAACTTACTGCCTCAATCGCCCGCGCCGCAGTGACGCGGATGGCAGGAAATACTGACCCTCAACGTCTTTGCTATCGCGCCAATGTGTTTCGCAACGCGCCCCAAAGCCATCATGGTCGTCAACTAGAATTTTATCAGGCGGGAGTTGAATTACTCTTTGCTGGCGGTGTTTTGGCAGATGCCGAAATTATTTTACTCTTAGCAGATTGTTTAGCTGATTTGGGCATACCAGATTGGTCAATTTTGCTAGGAGAAGCAGGCTTAACGCGATCGCTTTTGGCAGTATTTCCTGAATCAATTCGTACCTCAGTACGTAACTGTATTGCCAACCTTGACCGTATTACCCTGGAAAGTTTAGAGTTAAACGCGGCTTTAAAAGCCCAAGCTTTGATGTTATTTGACCTGAGAGGGAAACCCGAAACTGTTTTGAGTAAAATATCTGCTCTTGATTTAGATGATCATGCTCAGACAATAGTTAATAACCTTAAGTCACTAATTGAATTACTCAACAGCAGTGCCAAACAACCTTTACCATTAACTCTAGATTTGAGCTTGTTACAAACTTTTGATTACTATACGGGTATTGTTTTTGAAGCGGTTAGTTTTCAAGATAATCAGTCCTATATTTTAGCTAAAGGAGGACGCTATGATCGGTTGCTAGGGCTATACGATCCTCAGGGGCAAACATCCCCAGGTATTGGTTTTTCGCTCTCAATCGAAGATCTACACTCTTGCTTGCTGGCTACCGATAAACTACCTCAACAAGCTCCTAGCAGCGATTGCCTGGTCATTCCTACAACTAAAGATGTAAGTGCAGCAGCTCTTAAATACGCTCGTCAGTTAAGAAAGGATAGTTCTATCAGAGTTGAATTAGATTTAGGTAACCGTTCTGAGACAGCAATTAAGCAATATGCTCAAACCTGTCGTATCAAACAATTAATCTGGATTGAAGCGGATGGTACACCCAGAGTTGAAAAACTTGATTAAAATTGAGCAAAAAACCAGGAAATGGATAAATTGAAAGAGCGAATGATTATTCAGTGGAGCGATAAAGCGCGTGAGCCACGCTGCGGTTTCCGCAGCTTGTGGAATCCCGTAAGACGATAACTGTAACTAAAAAATGCGCAAACTTTTACCAAAATTCTCGCTGAAAGTTATCTTTAATGTCGAAAGAAGACCTCCTTTTTAGTGGTGGGAGTGTTCAACAATTTGATAGTCTGGATTTCTAAAGCGTTGCAGAATTAATGTATGAATCGAATATTCCGTCAGATAGTTATAGTCTCAACTATTTTGGGATGCGTTGTCTTGATTATCTTTCAATCAGCACAATTAGCCTTGACTATGCCTAAGGAACAACTGTTGACTACCGAAACTGTTAATATAGCTCAGCAAATTGATTTTCGACCCCACTTTCAAGAGCTAGAAGTAAAAGGATCTATTTTGATTCAAGATCTAAACGAAAATCGAACTTACCAGTACAATCCACAACGTAATGCTACTGCTTTTTTACCTGCATCTACATTTAAAATTCCTAACTCTTTAATCTCATTAGAAACAGGTGTAATTGATAATGAGCTTGCTATTTTGACCTGGGATGGAGTTACTAGAGAACTTCCAGAATGGAATCGGGATTTAAATATGAAGGAAGCGTTTAAGTTTTCAGCCGTCTGGTTTTATCAAGTCTTGGCTCGCCGAGTAGGACACGATAGAATGCAAGAAAAGGTAAATCAAATAGGTTATGGTAACAGCAATATTGGTAGTCCAGAAGATATCGATAAATTTTGGTTAGAAGGAGAATTACGCATTACACCCCAAAAGCAAATTCAGTTTCTCCGTCGTCTTTACAATAATGACTTACCTTTTTCCGAGCGATCGCTTACTCTTGTTAAAGATATTATGATTGTAGAAACAACTCCAAAATATACACTTAGGGTTAAAACTGGCTTAGTAGGTTTTCCACCCATGGAGAATACACGAATTGGTTGGTACGTAGGTTATTTAGAACAAAATAACAATGTTTACTTTTTTGCTACCAATATCAATATTCGCAGCGAGGATGATATTGACAAGCGAGAAGAATTAACACGTCGTTGCTTGAAGGATTTACAACTGCTTTAGAATTTAAGGCGTTGCTGATCAAAATAGTCCCTTAACTTGTCACGAATGAAGTCGGATATGATTATTAATAGGGTAAATTAGCAGGATGCAGAATGGCGATGGTTTTAAGTAAGCTTTTTCCAGCCAAGAAAGATAGGTGGCGGCCAATAGTTAAGCAGCTAGAAGCTATAGTTGGTCAGGATGGGGTAGTTAAGCGCAAAGAAGAACTATTGACTTATGAATGCGATGGTTTGGCTAGCTATCGTCAACGCCCCGCCTTAGTAGTCTTACCCCGCACGACAGAAGAAGTAGCTGCTACGGTAAAAATTTGCCACGATAATGATCTGCCGTGGGTTGCCAGAGGTGCAGGTACAGGCCTATCTGGAGGAGCATTACCCAACAAAGATGGCGTATTAATTGTCACCGCCAGAATGAATCGAATTTTACACCAAGATCTTGATAATCACTATATTACCGTCCAGCCAGGGGTGATTAACAATTGGGTGACTCAAGCAGTCAGTGGTGCAGGCTTCTACTATGCTCCAGATCCTTCTAGCCAAATTATTTGTTCCATTGGGGGGAATGTAGCAGAAAACTCTGGAGGAGTTCACTGTCTGAAATATGGTGTGACTACCAATCATGTTTTAGGCTTGAAAATAGTTGCCACCGACGGCTCGATTGTTGATGTAGGTGGCATAATTCCTGAGATGCCTGGATACGATTTAACGGGGCTATTTGTAGGTTCAGAAGGAACGTTGGGTATCGCTACCGAGATTACCCTCCGCATTCTCAAACGTCCCGAATCAGTATGTGTCGTCTTGGCAAATTTCCCTACCGTTGAAGATTCTGGGGCTGCCGTCGCCGATATTATCAGCGCGGGAATTATCCCGGCGGGGATGGAAATTATGGACAATTTGAGTATTAATGCGGTGGAAGATATTGTCGCTACTGGTTGCTATGCTCGTGATGCCGCAGCGGTACTGTTGGTAGAATTAGATGGCTTAAAGGTAGAGGTCAAAGCATATAAACAAAGAGTTGAAGCGATTTGTCGTCAGAACAATGCTGCTAGTATAACTACTGCCAATGATCTAGATACCCGCGCCAAGCTTTGGCAGGGAAGAAAAGCTGCCTTTGCTGCTGCTGGACACATTAGCCCTGACTATTTTGTTCAGGATGGAGTAATTCCTCGTACTAAGCTGGCAGAAGTATTGAAAGAAATAAATGCTTTGAGTGATCGCTATGGCTATAAAATTGCTAACGTCTTTCATGCTGGAGATGGCAATCTTCACCCACTAATTCTTTATGATAATTCTCTACCAGGAGCATTTGAGACGGTTGAAGAAATTGGCGGTGAGATACTTAAGCTTTGTGTTGATGCGGGGGGAAGTTTATCTGGAGAACATGGTATTGGTGCCGATAAAAATTGCTATATGCCCTATATGTTTAACGCAATTGATTTAGAAACTATGCAGTATGTTCGCGCTGCCTTAAACCCAAAAGGACTCGCCAATCCAGACAAGATTTTTCCTACTCCTAGTAGTTGTGGTGAAGCAGCCAACGCCAAGAAGATGCAGCAGTTTGAAAATCTTGAGCTTTATTAAAGCTGGCTTAGCTGGCGCGATACTTAGACAGAAAAGAACGAGCCAACCTGGAACATACTACAAAATTGCTGGACAAGGAAGTCTATAGTTGGAAAATTGCTCTTGTAGTTAAATTTATTAAATTTATTGCTATATTTGGCGTTGTAATTAAACAGTATATTTTTCACCATGACTATTCTGGTAACAGGAGGAGCAGGATACATTGGCTCCCATTCCGTCTTGACATTGCAACAGGCTGGTTACGAAGTAATTGTACTAGATAACCTGGTATATGGTCATCAAGACATAGTAGAAGTGTTGGGAGCTAAATTAATTGTGGGAGATACCTGCGATCGCACTTTGCTGCAACAACTATTTACGGATTATCAAATAGATGCCGTGATGCACTTTGCCGCCTATGCTTATGTCGGGGAATCAGTTACCAAACCAGCAAAATATTATCACAACAATGTTATTGGGACTTTTACCCTGCTAGAGGCCATGCGCGAAGCAAATGTTAATAATTTTGTCTTCTCTTCAACCTGCGCTACCTATGGCGTACCTGACTCTGTACCAATTAAAGAAGAACAGTCTCAAAATCCGATCAATCCTTATGGTATGACTAAGTTAATGGTAGAAAAAATTCTGCAAGATTTTAGTCACGCCTATGATTTTCGTTCCGTATGTCTGCGCTATTTTAATGCTGCTGGGGCCGATCCTCAGGGTAGGTTGGGAGAAGATCATCATCCGGAAACTCACCTGATACCGTTAGTCTTACAAACTGCTTTGGGTCATCGCGAATCAGTTGCTATTTTTGGCACTGATTATGACACCCCAGATGGAAGTTGTGTCCGGGACTATATTCATGTTCTCGATCTGGCTCAGGCTCATATTCTCGCCTTAGAATATCTTTTAGCTGGCGGCAAAACCGATGTTTTCAATCTAGGCAATGGCAATGGCTTTTCGGTTAAGCAGGTAATTGAAACAGCTCGTCAAATTACTGGCAAAGAAATCCCCGCCACAATAAGCGATCGCCGAGCAGGAGATCCTCCTGCGTTAGTTGGCAGTGGCGAAAAAGCTCGGCACATTTTGGGATGGCAGCCTCAATACTCTGATTTAACAGATATTATTACTCATGCCTGGCGATGGCATCAAAAACGTCACGGATGAGTAATTTAACTAATGACCTAAGTTAGATCACCATCAAATATTAAATCTAAAGCTAATTGTCATGAGTACTCATATTGTTACCGGCGTTGCGGGATTTATTGGCTCACATCTAGCAGAAACTCTCTTGAAACAAGGTATTGGAGTAATTGGTATCGATCAGTTTAATGATTACTACAATCCTCAGCTCAAGCAAAAAAACCTAGTTAAGCTCAAAGAATTTGACAACTTTAGCTTAATTAAAGCTGATATCAAAGACTTAGATTGGCAGCAGCTTTTACAGTCAATTGATGTAGTGTATCATCAAGCAGCACAAGCAGGAGTTAGAGCTAGTTGGGGAACAGGATTTTCTAACTATACTGACAGAAACATTAATGCCACCCAGGTAATTTTAGAAGCAGCTAAACAAGTTAAATCACTAAAGAGAATTGTCTATGCTTCTAGCTCTTCAATCTATGGCAATGCAGCGACTATGCCTACCCCAGAAACTTTATGCCCTCAACCTGTCTCACCCTATGGCATCACTAAATTAGCTGGAGAGCGTTTATGCTGGCTATATCAGCAGAATTTTGCGGTACCAACCACAGCATTACGCTACTTTACGGTTTATGGGCCACGTCATCGCCCTGACATGGCGTTTCACAAGTTTTTTAAAGCAGCAATAGATGATGATCCTATCTCGATTTACGGTGATGGACAGCAGACTCGCGACTATACTTTTGTTAGCGACGTAGTAGCAGCTAATTTAGCTGCGGGAAAAATACCAGAAGCTATTGGCGAGGTATTTAATATTGGTGGCGGTAGCCGAGTCACTTTAATTGAGTTGTTAAACCTGATGGAACAGGTTATGGGACGACCAATACGCAAAAATTATGTTGAGCAAGCTAAAGGGGATGCACGCCACACCAGCGCCGATATTACTAAAGCCAGGCAGATTTTAGGTTATTCTCCCCAAGTTTCTCTAGCAGAAGGTTTGACGCAAGAATGGGAATGGATTCAAACTATTTATGCTTCAGACTGAAAATGTGGGCGAGGCTACTCAAAACGAGCTAGAGAAGTCTTATAAAGGCTTTCGTATTTTTTGACAAAAGAATTTGAGCCATCTAAATTGAAGTTGGTTTTGATCTGTTTTCTTGCTTTGATGCCTAAATCATGACGTTTATCTTGCCCCAGAACAATTAATTTACGCCATGCCTCAGCTAATGCTTGAGAATCCTTGGGTGGAACGACAATACCAGTATCAGCCACGATCGCCCTAGAATCGCCTATGTCAGTAGCAACACACGGAATTTGACAAGACATTGCTTCTCCGAGAACATTAGGAAAAGATTCACCATAAGCAGAGCTAGTGGTAAAAATATCCAGTGATGTCATCAAATCAGGGATATCCTGACGTTCTCCCAGTAAATGAATTTGTTCGGTAAGACCTAGCCTGTTAATCTGGTTCGATAACGCTGGGTTTTGATGATCTACATTAGGACCAACCAAGACAAAATGCACCTTGGGATAATTGCTAACTAACTTTGCTGCTGCGGCAATGAAGTTAGCATGATCTTTCATCGGATGATAGCGCGCCACAGAACCAATTAAAATACTATCTTCTGGTAAATTCAAAGATTGACGTAAATTAAAATCAGGGTTAGAAACAGGCTGATACTTAGAAAGATCAAAATTATCGCTAATGGCGATCGCATTATGTGAACTATAGCCCAAATTTAGATGCTGTTGCTGACCTTTAGCAGCCGAAAAAACCACTGTTTCTACCTGAGCAGAAAGTAGTGCAGTTAGCTTAATTACCGCTGCCAGAGTTAGTTTTTCCGCCCTTAAAGAATCTACTGAATGATGAATACTCCAAAAGACGGGAACTTTACGGGAATAAAAGAGATTAGCGCTCTGTGCCAGCAGATTAGCGTGATACATCCAACCTTGAATCAAATCTGGTTGAATCTGCTTCAATAATTTAGTCAATTTGGCTAATGCCAACGGATTGGGTATTCCAGGCTGCATACCAAGATTGGCTACAAAAATATTCAAGGCTTGGATGCGTGCTGCAAATACGCCACCGCCAATCAAGGAAACTACTGTTGGGTCAAACCTTTCACGATTTATTCGCGATAAAAATTTATAGAGCATCATTTCTGCTCCACCAGTTCCCAAACCAGTAGTCAAGAACAGCACCTTGATCTTATTGCTGGCAGGACTTGTTTGCTCGACGGCTAATTCCATGAAACTTAGTTACCAAAATTATTAATTAATCTAGTTGAACCTTGGATGATTATGATGCCAGAAGGCTTAACTTAGATATTTTAATACGTGTATTTTTCATCACTACTCAAATTAAATAGTCTGCGATTATAAACCCGCTTGACCTAGACAAAAAACACTTTGAGTTTTATCCTTCTAACAGCTTCAAAAATACCGCTTTGCTGTTGAGTGCTAATTGGTTAATAGAAAAATGCTCAACAATTCTTTGACGGGTATTTAAATCATAGTTATAGTCACGTTCTTTTGTTTCAATGAACTGGCTAATAGCTCGGGCTAACGCTTCAGGATTTTGTCGTGGCACCACGAGGCGGGAATCATCCACAATCAAAGCAGAATCGCCAACGTCAGTGACAAGACAAGGAGTACCAGATGCCATTGCTTCGCCGATAACGTTCCCAAAACCCTCGCCGTTAGTAGAAGAAGAAACCAGCAAGTCTAGAGCATTGCACACTGAGGGGATATCAGAACTAGTACCCATCCAGCGCACCTTTTCTGTCAAGTTTAATTCTTTAGTCAAACTGTACATTGCTTCTTGGTACTCTACTTCGCCAGTGCCAAAACAGAAACAAGCGATATTTTGCTCCTGTTCAACTAAAATTGCTGCTGCCTGTAAAAAATTAGGATAATCTTTGAGGGGATGAATTCTGCCAATAATCCCTACAGCAAGAGTTTCTGGCTCTAGTTTCCATTCTTTTCTGAACTTGTTTCTGGCTTCTGGATTTGGCTGGAAACGATCAATATCAATGCCGTTAGGAACAACTATGGTTTTTGCTGCGGGAAACCCCCGGCTGAGGCAGTATTTTTTGCCCGCATGGGAATTGGAGATGATCAGATCGGCAAACCGACTTAAAAAAGCTTCGATTACAGATAGAGGAGCGTCTAACCAGTCACCATCTCTGGCGTTACTGTCGTTGGAGTTGCGAATTCCCCAGACTATCTTGGTCTTTGGTAAAAAAGGCTTGAAAACGATGGTAAATAAATTAGGTACAACTAGATATCCATGCAAAATGTCTGGCTCTATATGGCGTAGATAGCTAATCAAACGTCCACAAAAACCAATTAAATTCCAACGACCATGCTTGGTAATGCAGTTTGAAATTACCTGAGCATCTTGCAAATCTTTTTTTAGAGGACTATCGGGATAATAATATAAAACGTATACTTCAAAAACTTCTTTGTCAATTGCTTTAGCTAAAGCTAATAATTGCCTTTGCGCTCCACCGTAAGTTAGATCGCTAACCAAAAAAACTAGCTTTTTTTTCATCATTTAAATTTATAGGTAATAGTTAATTTGATTATTTTTAATTGTTAAATGAAATCACTTAAATTATCTGAGTTATTGATTTTGAGTTACGCGATCGCGTTTATTATCTAATCTGTTGCATACGATTAATCTGCATTTAAAGTAAGTAGTAAGTTACCGTCAATTTTTTTCTCTCGCTAATTTATGGATTAGAGTTTCCCATTCGGTCATGATCGCGTCTATTGAAAATCTTTCAGCTACCTCTGGAGCTTTGGCAGCAAGCTGTTGCCGTTTTGATTCATCAGACATCAGACTATCCATTGCTGCGGTAAATGCTGACGCGTCTTGATTAGGGACTAAGATACCATCGATGCCATCACGAATCATTTCACCTGGGCCACTAGGGCAATCGGTAGCGACAACCGGTAAACCGCAGGCTAAAGCTTCTCCGTGTGCCATACCAAAACCTTCGTTACGAGAAGCCATGACAAATAGCTTGGCTTGTTTTAAAACTGCGAAAGGATTGCGAAGCGCTCCAGTAAAAATAACCCTGTCTGACAAGCCTAAATTGTCTCTCATTTGTTCTAACTTTTGCTGTAACTCTCCTTTGCCTAAAATGAGCAGCTGCCAGTCAGGATGTTTGGCAGCGACTTGCCCAAAAGCTGGTAACAATAGATCAAATCCTTTTTGTTGGGTTAATCGCCCCATACTGACCAGCCAATTTTTGTTAAAGTCAGCCTCAGCGGGCAGTTGGTCAATTTGCCCATTGTCTTTAACAACTATGGGATTATAAATTACTGCTCTTTTACTTTCTGGAAGTAATTTAAAGCCGCGATCAACTCCTTGACTCACGCTGACCACTACAGAACAATAAGGATAGGTCAAGCGACGCAAAGTTTCCCATAATGTCCCATAGGAGAAAACTTGAAGATCGTTATGTTCGGTAACGATTAGGGGATATTTTGTACCTATTAGGGAAAGTATGGTTGTAATATTGGTGATGCGCAGAAAAGAAATTACCACATTAGGGGTAGAAGACTCAATGGCTTTTCGCAGCACAGCAATCCGCTTGATGTTATTTCTGACAGCTTCGACTATCCCAGAAGAATTACCCATTATTCCCAAAGCCAGACGAGAACATCCTGCTGGTAACTGATAAAAATCTGTGGTCTTATCTGACAAAGTAATAACCGTAACATTATATCCTCGGTCAATAAATCCTTGAGCTAGCAGGACTAAAACTCTTTCTGCTCCTCCACAACTAAGAGTTGAAATTACTAAAGTTAGTTTCATTTGATCAATCAGGTATTTTCTGATGAGATTTTTTGTAAATGTTTTTTGGTTAGTATATACAAAAAAACAAACGAGATTAAATATACACAGCTAGTCGACAATGCTATACCTTTAACCCCTATCCATTGCACAAAAGCGTAATTAGCACCTATATTTACTAGTAAATTAATGCTCGATCCCCAAGCTAAAAAATGATTTATTTCCAATGAATTGATCAATCTAACTACCAAAATAGCTGAGATATAAAATGGAATTTGTAGGGCGTAAAAAATTTGAATTTGGGAAACTATTTGAGTATCTGCGGCATCAAATGAACCTCTTTGAAATAATACTTGGACAATTAACTTAGAAGCTAAAATTATGATAATTGTCAAAGGAACTGTGGTGATAAATATTAGTCTTAAATAATAGTTGAAAGTATGCTCGATTTTGCTCCAGTTTTTCTGAGCAATAGTTTTAGCAAAATAGGGAACAACGGCTGTACTCAAAGCTAAAGTAGCTAGAGTCAAAGGTAGAGCGATGACTCGATTGGCATAACCTAATGAAGCTACACTTCCAGAATCCAGCATTGCTGCCATGGAGTGATCTACTATATTAGTGCTACACATCAAAAAGGCACCAGTTGCTACGGGAACATATTGACTGACCACCTGATTTGAATTGGCTTCATGTCCTAAGCATTGAGGCAATAGATTAATTTTCTGTCGATGTAAGCCAATGCCCAAAATAATTATCTCCAAGATAGAGCCACAAATCAAACCTCCAGCCAAGGCATACATGCCTAAACTAGGCAAACTCAGCAGCAAAATCACGGTAACTAGGGGAGTAATGGCAGGAGAAAAAGCAGCTAAAGCGAATCTTTCTCCTGCATTAAGCACCCCACCCCAGATATTGATTACCCCAGCCAGTAAAATTAGCGGCGAAAGTGACCACAGCAAGCGCGTGGTTAGTTGCAATTTTGCGGCGGTAAATCCTGATGCTAAAAATGGTAAATAAAGAGGAGCAGCGATCGCTGTGGCGATCGCCGTTACGACTAATAAACCCAATGCCCAAACTATGACTTCAGAGAAAAGTTGCTGAGCTGCTTTATTGCCCTGCTGTTCTCGTAGTTTAATGTATACGGGAATTAAAGCTGATTTGAACGAAACTGCCACCACGTTGATCACAAACGAAGGTACTACCAGCGCTATTAAAAAAGCATCCAGCTCATCTCCTGTCCCAAACCGCCAAGCAACTACCAATTCTTTGCCTACAGCAGCAAATTTGACTAACCCAGTCAATAGACCAACAATCATTGCTGCTGCAAAAATTTGGCGATTAATTGATCTTTTAGCTAATTTATGCCATAAATTGCGATATTTTTTGGCTTTTTCTCTTATTTTCATTATTGCTTTAACTGAGGTATGATCGCGATCGCCTGCCGCGGATTTTCGCCAATTAAATATTCGGATATTTCCCAAGTAATTAGTTCTAGAGCAAGAGGATGATGCCAACGTAATAAAACTTCAAGCTCGCTAATTTCACGAAGTCAGAGTCAGCCCCGTCGTTTCACGGCGGGGTCTCTCTGACGGGTTGGTAGTAAAGACTTAACTCTTCTTGGGCGATCACTTGCTTCAGTCCTTGCTCTAGTTCGATTGAGGTTAGCTGATTACAAAATTTTATCGCTCAGCTGTAAACTCTTAAAAATTAGCGCAGCCCATTCTGGTTAAGTTTCCCAGAAGATTACCAACCTAAACAAGAAGCGCGAAACAAGCCTAAACTTAGAACTGGGGTGAATCTGCAAAAAATTAACAATTGTTTAACTATATTTTGTCTTTCACCCTTCACTTGAGTTTTCCTGAGCGGAGGATACTAAGAATTAACCACAGACCTAAAAGACTGGCTACGGCGAATAAAACATTGCTAAGAACCGAAACTTGAGTCGTGGCAGAACCAGTTGAGATAATTGCTGCACCCATAATTAAAGAGCCAACTAAAACGCTAAAAGAAAGGCGATTAGCTGAGTCTTCAATGCTAATCGCTAAGCGATCAAGGCGAGGAATATTAACATTCCATTTGAGGGTTTCTGAGGTAATGCGATCTAACAGCAGTTCTACTAGACGAGGCGATCGCAATGAAAGGCTTTTGAAGTCCAAACCAATGCGTAGTAGTGTTTCTGTTGGTCTTTCTCCTAGCAGTTGGCGCCGAAATACATCTGCCATTAAAGGTCTAATCTGGTCTAAAAGATTGACTTGGGGATAAAAACTCCTGGCAACACCTTCCAAATTAGCTAGAGTTTTGGCATATAGTCCCATGTTACTGGGTAGCCTGATTTTATTATTACGGGATACCTGCAAAACTTCATAGATCACCTCACTAAAGTTGATTTGTGAAATACTGCGATTATAGTATTTGCGTAGCATACTATCGTAGTCGTTGGTTAAGCGATTTAGATCGACCTGTTGACCACCTTCGGCTAATTCCAAGGTCAACTGACTACAGCGACGACCATCAAGATCGACAATCGCCAGCAGCATTTCGGTTAAAATCTGTTGAGTGCGGGGGTCTAAGCGTCCAACCATGCCACAATCCAAGAGAGCAATGCGACCATCCTGAAGATAAAAAATATTGCCTGGATGAGGATCGGCATGGAAAAAACCATCTATATAAACCTGTTGAAAGAAAGCTCTAAATAAAATAGTAGTCAGTTCGAGACGCTGGGTAGCTTCGGCTTGACCTAGTCTGGTTTTGGGGATTTTCGCTTCTAGTATTGGCACACCTTCGAGCCATTCCATCGTTAACAATTTGGTGGTAGTTAAGTGGTTATATACCTGGGGAATCACCAATTGTTGAGAATCAAACCACTTGCTTCCAGTTAGATTATGACGTAGCTGTTCAGTATATTCAGCTTCAGTAGTAAAGTCTAATTCTGCCGTAATCGCACTACTAAATTCTTCTGCCAATCCCACCATGTCGAAGTTTTTGCCAAATTCAGTTAGAGATACTAACTCTGCCAGGCTTTTGATTAAAGCAATATCTTGAGCAATGACCACATCGATTCCTGGACGCTGCACTTTCAAAGCCACCTTTTGCCCACTGGTTAATATGGCACTATATACCTGCCCAATAGAACCTGCGGCGATCGCATTACGATCAAGATCGCTAAAAATAGCTTCGAGCGGCTGAGATAGCTCACTCCTAATTAAAACTTCTACCTGCGCCCAGGGAACAGGAGGTACGTTAGCCTGGAGGTCGGTCAAAGTTTCTACATAGCGACCAGGTAAAAGATCGGGGCGAGTCGAAAGTAGCTGACCCAACTTGACATACACCGGACCAAGCTCAATCAAGATGTTGCGCAAGACTTCAGGAGAAGGCAAGCGTGGTTCGTCAGATTTGTTACCAGTTAACAGCCCCCGCGCATAATCCCAGCCGTTACGAAATACTACTTCAGCAATTTCTCTCTGGCGAGAGGTGTTTTTGGTTAGAGCAAACATTTAGGTATAAAAATAGATAGTCTATTTCCTTAGTTATAACGCAGCAAAACGATCGCTTGCCTCAATTAGAGCATCTTTGATTCCTGGTTCGGATACCGAATGCCCCGCATCGGCGATGACGATAAATTCAGCTTCCTGCCAAGCCTGGTGTAGTTCCCAAGCGGTAATCATCGGACACACCACATCATATCGCCCCTGAACAATTACTGCTGGCAAATGGCGAATGCGATCAAGATTTTCTAGCAGTTGATTTTCGCGCTCAAAAAATCCCTGATTGACAAAATAGTGGCATTCAATACGGGCAAAAGCTTCGGCAAATTCTGCCAAACCAAAACGTTGTTGGCTAGCTACAGAAGGAATTAGCTTACTGGTACTGGCTTCCCAAATAGACCAAGCGCAGGCTGCTTCTAGACGAATCTGACGGTTTTCACTGGTTAATCTTTGATAAAAAGCCGTGAGTAAATCGTCTCTTTCTGCCAGCGGAATTGGCTTGAGATATTCTTGCCAAGCATCGGGATAAATATAATTTGCCCCTTCTTGATAAAACCAGCGAATTTCTGAGGGACGCAACATAAAAATTCCTCGTAAAATTAGACCTTTGCAGCTATCAGGATGGGTTTGACTATAGGCTAAAGCCAGAGTGCTGCCCCAGCTACCGCCAAATACTACCCACTTGGCGATCTCAAGATGTTGTCGTAGCTTTTCAATGTCACTAACTAAATCCCAGGTAGTGTTTTCTTGCAATTCAGCGTAGGGAGTACTTTGTCCACAACCCCGTTGATCGAAAATTACGATGCGCCACTGCTGAGGGTCAAAATATTGTCGGTACAGGGGAGAAATTCCCCCACCTGGTCCACCATGAAGAAACACTACTGGTTTGCCCTGAGGGTTACCAGATTCTTCGTAATGGATAGTGTGTAGTTTTGAGACTTTCAGCTTGCCTTGATGATATGGTTCAATTGGCGGATACAAATCTCTCATTGATTATTTTGATGCTTGTTGATAGTTAACTGAAGAAAATATAGGCGATACAATTAATATTTTCAATTAAATAATTTTTAAACTGAGTATATATTGACTATCTTGGTTGAAGATTCTGGCTACGCTTATAATTGCCATGTTTTCCCTGAGATGTCACGGTTTACTTTTGACAAGATGAAAGCGCGAAATAACATCAATCAAAATTGAAAATATTATTATTAGGATTAGCTTTGAGTAAATTATGCTCAATGAAAAATAATTTCATTGAGCATAATTAGTGCTAAAAATTAGCAATATATACATAAAAGCTATGTTCGGGTAGGATTGATCAAATGGCATTTTTGCTAAATGGTTTTTTTGGATCTAAACAATATGATCAATAGATTAAGTTAAGATTAATTTAAGTTAAACTTCAAAATAATTTAGTTGTTTTGTCGAGAAACTTTAAATTAATTAGATTAAGATTTCGCAATTAGTGGTTTTAGTGTATAAGTAATGATACGGATCATTAAAAGTATTTATTTATGCTTTCCTTACAAAATCCCCAATCTTCTAACAAATCCAAGCTAGCTCACACTAATCGCATCTTGTTAATTGAAGATGAGGACTTGATTAGAGATATGGTTACTGTGGCCCTAGAAGAAGAAGGCTACGAGGTTTATACTGCCAATAATGGCAGATCTGCCCTAAATATGCTGCAAAGCCATGATTTTAGCCGAGCCAAATTAATTCCTGACCTCATTATTTTGGACTTAATGTTACCAGAGGTAAATGGATTAGATATTTGTCGCTTATTACGCTATCAAGGAGACATTACGCCTATTTTGGTAGTTAGTGCGAAAAGCAGCGAAACTGACCGAGTATTGGGTCTTGAAGTAGGAGCAGATGACTATTTGAGCAAACCCTTCAGCATGAGAGAGTTGATTGCTCGCTGTCGCGCTTTGTTACGCCGTCAAAGATATACCAGTTCGTCTCCTAGCTCGGTACAGAAATACCGCGATATCAGTCTTTTTCCTCAAGAATGCCGCGTCACAGTTCGAGGAATTGAGGTGAACTTGTCTCCCAAAGAATTTAAGTTACTTGAATTATTTATGGGCTATCCCCGCCGAGTTTGGTCGAGGGAACAGCTGATTGAGCAGGTATGGGGAGCAGACTTTTTAGGAGATACTAAAACCGTTGATGTTCATATTCGGTGGTTACGGGAAAAGTTAGAGCAAGAACCAAGCCAGCCTGAATATTTAATTACCGTCAGAGGCTTTGGCTATCGCTTCGGATAAACTTAGTTGAGGAAAACATCGAGGCTTAATCAGAGTCAGATGCCTAATCTAAATTATCAAGGTAGTCAACAGGCTTTTACTCAAGCTAAGAGCTAATTGCTTTTGCTAAAGTTAGCTCAGTATTAGTTAGCGACTGCCCTATGTCAGCTTTAGATTTTGTCTTGGGATTAGCAGTTGGTCTTGGCATCTATGCTGGACAACAATATCGATTTAAACAACAGTTAAAGACAACACTCCATTCGTATACTAAAGATGGAGATGGTGAAATATCTCTACCATTACACTCGTTGATACGTCGAGAGTTAAGCGAGCTTGACCGTCAGCGCAAAAGGCTAGAACGAGACAAACAAGCTTGGCAAGATTTAATTGAGCTAGCACCAATCGGTTACTTACAGGTAGACGCTGAAAATCAGCTTTTGGGCTGTAATAAAAGTGCAAAGGAACTACTGCGAATCGATCCTCGGCGATCGCTACGGGTTCGTTTATTATTAGAGTTGGTACGTTCTTACGACCTAGATCTTTTAATTGAGGAAACTCGCAGATCTCAAAGTTCTCAGACTAAAGACTGGATCTTTTATTTTACTCGCTATGTTTCGCCTCAAGACCCTGAATTGAACCCCAATGTAAATCAAGGGTCAGAAAAAATCGTTGAGTCGATCGCTCTTAAAGGTTATGGATTTCCCTTATCCAATCAGCAGGTAGGGGTTTTTGTGGAAAATCGTCAGCCGTTAGTCGAGTTATCGCAATCACGAGAGCGCACTTTTTCGGATCTAACTCACGAACTGCGTACCCCTCTCACTTCCATATCTTTAGTGGCAGAGACTCTACTACGACGCTTAGAAAATCCCGAACGTCGTTGGGTAGAACAAATGCTTCAAGAAGTTAACCGCCTGATCGAACTAGTACAAGAATGGTTAGATCTAACTCAGTTAAAGGCTGCTCCCGATCGCGCTTTAAAATATGAAACGATCAAACTGTATGATTTAATTCAATCAGTTTGGCAAATTTTAGAACCAATCGCCAAAAGAAAAGAGGTTACTCTATCTTTCACTGGCGATCGCGCCTTGACGATTTCTGCGGATCGTTCTCGTTTAATTCAGGTTTTTCTCAACCTTTTAGATAATGCGATCAAGCATAATCCACCGCACAAAGAAATTTTAGTTCAGATCTTACCTCTTACTTCTGCTGAATCCGCTACGATAGATAAAGTTAAGATAGATGTGATTGATTCTGGTATGGGATTCAATGCCAGGGATCTACCCTATATTTTTGAAAGACTTTACCGAGGAGACAAATCCCGCGCGCGAGAACAAGCAAGCGAATCTTCTGCTGATGGTAGTGGTTTGGGTTTAGCTATTGTTGAGCAAATTGTTCAGGCTCATCAAGGCGCGATCGCCGCTAAAAATCATCCTCAATTTGGTGGTGCATGGCTCGAAATAATTTTACCCATAAACCAAATTGAATAGTAACCGCGGAAGGCAGAGAACGCTTACCCTGAGTTGATGGTTTAAATTAGCAAAAATTCAGCATGACAAAAACCTATTTAGTTACGGGAACAAACAGAGGTATTGGTTTAGAATATTGCCGTCAGCTTCAGGCACAGGGAAATCAGATTATTGCCGTTTGTCGATCGCCTTCAGCAGAATTAGAAAGCTTAGGTGTACAAATTGAAGCCGATGTTGATCTTACCTCCGAATCAGCAGTTCAAAATTTAGTTAATCGCTTAGACGGTAAAAAAATTGATGTTTTAATTAATAATGCGGGAATTTTGGAGCGAGTCAGCTTAGAAAATCTCGATTTTGAGAGTATTCGGCGGCAGTTTGAGGTCAATGCGATCGCGCCATTAAGATTTACTATTGCATTACTGCCTAACTTAGCCTCTGGCTCAAAAGTGGTTTTAATGACCAGTCGTATGGGTTCAATTGCCGATAATACTTCTGGTGGTTCTTACGGCTATCGGATGTCTAAAGTAGCTTTGTCAATGGCAGGAAAGTCTCTAGCTCACGATCTTAAGTCTCAAGGAATTGCGGTGGCGATTTTGCATCCTGGCTTAGTCCAAACTCGCATGACTGACTTGAGTGAGTCGGGGATTACTACCGAAACTTCAGTTGCAGGTTTGTTGTCTCGGATTGAGGAATTAAATTTAGCTAATACGGGAACGTTTTGGCACGCTAACGGGGAAGTTTTACCTTGGTAGGAGTGGAGTAGTCAACAGTAATCGGTTGATCCATTACCAACTAGCAAAAAGTACCCGAACCTTTTGTCAAAATTAGTAGATTCAGTAAAATAAGCTAAATTACTTTTAGTCGATAAAATATTCAAGAATTAAGATTTCGTCTGTTACCTAAGACCGTTTTGGTGAAGGGTTGCGCCTTCCCTCGGTAACAACTAAGTGGAGGAAGCGATAAAAACTCCACACCGAACTAACTTAATTTTGTTTTGCCTGTCTGAAAACCTGCCAGTTCGCTCTCCTTCGGCTTTCAGCAATGGGTCACAACGGTACAACCCCCAGCCAGTACAATATTTGGTTTGATTACACTTAATATATTATGGAAAATTTCCAGGAGCAGCTTCTGTCGCAAGTTGTATTGTTTGGCTAAACTTTTTATGGAGATTAGCGACTAAAGAAATAGATAATTTGAACTAGATCAAACCCTAAATCAATCATCCAAGAGCTGAAACAAAAGTAAATAGCGATCGCTATTAAATAATTAAACAAAATAAGAAAGTGAATTAACTAACTTCTGTAGGGGCGATTCGCCCTAAAGGACTAGCAGCGGCTTTTGAGAGGGAATCTTCCCACTCAAACTCGACAGTTCCTTCAACGCGAGTTCCCCGCGCAACGGACTGTCTCGCAAAACGCGCCTTAGCTGCGCGTCGCGAATCACCCCTACGACTTCTGACTTGTCAACCCTTAGCTTACCTTCTTCGCCTCACGCCACCAATACGGCTTGGTCTTCTTACACCACTGCTACCAAAACTACTAGGACGTTTAAACTGTTTAGAATTTTTACCCGAAGAACGTAGAGTGCTAGAACCTACACCAGATCCTGTAGCACGACTATTGTTTTTCAGAGTTCTGCGAGCCTTGTTGTCGACTGGATTGCTGATGTTACCAGTTGTTCTTAGGGTACGTCGGTTTTTGACTGCTGCGGGAGGCGCATTATAACGTTCTTGATAACGATTAACCGCCTGAGAATAGCTACCACCATAACCGCCATAACCAGTCATAATTCCTCCTGGCTGATATACAGGAGGGACATAGTATTGAGGTCTAAATAACATACTACCAATAGCTTGACCTGCCAACGCTCCTGCAAAAGGAGTCCAGAAGTTTGATTCCCTTCTCACTACTACAGTTTGCGGTTGACCAGTTTGCGGATCATTTATCGTTTCGGTAACATTGTGAACATATTCGATCTTAAAATCTTCAGTTAAATACATCACAGGTTGACCATTTTCTACCTGAAGATAGGTCTTTTTGCCATTAGCTGCTGCTGCTTCGTCGATCCTAGCCATTTGTAGCTGTGCGGTTTGCAGTATTGGAGGAGTCCCAGGGGGAGTGTTTAATAGCATTAAACTGTACTCACCACTAACGTCATCATAAGTAGCTTGCTGCACGGGATATGTACCATCATTAATTGAGGTAGGTGCGGCAGGAACATTAACATTTTTGTTAAAAGATGGTGGTATTGACGTTGAAGAACCAGAACAACCAACGGTAGTCCAGCATAACGACAATGACATCACGAGAATTATAATTTTGCGCAACATAACCAAGATTTATTTTGTCTATTGGTGATAATTTTGATTGTAAAACTTTCTGGATCTACTAACTTTACGGAAATTACTAAACACCTAGGGTTGAATAACAGCATTACTTAAGAATAAGTCACGATTTTAAGCGATTGCGATCGCGCTAATTATATATTTAACCAAAAGTAAGTATATTATCTAAACTTAGTAACCTTAATAAATTGGGAAGCAGTAATTTTTGGTTCTCCACCTAAATTGTCAACTTGATAAGATCTCAATTCTTTCTGAGTTGAACCATCTAGCCAAATATAAGTTTTTGTCCGATAAAACTAATTGAATTTTGGGTTCTTGAGGTTGTGCGTAAGTTTTCTACTGTTACTCTTTGAAATCGACTAAAGAAATTAGGGTTAAATTGATCTGCTAATTGCGAATTGTACAATAATTCAGCTTCAGCAAAACTTTTAATATCTCTTTTTACTTTTAAAGCTGACATAATATATGAGTTTACTAAATACAAAACTCTATTATCAGTATTTATTAGCTAGTTGAAAAGGACATAAATCACAGTCAATAAAAATTGTGATCGCTTTTATAATAGTCCAACGCTCAATATAATTTTCTAAAAAAATTAGATATTTATATTCATTTTTGGCTTTCACATCGTAACAAAAATAGCGCTTCAAATAACGCACAAAATACATTTTTGCTTTTTTATAAGTCAAAAAAATATATTATATATAGTTATATTTTCTTACTCTGAAGCATAATTATTCAATTGTCAAAGATATAACTTCAATATGTAATCACTATTCAAATATGTCTGAAGTCACAACTTCACAGTATGATTCACAGGTGAACATACTGGAGACAACTTAACAGGAGACGGTGATGGTGATGATGAAGTCATTAAAATTAATCTGCAAAAAGTACCTAGCAACGTGCATAAAATTGTAGTGGTAGTAACTATCCACGAAGCAGAGCAACGTAGTCAAAATTTTGGTCTCCGCATTGTAAATGCCCAAACTAATCAAGAAGCTGCTCGATACGACCTTACTGAAGACTGTTCAGTTGAAACTGCAATGATTATGGCAGAACTTTATCGTAAAGATGGTGAATGGCGTCTTAATGCCGTTGGTGCAGGATATCAAGGTGGTTTGCAGGCATTATTAGATCGTTATCAAGGTTAAGGAGTAATTTGAAGATGACTATTACATTACAAAAAGGGCAACGTATTTCCTTATCTAAAGAAGCTCCTGGTTTGACTCAAATTACCTGTGGTTTAGGTTGGGATGTAGCCGAAAAACCTGGTGGCGGATTCTTTGGTGCTTTCGGTGGCGGTCAAGATTTTGACTTAGACGCATCGGTTTTATGTCTTGATAGCAATAAAAGAATTAGCGATATTAAAGACATTGTTTACTTTGGTAATCTTAAGCATCAATCAGGGTCAATTATTCATCAGGGAGACAATTTAACTGGTGCAGGAGATGGAGATGATGAAGTAATTGTAGTTGACCTACCAAAAATTCCTGCTCGTATTACTCGATTGGTTTTTGTAGTCAATATTTATGACTGCGTTCAACGAAAGCAAGATTTTAGTCAAATAGAAAATGCTTTTGTGCGTTTAGTTAATCGAGCCAATAATAAAGAGTTAGCCCGTTACGAATTATCTGGTAACAGTTATGCAGGAATGACAGGAATGACTTTAGCTGAGATTTATCGCCACGATGATGAATGGAAAATGGCAGCCATTGGTAATGGTTTTAAAGTCGAAGGTTTAAAAGACATAGTTGCTACTTATTCTTAAAGCAAGCAAATATTAGCTTCACTAGTTCAATAATTGTAAGTATAGGGAGTGACGGAAGTACGGAGGGCAACTTATTTACTTGTTATCTCTTACTTTCTATCTCCCATTTACTTATTACTTTTTTTTATCTTATTATCTTTACTTATTTAAAAATACCAAGAGATAAATTATGCCAATTACTTTAGACAAAAAAGGCGATTCCCATAAAATCAACCTGAGTAAAAACAATGCTGGTCAACAGTTAACTGTCAAGGTTAATCTTAACTGGAGTCAAATGCCTCAGCAAAATACAGGTTTTTTCTCCAAGCTGATGGGCAATAATACTCCCGATCTCGATCTTGGCTGTATGTATGAAACAGTTGATGGTCAAAAAGGTGTGATTCAGCCTTTGGGCGGTAACTTTGGATCGAAAAATCTACCTCCCTATATCTTTTTAGATAAAGACGATCGCACTGGTGCAGCCCAAGATGGGGAAAATATGACCATTTATCGCCCAGCAATGATCAAACGGGTAATGTTCTTTGCTCTAATTTATCAAGGTGCAAAAGACTTTCAATCCGTTGATGGTCGAATGACTTTTCAAATCAGTAATGGAGAACAAGTTCACATTAGGCTGAATAATCCCGATCGCAATTGCCCTTTATGCGCTGCTGCAATGATTAGCAATATTGGTTCAGAGGTCAAGATTATCAAAGAGGAAAGATATTTCCAGGGACATCAACCTGCCGATAAATACTATAAATTCGGCTTTCAATGGCAAGCAGGGTCTAAATAAATATGTCGCTATACGAGCGTCTAGATTTTACTAGATCCAATCGTCGTCAACTCAAATCTGTACCAGAGTAGATAAAGTTCGTTTATGTATTGAGGAGGATGCTAGCAGAAATTCGTTTGTGGTAGCTTTGCGTAATGCGAATATTGATAGATTAACCACTTTTGAAGCTGAAAATCTTGGTCTTATAGATTCAGAGCAATTAATCTGGTCAACTAGTCAAAATCGTGCAATTTACACTTTCAATGTTAAAGATTACTGTCAACTGCACAAAATGTATATAACAGAAGGAAAACAACACTCTGGTATCATTGCCGTGCCAAGGCAGAGTTATTCCGTAGGAGAACAGTTGAAAGGTTTGCAGAAATTAATTTCATCTATATCTTCGGAAGAAATCAGAAATCAATTAGTATTCCTTGGATCATATATTTAAGTTTTAGTTTTCAGGTTTGGCGATCGCTTTCAAACCATACGATCGCTCGCTACTCATCGATTATTTAATTGTAAACTAATATTTTGAATTAAAGTTGCTGATGATCTTCAATTAGCCAATTATTATATTTACTATTCCAAGTTAAATATATTTTAGATTTTCTCTCTTTATAAATAGTTCCTGTCTTCATAAAATAGTTTAACTCAATATATACAACTGCTTGATTATTATTTTGGTTTAAAACTTTAATTTGCTGAATTTCTGTAGTTTGAACACTATTCCACCAAGCTAAATAGCTGTTAAAACTTTGAGGTTTAGCTCGACGTTTTGGGGTAAACTGTTGCCAAGTTAAGTTGTAATTACGATTATTAATATTTAAATAATACTGTTTAATAAACTCTGTAGGTGATATTTTTGTATTAACTTCTGCGTATAAAGTATTTTTAATTAAATCATCAGCTTTTTTCTTTGCTAGGATAGCTTCTTGTCTGGCTTTTTCAGCTTCATTTCTAGCTTCTTGTTTTTCTTGTTCTGCCTTTGCTATTTCTTGTCTGTTTTTTTGAATTTCTTCTTGAGCTTTAGCTGCTTCTTGTTTAATTAAGTTTTGTAGTCTGACTTGTTCTGCTTTACGAACGGAATTTAAACTAAGAATAAAGGCAATACCAACTAAAGTTGTTACTACCAATCCTAAAATAATAAAGAGTTGAATTTTAATCCAAGGTATCTGAAATTTATTTTGACGCTCGAATGTTGAATCAGTACTAAGAGATCGAGATGAAATAGCAGATGTTAATTCTTCTGCTTCCTTTGCTGTTTCAATCTGTTGATTACACTCAGGTTTAGATCCTTGAATTTTAACCGCTTCATCGTTATAAGATCTGAATGCTAATTTAAGAGATTCGAGTTCTTGGTTTTCCTTTTCCTGCTGTTCTATTTGGCTTTTTGTGCGCTTGAGTTTTTTTATTTGTTTCTGTACAATGGTTCGGACAAAATTTGAATAATTTCAAAGACTGAAAGCCTAGAGAATTCGCATTTATCATCAGCAAACTTAATTTAATCAAAGTTAGCTTTATAGCTAACTTGAGAAAAAAGCCAAATTTTGATAACTATTGTCCTGTAAGGCTTACAAGTTCGTTAATAAAACTGTCCGAACCATTGCTGTAATTCTATTTTATATTCATTACGTTCAATAGAATCAGTAATGGTAATATTTATTTCTTTTAGTTTAATCTCTAATAATTCAATTTTATTTTCTATTTTAGCAATTGACATAATCTTTAAGTCTATTAAAAAATTATACTTAAAACTCTATTATTGCCTTTAGATGAAAATTATGAGAATCTATAAATAATATTTCAAAAAGATCGCGATCGCTTTACAAATTCCTTAATCGTTTTGGATGGCATAACATAAGCGTCCAATAGTTAAAGTAGATTCATTCATGGAATTAAGAGTAATATTCTTTAAGCTATTCATAAAGCCATATAAATTACTGGTTTTTGCTCCATCATTTCCACTGCTAAGATTCCACTCACTCCACCAATCAGGCTTTTGTAAATCTTTAGCAGTCACGTCAACTTTAAAATAGTAAACGTTAGATTCAGTAAGATTCTTCGGGTTGATAGTAGTAATAAAATTAAGTTGATTATCATTTATCTGCCAATTTTTAAAATCCAAGGCTTTGGCAGCAGCAGGTGCTTGTTTAAACTGTTGTTTATTAAATTTGTCAAATGCAGTGACATCGATGGCAACTTTTAAATCGTTAGGATCTGCTGATAAAGTATGATTAATTTGTTTGAGAGGAAGTTGATATTCTACTTCTAAAGCATCAACATTTTTATTCTTAATTTCTAACAATTCTATTGGTTGATTATTTTTTTCTACAGACACATCACCATTGTGTAATAAGTTTGGTGCTGCTAAATCTGATGATAGGTTAACTGGTGAACTGAGATAAGACACATCTGCAAGTAAATTATGTGGAGAAAAGATAACAAACTTAGTGCGATCGCTTAAATTTCCTTGTTCTTTGGCTAACTTATCAAAGTAATTAGCAATATCCTGATAGTGACCCAGAAATAATATATAAAAAGGTCGATACTGCTTGCTAGTTTTTTCTTCGGTGTTGTAGTTAAACTTTTTATCAGCATCACTTGCAGAATAAACGGTGCCATTAAATTCGCTTTTTACTGCCCAAATACCTACAGCGTAATTTTCATCTTTACTATTAAAATAATTTTCTTTAATTTTATTGGCAATTAAATTAACATCACCATCATTTTGTTCTAGATCTGTAACTATCACAGTTAAGCGATCGCTATTTTTGGGTTTAGTAATTAGAGAACTTAAATCGCTAGAAACAGCAGGAAAAGCTGGATTTTTACCATCATAAAATTCTGATTTATGTGCTTTGAGAAATTCGGAACGAGTTAGTCCTTTTGCTTGATGTTGATAATCTCCAGAACGATAATATTTGACCGTTGCTTGAGAAGGTCTACTACTTAAACTCAGAGTACTATCTAATAATTTTAATGCCTGAATATAAGAACTATTTTCTCGATTTATATAGCCCAACATTGAGCCAGAACCATCAATATGAAAATCAACAGCTAGAGGATTAGTTAGTTCAGTCTGTTGCTTATTTTGCTCTAACTCACAATGTAAATTAGCATGATCTCCATTTGCTGCCGTTCCTTCTGGCTCTCCTTTGGCAACCGAAACACAGCCAGACAACATAGCTACAATAGCCAAATAACTAAAATTTCTTGAAAATAAAAACATATTCGTAGTTTAATTTTTTTTTCTAGTTTGGCTAAATTTCAGGGTAAATACCCATAAATATGACATTTTCAATCAAAACTTTATAGGTTACATTGTAATTAACTAATATTTATTATGACAATACAAAAAATATATGAAATCAGGAGAAATAACTAGACTGATAATTTGTGTAATTATTGGTGCGTTAATAATTTTTCTCGGACAGCCAAAAATTTATGATTTAAGAATAGTTAGAATTACTGATATTCCTGACCTTAAAGAATGGATAGGTAGTTACTATATGAACCAAGCTACTATTGTTTTTGCAATATCTTTAATTTCTGTAATTATTTGGTCTATTTCTGCTATTCGTTCCAAAGCTAATGGCAGTGAATTAAAAACCTGGCAGGGTATTTGGTATGGACTTTTGTTTGTCAACGTTTTAACTATTTTTATTGCTATTTATCTAAATAAGGTTAGCGATGATGCCCTACTTTCATCAATATTTTTCTTACTATTTGATGTGATTTGGATTTTCTGGCTAGGAACTGCTTTGAGTTCCCCTAATTTGTTTATGTATTTGCCCCCAGGTTCAGGAACAATACGCAGAGTATTTGGAGATTAAATAATGACTATTTATCTAATTGGTATTGGTGGCAGTGGGGCAAAATGTGTAGAATCGGTAGTGCATTTAGCATCAGTCGGTTTATTTCCGCAAGAGCCAATCAAAGTATTATTTGTCGATGCAGATGAAAGTAATGGCAATGTGGAAAGAGCGAGAAATAGTTTAAATATTCAAACAGAATGTCAGCGAATCTTGTCGGCAATTGATAAACAACAATGTCCTTGGATGCAGACATCGATTAAATCTTTTGATTTGTGGTCGCCATTTGCCAAAAATAGTTTAAATAAAGAATTAAGTGCGTTTTTTAACTACAACAATATTAAGCAAAGCGAGCCAGCCTTGGCTAATCTATTTGATGTTCTCTATACGGATAAAGAAAAACAAGAAAATTTAGATGTAGGTTTTCGTGGTAGACCTGCTATTGGTGCTGCGGTAATGAGTCAGGTGGACTTAAATCGCCTAGATGAAGAACCTTGGGGGACTTTTATCGAACAAATTAGAGCAGATGTCAACGAAGGTAAGCAACCTAAAGTAATGTTATGTGGATCGATCTTTGGCGGTACGGGGGCATCGGGACTACCTACTATTGCTCGCTTGATTGCTAACAAATTAAACGAAATTAATATTAGGGAACGAGTCAAGATTGGTTCTGTTTTTATTCTGCCTTATTTTGGCTTTACTGCTCCTGCGGGAGAAAGTGAAAACGGCATTTATGCTCAGTCGGATAAGTTTTTACTCAATACAGAAGCAGCACTGCGCTACTATGTCACTCAAGCCCAAGGCATTTTTGATACCGTCTATTTATTAGGCAACGAGAATTTAGCCAGAGTAAATTTCAGCATTGGTAAAAATACCCAGTGCAATCAACCGCATTTTATTGAATTATATGCTGGTTTAGCTGCTAAACATTTCTTAACCGAAAGCCATCCTCAAGAAGAAACAATTGTCTTGTTATCCCGTTCACGTTCTCAATATATCAATTGGGATGACATTCCTGATGGTCACAACGTGCAAAAGATTTTAGGTAGTACTACTAGATTTGCCTATACTTGGCTGGCAGCAATTGCTCCAGAATTAACCAATGCCAAACAAGAAGGATTTAAAAGTTATATCAGATTTGCTCCTTGGTTGAGTAGATTCTATGATGCCGATCCTAAGAAACCGCTTCAGTTTGATAGTAATCAACAGCAAAATGCGATCGCAATTATTAACAATTGGTGTAAAGACTATTTACGCTGGTTACAAGAAATTCATCAATGTGAAAGCGATCGAGTTGAATTATTTAAACACAGCATTTTTGCCCAAGTCGAGCAGCTTCAAGGAACTAAATTACAAGATTTGATCCTGGGAGATAATCGCGATGCCAAAACCAGACAACGCAACGATGACCCTACCAGAATTAAAAATAGTCTGAATACAAAAAACGTACAAGGTAACAATAACGGCACAGTGGGATTGGCTCAAGCTGTATATCAAGCTTGTCAGCTTTAAACCGATCAACATCTAGTTTACTGGTTTTGAATAAGCTTTTAGCTTCTTACTCAATAGCCTTATCCGAAGGTGTACCCTTTAGGGCAACGAGGTGAAACCCCGCAAAGGCTTTTCGCGATTTTAGCTTTTAAAAATGTGCAAACTAAATGTGGATTAGTCTAACCCCCAAAATTATTTGTAGACTTTTGACTTTTGACTTTTGACTTTTGACTTTTGACTTTTGACTTAAAAACTATGGCTAATTTAATATTACCGAAACTAAAAACGGGTACAGATGTTAGACCTCCAGAAAGGGAGGGAATTTGGACAAGCTTAGAATCAAAATCGGCGTTTCAGAATGTAGCTACCAGTCTAGATTATCAAGCTTCGGGAGAAACTAAAAGCGTAAGTTCCGTCCCGACTATGTGGGCGCGTCCTCTATCGATAGAGATGGCGTTACACAATAAAAACTATCCGATTCGTCGGGAAATGATCGCTCAGTGGCAGGGAATGTTAGCTGCCGTAGCTTTAGCCGAAGTAAGACGATTTCCTTTGACCGCTCAACTAGTCGATTTGAGCAAATTGCGCCAACAGCAGCCTTTTAGTAGAGCTTTATACCAATTGTTACCCAATCCCGTTAATGTTCTGTATAGTCTCGACGGTAATAATCCTTGGCAGGAAGTTTATGTTTTCTTGTGGAATAATCAACCCGTAGGAATGACTTCACCTAGCACTATAGTTGCCAACTCTGAAGAAGGAAATTGGTCTGGTTTACCTTGGTGGAATGAGAAAACAAAATGTTTAGGATCTCCCCTGACTGGTAATCATCTCAACGAGAATGAAAAAGCCTTGTTATGGCGGTGGTTAGAAACTTTAAGTACTCATCTCCATAATCAAAATTATCAAGGCAAGCCAAGAGCGATCGATGAAATTAGTGGTTTAATTAACGAATTTCGCAATAGTTTGGGTTCTTATCCCGAACAAGCTGTCAGCCTAAGCGATAATCCGCAGTTTTTTGGCGTATCACTCAATCGTGGTGTCCTCAATGGGATTAACAAGCCAGCTAAAGCCGAGGCGCAACCATCTAATGTGCGGTTGATTGGTAGTCAAGGTTTAAATCAAGTACAAGACTTACTGATCCTCGATCCGCAGATAGCCGAAGCTTGGGGAAAATCACCCCAAAATATTTGGATACATCAAGACCAAACTTTGGCATCACTGCGACTAGAAGATTTAAAGTCAGGTAAAGTCATTTGGCAGAATGTACGCTGGATCGAATCTAAGGATTTATTTTTACCAGAATTAACCTTTATCGATATCGAAGATGCCTTACCTGGTGGTTATTTACCTCCAGAAACTCAACCTTTAATTTTTAACAAAAGAAGAATTACCCCCTTACTTCCTCTAAATCCGATCCTGCTGGAATATTTCACTCCTGAAGATCTGATCCGTCATCTCAATATAACTCCCCTCAATAGTAGCGACGGGACGTTTATTAGAATTGAGCTAAACTTACCTCTTTCGGGCAATAATAATCAACCGCAAAATTATCGCATTTACCGAGATTATCTCTTAAAAGAAGAAAATGCCCTAAGTGATGGCTTGCCTATCTTAGAAGTGTGGCCACATTTCCAAGCTGAAGGTTGGCAAGAATACTATGGTTTCTATTACGATGCAGGTTTAGGAAAAGATACTTTTCAAGTCAGTTTCCCTCAAGCAAAAGAACCTCATGTCTTTCAGCAGGGTAGAGGTAATTATCAACTAACCAGGCTGGATAAATATCCTTCCCATATCTTGTGTCAAAGTCAGAATCGTCAACCTTTTGGTTTAATCTTACTGAAAACACCACCCAGAATAGACTTAACTGGTGAGTGGCGTGTGGGAGTAGACTTTGGGACTTCTTTTACCAATATTTATGTCAACCGCAGAGGTACAGTCGAACCTCTATCTCTAGAAACCCTGCATCACAAAGTAACCGAAGCTGATATCGAAACTCGTACTCCTGTACTATTTGAATATTTTATTCCCGAAAACTTTATCCCTTTAGAAAAACCTCTACCTCTTTCTAGTGTCTTAACTACCAGAGGTAAAACTAATTGTGCTAAAGGTAAAGAACGAGCTTTATTTGATGGACGGATTTATATTCCCGATAATAGCGATCGCTTTAGATCCAGTAATGATTGGATGGAAACAGATTTAAAATGGGATAATTTTGTCCCTAATCGTCTGTTTTTAGAACATCTAGTTTTACATATTTCTGCTTTAGCTATTAGCAAAGGCATCAAAGAAATTCAATGGGCTTTGTCTTATCCTTCTGCTTTTTCCAAAGGCGACCTTCGTAGATATGCTAGAACCTGGCAAGAAATAACAGACAAATTAAATGAGTCTACAGGAATCAAACACTTATGTCCTGAACAAGACAATTTAAACTATTTTCGTACTGAAAGTTTAGCTGTAGCTCAATATTTTGCTAGTCAAGAAAAATATGATTTGGTTCGTAGTACCTGTATCGATATAGGTGGGGGTACATCAGATATTTCTATCTGGGAAAACAATCAGCTAGTGCATCAGTGTTCAGTTAGATTAGCTGGTCGTCAGTTATTCTCGCAATTTATTGAATTGAAGCCTAATATTTTAACTAAGAATACTAATTCTGTTGATGATAGTTTTTACGATTCAAAAGATACTGGTACCAAGTTCTATTTAAAAATAGACCTTTTATTAAGATCTGGAGGAGAAGAACTAATTAAACAAAGAATCCGAAGCATTGATAAAGATCAAGAACTTCAAGATTTGATTCGTCTAATCGCTCTCGGTACAGCAGGGCTATATTACTATGTGGGCATTCTCTTAAAAGTGCTGCACGCCGAAGGAAAGTATAGCGCAGAAGAAATTACACCTACCTATGTTGGTGGTAATGGTTCTCGGTTACTGAATTGGCTCGATAATACTGGAACGTTTGACCGTAATTCTGAAATTAACGAGCTATTTAGTTATATGTTAAGTACGGGTTCTGGTTTTGAAGACACTAAAGAATTAACCCGCCTCAGCCAAAAACCGAAAGATGAAGTAGCTTGTGGTTTGGTTCTCAGTGAGACTGAACTTGAAGGATTAACAAAAAAACAGAAAGATCCATTAATTACAGGAGAAGTATGTGAGATTAACGGAGAGCAAATTGAATACGATAGTCGTCTGGAGTGGGGAGATACGATTAAAGACTTTAAAATTCCCGAACTCGGTCAATTATTTACCTTTTTGGATGAGTTTAATTTAGGTATTCAAGAATTAGAATTAGAAGATCTCAAACCAATGCCTCAACATCAAAGGGGAAAAGGTTTAGAAGCAAAATATAAAGAACAACTCTATCGCAATACCAGAAGAGAATTAGATGCGATGTTGCTCAAAGAATTCAAGAAAGGTAATGCTGAAGATATTCGCCCCGATGCACCATTTATTTTGAGTTTAAAAGCTCTTTTACAAGTCTTGGCTAAAGAGTGGGCTGGTAAATAATTAGCCTCTAAATATTTAGTCTATCTCTCGAACGATCATGAAGTGAGAGGCAAAAAAAATTAAGCAAATCACTTAATTAATTTAATTATTTCAAAATTGCAAACATCTATTATTAATAGCGATTATGTTGAAATGTCCAGTATGTCAATGTTCTTATAAAGAAGAAGTAAATATTTGCAAAGAATGCAATTTATCTGAAGAAAATATTATTCATATTAACGAAATTAGCCCAGACAACCCAATCTTACAGATCTGTATTCCAACTCTTGTTAAAAAATTAAATGAATATAAAAAAACCTACTATCAGAATCAGCTAATATCAAATATTAAAAAATTAGATACAAAAGTACGAATAATTGAAACTGAACAAAAGGAAGATCGACAAAAAGTTAAAGATCTGGAAAAAATAGTTATTGAACTTAAATTTCAAATACAAAGTAAAGATAATTATTACAATATAAATTCAGATATACAAGAAAATTTTAAGCCTTCTACATATCCTCAATCATCAACATTAATAGGACATACTCCAATTCATTTTAATAGCGGAGATGTTGGCAATGTAGAACTCATCAACCAAAATAATATGGTTTCTACACAAAATGATCTGAAATACAATAACTTTTCCAATATAGAAGATAGTAATAATAGTGCCTTTTTTAAAAACCCTGATTGTCAAGCAGATAATAATTCTAACGAATTACTCGATTCGCAAGAAAGTCATCTTGACAATGAAACTGATCAAGATAAGTTTTGCCAGGCTATTGATACTCAAATACCGCATTTTGTCGAAGAATATAACATGGATAAAAATTCATTTGACCAACGCGCAATATCTACAGTTATAGAAACAAAAGAAAGCATGGCAACTCGTCTAGCAGGTTATAGTAAAGTTATTTTTCTTTCCAATACAAGTAAAGGTAATTATTGGATAGTAGAAGAAAATAATTATTATTATTTAGTTCCTCATGCAAAAATTAACATCAATGAACATAATAAATATACTGTTGAAAATCTCTTCAATTGCGATGAATCAAGCTCAGGTGATTATAATTTTAAATTAATTCGACCAGCAAAGATTTTAAAATTTGATTCAGAAACATGGCAACTTGAGAAAAAAGGTAAACTAGAATTTTTTTAACCTTTAAATTAAAAACAATTAACAAAATCTCATGACTACCAGTGATAAAAATACAGTTGTCACTCAAGGATTTGTCGATAAACTGATTGACAAAATAGGTAAAATTTTAAAAGAGCAACATGCTCTCGTTGAACGAGATGAAGAACAGGCAGAAGAAATAGAATCATTACTAGAAAAAGTTAGTTCTATTGAAAATAATTTTGAAGAATTAACTAAATCTTTAGCTAAAGGTAGCTATCCGCTTAAATTAGCGCGATCTATAAAAGTAGCATCGTCTTCCATAAAACCTCATATTGTTCCTGTTGATCTGACTAAAGCTCAATTAATTGCCACCTATAACGAATTAGTAGCCGTATTATCAGGTTATATAATTCCCGTTACCCTTACCCCAGATAGTTATCGTGGTTCAAATTCAGATGGAATAATTTTAGAAACAACAGTAAAGGGAAACTATTGGGCGATCGCAACTCTAGAAAACAAACAGCATCAATATTGGCTTGTACCTAATAATAATATTAGTTTTAATATCCACAAATTAAAAACTATTGAAAATTTATTCCAGCTAGAAGGAGATTATAATTCACCTGAAAGCGAATTTATTTTACAAGAACCTGCAATTCTTTTCTTATTACCTAATAACAAACAATGGAAACTAATTCAGCCTGGTGTTCTCTTTTTCGGCAGTAATTTACAATCTACATCACCTCAATCAAAACCGCTTGAAAATGCCGCTGATGATAAACAATCTAAGATAAATAAACAAATATTATCTAGTTTGACAACATTTGAAACAACAATAGTCCAACTAACTAATAAGATAACGCAACTTGAAATTAAATCGGAACTATCTGAAAAAACTTATCAACGAGATAAACAAGAATGGCTATCAGAAAAAAAAATTCTCAATGAACAAATTAAAAAAAATTATGTCTTACAATCTCAGTTAAATAATCTTATTAATCAAAGCGATCGCACTGAAAATTTTAACTCAGACAATAGTGTTCAACAGCATCCAAAAATAGATTTAAAAACCAAAATATCACAATTCAGACAAGATTATACTCAAGACATCAAACTAATCTCAGATCGGATAGTCGCCAAAGTTGCCATTAGTGTAGAAACTTTAGCAAAAATTACCTTTTATAAACCCGATGTAATGATCTTAGAAAATACTCCTCATGGTAAATATTGGATTATTGATTATTTAGGTGCTTATTTTTTAATACCAAGTGATATAGATCAAATAACCAACGCTATAGAAACATCTTTAACCGTTGCCAAAATCTTATTTGATCTCGTTGGATATTATCCACAATACTCTAGCTATCATTTAATTAAACCAGCAATAGTAACAAAGCTCTCCGCAAATCAATGGAAACTACAAGAAAAAGGTAAATTTAACTTTTCATAAACCAAATGATCTTGTCAAAATGAATTGTTATGATAGCGTTGACGTTTTGCCGCTCAATTTGTGCCGGGAACGCTTGACTTGAGTTGGCTTAAATTATAAGAATAGGATTAATTGATAATTTATTTAGGAGTAATCGGTTCGGTGCTTTTGGATTGAACCGATACAGGCGATCGCTTCTTCCCAGAAATTCTGCCAACCAAATCGTGTAACAGTATATAGAAACAAGGAATAATAAATAAAGTTAGCAGCGTTGCCAATGCCAATCCTGAAAAGACGACAATACCCAATGGTTGCAGAAACTCTCCTCCCTGTCCTAGTCCTAATGCTAAAGGGAACATTCCAACTACAGTGGTGATAGTTGTCATGAGAATGGGGCGCAATCTTTGTGGCGCAGCTTGTAAAATTGCCGTAGTGCGATCGCATTGTTCTCGCTCTCTAATTTGATTGGCTAACTCAACCAAAATAATCGCGTTGTTAACTACAATACCGACTAATAAAACTGCCCCCACAATTACAGTTATACCAATTGCCGTTTGGGTGATAAAAAGCCCCCAAATTCCCCCCGCTAATGCTAGAGGCAGAGTAAACATAATTACCAGGGGATCGACAAGAGAATTGTACTGTACTGCCATCACGACAAAAACCAAAAATGCAGCCATTCCGCCCAAAACAGCGAACGCAGACTGAATTTCTTGATTGCTTTGCGCCGCAGCACTAGGAAGGCGACTAACCCCTTCTGGCAAGTCGATCTCTTGAAAAATTTGCTCTAATTCAGCTAGGGCTGCCCCTAAATCTGCATTTTCATTAAGGTTACCTGAAATTAAAAATACCTGACGTTGGTTAATGCGTTGAATTTCTCCAGGGGCTTGTCCTGGTTCAATGCGGGTAACGTCTCCCAAACGAATTAAGCGATCGCTATCATCAACAAATAAGGGAATTTGTTCTAGTTGGGAAGGACGATTAATCGAGTCCTCTTCTAGCTCTACTCTCACATCTACCAGGCGATTTCCTCGTTGCAGTTGGGTTGGTACTGAACCAGTAATCGCCGTTTCTAAAGTACTGCCAACGTCTTGAATATTTAAGTTAAGCTCGGCGGCGCGTTCTCGATCTAACCGTATTTGAATTTCGGGTTGCCTGGGATCGGCATCGGGACGAAAGCTAGATAAGGTTGATTGTTGTTCTAAGGCATCTAGCACCTGTTGTCCTGCTTGTTCCAATGTTTGAGCATTTTCTCCCTGAAGTACTACATCAACTTCTGCACCCCGCACGGGAGAGTTATTTAAAATTAAGCCTCGTACTTCACCAGGACTCAGGCGCAGGCGAATATCCACTAAATTTAATTGCTCGAATTCGGCTGATAACCGCGATACATAAGCCTCAACATCTGTATCTGGTTTGAGAGTGATGGTGCTAGAACCCCGTAGAGGATTTTCGCTGGTATTGCTGCCAAACAAAAAGCCTCCAGATGTAGTAAAAACATATTCAGTCTCAGGCTGGGCTAACAAAATCTCGTCCACTTTTGCCATGACTTGGCGGTTTGTTGCTAAAGGAGTTCCTGGAGGAAATTGAGCGCGTAATTGCGCTTGCCCTGTATTAATCCGAGGCAAAATTTCTTGGGGAACTTGACCAACAACTAGCATAGTACTGCCACCCAGCAGTAAAAAAGTTAGTCCAATTACGAGTATCCGCCGTCGCAAAACCTGTTTAAGTATCATGCTGTAGCGTCTGGTAGCAGCTTCAAATTGACGATTGAAGGCTTGCAGTAGCCAAAAACGTCCAACTGAACTAGTTTTTTTAATCGCCAGCAGACGAGAAGTTAGCATTGGCACGACGGTTAAAGCTACTAACACTGAGGCAGCCACGGCAAAGCTAACGGTCAGAACCAGTTCATTAAACAGCAGGGAAATAAAACCACCGATCAGCAAAAAAGGTAGAACGGCGACTAAATTAGTACTACTAGAAGCAACTAAAGCCGATTCTACCTCTTGACTACTCGATATTGAGCGCTCGATCAATTGGCGAGAGTTAAGTCGCGTCTTGGCATCTTTTCCTGGTGTCATCCCCGCACTTTCGGCAATATTTTCTAACATGACAATGGAGTTGTCGACGACAATACCTACTCCTACTGCCAATCCGCCCAAGCTAAATACATTGAGAGACAAGCCAAATAACTTAATTAAAATAATTGCTGTCAATGCTGCCAAAGGAATTGCCGACACCACAATCACAGTTTGACGGAGCGATCCGAGAAACAGCAAAACGGCGATCGCAGCTAGTCCCGCGCCAATCAAACCAGCGCTGGTAACATTGCTGATGGCATTACGAATAAAGACCGATTCGTCCAGGGTGGCAACCAATTCCAGATCTTCGGGAACTATCCCTGCTTGTCGCAACTCTTCGAGTCGCTGTTGAATTCCTGCTACAACTTCAATCGTATTGGCTTCAGGCTGCTTTTGAATGCTGAGTTTGACCGCAGGTTGTTCATTGAGAAACACAAAAACTCGCTGGTTGGCTTGACCGTCGATAACTTGGGCAAAATCTCGCAGATATACGCGACGGGTCGAAACTGATTCCGTCCCGGCTGGTGCTGCCACTTCAAAAGAAAGATTGAGAAGTTCCTCTGCATCCTCAAAGCGACCAATGACACGAGTTAAAGGTTCGTTAAGTTCGCCTAAAATTCGCCCGCCAGAAATATCTTGATTGGTTTCTTCTAGTTCAGTGAGAACATCATTTAACCCTATACCCAAAGCTTGAAGCCGACTGAGATCGATTAAAACCCTTACTTCTTCCTCTACACCTCCCGAAACATCGACCACGGCTACTCCTTCGACAATTCCCAGTTCCCTAGCTAATTCTTCATCAGCAAATACGCGCAACTGCAAAGGATCTAAAGATTGAGATGTCAGTGCCAGTTCGTAAACAGGTAGTTGAGACGGATCGACTTTAAATAGTCTCGGTTCTTCAACTGTATCTGGTAGATTGGATCGCGCCCGATTAAAAGCAGCGGTAGCATCATTTAAAGCAAGATCGATATTTCCCCCTGGTTGAAAGTAGAGATCTACACTTACCTGTCCTTCACGAGTTTGCGAAAAAACCTGTACTACTCCTTCAGTGGCAGCCAGACCTTCTTCTAAAGGTCGAGTTACTTCATCTACTGCGACTTCGGGAGAAATACCAGGTACGTTGACTCGCAAACCAATGCGTGGGTAGGTTATGGAGGGTAGTAAATCTACTGGAATGTCAAACAGAAAAAATACGCCAATGACAATTATTGCCAGGGTTAACATCAGAGTGCCAATATGCTGACGAATGGCAACAGAAGTGATACTAAAATTGGCGGGAGAAGAAGTTTTCATCGTGGAGGGGCGAACGGCCGTTCGCCCGTACAGAAATTAAAGGCTGGAATTTTACGATTCAGGTGATGTTGATTCTGAAATAAAGCTGAGGCGAACTGAATCGCCATCTTGTAAATTGCCGCTGCTACGCACGACAAATTCTTCTCCTGGTTTTAGTCCAGTCAGAATTTCTACTTGAGAATTGGCGCGATCGCCGAGTTTTACCTCCCGGGCTGTAACTGTAGCTTGTTTTCCCTCGCGCTTGAGAATAAACATAGTTGCTGTATCTGACTCGGAATTATTTTCTTTTGCCCCTTCTGATGACACCTGAACTGCTGTTTCGGGAACGACTACATTTTGATTATTAGACTGACCAAAATTAACCCGCGCCAGCAATCCTCTGCCAATACGGCGATCGCGATTAGGAATAGTCACCTCTACGGGAATTAGACGGGCAGTAGCATCGGCAGCTAAAGAAATTTGGGTCACTTCTCCGGTAAAGGTTTGCTCTGGTAGGGCATCTAACTGTACCTGCGCCGTCTGTCCTGCCTGAATCCCTGCTAGTTCTAGTTCGGAAATTTGCACTCGTACCTGAATTTGGCTAAAGTCTCCTAACTGCAGTACTTCACTACCTGGTTGGGCTAAATCTCCTGGCTCTAAAACCCGTTCTAGTACTGAACCCGTTACGGGGGAAGTCAACACGGTAAATGACTGTCTTTGTTGCTCTTGGGCAACTATTGCCTGCTGTGCTGCTACGCGACGTTGGGCTGCTACTACCGCCGCAGCGCGATTGGCTACTTGCTGTTGAACAGACTGTAATGCTTGTTTTGCCGTCCCTACCGCAGTCCTGGCTAATTCTGCTTCTTGCTCGGAAATCGCACCTTGCTCAAAAAGTTGATTGGTTCTGGCAGCATCAGACTCTGCCTGCTGTAGTTCTAGCTGTGCCTGTTCGACTTGAGCGCGAGTATCGTTGACATCTGCTTCTAAACTAGCTACTTCTGATTGCAGGGCTGCCACCTCTGCTTCTGCCTCCACCACCGTAGCTTCTGAAATGGAATCGTCGATTCGTGCTAATACTTGACCCTGTTCTACTCTATCGCCTACATCTGCGGTTACATCCAGCAGTTGCCCTTCAATGCGCGATCGCAAAGAAACTTCTCGCACTGGAAAAGTCGTGCCGACATACTCGGTATTTTGTTCCAATGAGGCTTGGCGAGCTACTGCTGCATTAACGGTTGCAGATTGCTGTTGCTGTTGCTATTGTGGACTAGAAGATTCACTTTGGGCATCTCCTGGAGGCAATAAATTACAGCTTGCAGTCAATAGCAGTAATCCAGGTAAGAAGATCGACCAAGAGATCAACCTTGCTGAATTGGTCAATTGGTCGGTATGTTTAGAAGTCAAAAATCTGAGTGACATAATGTTTACGAAACTGAAGCAGGCAGCGATTCAATTTCGTCATTGAATCAAACTATATCAGGATGATATACTTAGCGATTATATCAATAATATATTAAGAATTGTTTGGATTGACAATAATAAAAAATGTTGGAACTAGCTGCCCTCGGTCTACTCCTCAAAAAACCTTTGCACGGATATCGTTTAAAACAACAGTTAGAAAAGTTTATGAGTGGCTGCATCAGCGTCAACTACGGTGCGATTTATCCCCTATTGAAGCGACTGGAAAAACAGGGTTACATTAAAACTCAAGAATTAACAGATGGTGACTCAAATCGTAAAGTTTATCAAATTACCAAATTAGGACATGATCGCTGGCGACAAAAAATGTTGGCACATCCTCATGAAAGCTGGGTCAACAGTCGTTCTCGTTTTATCATCAAATTCTGTTTCTTTAGTCAACTACAACCAGCAGAGCGAATTAGGCTGATGCAGTCTCGGTTGATGACCTGTCAATTACGCCTCGAAAGCCGCGATTCACAACTGGTTGAGTCGTCGGTCGACGACGAATACCAAGCGATCGCTCTGCAACGTCACCTCGCCAATCTCCGCTTTGAAATTGAATGGTTAAAAGAGCAAATTCAACGTGAGCAAGTAGATCTAAAACCGAATCAAGACGCGATCGCAACTTATCTCCATCTTTAGGAAAAGTACTAGTTTTGGTTAATTACAATAGAGTGTAGCAATAGCTTTAAAATCAGATCGCTCTTTAGATAGAATTTACTAAAACTAATTTATAGTTAATCTTCGATTTGATAACGCGTCAATCTTTGAACATCTGCTTGAGATATACTTAATTCTCTAGCGATCGCCTTTTTGATCTGCTCGAAGTCGGTTGTAGGGAACTCAAACTCTAATTTTTTTAATTGTGAATCATTGGTTTTAACTTTTACCTGAGTCACTCCCCTGTCTTTATCAATTAAAACTTGAATTACTTGTACCGTAAAAGAAAGTTGAATCTGAGTACGTTGGTTAGCTTTTAGTTCGGTGATAATACCATAAGGACGACTTAAAACTTGATCGGAAATAAGCTCGCCACCAATCCAAAAAGCAGCAGCCAATATGGGTAGAAGTAGCCAAAAATCTAAATTAAAACTAGATGCTTGTTGTAACCAGCGCGGTGATGACATAGATTTGGGATAATAGCTATTGACTAATATGAGCGAAAATTCTCTTCTTAACCAAAAGATATTAAATTAGATTAAAGTGCAAAAGCTAGCAGCTAAAGTTGAAGAAAGAGTGAACGGTACTCCGCCTTGAAAAGGCGGAGCCTGCGTTCACCGCCTTCCGCGGTCAGTAATTGTAGATTAGATTTTCTCCACTAGCGATCGCCCATACAGGCGAATATTATCGAGTAGGGACTTTGGCAGCTAAGATTCGGGATTGATGTATTTCAAAATATCGGGGTTGTTTTTATCCGTATCATATACATATCCCAGATTAATCGCTATTCTTCTTCTCAGACCAAGAGTAGGATAAAGTGGATTTTCTAATCCCTCAGTAGCGTGTAAATTAGCCATTTTAATTAACTGTAAAGCTACATCTCTCGATAGATTGTTGCCGAAAGTGTTCAAAACATTAGTGGCACAATCATTTTTGAACACATTTTCTAGTTCGGCATTACGTCTTTCATACGCCAACAAAATTACATCTAAACAAGCCGCATAATCATAAGTATTATTGAAATCAAAGACAAATTCTTGAGTTTCGTTATTTTGAGTTAGGTTTTTAGACTCAGCAAGATCAGGCTGGGTTTGGGTTTTAGCCTGGGTTGAAATTGATCGAACTGATTGAATAGTAAAGCTAATTCCTATTATTAATAATATTTGCCAGAGCTTTTTCATTTTTGGTTGCCAGCTAATTTTGAATCTAAATTTATTTGGTTACTAGTCCTCTCTAGGTATTAAAGAAAGCAAACTGAATCTAGATGAACAGTATAACGAGGTATTATACAATGCTTGAAACCCTTGCTATATGAAGATTATATGTGAACGGTACTCCGCCTTGAAAAGGCGGAGCCTGCGTTCACCGCCTTCCGCGGTCAAAAATGTAAACCGACATTATACCCTTGTGGTATAAACCTAGCCCGCGATTTATCAGTGTAAGTAGTATTACGGGCATTTGCTCTCAAGACTTTAAACTTAAAAAGCAACAATTTAAGTATTTTCACTAGGCATTTAAAGTTTTTGCGGTTATAAAGTTATTGTGAAGTTTACATAAAGGACTGGTAAAGCAAAAGACAAAACTCAAATAGACAAGAAGGGAGGAGAAGACTTTCTTTTACCCCCAATTTTGCCATCAAAAGCTTGATGAATCACTACACAAAGAGTAGATAATTCCTAGTTCAAAATTACTTTTATCTTTGATCTACATATGAATTCATTAATCAACTTGCTCAATATTTCAGTTGCTGAGGCAATTAAATTTGAATTAGAAGTTAACTATAGTCGCGGGACAGGCTTTTCAGACGGCGAATTCGGCAGACAACACGACCTTAATCCTAAAGCAGATCAATGGTTAAGCGCAGACTATCGCTATGGATTTATCGCTGCTAAAGCTGCAACGACGGCGATCGCCAAACAGACTAAATACGCTGCTTGAAGCAGCAACAAAAATATTTACTTCCCACTTATCTCATCCCTGTATAGGGATTACCTATGATGAATTCATTAACAAACTTACTTGATATCTCGATGGCTGACGCTAGAGAATTCGGCGAAAAAGTTGACTACGACTTTACCAGCAATTTTTCTGATGGGAAATCCGATGGAGAAAATAACTTTGAACCTATTGCCTATCAATGGTTCAACGCAGACTATCGTAAGGGATATTTGATCGGGCTAGCTCGCAGAATTGGTCTTGAATGTGCGTATGTTTATAGTGTCGAGATGGACAAAATTATTAGCGTTACTGAACCAAGAGATGAATCGATGAGCAACAGATACAGCTAAATACTTGAGCTAGTGAACGCTGACAAGCTTGAATAAATATGATCAAATAAATCTATTTTGCTGGATTAAAAACAGTTAGTTGTATTGTCATGATTTCCTCTTATTTGCTTGATTGCCAAAGACAAATGCTTTTTTAGTAGCCAATTTGACTTTTACGGTTGAAAAAATCATCCAAGATGACAAATATCGAGAAGATTTTTACCAAGTTTCGTACTGAAAATTCCCCAATTTCTTAAAAGAGAATCATCACCATGCCAGAAACCCTCTTCAAAATTGACTTAACCAAACCGATGGAAAAGCAAGATGTTCCTGGGCATAATCGCTGGCATCCTGATATACCTGCGGTAGTCTCCGTTAAACCTGGTGATGTCTTTCGGATTGAATGCAAAGACTGGACGGACGGACAAATTAAAAATAACGATGATCCTAGCGACATTGAAAAAGTAGATTTAAACATCGTTCATGTACTTAGTGGACCAATTCGTGTCGAGGGTGCAGAACCTGGGGATATATTAGTTGTAGACTTGTTAGATATCGGCGCATTACCAGGAGATGAGTGGGGGTTTACGGGAATTTTCTCGCGCGAAAACGGTGGTGGCTTTTTGACCGACCATTTTCCTCAAGCAGCAAAAGCCTGTTGGGATTTAGAGGGAATTTATACTAGTTCTCGACATATTCCTGGAGTAAGGTTTGCTGGCATAACTCATCCTGGTTTGATTGGCTGCGCCCCATCAATGGAGTTATTGCAGACATGGAATAAACGAGAAAAAGCTTTAGTAGCTAAAGGAGGCCCACCTTGGAAGCCAGAAATTCCGCCTTTGGCGGCTTTACCCAATCCAGAACAGGCAGTTTTGGGGACTCTTCCTAGTTCGGAATTTGAGCGCGTAGCAGCCGAAGCTGCACGTACCGTGCCACCGAGGGAACATGGCGGAAACTGCGATATCAAAAACCTATCTAAGGGTTCGCGAATTTACTTTCCTGTATATGTTGACGGTGCTAATTTATCGATGGGCGATATTCACTTTTCGCAAGGGGACGGGGAAATCTCTTTTTGTGGCGCGATCGAAATGTCAGGCTATATTGATCTACACGTAGATCTGATTAAGGGAGGCGTAGAGAAGTATGCGATGGTTAACCCCATCTTTAAACCTGGTCCAGTTGAACCACAGTATTCTGAGTATTTGATTTTTGAGGGGATTTCCGTCGATGAATTTAGCGGGGAACAATATTATCTAGATGCTCATGTTTCTTATCGTCGCGCTTGCTTAAATGCGATCAACTATTTGCAAAAATTTGGCTTTACAGGAGAACAAGCCTATCTTTTGCTTAGTTGCGCCCCCGTCGAAGGTAGAATTAGCGGCATTGTCGATGTACCTAATGCCTGCTGTACTCTAGCTTTACCCACTGCCATTTTCGACCAAAATATCTTACCGACTTGATATCGTGCGGGCGATCGCATCGCCCCTGTAGTCAAATCTAACAATCCATCATCGATTAAAAAAATGCCTTTATACGAGTATCGCTGTGACCCCTGCGGAGAATTTGAAGCTTGGCGCAGCATGGCACAATACAACGCACCGATAAATTGTCCTCAGTGCGATCGCACAGCAACTAAAATTTTTTCTATCCCCAACGTCAATCTCAATTCAGGTAGTTTATCAGCGATCGCTCGTCAATCTAGCGAACCTAGATTAGTCAAGCAAGAACCGACTGAACCTAGTAAACTTAGATATCAAAGTTCCACTAGCAGTCGTCCTTGGATGGTATCTCATGCGCCACCAAGATATTAATAATTGACCATTCAATCTATCGCAAAAGTAGGTCAATAGTATAGTTTTTTAAGCGGAGATCGGCTGAATACATTCAGCCACGTCATTTTTGGGACTGTTGACTATTTTACTAACTGGATACAAATTTAAATCTACTTCAGGTAAAGCAGTCAGTAATTTTTGGCGCTCAGCCAATTCGCCCAGCCAGGAATCATAATCTTGAGGTCTAATAATTACTGGCATTCGGTGATGAACTTTGGCTGCTTCGATGTTAGCTTCAGTCGTTAAGATAGTGCAGGAAACTAGCTTGTCTTCGCCATGCCCCCAAGATTCCCATAGTCCAGCTAGGGCAAACAATTGACTCTCCTTTAGTTGAAAATAATAAGGCTGTTTTTCTCTAGTCCATTCATAAAACCCCGACACGGGAATCAAGCAAGGTCTATGTTTGAATGCGGCTCTAAAGCTCGGTTTTTCGGCAACTGTCTCAGCACGAGCATTGATGAGATTACTGGAATAACTATCCAAGTCTTTAACCCAACTAGGAACTAAACCCCATTTCATCCTTTCGAGAGAACGCTCCTGAGTTTCAGCTTTGATAGCTAATATCGATTGAGATGGAGCAATGTTGTATCGAGAGGAAATAGATTGATCTACATCCACGTTAAATTGTTGAGCTAAATCTTCGGCTGTTGTATTGAGAGTGAATCGTCCACACATACATGATCTGAAGTAAATAACAATTCTTTAGCTCAGCTGTTAATAGAACCAGATTGCCAGTTGAGACAGGAAACAGCTAAGCAAGTTAAACATTTTAGGTAATATTGCGATCGCTAAAATTTTTTAGGCGATGAAAGTACCAGTATCGGGTGGAACATCTTGCCAGCGCCCATCCCCAACTGCCCGTACTGCCTCTTTGAGACTAACATCACCAGTATATATTGCCCGACCGACGATCACACCGACAACTCCTAAAGATTCTAAACTCAAAAGACTTAATAAATCGCTTAGGGAGCTAACACCCCCAGAGGCAATCACGGGAATATCGATTGATTGGGCTAATTCTCTCAAAGCTTCCATGTTAGGCCCAGACAATGTACCATCACGGTGAATATCGGTATATATAATCGCTGCTGCCCCTTGCTGTGCCATGCGTTGCGCTAAATTTGTCGCTGCGACTTCTGAAGTTTCTACCCATCCCCTTGTCGCTACCTTACCATTACGAGCATCAATACCGACGACAATTTGTTCGGGAAATTCAGCACACAATTGTGTAACTAGCTCGGGTTTTTCTACCGCCACCGTACCCAGGATAGCTCGCTGTACACCCGTGTTGAGCAATCTCGCTACTCCAGCGCGATCACGTAATCCCCCTCCCACCTGTACAGGAATGTCAACAGCTTTGGCGATCGCCTCAATTACCGATAAATTAACCGATTTTCCCTCTTTAGCTCCGTCTAAATCGACTACGTGCAGTCTGGTTGCTCCTTCCTCTGCCCATTGGCGAGCGACTTCTACAGGGTTATTGTTAAATATTGAAGCTTGTTCATAGTCACCTTGGTAAAGACGAACGCATTTGCCGTCTAGCAAATCTATTGCCGGGATAACTTCCATCATGATTTAGTTTATAGGTTTGGTTTAGATACGGTAACTTTGTTAAAGCTATTAGCTATTAGCTTCCTCAAATGAATTTTAATTAATTTAGACACGGGAATATATCTTTTCTGCCCAAAGCTGGATTAATTCTGAAAACAAAGAATGATAATTCTGTAGTTCAATATCATTCATTCCATTGCGACGTGCCTGATCGAATAAGGTTACAAGTGCTTGCGTTGCTTCTTCGGCTGCACTGGGGCTTTCAGGAGTGATTTTGAGCAAAACCGCCAATTCTTTCTTAATGGGAATTAGCGACTCGCGATCGCCACAACTGGAAAAAGAACCAACTGTCGCTTCTTCTTCTAATAGTTGACCTTCAGGGAGAATATAAGTATGAGTGCGAGCATCGTAAGCTAGAACATTACCTTTTTCAATATTGTAAATCCAGGCATAAATTTTAAGTCTTCCCTGATGAAGTCTAGCCCTAACTATGGGATAAGTTTTTAGATTTTCGATTTGAATTAATACGTTTTCCGCTACTAAAATTTCCATCAAATCCTTGCCTTTATAGTGAGGATAGTTTTCCATCACGAGGCGACGAGTTGACTCGGCGTGCTTAAGCCAATCATAAAGCAAGGGCATATCTTTTTGAAGTTTATTTAGCTTGAGCAAGCCTTTCATGGCACCACAGTTAGAGTGTCCACAAACAACTACCTGCTCGATACCGAGAGCCTGAATTGCATATTCAATTGTTCCGCCTTCTCCACCATTGGCAGCACCATAGGGAGGAATAATATTGCCAGCGTTGCGAATGACAAATAATTCCCCGATCTCAGTATCGGTAATTAGGTTAGGAGCGACTCTAGAATCAGAACAAGTGATAAACAAAACTCTAGGCTTTTGACCTTGAGAAAGCTGTTCCATTAGCTCCTGATGACTACTGACATAAATTTGCTTGAATTTATCAAGTCCGCGGATTAACTTTTTCACTTTTTACCTAACTGGAAAATTGATTTGTTCAATCTTTATTATCTGATAAAAGCTTGAAAGATTAAATCTGCCTTAAAATTAAGCGGAGAGGGGGGGATTCGAACCCCCGAACAAGTCAACCCGTTACAGCATTTCCAGTGCTGTAACCAGAAGTATCAAACACTTTTAAAATCAGCAGTTTCAATGATACAAGTTTAACTCAAGGCTGTTTTTTGTGTCACTTTTGTGTCAGTGGTAATAAAATGAGGCTGTAGTGTCATTAGTTTTAAGAATGTATTCAACTGGTATTTTTGAGTTGCTGAAGCCGAAGACTGTCAACCGCTTGACCGCAGGTTTTTTCGCCACAGAAAAACGGTTGACATTTGGAGGCGAAAGCGTAAAATCTCGCTACAACGCCTCAAGAGGATATTTGCCACAGTAGAACAGTTCCGTCTGCTAACAGACGTATACATCAAGTAATGCCGTAACTACTGAGGGGGCATCTGAAAAGTGTTTAACAAAGTGTTTAACACTCTAGGAATACTCACTAAGCCTAAGCGCATTATCTTCATGCTGCGGTTAGACTTAGAAGTTATTTTGTCATTACCAATACTTCAGAAGAAATTTAGCTAAACGTCTTTCTAAAGTGTATTACGTTTTCTATTACACTTTTCAGATACACCCT
>JAIMKV010000100.1 GCA_020692205.1 Myxosarcina sp. GA_180221_E-2-1-MAG-40_15
CTTACTCACTTTTTACTCACTTTGCTTATAAACGTTAGTGAGTAAGCTTTTGAGGTAACGCTATTGCGTTGAAGACAGCTCTTTTTCAGGTTCAAGTCCTGAATGGCCTGTACTAAATCGAGTAGCAAGTTTAACTCTGATTGGCTTGATCAGTAATTGAAGGATGAGTATTACACCCATCCTTCAAATCGGCAATAACAATTAACCCTCTCGCAGCTTGTCCAAAACGCTGAGATCTTCCATGGTGGAGATATCTCCAACCAATTCTTCTCCCGCAGCTAAATTGCGTAAAAAGCGGCGGATAATCTTACCCGAACGTGTCTTAGGTAGAGCTTCAGTAAAGCGAATTTCTCCTGGACGGGCGATCGCGCCTATTTCCTTGACAACGTGCTGTTTGAGTTCTTGCTTGAGTTCGTCACTGGCATGATAAGAACCTTCTAAAATCACAAAAGCATAGACATCTTCGCCTTTAACCTCATCGGGACGAGAAACCACCGCAGCTTCGGCAACAGCAGGATGAGATACTAAGGCAGACTCAACCTCCATCGTGCCTAAACGATGTCCTGAGATATTCATTACGTCGTCAACTCGACCCATAACCCAAAAATAGCCATCTTCGTCTATACGCGCGCCATCCCCCGAAAAATACAGGTATTTGCCGTCTTTGGGCGGAATATGTTCCCAGTAGGTGCTACGAAAGCGAGCATCATTTTTATATACGGTACGCATCATGCTGGGCCAAGGATGTTTGATTACCAAATAACCCCCTTCGTTTTTGCCAACAGGATTACCTTCTAGATCGACTACGTCAGCCACAATACCAGGAAAAGGTAGAGTCGCTGAACCAGGTTTGGTAGGAATTGCCCCAGGCAGAGGAGTTAACATAAAGCCTCCTGTTTCCGTCTGCCACCAGGTATCGACAATCGGGCAGCGTTCACCGCCAATTACCTGGTGATACCAGATCCAGGCTTCGGGGTTGATCGGTTCGCCAACTGTGCCGAGAATTCTTAAAGAAGAAAGATCGCGACTATTGGGGTGTTCATTGCCCATTTTAATAAATGCTCGGATGGCGGTAGGGGCAGTGTAAAAGATAGTTACGCCATATTTTTCCACCACATCCCAAAAACAGCCAGGGTTAGAAGGACGAGGTGCGCCTTCATACATCACCGTAGTTGCGCCATTAGACAAAGGCCCATAAACAATATAGCTATGTCCTGTAATCCACCCTACATCAGCAGTACACCAATAAACATCATTATCTTTGATATCGAATGCCCATTTAAAGGTCATGTGAGTGTAGAGGTTATAACCTGCTGTGGTGTGAACGACACCTTTGGGCTGACCTGTAGTACCGCTGGTGTAGAGAATAAACAGCAAATCTTCACTGTCCATCTGTTCGGCAGGACAGTTAGTTGAGGCATTAGGTTGCAGTTCGTGCCACCAATGATCTCGCCCTGGCTGCATCTGAATATCTTGCTGAGTACGCTGTACCACTAAAACGTTTTGCACACTAGGAACGTCACTAGCGATCGCTTCATCCACCGCAGCTTTAAGCGGAACGATCTTATCTTTGCGCCAGCCACCGTCGGCGGTAATGACTAACTTAGCTTCAGCGTCTTGGAGACGGGCTTTTAAAGCTTCGGCACTAAAGCCACCAAAAACCACGCTGTGGGCTGCCCCAATTCTGGCACAGGCTAACATCGCGATCGCTGCTTCAGGAATCATGGGCATATAAATGCCGACGCGATCGCCTTTTTTAACTCCTAGCTGCTTAATTACGTTTGCCATCTGACAGACTTCTTGATGCAGTTGGGCATAGGTCAAAGTCCGTGAGTCTCCTGGCTCTCCTTCCCAAATTATCGCTGGTTTGTCTCGGCGATCAGTAGTTAAATGTCGATCCAAACAATTATAAGAGATGTTTATTTTGCCGTTGACAAACCATTGAGCAAAAGGTGGTTGCCAATCTAGAGTTTTGCCCCATTTTTTAAACCAATGTAATTCTTTTTCGGCTAATTTTGCCCAAAAACCACTGGGATCTTTGGCTGCTAAAGCATAGAGCTTGCGGTACTCTTCCATGCTTTTAATCGCAGCTTGAGCCGCAAATTCAGCGGGAGGATTAAATACTCTTTTCTCTTGTAAAATCGATTCTATAGTTGCTTCTGACATAGTTACTATTAACCATACGGCAGTTCTACAGTTATTTGTAACGCCGTTTTTGCCTGAATAACTTTAATATTTACGAAGCTTGTCAACTCAAAAAGCTACTTTCTTTACATTCTTGATGATGTAACGCCTTTGTTTGTGGTGCTTATTTGGCAGTAGGTTTTAATCTGGTTAACTTTAACGTAAACTTTCCCCCGCTAGTATCTCCAAAAGCTTGAACTCGCACAATATACCTTCCTGCTTCGGTAATACGAGAAAAAAGTAAAGAGTTGGTAGTGCCGTCAGGACCATCGTCATTTTCGGCTATGGTTGCTCCATCATCCGCAATTAGCATCACCATTGAATCAAAATTATCTGAGGTAAGGTCAATCGCTACCTGATCGCCCTTTTCTAACTGGACAAAATAGTCACGGGCAAAACCACCATCCCCTGTAGGAATATCATCTTTAGTCAGGGTGTCAGATACTTCTGTTTCTGAAGTAATTGAAGGAGGATTATATATTTTGGATTCGGCTTTAACCGGTAATGTCAACAATCCCAGACCGCATAGAGTAAGACCGATAAATACTAGCTTCTCTATCCGAGCCGAAATATTAAACCCTGTATAGGCGGTAAACCGAATAACCATACCAAACTGTATTAGATAGCTTTTGTAACTTTATTATATATAAGCTTAAAAGACCAAAAAAGAATTTGATCCGAAAAAATAGCTAAAATTGAGCCACTAATTGCTAAATTACTATTGATGTATTAAAGTTTCAGGCTGGCATATTTGACATCGCCAACCTGAAATAAATATTAGAAATCCGACATTGGTTCGTATGCCGATGCAGTTAAATTACCTGAACCAGCGATCGCCAAAAAGTCAACCATTTCCAAATTGTGCAGTGTTTCTCTGTCTAAAGATTGATCTTCTTCTATTTTGATCTGGACATCAGAAGTACCAAGATTATGGTATCTTAGTCCCGCAGAATCTTGTCCTGCATAACTAGAGATGGAGGCAAAAAATCCTGGTTCGCGCTCAAAGCTCTGGTCAAATTCGATTTCGCTCCAGGTATGGTCTACGTTCATCCCAGTATGACCTGCTTCATAGTCTAAACCATTCCAGTCGCCGCTGCCTGGCTCAATTGCTAACCAACCTACGGTTTCTGTTTCATGACCAGTATTTAATAAAGCCTCTTCTTCTTCTAGTGCTACCTCGAATCCATCAGCGTTGGCTGACATTTGTCTAGTACGGGTTAGCTGCTTACCATTATAAGTCTGTACTTGACTAAGGATAGCAGGCATCTGTTGAAAATCATTTTGGAAATCGATACTTTCCCATTCACCCATAGTAATCGAGTTGGTATCTACTGTTCCTACCTCAAGGATAGTGCCATCATCTAGTTCCCACGATCCAGCTTCTAATACAAGATAGCTGATGCTTTCTTTGGTATGCCATTGGTCTTTGTATCTCGGTTCTTGGATCTTGAGGGTAAAACTATCATCCTGAAGATCAGTAATTCTAGCGATCGCGGGATCGATACCGTTAGAAGACAAAGTTAGGGCAAAAACAACAGGATTATCATACGTGTTGTTTAGGTGAATTGTTTGAGTTTGATCCAGATTTGAGATCTCACCAATTTCACCAATATGCTGAGTTTGATCAGGAGTTTCGAGTAAATTTTGTTCCTGTGCGGTTGAGAGAGCCATAAATATTTGCTTAGCTTATTAATTAGTATCGAACTAAGTACCAATCTAGTTATGGGGTTTATTTTTGGAAACAGTATTTACAACATTTCTCAGCTTTAATAAAATGCTCTTATACGAATTATTTCTTAGTAATTAATATTGATTAACTACCCATGAATATTACTTAGATAATAATTTTTAAGTTAATTAAAAACTAGGTAAAATCATTTATTCATTCATGTTTTTGTAAGTGGCAACCGAAGAAGGCGAAATGCGATTGAGATAGCGGAAAATCCAGTATTTGAGAACTGTATCCAAGATCACAGGAAAGGTAGCAATAAATAAGAAATTAAAATCGCGATTTTCGGGTAATCCTAAGTGGCGGGCAATACCTTCTAAAATAACTTCCCAGCCGTGAGGTGAATGATATCCCACGAACATATCAGTGAGCAAAATAATGAGAAAAGCTTTGGCACTATCACTCAAACCATAGGCTATTTCATCTAAAAATGATTTAATAATTTGAATTTCTCTTTTGCAAAAGAAAATAATTGCGGCAAATGCTATTAAAGAAAAGAAATCAGCAAAAACATTGCCGATCGCATTAATTCCTCGGGCTTGAAACTCCTCTGATAATTCTAAGGCTCTCTCTCTTATTTCCGCTTCTTGTTCTTCGTCAGATAAAGCAGGAATTAATCCAATCATACTTTGAAAACGCAGTTTTTCTTCGTAGCGATTTAGCTCCGTAAATGCTTCTTCTTCCATATCCTGATTGATAAACAATACCTGCTGTTGGTGATTAGCAAAATAGTTCTGTACCAAAGGCGTAATTAAAATACTTTTTGTTACCTGATGTGTCAACAAAGGTACAATAATTAGAATTAATAAAAATCGAATCGAAATTGCTGTTTTATTACGGCTTTTACGAAATTTCTTGACTACTTCTTCTTCTGTATCTTCCGCTTTAGGGTCTATTTCTTGTTTGATGCGATTTAGAGTTCGCATAAATGAACGAGGTAAAACGCTAGTTTTATCGGTAATAGTTTCCGTACCAGGTTCTTTGCCATTTTTTTCTCGTATAGATTTATTTAAAGCAATGGAAGAATTATTGTTATTGATAATTAAACGATTATTTTTTTTTCTTGTTTCTAAACGGCGAGTGGGCGTAATTTCTATATCAGCACTTTGAGGATTCTTATATTTATCGGTAACAGCATCAATAAATGTCAGTTTTTCGAGTACGGTTAATTCGCGAATATCATCAAAACCTTGACTATAGCGGACAATATCTGGGCTAGAATCATTGGGCTGGCTATTAGAAAAAATTAATAAACCTCGACTAAGCTTAAATTCTGCCAGCCTGGCGTTGATGGTGCTGAGATAGTTGCTAACATCTGCCATGAAGACTTTAATCACACTTTCGGAGTATTCGATCGAGCCAGAGGAAACTATTTGACCACCGAAGTGATCGTCTTCGATCGCCTTAATTTTAATTGCGGCACGATAAGCGGCATCCAAAGCCCTCTCAGGGGTAGCGGATAACCAACGCCTACCTGCATTAAAAATATCTTGAAGTTTCATTAAATTTACATAGCATCATTAACAATCAGATTAAAAATCTGGTTCGATTCTGCAATCTGGAAATTATTACTTTTATGATAATGAAGAGTATAAAACTTATTATCATATAGATTGGGAAAACAATAGATTGTGCTTATTTTATCCTTTTGGATTGCAGGAGCAACTCGCACTGGAAAAACTTCCCGTTTGGTGACAGAATTTTGTAGCTGGGTGAGAACGCAGCTGTTAAAACCAAAGCTCAAAATGCCACAGCATTTTACTGCTGCTGTTTTGGTATTTACAGCCAACAACGAGAATCGTCGAGAATTAAGCGATCGCCTGGTGCTGGCAGTAGAAGGAACTTATCCCGTAGTCTGCAAAACTCCCGTCGGCTTTATTAGCGATGAAGTAATGCTGTTTTTTCCCTTGATCTTTGAGGAATTAAATCTTAAAGCGCAATTTCCCCTCAGACTACGCCCCGAAACCGAGCAGGAATTAGCGACTCAGCTATGGCGCAATCAACCAGATTGGCAGGATTTATGCGAGTTTGACCATGAATATCGTTTAGTGCGTCAAACTCTCGATCTGATGCAGCTAGCAGGAGCGAGCGGGGTACCAATAGAAGACATTTCGGTGATCTTGCGCCAGGGTTTATCGGGACCAAATTCTGATGACAATCAAAGTCTTGTCCATCAAAGAATGGGAGAATTGCTTTGCTTATGGCGTAGCTGGTGTTTAGATCGGGGTTTGCTAACCTACGGTTTAATTTACGAGCTTTATTGGCGTTATTTATTACCTAACCCAAAATATCAACAACATTTAATCAACCGTTATCAAGCAATTTTTGCCGATAATTTAGATGACTATCCAGCGATCGCCCGTGATCTATTTGAGGTAATGTTAAATCGGGGTGCATTTGGCGTATTTACCTATAACCCCGATGGCAAAATTCGTTTGGGTTTAAATGCCGATCCTGATTATCTAGCTGGTTTAGCTGAGCGTTGTCAAACAGAAAAACTGGCTACTACTGCCAATAACTTGATGGTCGAATTTGCCGATACTGCGGTGGATTTAGTTACCGAACAAGCCTATTTAGTTACAGCCCCTGAGACAATTCAATCGTTGCAAACCATTTCTCGGGCAGAACTATTACGTCAAACTGCGGCGATTATAGTTAAAGCGGTGCAACAGCAACAGATTCATCCTTCAGAGATCGCGATTATTGCTCCTGGTTTAGATGAGATTGCCCGCTATAGTCTGATTGAAATTCTTGCGGCTCAAGGTATTCCTGTTACCCCCTTGAATGAACAACGTCCGCTGATCAGTTCTCCCTTAGTCAGAAGCTTACTAACTCTTTTGGGTTTAGTTTATACCGATTTGAGTCGTTTGGTTGATCTTGATTCCATTGCCGAGATGCTCACGGTATTTAGCCAAACTCAGGACAATCAAGGAATTTCGCAAATCGATCCTGTCAGGGCGGGATTAATTGCTGACTACTGCTACCATTTCGATCCTGAACATCCTTATTTATCTCCTGTAGAAAGCTTTCCTCGTTGGGATCGACTGGGACATCAGGCGACCAATGCTTACGAGAAAATTGTCAACTGGATTGAGGCGAGTAAAGTTCGACAGCAGCAACAAAGCTTTTTAACGCCGACGATTTTATTATCTGAAGCCATTGAACACTTTTTAGGCAATAGTTCATCTTTAAGCAGTGATAAACTGGCAGTGCTAAGAGAATTAATGGAAACCGCCCAGCACTTTTGGGAAGTAGACCGTAGACTGAGACAAAATGAACCCAGTTTTCAAACCCAAGCCAATACAGTGGCTCAGTTTATTCAACTACTACGTCGCGGGACAATCACCGCCAATCCTCGACCAATGCGTCAGTTTTTCCCCAAGGCAGGGGCAATCACCCTAGCAACCGTCTTTCAATATCGCTCGTTGCGATCGTCTCATCGTTGGCAGTTTTGGCTTGATGCCAGTTCTCCTTTGTGGTCACAGGGCGGTGCTGCTACTCTGTTTGCTGCACCTTTATTTCTTAAGCAATGGAGAGGCAGAACCTGGATGCCAGAAGATGAACATGAAATGGATCAAGAGCGTTTAGCAAGGATTTTACGCGATGTTTTGGCTAGAGCATCAGAAAAAATATTTCTTTGTCATAGTGATTTGGGAGTCAACGGTACAGAACAAGCGGGAGCTTTATTACCTTTAGTTCATGCAGCAACTCAGTATGTAGATAGCTTCAGTAATCAGCATGGTTCAGCCGCCTTGAGATAATCGCTGATCAATTCAACTTGCCGATTTAGATACTCCTGTGTATTGTATCGAATTAAAGTCAGCACAATCACTTGAAATAAGTTAGATGCAAAAATTTTGGCACAAACATCAATCCTGGGCGCGAGTGGTCATTGTCTTACTCATTTTATTGAGCGTAATGATCAATGCTATGGAAGAAATTCAGCCACGTTTGGTAAAAGATGATGCTAGACATAATCTGGCTATGGCTTACAACAATTTTAAATATGGCGTTGTTTCCGATCTGAGGATAGACAGCCCTGAGATTACACCTACCTATCGACGAGAACCTTTTTATTCCTTGATACTGACTGGAGTTTTACAGGCAATCGCCGATCCGCAAACAACAACCCAAAACTGTTTGGTTATACCTGAAACTGCTTGTGTGCCACTTCAGTTAAAACTACAGTGGTTTAATCTGCTGTGGTTGCTGATGCTTACCTTTACCACTTTTCTGGCTGGGCGAGTAATTCTTGGTGATGGTTTTGGTTCTTATCTAGCTAGTTTGCTAGTTGGCTTTGCCCCTGACTTAACCGAAGCAATCAATAACTTTTATACTGAATTAACTGCTGCTCTTCCGTTGTTAATTTTGGCGACTTTCCTTTATCTTTGCGTTACCCGTAGACGATGGCAACTATATGCAATCGGTGCGGGATTTGCTTTTGCCGCTTTGATGTTGACTAAAGCAATCTTTGTCTATTTTGGGGTGGTATTAGGATTGGCTTTTTTGGCTTATGCTGGACAACGACATTCTTGGCAACCACTAAAAATGGCAGCAACGATACTGTTGGTTGCTTATGCGATCGCTGGTTTATGGATAACTCGCAATTATGTCAACTTTGGGGCAGCAAAAATTGCTGGCAGGGGAGGAGAAGTTTTAGCAATTCGCGCTGAGTTTTCGGAAATGAGTTGGTCGGAATATCGCGCTTCCTGGTTGGCTTTCACTCCTGGGTATGGAGAACCTTTATTAAAACGGTTTTTTAATCCTGAAGATTACGTCAGGTTGGATCGCGGTAATCCAGAAGGTTTTTATCGCAGTACTAAAAATCGGATTGAGTTAATGCGTCCAGAAGACATCACAAAAAGAGATAATCAGCAACAAGAACTTGACGATAAGCTAAAAGCAGAATCAATTGCCAAAATTAAACAGAATTGGTTCAAGCATTTAGCCCTAACACCAACTTTTGCTTATCGAGGTTCATTCATCAAGATGTTTGCCGAAAATAGCCTTGTACCTGTACGCTTAGTTTATCTTATTTCTCTGTTTATTGGTTTGTATTTGGCACTCAAACACAATGATATCGGCATAACTTTTTTTGTCCTACCAGCATTTTTCAGCTATGGTATTCATGCTTTCGCTTCTCACTATATCCCTCGCTTTAGCGCACCGTTGATACCCTGTTTGGCGATTGTCTTGGCTTTACTGATGGTGAGATTTAGCCATTTCCTGCAACACCAAAAACGCCAAAAGAAATTGATTAAAACTCAATCTTGAAGCAATAAGGTTTCAATAATCGTCATAGTAATTCATAACCACGGGTCAATTCAAGATTAGGCGATCGCCCTTTTATACTCCCAATCTGCTCGGTTCAGACGATAAACAAAACACTTATCATTACCAAACCATCGCTGCTCAACAAATTGGAAGCCAATTCGTTCATAAAAACAATGTGCGCGGAGATTACTGGCAAGTGGATCGATCAGTACTGCCGTCACCAGCGGATCAGTAAAACACCGAGTCAGTGCAAGCTGCATCATTCTAGTTCCATAACCTTCGCCTAAATCGGCTTTTGAGCTGATCCAGATATCAATAGCACGAAGATTTGTGGGGACATTACCCCAATAGTGGCTATCTTCTCGTGCTGGATCGATAATCTGAAGAAAACCAATTGGACGACCATTAATTTCAGCAATTAATTGTTCACGCCATTCGGGGGTGCGTTCTAGTTCTATCTCCCAACCCCAATCATCGTTAGGGTTGGAAGCAATTATATGAGGTTGCTTATCCCAGTGTCGCAATAGACTCAAATCATCACTGGTAGCGGGACGTAAATTTATTGTAACTTTTTGTTTGACCATAATTTACGACAGAATGATTGGTTAATAATTTAGCGCAAGGATAAATATTGCTGCTGTTGCGATCGCTATTTAATCAGTTAAAGCTTTTACATAATAATCAAAGACATCAATTAAACTAAGGAACATGAAAGCTATTGCTATTCCCAAAGGATTTCGAGTAACTCTAGAACAATTCGAGCAACTAGCATACGCTGAACAACTAGCACGAATGGAGTTAACCAAGACTGGAAAATTAATTATGCGATCAATAAGGCAATGAGAAAAAGAGGATAAGCGACAAGTAGAATTAATCCTGCGGTTTTGTTGAGGTGGCCCCTGAATGATGCCAACAAAATGACCAATACTAGCGATCCCAACATAGCCATGAGTGGAAAATGCAGCAGACTAGCATCCAAAATCTTTAATGGGCGGGCGATCGCGGCAGCCCCTAACGTCATCGTCACATTGTAAGTAAACGATCCTACAACACCTGCAACAGCCGCCTCAGCCGCTCCTCGACGTGCAGTTGACCAAGCCAGAATCACCAGTTCAAAAGCAGTGGCAAAGCCAACGAGTGTGAGTGCCAATTTGGTTTGAGTTGCCTCAACCTGACTGATTTGACGTACAGCCTCCACAAGTAGAATCGATCCCAAAATCATGGCAGCAAATCCAGCAAGAACGAGGAATAGCTCTTTTCCGACTCGGTGTTGAAGGCCTTTCGCTTGCTCAATAGCAAGTTCCTCTGATGCTTCTTTCAGTTCCCCAGTTTCGCCTAAAGCGGGTGGTTTACGCTCAATCCACCAGATGACGGCAACATAGAGAACATACAACCCAACCAAGAATAGTCCTTCAAGCCGACTGATTTCTCCGTCCCAGATAAACCCAGTTGCTATCACGCCTATCGGTAAGCCAAATAGGGCATAGCGCATGACACGTTTACTAAAGGGCAAAGGCGCGATCCATGCGCCAACCCCCAATGCAACCAAACAAATCGCAATATTTGCACCTACCACATCACCAAAGGCGATCGCCGGAGCATCTTTTAGAGATGCAGCAACTGCTGTGGCAAGTTCTTCGGGTTCTGCTCCAGCCAACAGTAATGCTAGAGCGAATGAACTGATCTGCAATCGAACAGCAGCAGCACCCAGATGTTCGGCAAAGGTTTCAGCTCCCCAAACGATAAAAACTACACCAACAAGGATTAACAGTCCCCAAACTAAAAACACAGCCACCTCTAAATGCAACACTTGTTGCATCAAAGTTTAATACATTAGCACGGAATAGATTTTCTCGATATTCCAGCCGTGTTCGATATGGAGCAGCATTTTAGTACTTACTATGTTCTGAAATTTGAGGCTGATCAGAGCGGATCAATCGTGGCGACTACTTCCCCCGTTTGGCTGGTGTCGTATCCACCTAATGCGGCCAATTGTGACAAGACTCGGCGATGCCCCAGCGTACTCAATAACTGTTGTACAGCGGGTTCGTCTAAATAGGGTTTGAGAATGACCATATCGTAACGGGATCGATGCAGCGGAATAAACTTTAAACCAAAGGCTTTGGCAACGGATTCAGTACTTACACCTGCGGTCGCCCTGCTCATGGCGATCGCTTGAGCGACTTCTAAATGCCCCCGTACAATCTCGTTAAACCCTTGCACTGAATGAAATGGAATGTCAGCGTCCTGAAGCGATCGCTCCAAAAGTTGACGACTGCCAGCCCCTTTCTCGCGGTTCACAATCGTGACCCTGGGCTGAGTCAAATCATGAATCGTTTTCAGTTTGAGTGGATTGTCTGGATGAACTAACAATCCTTCTTGCCAACTGCCTAAATTAATTAACACGGCTGTTGTCTCTTGCAAAGCCGCTTGTACAAAGGAAACATTATGATCTTGAGTAATCGGATCATACAAGTGCATTCCTGCCAGATGAACTTCCCCCCGACAGAGTCGCTCTAGGGCGCTCATGCTGTTATCAAATGTCCAGTGGACTCGCAGGTTAGGATGCCACATTTCAGCGGCTCGCGCCCAGAGAGAAAGTGCTGGAGTACAGCCTGACAGAACGACAGTGTTTTGAAGTTTCTCCAGGTCATCTAGTAATTTAACGTGCAGAATCGGTGAATTTGCATCATAAACTGCTTCGCCATCGGCGGGAATCATTTCCCAACGAAAAGCATTGTTCCCGATTAAGGGATGAGCAATCCAGCGTCCGCCGACTCGTGCGAGGCTCAATCGTAGCCGAGTGCCAAGGGGAAAATCCTGAGTGGGAAAGGCTTCCTGCTCTGGAGTATCTTGTTCGAGCCAGAATAAATCTTCAACCTGACATCCCAGTGCCTTTGCCAGTCGAAGCGCTACGGTTGTGGATGGAGCATACTGCCCTGCTTCTACCCCACCGATTGTTTGGCGAGAAACCCCAGCGATCGTCGCTAAATCCTGCTGACTCATCCCCAGTCGCAGTCGAATTTGTTTCAGGTTATTGTAAAGGTGATGGTCTTGCTTCATTTGGATCATTTCTGGGTTTTCCTGAAACCCCGTAATCGTTGTGAGATCAACATTAAAATCGGTAGTTCAACCAAAGGGCTAATTACCAGTGTGAGCGAGATTAAGGGGCGATCAGGAAAAGTAGATGCAGCGATCGCCAGGGAAAGGGGTGAATTGCGCGCTAGGGTTGTGTAAATTAGGCAAACCCTTGTGGCATAGGATAGTTGTAACCGTCGTCCTAGCTCTTGAGCTACCCAAAAGTTAATCCAGAAGAACAAGAGTAGGGGTGGCAACAGTTGTAACAGCAACTCAGGACGCTCAAACAAGGCTTGACTTTCTGCGGTAAAAATCGCCATGATGGCGATATTAAGACAGATGACTTGCAGTGCCGTAATCTTGGGAACTTGTTGATGTAGCCACTCTTTTCCCCACCAATGGCTTGCCCACCGACGCGACAAAAACGCTATCAGTAACGGCAGCACTAATACCCAGAGAATACTCCCGAAAAGAATCTGTGAGTTTGACTCTACTATCGTTCTAGCAAACACCAGCAGGTATATCGGTAGAAGAATTATTTGCAAAACAAGATTCAAAGGCAGAAGTGCTGTTGCCAATGACACATCTCCTCCTGCTATGCTGGTAAAAACTAGATACCAATCTGTGCAGGGTGTGACCATCAACATGATTAAGCCCACCCAGAGATCAGGAGTATCCCGCAAAAATACCGCCCCCAGTCCCCAAGCCAGAACGGGTGTCCAAAGAAAATTCATGCTCAAGCTAGCAATCGTGACATTTAGATTGCGGAACGCTCGTCCAACCTGTTGCAGGGGCATCGGCAGAAAAGTTGCATAGAGCATCATTGCCAGCAGCGGCACAATTAGAGATTTGGCAATCTGTGGCAACCCTGAAACCTGAGCCAGAATTAGCCCCACTAGCACAGACAATAGAACGAAAAAGGGCTGAAGTTTGTCGAATAAGGACATTGCGCCTAGATGAGCTTCTTGGTGAACTTTAAAGTTTAGACAAATACTCTATTTTGGTATATTCAGTTCTGGTAGCTGCATTTGTTTGATCTTACACCTAGTTATACCAATTTTCAAAAGTAGCTAGAGAGATAATGCATCAGTAAAA
>JAIMKV010000101.1 GCA_020692205.1 Myxosarcina sp. GA_180221_E-2-1-MAG-40_15
TATAATGATAATCCTCGAAGAGTAGTAGAAAATGCAAAACTCGGCTTCGTTACAAAAACCGAGTTTTTAAGAATTTATAGCCATTCAATATAACTAGTCTAGTTGAAACTTAGTCTGCCGATTTAGCTACTTCGACTACTTTTTCAAAGGCTTGAGGATCTACCATGGCTAGCTGGGCTAACATTTTGCGATTTAAACCCACTTCAGCTTTTTTTAGTTGGTGAGTCAACTTGCTGTAGCTTAAACCATTCATTCTGGCTGCTGCATTGATGCGAGTAATCCAGAGACGACGAAAATCACGTTTGCGCTTACGGCGATCGCGATAGGCATTACGCAATGCCTTCATTACCTGCTGATTAGCAGTACGAAACAGTTTGGAATGAGAACCACGGAAGCCTTTAGCCAGCTTCAGGATTTTCTTACGACGTTTGCGGGCAACATTACCCCGTTTGACTCTACTCATAGTTAAATATTTATGGATCTTGCTTTTATGGAGATGACAACCAAGTTTAAGACTAAGTTTTAATTGAAATAAAGCCTTATTTAGCTGTAGGGCATCATGGTACGTACTGCTTTTTCGTCAGTCTCGTGTACCACAGCCATGTTAGATAATCGACGACGAGTACGCTCTTTGCTTTTACGCTCTAACAAGTGATTTTTAAACGCTTTGCGACGCATGATTTTTTTGCCGCTACCACTAAGGCGAAAACGCTTGGCAGCAGACTTTTTAGTTTTTAGCTTAGGCATGAGCTACAGATAATTAGACACAATTTACAATTATACTCTGGGTCGAATGTCAATTACAAACTTAATTTACTTTCAAGAGGAATTAGCTTCGTTGATCTTATTGGTAAAAAGCTGAGAACTTAGAGTTTAGAGTTTATTTAATGCCGACATAAGAGCCTGTTGTCCCGTGGTTTGATATACCTGGGTAAGATATTGCTGAACTGCTTCGGCATCGGCAGGAGGTAGAGGCATTGCTCCTAAAAGATCTAAAATTGTTTTTTGCTCCATTGGTGGCACGATCGCGACTAAGCTAGATGCCAAAGATTCATCATATTGCCAAAAGCCCTTAGTTTTTACAGCTGCGTTATTCGTTGTCGCTGTGGCGGAATTGATAGTTGCAACTGTTGGTGGGGTGGTTACTTTAGTAGCCTTGGCTTTTTGACTACGGATTTGGCGTAAACGTTCAATAATTTGATTTTTAGTCCGTCCTCTTAACTGGAAAATAATAAACGGATCTTCACTAAAGCGATCGCCTAATTGGTAATAAACCGCCGCAATGTGCTTACAGGGATTAGCTTTGTCGGGACAGCTACATCGAGAGCGTACTTCGTTGAGTGTAAAAGGAAATAAACTTAACCCGCTAGCCGTAAATACAGCTTCGATAGTTTCAGGCATTTCTCCTGCCAGTAATTGCGCCGAGAAAACTGCCTTTTCCGACATTTTAGTAATGACAAAATCCCAGTCTTCATTACTAAAAGAGTCCAAGGATAAAGACACGCGATAGGGTTCAGCGTCACTGCCTTGGACTACTGCTTTGGCTCTAGAATCGGCAAACTCCATATTAAGGACATTACCTTCTCTGGCATAGCTTCGCCCTCTTTCCAAACGCTTTTTAAACCGATAGGAGTTGAGCAAATCTAACCATCGTTCGACCCACCATTCTTGCTTTTCTACTTCAAAATTGGTCATTTTTTTTTAGCTGTTAGCTGTTAGCTGTTAGCTTTTGAATTTTACTGCTATTAAGCTTTGTTTGAGGTACTTACTATCTATTCATTATCTTACTGTTACTACTCCTGTTTTTGATTTCTAGCCTTATAAAACGTTTCTAAACTATCGCGATCGCCGACAAATCTCCAGTGCCAGGGTTCATAACTGATGCCTTGTTTATTATCAGAAGGAAAAGATAATTCAAAGCTATATTTTAAAGCATTTTGCTCTAGCCAACCAAAGGCAGCTGTCTGGGCAAATTCTGGTTCTAAATTGGTTGCAGGAGTGTTGCCGTCACCAAGATCGATCGCATAGCCTGTATGGTGTTCGCTATAACCTGGAGGCGCGCTTACTTCGGCTCTTTTGGTAGTATCCTGTACTCTTTGTTCTTTTACGTCAAAAAATAATTGTTCTTGAGTCTTCGTATCACGAAAGGCTGAAATCGGCACTAAGTTGATTCCTTCGGCTTTGGCAGCAGCCTGCATTTGTTGAAATTTCTGGGCAGCAGCGGGACGCATTCTCAAGCTACCATCAGCTGTAATTGCTGTTAATTCTGATTCTGGAGCAAGATCATAGGGTAAATGACCTAAGATATCTCCGCTGGGCTGTGCTGGTTTTGTTTGAGCCTGAGGAGGAGAGATGACAGGTTTTTGCGCTTGTTCCAGTTTAACTTCGGGCTGGGGAGATCCAGATTCAATAGTAGAATCGTTAATTGGTTGTCGAACCGACTTATTGGCAGATGAAAATAACCAGACCGACACTAACCCGACTACGCTAGCACACAAAACTATACCTAAGACTAAAAGCATAGATAGAGCTAATCCAGATTTTTTGGGCGACTCGACATTTTCTCTGATCGCTTCGGGAATTTCAATTTCGTTCATAGTATTTGTCAACAACTAAATGTTTTCTAGCTAGTTATTGGTTTTCTGAGCAACATTGTCTTGTTGAGCAGCCAGACATACTGCCTGGGCTACTGCTGTTGCCACCCGGGGATCGAACACTGAAGGAATAATATGCTCTCGATCAAGATCAGCATCATCAACTAAAATTGAGATCGCTTTGGCCGCTTCCAGATACATATTAGTGGTGATTGCCGAAGCTCGACAGTCTAATGCACCACGGAAAACTCCAGGAAAGGCTAACACATTATTGATCTGATTAGGATAATCGCTTCGCCCTGTTGCCATAACTGCTACGTTATCGTAAACAAGTTCAGGCTGAATTTCGGGAATTGGATTTGCCATGGCAAAGACAATTGGTTGCTCTGCCATTGTATGCACCATTTCTGTGGTGACAACCCCTGGCGCACTAACTCCCAAAAAAATATCAGCATTTTTCATTGCCTCAGCTAAGTTACCACTATCGGCTACGGCAAACTCTTGCTTTTGCTCGTTTAGATCGTCACGCTTATTAGAGATAATTCCTTTGGAGTCACACATTACAATCTTGTTTGCTCCTGCTTGACGCAAAAGTAAGGCGATCGCAATGCCGGCAGCTCCTGCTCCATTGATCACAATCTTTACCTCAGCCATGTCCTTACCAACTAATTTAAGCGCATTATACAATGCTGCCAAGACGACAATAGCTGTTCCATGCTGATCGTCATGAAAAACAGGAATATCCAGCTCTTGTTTTAGCCTCTGTTCAATTTCAAAACAGCGCGGTGCAGCAATATCTTCTAGATTTATGCCGCCAAATATAGGAGAAAAGTCTTTAACTGCTTTAATTATTTCTTCGGTATCTTGAGTATTAAGCGCGATCGGAAAAGCATCGATTCCCGCAAATTCTTTAAATAAAAGAGCTTTGCCTTCCATAACTGGCAAAGAAGCTGCTGCGCCCAAGTTGCCTAACCCCAATACCGCACTGCCATCAGTTACCACAGCCACAGTATTACCTTTGATGGTCAGATCGTAAACCCGTTCTGGCTGTTCGGCGATCGCGCGACAGATCCTCCCGACTCCTGGAGTATATGCCATAGCCAAATCTGACTGAGAATTTAGCGGTAATTTGCTCTCAATGCTGATTTTTCCCCCTTGATGAATGGCAAAGGTGCGATCGCTATAGCTAATTACTTTAACCCGAGGTAAGCTCTTGATGGCATCAATGATTTGATCTCCCTGTTCGGTACTAGAAGCATCAATCATCAATTCTCGGTGCGTATATTTAAGATTACGCTGTAACAGAACAATATCGCCTAAACTACCACCAAATTGAGCAATGGTACTCATGACTGAAGCTAATGCGCCGGGGCGATTGGGAATTTCTAACTCGATCTTTAAGCTGAAGCTAGCACTAGGGTTTAAATCTACCATTGTTTATCTATGTTACAGGATTGACTATTGTAGAACGTTTTGTTCATTCAAGACTGGTAAATATCGCAACTATTGAATGGTAAATGATTAATATTTTTCATCCCTAATGCTTAACCTCTGACTTCTTAAATAAAGCTCGATACACGGGTAGATTTTGATTTAATACATATAATTCTCTTTCTGTCGGCACTGGTAAAGGGTTAGGATCGAGCCAAGTTGTGCTGTGCTGTTGAATTAATTGGAGATTGGCAGCAAAGCGATCGCGCATTTCTCCCGCCACTGCCTCAATGTCAGACTGTAAAAAGACTTGCCCGTCTTTGATCAGGTAAGCGACTAAAATCTGCACTAACTCTGGCTGGATTACGCGACGTTTATGGTGTTTTTGCTTAAACCACGGATCGGGAAACTGAACTGAGATTGTCTTCAAGCTATTTTCTGGCAAAGATTCTAGCAAGATCTTGGCTGAACTATTCATGTTGCCAAACAAATAGTGCAGATTGGTTAAACCTAATTCGTCTCTGGTTTGATTAGCAGCATTAACTAGCTGCTGGCGGATTTCAATCCCCAGAAAATTAAGCTCTGGATTTAGCTGCGCCATCTCCAATAAAAACTTGCCCCGTGCCGAGCCAATATCCAAATGCCAAGGGCGATCGCTTTGGGCATAAACTTCCTGCCAGTTTGGTAGTGCGATCGGCTGTTGAAACTTACGAGACAAAGGATTAACGTGCTGACGAATACGAATAGGCATAGAAGAAATGCGATCGCTTTGATAATAATCTAGCTCGAAAAATTAGGATTCTCTGGTATTGATCGCAACTACTGTACCGCTAAAGTCGTAGATGTTACCCTGTAACTGAATTGAAGAACCTATTTTAATCTTTTTGCTACCGTCCAATACATAACCAGTGTCAGTTACTTCGGCTCTACTATCTAAAGTAACTAAGATATCTCTAATCATTTCTATTTCTGGGCGCGGATCTCGAAGAGCTTTTACTGTACCGTCTGGTTGTGGTACAGCAGTTGTTCTAGGCAAAACCTCACTAGAAACTATGTCAACTTTTCCCGCTGGTTGATTACGAATAACAATATCTGCTTGTTTTTCTCCAAATTCTTGGGCTAAAGCATCATAATTAGCTACGCTTAATCCTCTAACCAATAGCTTGACTTCAATCGGTCTTTGTTTGGTTTGAGCCACCAGGCTATTAGTAACAGGCGTACCTGGGAAGAAGAAAACACCAACAACAACCAATAAAATTACACAGGCGGCAGCTAAGTCAAGAACGCTCAACTTACCAAATAGTCTTCCTTTAGAATCAATAATCTTCATAATCAATTGTCGGAAATCTCGATATCCTAAATAATTTCGTTTATATTATGTCACTAGTTAGTTGTAATCAGTCACCAGTCGAATTAAGATCTACAGACAAGTAAGAGTAAACAGTTTGAGGCAGACTGATTGTCACAAATTTTAATAAAAATTTATCAAAATAAAAATTAACTAAATTATGAGTCAAATAACCGAAAATAATAATCAAGACTTATTTGAAATTTTAGTTGCAGTTGCCTGGATTGATGGAGAAATTCAGCTAGAGGAAAGAGAGTTTTTAGAGAAAATTGCCGCCGAACAAAATCTCAAATCACCAACAGAAGTACAGGCTTTATTAACAAACTATCAAGCTACATCTTCCCAAGAATGTTACCAACTGCTGGAAAAATATTTGGGTTCAAATCCTAATCCAGCAGACTATGACAATTTGTTATCAGCTGTCAGCAGCTTAATTTATAGTGATAACGACATTGCCACAGAAGAAGCATCTTTATTAACTCAGATTCAAAATCTCGATCCTCAGAATCTGAAAAAGCATTCTGCGTTCGATCAATTAATTGGCAAAATTCAACAACTGTATCAAGCAGGATTGAAGAATAAGTAAAAAGATAATAGTTAAGTTAAACTGTGTTTCTTGCTTCTCTGGACTAAGTTTCCGTTATTCTTCGTTCCAGATACGCAAATAAAAATAAACAAACACCGCAGCAATCATCAATAAAATCACCGCTGCGGCTGCTGCATAACCAAATTCAAAGCGAGAAAAAGCCTGTTCATAAATATAATAAACCAACAGATTAGTTGAGTTTAATGGACCTCCGCCCGTAATAATATATACCTGTTCAAAACTTCGCAGCGTAAAAATAGCGGTGGTTAAGACAGCAAAAATTAGCGTAGGCTTAAGTCCTGGAATGGTTATATACCAAAACTTTGCCCAATCATTTGCCCCATCTAATTCAGCAGCTTCGTAACGCGATTGAGGAATAATTTGTAACCCTGCAATAAATACCACTAAGTTAAAGCCCAACTGCTTCCAGCTACTTAAGAGGATGAGGACTGGCATCGCCCAGGTGGTACTACTTAGCCAAGAAATCGGTTCTATGCCCCATGTAATTAGCAAATCATTAACTGGTCCATCGGTTTGAAATAACCAGCGAAAAGCTAATCCTACCGCAACCAAAGATGTAATTGATGGAATGAAATAGGCTGCCCGCAAAATTCCCCGTAAGGCAAGGGAACGATTGAGTAAAACAGCTAATCCTAGAGGAATAATTGTAGTTGGAATAACCGTAGCAATAGTAAAATAAGCGGTGTTGCCAATTACTTGCCAAAAGTCAGCATCGGTAAACAACCTGAGATAATTGCGCCAGCCTACCCATTGAATTCCCGCAACGGTAAAGCTACCCGTGGTAAAGCTAAGATACAATAAATAGCCAATAGGATAGAACAGAAAAACGCCTAGCAAAATCAACGCTGGAGCCAGAAATATCCCCGCAGCAACAGAATCGCGATCAAGCCAGGCAGAAATCAGATTTTTGTTCATTTTGCTTATGCTTGATATTGAAATTATTTGATTCAAATATTTTAATTAAGATTCCAAAATTTTAAACATTTCCAAGACCAATCAGGATTTTTTTGATAGAAACGTAATTGCCAATTTACATCAGCTTGTAAATCAATAGTTGCTCTTGCTAATTTCTGTAAATTATCTTGGTGTTCAGCCATGAAACCATATGCCAAACTGAGATGTAACCAATCTTTTAATCTTAGTTTATCTGGAAGATTTGAAGCGTTTTCTAACTGAGCAAAGTTGCTAATTAATTGTTTGACCCCATCAGCTTGTAATTCTAAACCATGCCAATTTTCCTTAAAAGTTAGTTGGTTTATGGTTACAGCTAAAGCTAAGTTTTTTGCTTCTCTATAGGCTCGATCTAAAGCCTGAATTTTAAGGGCAACGGAATTTGACTTAACAGTGAAAAATCCAGTTAAAGTGCAGTGGGGCATATACTTATGTGCCTTATTCTCGCCAAACAACTTATAGCTTTGAGCAAAATAAGTTTCCAGTTGAGTATTTAACTCGCCGACAGGACAGGCATAAATAATATACTGACAATGGTTTATTTCATCATTCATGCTTGGTTTCTTTTGTTTAAGCAACGCGATCGCCTTGTTTATAGACTTCTAAAATTCTCGGGATAATTCCATCATCATGCACTGTGATCAAATCGGCTTTTTTACCTACTGCCAAACTACCAATTTGCCGATCTAAGTTAATTGCTTTAGCTGAATTGAGCGTAATCAATTTGATCGCTTCATACAGTGGCTTATGGGTTTGTTGACTAATAATAAATCCTGACTGCAATAAACTTCTAGGGGCATAATCAGAAGAAATAAGATCAACTAAATCTAATTTCACCAGATCCATTGCCGAAACATTACCAGAATGCGAACCACCCAAAACCAGATTAGGCGCACCCATAAGCACTAACAAACCGTTACTGTGGGCTTCTTTAGCTGCATCAATGGTAGTGGGAAATTCCGCTAAAATAACTCCCTCGGCGATCGCCTCTCGTACATGATCTACTGTCGCATCATCATGACTAGCCAAAGATATGCCTTTTTCTGCGGTCATTTTTACCAACGCCTGGCGGTTTTCAACTGCATATTGTCTCTGGTTATCCAGACGCATCTTAACAAACTCTTCCATCTTCTCAACTGGTACTCCATGTTTACCGACGTAATATTGTTTGTACTGCTCAATATTGACGAACTGACGCTGACCAGGAGTGTGATCCATTAAAGATATCAGTGCTAATAAGGGATGCTGTGCTAGTGGTTCAATAATGTCGTAGAGATGTTGGTAACCTAATTCGCAACGTAAGTGTAGCCAGTGATCGGCACTAAATCTTGCTGCTGCTTGTCCTTGGGCGATCGCTTCGATGATCGATGCATAATCACGTAATCGCAAGGAATCTTCTCGAGGAGTAACATCGCCGAGCGCGATCGCATCACAGACAGTGGTAATACCCGAACTAATTAAATCGCGATCGTGATTAACTGCCGCTGCATCTAAATTCCACCTGACTCCAGGGCGAGGAGAAATACACTTTTCCAAGTTATCAGTGTGGAGTTCAATTAATCCTGGTAAGAGATAATTACCTTCTCCGTCTTTTCCCTGTGATACTATTCCTGGTTGGATATCGCTAATAATCCCATCTTTAACTACGATCGTGCCTAATATTTCTTCTGTAGGTAAGAGCAAGCAATAATTAGTATAGATTTGTTCCTGCATTTTTTGTAGCTCTATTGATCTTAACTTGCAGTTTAAGTCATTTATTGTCAAAGATAAGTTAAGGGAAACTTAGACATTAGTGTACGTACTTACTTCTCTGCATCAAATGTAAACAGTGAGGTGTTGAAGTAGTAGCGATCGCTACCGCTTCAACACGACGAAATGCGGCAAGGAATGCGCTTAACTAATTCAAATCTTTAAATAAGCTTAAGGCGATTCAATAAGAATCAAATCAGCTTTAAATGAACACGAGGGTTATTAGCTAATGAGATTGGCAAATCGAGCATGATTGAAGCAAAGGGCATCATTGCTTAAATTTATTAATTAAGTCGGTTTTTATTTTGCTCATGCTCATTAAGATTAATATCCTACTTTAAGACCAAATTTGTGATGTTTTCATCTTGCTGTTCTAGATCCCAGACCAAAAAACTGTGGTATTTTGAGTAAAGGTAAAGATAAGTAACAAAAATTAATCTTAGTCCACCCAACACAATTATTATTTATTCTGCTTGTGACATCTTCTTCAAGTTCCGACTGCCCTTCAGCGACGACCGCCAACATCCTCAGCTTGCCTCTGCAACAAAGCCAAGGAAGTAAAGCATGGCGCGTATTTTTTACGGCTTCTTTTTTGGTTTCCGTACCAGTATTTTTTCAAGCACCAATAGTTAGACTGTTTCCTAAAGTTAGCCTGCTGTTAACCCTGTTTTGGGTCGGATTAGGATGGTATTTGTGGGAACGACCTCAAAGCCGTTGGTGGGGCGATATTATCTTAGGCTTTAGCTGGAGTTGGCTGGCTGGGTCAATTTATTGGGGTTGGTTGAGGTCTGAACCTTTAATTCATCTTCCCATTGAATCAATTGGTCTACCTTTTGCCCTGTGGTGTATTTGGCGCGGTTGGGGAAAAATTGGTAATTTCTTTTATCTTGGCTCGTTGTTGGGTACAGCTATTACCGATTTGTACTTCTATATAGTTGAAGTAATTCCTTACTGGCGAGAGTTAATGACGGTCGATCTAGATCCCGCTTTAGCTTCGCCAATATTTAAAGCCGCCTTGACTCAGGTTCAAACTGTTTGGGGTATTAGCTGGGCAATTGTTCTGGTCAATATTTTATTAGCGGTGAGCTGGTGGTCTTTAAAGAAAATGGAGCTACACTGGTGGGCGTTTGCTGGAGCGGTTTTAAGCACAATTTTAGTTGATAGTTTATTTTGGATTGCAGCCTATTTTGCTTAATTGCTGATCGGCTATTGTTTGATTAACGAGTTAAGTGGATAAATCTATGGCTCAAAGTAATAATGCTATGGCGCGATCGCCATTATCGCGGCTTCAAAATATCCTTTATAGTGAAACTACTCTATACATTCTCAAGAGATTATTACAGGCTCTGTTAACTCTACTTTTGGCTTCTGCTCTGTGTTTTGCCATTGTAGAAATAGCCCCAGGAAACTATCTTGATACCCTCAGGGAAAATCCTCAGATTACCCCTGAACGGATTGCGGAGTTAACCGAACAGTTTGGCTTAGATCAACCAGGCATAGTTCAATATTGGCGGTGGCTGTGGCGAGTGATAACTCGGTTTGATTTTGGCGAAAGCTTTGTTTACTTTCGTTCGGTTTCTTCATTACTTGTAGAACGAATTCCTGCAACTCTAGCTTTAGCGATCGCCTCGTTGGTGATGACCTGGGCGATCGCCATTCCCCTTGGGATACTTAGTGCGGTCAAGCAAGACAGTCGTGTTGATCGAGTTCTGCGAGTCTTGAGTTACTTTGGACAAGGATTTCCTAGCTTTATTACTGCCCTAATCTTTTTGATCATTGCTCAGTTTTCGTCTCCCCTGTTTCCCGTAGGTGGCATGACTAGTATCAATCATCAAGAACTATCGACCCCGGGTAAGATCCTCGATATTGCCTGGCACATGGTGTTGCCGACTATAGCTCTTAGTATTACTAGTTTTGCGGGATTGCAGCGTTTGACTAGAGGTCAACTACTAGATGTACTGCGTCAAGACTATATTCAAACCGCTCGCGCTAAGGGTTTGCCAGAAAACAAAGTTATTTATGTTCACGCACTGCGCAATGCCATTAATCCTCTAATCACTTTGTTAGGTTTTGAATTTGCCAGCTTGCTGGGTGGTTCATTTATCGCTGAATTTTTCTTTAATTGGCCAGGCTTAGGACGTTTAACTTTGCAGGCAGTTCAAGCTCAAGATAAATACTTAGTTATGGCCAGCCTGATGATGGGAGCAACTATGTTGATTATCGGTAATTTGCTGGCGGATTTGCTCTTGAAAGCAGTTGACCCTAAAATTCAATTGGCAGATCTTAAGTAGCCCTCAATTCGGTAAGCTGATAGAAGTTTGAAGTGATAAAACCAGACCAAAGCAATGCTTCAAAATTAAGTTTCATCCAGAAATGCAGTTCGGGATGCAGGAGCAAGAATGTTACTACAAATTAATTACTTAATTCGTTCCAAGCGAGACGGCAAATATTTAGTCGCTCGGATGCCCCAACAAAGCGGTGTTGAAGCAAGTTATCTCTTAGTATTTCAGCATGATTATGATGCCATGAGCTACATCAATACTCACGGTCAAGAATTTCGCGATCACCTTAACGTAGAAACAGCTTCTCCAATTCAACTCAAAGGTTTAATCGAGCGTTGGAACTACGCTGGTTTTGGTCTTGTTCAAGATCCACTCTTGCCAGATATTCAATTTGTCGATTACTCGTGAACTACCAGACATTCACGCCTAAAGCGTAGAGTGCTGGCTTCCAATTTCACGGGGAATAGCATCTAGCAAAACCGAAGTTTTACCCCTGTGTCTTACATCCCCTCCATTGGCTGTGTCTCTAGTTCCTAAAGACAATATCCGTAAGCCTTCATTCCTAATATTGATAGCAGCATTTATATCCCTATCATGTTGAGTATCACATTTAGAACAAGTCCAATTTCTAACATCTAAACTTAGACTGTCTACTTTATTGAGACATACATTACAAGTTTTAGAAGACGGAAACCATCTATCAATTTCAAGATATGTTTTACCGAACCATTCAGACTTATATTTCAACATGGTGGTAAATTGACCCCAACTACAATCACTAATTGCTAAGGCAAGATTATGATTACGTACCATGTTTTTAACTGCCAGATTCTCAACAACAATTACTTGGTTTTCGTTTACTATCTTACGGGATAGTTTGTGTAGAAAATCTTCTCGAACTCTTCTAATTTTTGAATGAACTTTAGCTACTAATTTAAGTGCTTTGTTTCTACGATTAGAACCGCCCTCAAATCGGAGGTGACCTCCGATTTTGAGATGGGCGGTGCATTCCGCACCTTTTATTTTGCGCGATAAACTTTGTTGTTTCTTTTTAAGATTACGAGCGTGTTTCTTAGTATGATGTGGATTATTATATTTACTCCTATCACTAGTAATAGCGAAATGTGTAATACCTAAATCTATTCCAATAGCATTACCTTCAACTGACGTATTAGGAATTTCTTTGCCATCATCAACTAAAATAGAAACAAAATATTTATCGTCAGGATTTAGTGAAACAGTAGTTGTTTTTATCTTTCCTTCAAAAGTTCTATTTTGTTTACAATAAATCTTCCCAACCTTACCTGGTAGCTTAATATAATCGCCTTCTATTTTTACATTAGAAGGGTATTGTATTGATTGTCTACCGTGTTTAGATTTGAATCTGGGAAAACCCCCTCTTTTTTCAAAGAAATTTTTATAGGCTGTGCTTAGATTAAGTGCCACTGATTGTAAACATTGAGAATAAGCATCACTTAGCCATTCATTTTCTTTTTTAAGATCGGGTAGTAAACTTTGTATAGCTAATCTAGATAAACTTTTGCCTTGATTTTTGTATGTCTCTTGACACAAATTTAGAGCGTAATTCCAATACCACCTACAACAGCCAAAGGCTTTAGCCAATGCTGTTTTCTGGTCGTTAGTTGGATATAATCTAAACTTGTAGGCTTGATACATTATCGCTATTATGTATTACTGATAATAGTATAGCACAAAGGTAATTGAATGTGCTTAGTGCGAAGTTCCCGTGCATGATCTTATGCCCTTGTGATACTAGCTTCGCTAAAGGACTAGCTTCGCGTCGCGCGGCGCGCTTTCATCCCGATTTGCGAAGCTTATCCGTGATAGACGTTCAATCAAAGATTAGAACGCGGGACTTCCCGCTCACAAAGTTAAAGCCAATCAGTGATGACTAAATAACCACCGCGTTCGATCATCTTATTTACTTGTAACCAAATAATTAATTAGTTGACTCAAAATTCTTTTGCCGTAAGTATTCAGGTATCAAAAAGAGATAAATAGTTGCAAGAGAGAAGAAA
>JAIMKV010000102.1 GCA_020692205.1 Myxosarcina sp. GA_180221_E-2-1-MAG-40_15
CTTCAGGATTTTTTGGTTAAGTCTAAATGATAACGATAGAGAGCAACAGGGCGATCGCCAGCACTAAAATAGTTCGGATCTTGAGGAGAAAGATAAATTGCTGTAATTTGTTCGGCACTGATATTTCCAGAATCTAATAGCTGATAGCTAGAGGTGGTTTCTACCTCATTCAAATAAAGTCTTTCGGGTGATCTAAATAATTGCTGAGTAATTTCGGTAGCAATAAATTGATTATTCGGCAGATTTTCTCTGCCACGTCCTGTTATTTTAGAAACTAGTTGGCGATCGCCTTTGAGCAAGGTTATTTGTTGATTCGGATTATCAGGATCGACCTTGACTCGGTAAATATTATCATCTCCTAAATAAGCCTCAGCAATTTTCTTACCATTGAACGCTCGATCTGCCACCACTATAGGCTGAGAAGATTTGAACGCTGACAACAATCTTTGGGGAGGAACATAATATTCAGTGCCAAATCTGACCTCAAAGGCGATTTTTTGATTAAGGTAATTTTGATTGTCGTTAAACCCAGGCGTAACAAGATCTGGGGCTAAAGGGGCTATTTGTTCGACTAAAGTACTTTCAACATTCCATGTCCCAGCCATCCACTGGGGATATTCTAAGTCTCCCTGGGCAAGTTTAAGTGAGGGTTTATTAGCCCATTGTGGAAACTGTTCGATGCGATCTGCCAAAGAAGCAGCCAAAACATTTGCAGTAAAACTTAGCAGTATCAAACAGACTAAAAAGATACTTAATAACTGCTGTTTGACAGTCTCGAAGAGTTGTTGATGACTAGGAGTTGTTTTATCTCTCATACTTTAATTTAAATATGACTCGATGTATTATCAGCATTATTATCCCAGTTCTTAATGAAGCAGCGTTCATTAAACCAACTTTGATGCGATTACAGCAGCATTCTGAGGTAGAAATAATTGTGGTTGATGGGGGAAGTCAAGACAATACTGTTGCTTTAGTTGAGCAAACAGGAGTAAAAGTTATTACTGTCTTGGGAAAAGGTAGGGCGGGACAAATGAATGCAGGAGCAAATATTGCTCGGGGAAACATACTACTGTTTCTTCATGCTGATACTCAGCTACCGCCAGACTTTGCTGAATTAGTTATTCAGACTTTAAAACAGCCTAGAACTATTGCTGGAGCGTTTAAATTAGCTATTGACGGTGCAAATAGATCTTTACGGTGGGTTGAAATAATCGTAGAAATGCGATCGCGCCTGCTGTCTCTTCCCTATGGCGATCAGGCAATTTTTATTTCTCAGGCAGCTTTTATCGAGTCGGGGGGATTTGCTGATTTACCAATTATGGAAGACTTTGAATTTGTCAGGCGAATCAAAAGACAAGGAAGAATTGCGATCGTTCCAGCTACGGTAGTTACTTCTGGTAGACGGTGGCACAAGCTGGGAGTCTGGCAAACAACTTTGATTAATCAATTGATGATTGCTGGTTTTTATTTGGGTATTTCTCCTGCTAAGCTAGCGAATTTTTATCGCAGTCGAGGTAAATCGTAAACCATAAATTTTGAGTTCAGATGATTAATTTTTGCACATCTTCTTGACCAGAATTGTGATTACGTGGTCGATGTCCAACCCAAAATAAATCTACTTTAGCTTTAGCAGTCAGGCAATTCAATTTTTAATACGATGTATGATTGATCAAAAAACCGACTAAGACAAACATGCTTAGTCGGCTAAGTAATTCAACTTGATTAATTAGTTGATGATGATTATTTAGCCTTCTTTATTGAAGTATTTTTGTGCTTGGGCTAAAGCAGCACTACCAATGTTAAATATAGCCCAACTAGCAGCGATCGCCAGAGGTGCTACTACGATTAATACACGCCAGTCCATAATTGAATCTCCGTTAGAACTATCAATTTATTTAAAAGGTCGATTAAAGCTAAACCAGATTTATCCATATTCAAATGTACCAGTTTTCTTAACCTTTGATCCAGATTTTTGTTTAGGCTGTTGGCTTTTAAACCAAAGAAAGGGGGATTTTATCCCCCTCAAACTAAGACTGTCTGTCGGAAACAGTAAATCAGTGTATTTAAATTATTAAAAGCGTCAGGTTAATCTAAACTAACTTGAGATTGGGATAATAAGCCAAAATATCATCAGAAGATAAGGTATCTCCTTCTGCTTGTGGTGTCCAAAGAATTTCTACGGCTAATAAGCGATCGCTTCCAATACTACCAATCTCCTGTAGTGCTTGTCGCATATCACTCTCGCCATTAATCTCGGGGAGATTAAGATTGCCAGTTGCACCAACAATTATTGTGGCAATAATATATTCCCCAGAATCACCTTCTTTTAATTGAATTGCACCTTCTTCTGTATTGCCACCCAAGGCTCTTTGTGCTTCATCACTAATAACGCTGTCTACGTTAGTCAGAGTTTCATCAGTAAATTTACTCCGCTCTGTTAAAGCCAACTGATTGAACTTAGCTTCTGCTGCTTCTAAGCTGGCTTTCTGCGAGTTGGTCGCACCATAAACCCAATATTCGGGGTGTCGCAATAAGGCAAGAGTTGCTTCTTGAACTACGGTAGCTCTTCCTGAAGCAGAACTAGTGTCGGCTGTTAGGGCCAGACGGTTTAACTCAGGCTGCAATTCACGGGCATTAGCTAGTAACCCCACTTGAACTTGAGCCACAGCTACTTTAGAATCGCTACCATAGCCACCTTCTTCACCGACTCCTGCATTGCGGAAGCTACGAACTAAGAAGTTAGCAATAGCAAAGAAAATCAAAATGGAAAACAAACCACCACCGCCATAACCGATGAAGGGAAGCAGAAAGGGAAAGCCAAAACCGCCACCACCATAGCCATAGCCATAGCCACCACCATAACCACCACCGTAGCCACCACCACGAGGAGTAGAATAGCTACGAGAAGGAGCGCGGAATGAACCTCCGCCAATTCTGCCCCCTGTACGAGCAGCCAGAGCATCACCCGCATTCCCCAAGACTAGAACACAGACTAGCCCCAGGGCAACAATAGATTTGAGCCAGTATTTGGACCAAGAATTTCGTTTAAAAAGCATTTTCATTAAGTTGTTCAGTTAATTGTATGTTTATGGTTCACAATGTCTATGTTTAACCACCACCAACAATCGTGACAATTTCCAAGCGATCGCCCATTTGCATTGGCGTATTTGCCCAATATTGACGATGTAAGATTTCCCCGTTGTATTCGATCGCAATTAGACGAGGATTAAGACCTAACTCGGTTAATAGCTCTGGTAAAGCAGTTTGAGCTAGGCAGACATGGGTTTCTCCGTTAACCTCTATTTTTATTGTATTGGTTGTATTTATCATAGATCTAGCTGAGCGTTGGGGTAATTACCGTCTAATTAATTGAGCTAAAAATTGGCGGGTAACTTGGGTTGGTTGCTCTGCTTGCATAATAGCGCGAACCACTGCTACTCTTTGTGCGCCTGTAGTTAGAACTGCATTAAGATTATTCAGCTCAATTCCGCCAATGGCAAACCAAGGCATGGGACATTTAGCCTTTACATAGTCGATATATTCTGTTCCTGCTGCTGGTTTACCTGGCTTAGTCGGAGTCTCGTAAAACGGCCCGACTCCTACATAATCAGCGCGTTCGGCGATCGCTTTATTCAATTCCTGTTTATTAGTAGTCGAACGTCCGATAATTTTATGAGGACCTAAAATTTCGCGGGCAAAAGACACTGGCACATCCTGTTGCCCCAGATGGACTCCGTCTGCATCTACCGCTAGAGCTAAATCTACCCGATCATTAACAATAAATAAAGCATTATATTGATGGCATAGCTGGCACAGCTGGTGAGCTTTTTCGAGGCGATCGCTATCTTTGCCATCTTTATCGCGATATTGAACTAAACTTAGACCACCTTTAAGAGCAGCTTCTACTACCTTAAGCATTTCTGGTTCGGGTGAAGTTATCAAGTATAAAGGTGCATTGTGTAGCTGCTGATGCCGATAATTATTGATTAGATTGCTTTCAATGGTATAGACACGGTAACGCAATTGTTTACAAGCTGTCGCCATCTTTGGTTCATAAAGCTTGCTGTATTCTTCTAAAACTCTCAAAGCTTCTTGCGATCGACATAAATTTGCTTGGAGCAACTGTTCGATACTCTCTCTCACTTCCTCTTGAGGATGAGATAAATCTGTCCCCACATCATTAGGGGTATCCCTTGCCTGACGCAACTCCCAAGTATGCCACTGGGCTAATTCTTGACGAATCTGCTTACATTCCTCTGCCAAAGGCTGGTTGTTTAAGCCTAGACGACACCACTCCTCGATAATCCTCAATCCTTCTCTGGCGCGATCAAGATTGGCATCTAAAATTCGGTAAATAGCTTTTTTCATCTAATTTTCCTAGGTGAATATTTTTGCTCCTCTAAAATCATGCTGGAAAACCAGCAAACAGCTTTTGATCCTAGCTAATAATCGATCAACTCATAAAAAAAGCCTAAGAAGAATTAATAATTTCTTGCTGCGATAAACATTTGCCTTAGATCCCTATTGTCTTTAAGCTACGTATTTTTACTACTTAATAATTATGAAATTTTTTTAAAATCACCGTTGCCAATTCTATTTTGAGCGATTATGATCGTGCCTGCCAATAACCTAAGTATTTTCCCTTAAATAGTTTTACTAAGATTAATCATTACAACTAATGTAAAATAGCTTCGTTCAAATGGATTAGTTCGTAGCTAATAGCTTGAAAAATTTTTTGCTATGTACATCTAAAATTTTCATCCAATTTATAGTGTATGACTTATGAGCCTACAACTCAGCCAAAGAAGGAATCAATCTTACTTTTAATTTAGATAAAACGTAATTAAAGTAAATCTATATAGTAACGATCAAACTAATGATAATACCAAAAAAATACAGGCTTTATATATACATCAATTTTTTGCTTTAAATCTTTTATTTTTAGTCTCTTATTTCTGGGAATATATGACTCTAAAATTACCGACAGTTTCCATAATTATTTCAGCTTATGATGAAATAAGATATTTGCCAGCCACAATAGACAGTATTTTGCAGCAAACTTGTTCTGATTTTGAAATTTTAGTTTTTAATAACCATTCTAATCAGATTGCCAGATGGTTTAGGCATAAGCAAGATTTACGCCTAAAGTTTATTTTTCAAAGAAATTTGGGCATTGCCCAAACTCTAAATCAAGGTATTGTTGCCGCCAGGGGCAAATATATCTCGTTTATTAATGCGGGAGATGTATGGCATGCTGATAAGCTGCAAAAACAGATTTTTGGCTTAGATCATCATCCTGAAGTTAGTTTGATCCACTCTTGGTTAATGCTAATTGATCGCCAGGGCAAATCTACAGGTAAAATTATTAAACATGAGTACTCAACATGGGTAAGGCGGGAAATTTTCCAACCCAACCAGATTTTTTTGCAGTCGGTGATGTTGCGCCGTAACTGTTTTGATATGGTGGGATTATTTGACCCCAAATTACAAGTAACCTCAAGTTGGGATTTATTGATTAGACTGAGCCATCACTATCAGTTTATGGCGATCGCTGAACCATTAGTTTTCTGTCGAAAACTTCAAGAAACCAACGCTAAAAATTGGCTGATTGCGGAGACAGATTTATACGCAACTATCGAACAGGCTTATGCTCATGCGCCACCTGAGCTAGTACGGCTAAAATCACGCAGTTATGCCTCTGCCAGTCTTTATCTAGCTAAGGCTATGTTACAAAACCTACCCAACCCAGATCTTGCCATTGTTAACAACTATTGCCAGCAAGCTTTAGAACACGATCCATTGATCGGCTTAGCGTCAGAATTTTTAAAGATACGTTCAACAATTATCATTTTGCACTACTTAAAAGGCGATCGCTATAGTCGTTTGTTGGTGTTACTCGAAGCTGCTCAACGTTGGTTTAGAGTAATTATCAACCAGATTAAAGCATCACTTCCATAGCCCACTCAACTGGATGCTAAAGGAAGAAAGTATTACTTTTGGGCAAGGGAACAAGATTGAAAGACAGAGAAAAGATTAAAATCACCAACAACCAATCATTAATCACCGTTTCGCGCAACTTTATCTCATTACCGTTGTTGATAATTCTGCTGCTGTGGCTTGTTCTTCTTGTAGCTTTTTAGCAGTTCTTTTACAGTTAATTATGCCAAAAATCAGCCAAAAAGCTAATAATCCAGTGGTTAACAATAAAATGGAAACTGAGCCAAATCTGACAATTAAAGCTGGAGCCGCTGCGGTAAATAACCCACCCCCAACTATAGGTTCAAAAAATAATTGTTTGTAACCAAAGCTCTCAAAAGCTCCTGTACTATTATCAGGGTCAACCATGCGGATTAAGAGAATACCGGTAGCCGTTACCCCCATTGACTGCCCCATGTCGCCAATGCCACGTTCAAACCAATAGACAGGTAACATGCGAGGTGCAAGATAAACAAAGGCCAGAACATTCCAGGCAATACCGACAATTGATAAGGTGAGAAACACGCCGATATTTGCCCCCAAAACAGCTAAATTGATTGAGGCTAAAGCAGTTACCACCAAAAGATCGAGAGCCACCCCCGCAATTCTTTCCTGTAGTCTTCTAACAATTAAGACATCTAGGTCAAAATGCTTCATAACTACCTGGATAATAATCCCGCCAATTAAAGCCATTGGGAATAAAGGCACTGCTCCAGCAAGCTCTAAGCCATTTTGACCCCAAGTAGCCGATTCAATTAAGGTTAAAATTTGGAGAATTATCCAACCAATAGCGATCGCCATCCCAGTAAAACCAAAGTTAAGGGATAAAGGATCGATCAAAAAATTTCGCATCAATCGCGCTCTTTTCGCTAGTACACTACTGGGTTCTGTAGATGCTGTTTCTTGGAACTGAGCATCACCACTCTCTACAGGTTCGGGTTCAGATTGAATATATCCTTTTTGCCGACCCCAATGAGCCAACGCGGTGCCAAATAAAATTCCTGAAACAATACCTACTGTAGCTAGACCCAGTGCCAGGTCACCTCCTTCAGGAAAACCTAGCTCCGTTAAAGTATCTACCATTCCTCCTGCCGTACCGTGTCCGCCTTCAAAACTAATTTCAATCAACGCACCAGCGATGGGATTAATCCCAAATACGGGGGTAAGAAAGAGCAATACAACCAAAATACCTAATACATATTGTCCCCATGCTATAGTTTGACCAAAAGCCACTTGGGGGGCAGTTTTGCGCCAGATTTCTTTCGGATTGGGGATATGTTCCCCTAAAAACAATGCGGCAAAGACAATATTAATAAATACCCCAGGAGATTGTGACCAAACCTCTCGCATCTCTTCGGGGAATAAACCGCCAGCAAGATAAGAGTCTGGACTCGCTCCTAAACCTACGGCGATCGCTCCTAAAGCCCCCGTTCCGAGTAATAAGGCGATCGCTCCTGCGATAATCGATTCAGGGATATAAAGCGTTTGTAGCAACCTAATTTTATATTTGATCAATCTTGCTACTAATAGCAGTATTCCTACTACAATAAAGGCGAATAAAACATTAAGTAAATTAAACATTAGTTGTCTAGAATATTCATCAGTTATCTACAATATTCATAATTATTTCTTAAAGCTTATTTGATTACCGCTTAAACTTTCTGTAATTAAAATCACTTTAGTTAGCAATATGCTCTTGTATGTTAGACAGTTAGTATATTAATATACCATTCGACTACAAACAATTATTTAACCACGTAGATGTATTTCTAATAATAGAGCGGGTTGAAATTTTGATAAAACTTAGCAATATATAATCAAGATATTCCTATAAATTACCTTTACGTTGCTGAATAATCTTAAAAATACATTTACTTAACTGATGATAAATTTAATTTAGCTTAAATATTATGATAGCAAAATAGCCATCTAAGCATTTTATTTTAAACTTTAAGCACATAGATTATCAAAATATTGATAGTCTATCGGAGCTTACTAAATATTTCTTTATTTTGTATTTAAAATAATTTTTGTCAGCTATAAAATACTGTTTAAATTATTAATGGCATCAGGTCAGGTCTTACCTAACGCCGATGCCACTTTGAAATGAAATATTATTTAACTTATATATTTAAGGTCTTTATATCTGCTGACCTCATTTAAACTTAAAGGTATATTCTCAGATTTTGTCAAAAAATCTTTGTTTCGTAATATTTTCTTTATATTTTCTTGAATCAAGAATTATTACTTTTTGTTACGCTGTTCGAGTTTTCCGCCAAGGATACGCCAAGTAGTTGAGAAAGCCAAATCTCAAAATCGCGAATGGGGTGAGAACGAACTGCAACTATCGGATCGATCATCGGCTCAACCAAAATGGTAAACATTCCCAAACGGTTTCCGGCTAACACGTCGGTAAATAAGCGATCGCCAACCATAGCAACCTGTTCGATAGACAAATTCATCGCTGTTGCTGCCAGCTTTAGTTTGCGGCGAGAAGGCTTCTTCGCAGCCGAGAGAAAAGGTAAATCAAGCGACTGAGCGATCTTGCCTATACGAGAGTAGCTCAGATTATTACTTACTAACCAAATAGGCGTATTTTGTCTAATCTCCCCAATCCACTGCTGTAATTCCTCAGAAATTTCTTTTTGTTTAAAAGGTACTAGTGTTTCGTCTACATCTAAGATCAACCCCTGAATATTGTGTTCACTCAGAATTTGTGGCGTTAAATCAAAAATAGTGCCTCCCAAAATCAAATTGGGCTGTAGTAAGCTAATTAAAGACATGATATAAAAATAAAAAACAATAAATCATTACTCGACGCAGACTATCTTAGCGATTTAAACTGATATTTTGGTAAATTTCTCAATAAATAAGCTCAATAATAGTATTTGAGAAAATAGCACAAGTACTATTAAATATGAGTATTTAGTCAGTTAAGTTCTGTGTACTGCGAACAGAAGAACCTAAAGAAAAGATATATTGTTAAAATTAGTAAAGAAACCAAAAATTTTAAATAAGTTATTAGAACTATGGGTCGTATTGGAGTTTTGCTACTCAATTTAGGCGGACCCGATAAAATCGAAGATGTCCGTCCTTTTCTGTACAATTTGTTTTCCGATCCTGAAATCATCAGGTTACCGGTTAAAAGCTTACAAAAACCATTAGCCTGGTTGATTTCGAGTTTGAGAGCTAAAACATCTCAGGAAAACTATTTAGAAATTGGTGGTGGCTCTCCTCTGCGCGAAATAACTGAAGCACAGGCAACTGCTCTACAAAGCAAGCTCCAGTCAATGGGTCACGATGCCAAAATTTATATTGGCATGCGGTACTGGCATCCCTTTACTGAAGAAGCGATCGCTCAAATTAAAAGCGATGGTATCAAGGAAGTAGTAGTTCTGCCGCTTTATCCGCAATTTTCAATCAGCACAAGTGGTTCAAGTTTCCGTGTTTTAGAAGAAATGTGGTCGACAGATCAGGTCTTACAAGAAGTAAAATATACTATTGTCCCTTCTTGGTATGAAAATCCTGGCTATTTGCAGTCGATGGCAGACCTAATCGGCAAAGAGTTAGACCAATTTCCCAATCCTCATCAAGCACATATATTTTTTAGCGCCCACGGTGTTCCAGTCAGCTATGTGGAGGAGGCAGGAGATCCCTACAAGCACCAGATTGAAGAATGCACTCGCTTAATCATGGAAACTCTTGGTCGCACTAATCATTACACTCTGGCATACCAAAGTAAAGTAGGCCCCGTAGAGTGGCTTCAGCCTTACACTGACGATGCTCTTAAAGAACTAGGTGAACAAGGGATCAAAGATTTAGCCGTAGTGCCGATTAGCTTCGTTTCTGAACATATCGAAACCTTACAGGAAATTGACATAGAATATCGTGAAGTAGCTGAATCAGCAGGAATCGAGAATTTTCACCGTGTTCCTGCACTTAATGTTCATCCTGGCTTTATTGATTCTCTGGCAAATATAGTTGTAGATTCTTTAGACTCTCCACCCTGCTCTTTTGCCGATGTAATTCATCCCAAGAAAAACATGAAAATGTATCCTCAAGAGAAGTGGCAATGGGGCTTAACCACCGCAGCTGAGGTTTGGAATGGACGTTTGGCAATGTTAGGCTTTATTGGTTTATTAGTAGAGTTGCTTAGTGGTACTGGCCCTTTGCACATGGTGGGAATACTTTAGCAACTATTGGTTTTGAAGATTAAGTTATTGACATTTTAATACTTAATAAAAAAGATTCATAATCATCATGAATCTTTTTTTAAGATTTATTTCTATACTCTAACCTAATCAGCCGCCAAGCTTTTAAGCAGTGGCAAATTCAGGTTGAGAACGCTTGCTGTTGCGAATACCTTCAATCGCTTCAGCATAATCTGGAGCTTTAAATACCGCAGAACCAGCAACGATCGCATTAGCACCAGCTTCTAAAACTTGCCAAGTATTATTGGGTTTTAGCCCACCATCAACTTCGATCCAAGGATCTAATCCTTTTTCATCACACATTTGACGTAGGCTGGCTACTTTTTCTACCATTTCAGGAATAAAGCTTTGACCACCAAAACCAGGATTAACGCTCATGATCAACACTAAATCACAAAGAGGCAAGGCATACTCAATCAAAGACAAAGGAGTTGCCGGATTTAAGACTACACCAGCTTGTTTACCTAACTCACGAATCTGACCTAAAGTACGGTGTAAATGAGGGGAGGCGTTGTGTTCTGCATGAACCGAAATAATATCTGCCCCGGCTTTAGCAAACTCTTCAACATACTTTTCTGGTTCAACAATCATCAAATGCACATCCAATGGTTTCTTGGTGTGAGGTCTAACCGCTTTAACAATCATCGGCCCAATGGTAATGTTAGGCACAAATCTACCATCCATTACATCAATATGAATCCAATCCGCACCAGCTCGATCTACGGCTTCAATTTCTTCGCCCAAACGGCTAAAGTCTGCTGACAAAATTGAGGGAGAAATAACAGTTTTTTTATTAGTCATAAAGCTTATTTTGCTAATTTTTGTATCGAGTGTAACAAATTCTTATCTATTTAATTAATAAGATATCATGTTTTTTCCTTCTAAAGAGTGTAAGCAAAACTAATCTATTTTCTTTATCTTAGATCGTTGGTTAAATTTAGTTGACAATATTTTAATCAATCGAGTTAAACATTAAGATTTAAAACTCAACTTGCGAGAGTCTTTTCTGTAACATCTTCGGGAAAGCCGCATAGTATTTCTGATTTAGCGGCGAGGGATGGGGTAGAGGTAGTAAAGTAAGTGCTTTGGTGTGAGCCATGCCCAGATCGTCTGTAGCACTGATGTGGACAGTTAATTGATTTTCAAAGCGATCGCTACTACGATAAAAGCTATCTAATTCTCCTTTAGCTCCATAGTTAGCAAACCATTTGAAAGCTTCTGTACCTAAAGTAATAATCTGGTTTCCTTCCCAGTGAAAGACAAATAATTGTTCTAAAAAAGGTCGAAATCTTTTCTTGACCTTGAGTAAATATGCTTTATTTCCTGGTGGTTTATAAGGAACGGTATTAGTTAGTAATACTCTTTCAACAGTTGTGTCATCTAAATCTTTTCTCGAAGGTGCTTTTGCCTGGTGAACAGCATAATAAAAACCTTCTCGAACCATTGTTCCTGAAGCACCAATTAAAGGTTGACGAGCCAGAACTTCATCTTTGCCCAAATCTCGACCGAAAAAACAAAGAGGACTGGCTAAATTCCCAGCATAAAGAATGGGTTTGGTTGGCTCAATATTAGCAGATTTATATACTGGAATATCTATGGGAAATTCCTCTCGCTGTGCTTCCTGTTGTACCTGAGAAATTAAGGCTTCAATATCGGGCATAGATCAGTTTGATTAACTAGCGGTCAATGATTATAAAATCTGTATAGGTGCAAATTATCTCATCTTTTCTCTGCATAAAAACCTAACTATATGTAGATCTAAATCCTGTTAAAATTAGCTTCATCTTTCTTGGTAAACAGCTATGGGTCTAATGTATCAGTATCCTCCATTAATCCCAGGTCATTTGCTCAAACGCTATAAAAGATTTCTGGCTGATATTAAATTGGATACAGGAGAAATTATTACGGCTCATTGTCCTAATACTGGCCCAATGACTGGTGTTTCTACCCCAGGTGCAAAAGTGCAGATATCTCAAAGTAATAGCCCCAAGCGCAAGCTAGCTTATACCTGGGAAATGATTCAGGTTGATTCTACTTGGGTGGGAGTAAATACCGCAATACCAAATCGAGTCATCAAACAAGCCTTACAACAAAAGCTATTTCCTGAATTAGCTGCTAGATATAGCGAGGTTCGAGTTGAAGTTCCCTACGGTAAAGACAAGAAAAGTCGAGTTGATTTCTTGCTGACGGGAGAAAGCCAACCACCAATTTATGTGGAGGTCAAAAGTGTTACTTTGAGTCTCAATAACTTAGCTTTGTTTCCTGACACGGTTACAACTCGCGGACAGAGGCATCTTCGCGAATTGACTGACTTAGTTCCAGAGACAAAAGCAGTAATGCTGTACTTTATCAATCGTGGCGATTGTAATCTATTTGCACCAAGCGATCGCTGCGATCCTCTCTATGGAGAACTATTGCGACAAGCTGTAGCGCAAGGAGTAGAAGTTTTACCCTATCGCTTTGAGATTACACCTCAAGGGATTAACTATCTTGGACTGGCAGATTTTTTACCCTACGAA
>JAIMKV010000103.1 GCA_020692205.1 Myxosarcina sp. GA_180221_E-2-1-MAG-40_15
GGAGTATGTCAAGTATTAACTCTTTCCAAAAACTCTAAAAAAGTAGTCAGACTAATTAACAATGATTTGTCGCCATATAAAGCAGTCGAAGATGCCAAAAACAGATTAATGTTAGAGTCAGCGTAATTAGTGCGATCTGCGTCGAGATGTCACTGCGATCCGTGTCACATACCTGTATTCTGAATAAAGATAATCTGAAAGAGTAACTTATCCCAGATTGTCTCATGTTGAAAAGCCTACTCTTGTCGGCTACTGTGTTCCTATTCTTACCTGTTCCTGTCCGTGCAGAGTGGAATGGATTATCTCAAGCAGAAATTCAGAATTGTGCGAATCATATTTTTAGTTTTGAGCAATTAAAAATTGACAAAAGTAAAATTATGAGTGGTTTTAAGCCAGGCAGTAGAGGATTTGGGACAGATTTAGCAGAGCTTTACATCAACTACTCTCTATCTGTTGCATTAGATGAAGTCAAAGCACAATGCAAAGGAGACTATAACGCTCGATCAATCGCCTATGTAATGTATACACAAGGAGATATAGACACCCCGACGCTCAACGATAGATTTTGACTACCTCTTACTCCTTTCCTGCATCAGCCTCTGTCTGCGGTAGATCTGGTCTTGAGTAAGCTTGAAGCTATTGGCATCCTTCGCATTGACGGTTATGGGACTTGAATAAATTATCGTATCGCCACCGCTGCCTCTTCTGGTCATTGCTGCACCTTCGCTGCCGTAGCGGAAGTTATCGACTTTTTGAGACTGGTAGCCCTGTCCTTTCATCTGATTCCATTCTCCACTTTTACGAAGTTCTCTAACCAGTTGAGCATCGCCATTGAGGTCAGACAGGACTACCTCGCCCTTATGAAGTACGGCAGCAAACGCCTGGGGGTGTGCTTCACGTCGCATCGCTTCATTAATCCCTCTTGCCAATGCAACATCAGAAGTATCTAAACCGTGAGAAGCGTAGGGGATATACATTGCTTCTGTATCGCCTCCCTCACTAAAGAATAAAGAAGCAACTTGACCCGCATAAGATAGAGCAGTAAGCCAACCGTTAGATTTAGGCTCTAGGCTCTGGGCTCTAGGCTCTAGGGATTTAGATTTAGGCTGGCTAAAAGCACTTGCGATGCTTGTCCCTATATCCACTACGCTTTGAACAGTACTGCCTCCTTCTTTTTCTTCTCCTTCAGCCGTCAGCCCTCCGCCATCAGCCTTCTTCTTGAAGATCATTCGCAAGATTTCATTTTTGGCATAAGCCATGAGAATATCAGACAGAGACAGCAGGATCGATTGAGCGAAGTTGCTCCAGGCTTCTGACGCGCTAACAGAGTTATCGATAAAGTCTTCGAGTAGACCGTTCAAGGCTGGTTGAGCCACTTCATCAAAGATTTGTACTAGTGAACTAGTTTCGGCGTGCAGCTTGTCGAGTTTGGCTTGATTTAGTTTATCTAGAGACTTTTTCATGCGATCGTAAGTATCGCCCGTTTTAGTTGCGCTTTCTCGCACTCGGTCGAGATCCTTTAACTGCTTTTCGTAGTCTAAGTTTATTTGTTCTTCGCCTAAGCTCCGAGCTTCCTTATTAAAGGTCAAATCGTGAATGAAGCTTGGAGCAATACCTTTATCGATTTCCATTGCTTCAGAGCGCATACCCAGTTCATCAGCTCTATTTTGAAAGTCAATTTCGATCGCTTTATTTTCTTCAGCTACTTTAGTTGCTAAATCTTTATTAGATTCATATTGAGATTTATTACCTTTTTGCCCCACAATCATACCTCCCAGATTAGTTACTGAATCCATAGCAGACCGTAGTTTTTTCTGGAGTTCAGGATCGTTTATAGCTTCTATAGCAGCGTTTATTTGCTTTTTAACTTCTGGATCGTCTTTGTATTCTATTCCAGTAAACTCGTAAATAAATCCTTGAAAATCTACTGATAGTTCTTCCATTGCAGTTAAGCGATCGCTAATAGAATCAATTTGATTCTGATATTCTTGAGCTACGTCACCACCAGCAAACTTAACCTGTTCCGAAGTGGTAAGATATCCCTTGGCGTTGGCAGTTTGTTTGGTTAATTCATAGGCTTGAGTTTGTTCATCCCGTTCTTGTTGGATAAAGTATTTGTCTATCTCCTCTAGCTTCCTTGCCACAGAATCTAAATAGCTACGTCTCTTGCCCTCATTTTCCAACCCAATACTTTCGGTGGTTTTACTTCCTTTTTCGTCTAGAAGCTCGTACTGTTTTTTGACTTTGGTATCGACTTCCGATTGTCTAGAGTCCATATCGGGGATTACCAGATCTAAAGTTAAATCTGTACTTTGGGCTTCTTGTGCAAAAGGATCTAAGCTTGCATACTGATTAGCATTCTCTTTGCCCCAAGCAAAATTGAGAGGTGCATCTAAAGATGAGCGTTTAAAAGGATTAAACCTTTGCAGACTTCTAATTCCGTTTTTGAAATCTTTATAAGTGTCGCCAAATAGAGAGTTATTTTCAATGTAATCATCCAATCCTTTGATGGGATTATTGGTCTTAACTACATCGACAATATTGCTAACTCCCTTGCCAAATTCAGATTCTTTTACAGCGTCGATAGCTGACCCTCCCATTTTGTAGACAGGCGATCGCTGAAGAACTTCAACAGCTTTGGGTGCGTTGTCTTGGTAGAAATCGACTACTTTATCCTTAACCTTCTTGACTGTTGATATTTTATCTGTAGCTTTATTTACTTCATCAAAAATCTTCTCAACGATTTTTCCTCCAGGAGTTTTAACCAAATCTAGAGGGTCTAAGTCAATACGGGGGACTTTCGGGGCGACTATCACGGGCTTAGGTTTGGGCTTTTGTTTTTCAAAGTCTTGCCCTAGGTCTTTCCTCAAGTTGTCAAACCCACTCATATCAATCGAACTTCTGCCTTCTGATGAAGGAACTTCCGCCGCCTCTGCTGGCTTGCCCAAAAAGAATTCTTTTACTGGTCTAATTAAATATTTATTGATTAAACCTTCTTCGGGAGGCTCTTCTGCTGCCGAAGGCAGAGTAGGCGCAGCTTTCGGCTTAAATGGGTCTATCTTTGTTTCGGGGAGAGAAACGGGCTTTTTATCTTGTTCGGCTCTAATGTAGAGTTTGTCGCTGATTTCCAGCATTCTGGCAGTCACCTCAGCCAGAGCATTAACCAAATTAATGCCTTCTAAGTATACTCCATCGCTGACAAGTCCTAAATCTACTCCCAGCTCTTTCGCCTGAAGAACTAAATTGCGTTCTTCTTCGAGTAAATCTTCCCAAGTACGTCGTTGCTGACGGGTAAAATCTTCAAGTTCGCGCATTAAGTCTCTTTCTTGAGCTAGGCGATCGCGTTCTAAATCTTCGCGCTCTTCGCTCAAATCCCTTATCTGACGGGATAGTTGAGCAATCTGCTCCTCAATGTCCATGCGTTCGATATTTTTCTTTAGCCCCACCTCTTCTTCAGATTCGAGACTATCCATGTAGTCAAAATACAAGTCAGCTAAATCACTACCGAAGCCTTCAGAACCAAGTTTAAACCCAGACCTTACCTTGTTGCGAAGCTTGGTATTTTTAATCTGTTTATCGAGTTGGGCGATCTCTAGCTGAGTCTGGGCAATATTTTTATCTAAGCTAGAGATAAAATCATCATATTGTTCTTCTAAACCTCTGGCAGAGCGGTTGATATTACGCTCTACATCTTCTACTTTGAGCGGGAAATCTTCTAAAAATCTTTTGTTTTCTAGGTCGAAGTCTTCTCTAGAACGGGCATAGTCTCTGATAGAAATACCAAAATCTCTATAGTTAGCACCAGCATCTTTTAGGGCTGCAACATGATCCCTGGTCGCTTCGGCTGCGTCTTTGCTTGCCGTTGCGGCATTATCGGCGGCTTGAGAATATGCTGCTAGACCTGACAAAAAGCTAGATAAAGCAGGGTTATTAGACTCAGATGCACCTTCGGCAAGAGGAGTGATGAATTTATCGGGATCTAAGTTGAGAATTTGAGGTAGCTTTTGAGCAAAGATTTTATCGAAATCATAGTTTTCTAAACCTTCGGGGAAGTCTTTTTCGCTGACTAGTCTAAGTTCAAATAAAGCTGCTTGCTTGAGAGATGTTTCTTCGTTTAAAATTCGCGCTCTTTGTTTGTCGGCTGTAACCTTGGTCGCTCCTGCCACTCCAACCGCATTATCTCTAGTTCTTAAAGAGGTATTTATTTCCAACTCCAAAGAGCTTATCGAGCCTGAAAGCTGAGCGTTCATATCGTCCAAACTCTTCTGGCTCAACTCTCCGCTGAGAGTCCACAGGCGATTATCCAACTCTTGCTGGATATTGGTAAAGTCAGCCGAGATAGTAGTAGTCGTCCCTTCTAAGATTTGCTCGACGGTATCTTTTTGGGCCGTTCTTTTGGTAATTTCTACATCGATGTCGGCAACCAGCTTGTCATAGGCTTCTTGGGTTATAAATCGTTTATCTAGTTTTTCTTTGAGGAATTCTTTTTGAGTTCCTAGCTGCTCTAAATCTTTACTTAAAAAGCTAATGCTGCCTGTTATTTTTCCTAACTCTTCTTCTTGCTGCTTTTTGAGTTCTGCCCTTTCTTGTTCTATTTCGGCTAACTTGGCGTAATCAGAATTGGCGATCGCAAGACGACGCTCGACATCTAAAAGAGTTTGTTCGCTGCGATTTGTGCTTAGGTTTTTTCCTACTTGCTCTAGGTCTACCGAAGCAAGAGATTTTTGGACATTTCTACCTGTAATCCGACTTTGTTCAATCGACTTCCCAATGTTGCCTTTATCTCTAAAATTACCAACGTCATCAATAACTCCTAGAAAGGTTCTATCTTTAAGAAATCGAAGAGGATCTTTGATAATGTTGGCAAAATCTTGTCCTTTTCTACCTGAGAATGTTGGTGAGGCAAAAGAATTATCATCTTTATCGGGATCTGCTTCTCGCCCTGACTCTTTGGCAATATTCTTGGCTACTTTGGCTGCTGCTTTAACCTCTTGAGTACCCGCAGTTACCAGCTTATAAAACAAATACAGTCCAGCTACGATTCCCGTAGGTGCAGCAAAAGCAGCCCACATAGCTTTTGCCCCAGCAGCTACTCTACCCAAGCCGTTGTATAGCATTACTCCTGCCATTTGCGTTTTGGTCATTCCTGCTATCATTGCGGTACTGGCGCGAACAGACTCCAGACCGAGTAGCTTGACCATGACAGTTGTTACCTTGGTTGCGTTAGCTACGGCAAACATTGCCTGAACGCTTCGCCAGATCGATCCTGCCATCACTCCTGCAAAAATTATCGACACAATTTCGGCATTTTCTCCAATCAGAGTCAGAACCGTATTGGCTAACTGTAATGCTGGAGTCAGCAAAGGAATAACAATATCTCCCGCTACAGACTGCAAATGCACCATGTTGTTAGTAACACGGTTTAATTCTGCTTCAAAGCTAGCTCCAGAAATCTCTAAGAGGATCTGACTGTCCTTATCGTAGAAAGCAGCCATGCGGGTCAATAATTCTTCCGAGGCAATCTGAGCTGAATATAATTGCACGGTAAATTCTTGCATATCCATACCCATTGCTTGCGCTGCAATTGCAAATGCTCCAGGCAGCGCTTCAGAAAGCTGTTGTCTCAATTCTTCGGCAGAGGCGTTACCCTTACTCAACATTTGCTCTACCGCCAAAAAGCCCCTGCCCTGTTGTTCTGGAGTCGCCTGTCTGGAGGCGAAAGCCTTTTGGAAGCCAGGGAAGATTGAATCAACCACTGCCTCTTTGTCTGTTCCCTGGGTAGAGAGAGATAGCTGAGTATAGCCAGCCATAGACTCTTTTAAAGACGTACCGTATTTTTGAGACGTGTCGTAAAGATCGGCAAATACCTGCTGACCGCTTTTACCTGCTGCGCTCATCGCTCGTTCAAAACGCTGAAACTCTCTGCCGTAGTTAACTAGGGACATAAATCCTTCGGCTAGGACATCGCTAAACTCAGAGAAGCCAAAGATTGCTAGAGCCGAGATACCTAATTCCTTAGCAAAATCAACTATCTTGCCAAACACAGGAGAAGCTTCGCTCATTTCGCTAATAAAGTCTGACACTCCTGAGAAGATGTCGTCAACGTTGGGCAGATTATTTACCGCATCGGCATATCCCTCATAGACGTTTTCCAGCCCACCTAGAGGATCTCCTCCGCCCTGCATGGTTTGCGCCCAGCCACTCGCTATTTCAGCTATTTGCTGCCAGAGATGGCGCACATCGATACTGTTGCTGTGGATCTGACTGAGGCGATCGTTTAGGGCGGTAAAACCTGCTGTAGCAGTATCAGCGTCAACAACTGGCGAGACTCCCATTTCAATATCGCCAAGGTTTTCGCCTACTGCCGTCAAAGAGTCTTCAATCTGAGAAGTATTTATGTCCCCTGCTTCAAAAGGTACGTGCAGCCTATAGTCTTGAGCTAGAGCTGCTCGGAATGTATCTAATTTAGCTTCCATAGCGTCTAGGGTTTTCAGTAATTCAGGATCGGCAGCAAATGCCTGTTCAATCTCGCTTCCTGAAATTTTGGCTTCTTCTCTAATTGACTCAAATTTAGCTTTGAGATCTCGTGCAGTTTTCTCCCAAGCAGGGCGAGTGTTGCTTACAAAAGGCTGCCCTAGGGGATAACGCTCTACATAAGAATTGACTTCTGGTTCTGGAGTGGGTAAAGTTTGCTGAACTTCTTCTAGATTGCGTTTTAGACTGTCTTTTAAAGCCTGTATTCGCTTATTCCGCTCTTCGGCTTGTTTTTTAATCTTTTCTAAATCGAAGCCGTCATCTTCTGGTTCGGGTGGAGTTGCAGTTATTTTGGGAGGTTTAGGAGGCTGACCGCCTCCACTGCCTATAGAATCAGGAGCAATTACTTCAGGCTCAGGTAGAAAAATCTTAGGCGGAGTTACCTGTTGTGCGACGGTTTCTGCTATTGCTTGTGTTTCTTTTACAGCTTGAACTACCTGTTGCTGTATTTCAGCTTGCTCAGGTGGATTTATTTTAGGCTCAGACAAAACGATTTCAGGAGGAGCTATTTCAGGCTTTGTTATCTCTTTTTGAGCATCAACTGGATTAAATAAAGTACTATTTAATATCTCAGAAGTTCTTTGAGGGGTAACATCATAATTTGGGTTTTTCCCTTGTGACATCAATGATAAAATAACTTCTGCATCTACAAATATATCGTCAAGATGATCTAATAACGCTCCCTCATCTGCGAGGGCAAGGTTAGCAGCTATTTCCATCTCAGTCTTAGTCGATGTCAACTGTTTTATCTTCGTCAGCCAAGCTGATATTACTTCAAGGTCTTCGGATAAATCGGGATTAGCTGAAAATAGCTTTTCAATATCACTACCTGCTACTTTAGACTCTTGACGAATATGCTCAATATTTGCCGATAAAGCTTTTTCAGTTGTCTGCCAGTGCTTTCTAATTTTCTCTGTCGGGCCTGGAGAGCCTTCAGAAATAAATCTTTGAATGTCATAACCTTTGTCTTTGGCTTCTTTTGCCAGGAGAGAAAACTGTTGTAAAACCGTCGTGGTGGTGTTTCCCCAATGACGATCGGCTTTTATCGCACCTTCGCCAAGCTCGGCGTTTATCTTGGCAATCAAATCGTTGATGTCTCCAAACTGCTTGTATGCTAAAAGAGCGGCTTTACTTTGGTTAATTCCGCCCAAAACAGCACCTTTGCCTTGAGATTGAGCGGGAGTAAATTCATTTTTTAACAGAACCTCTTTTGCCATCTGTTGATAGCGTTCGAGCTTGGCGATCGCCTCGTCGATGTCAATACCGAGACTCATCTGTTCGATTTCCTTGATGGCATCGGTATTGAGCCGAACAAACAGTTCATAACTCTGCGCGGTTAATTCTGGCTTGATAACTCCCCTGTCTTGATATTTCTTTTTGAACATATCGGCAGAAGCAGAAGCGATCGCTCTTTCGATATCAGCATGAGGAGCAGACGTAGCGATGGCTTTGACAATATCTTCTTTCTTGGCTGACTTGATCGGCTTGTCTCCTGCCATCGTAGTTACAGGAAGACCAGTCATCGGGGCAAGCTTACGCAGTCCCTCAACTGTAAACAGCTCATCTAATTTAGGCTCTGGGTTTGGAGCATTCCTAGTGCCTAGTGCCTCAAGCCTAGAGCCTTCTTCAGCGGAAAAAGCCTCTAGGACATAGGCACTAGACTCTAGGTTTGGAGCATTCCTAGTGCCTAGAGCCTCAAGTCTAGAGCCTTCTTCTACGCTAACCAAATCTAACTCTCTTGCGTCTTTTACAATATCTACTGTGGGTCTGGCAATAGGATTAGCTAAAGGATCGCCGCTTAATAAACTAACGATCTTGTCTAGTTTGTCGTTGGTATCTTTCTGAAGGGTAACTAGTGGATTATCGGGTCTTGTTTTTAAGTTTGTAGTTGGTGGTTGGTAGTTTGTAGTTTCGTCTTCACTACTGACTACCGACTTCTTACTGCTGACTTTTTTAGGAAAAACATTTAATAGGCGATCGCTGTATTGCTCGTAAATATCGCTTGCTGTTGTGTCTTCTCCTCTAACTCCAGCACTATAGGCAGATCTCAATAAACTTGGGTTAATGCTAATACCTTTGTCTTCTAGCAACCAGCGACTATTATCTACAGCCTTATTAACGTCTGTGGCGATCGCGCGTTTTCTTTCTTTAGCATCTTTTGGCAATTCTTCCATAGTGCCAAAGTCAATCGGAGCATAAGAGCCATCTTCGCGAGCAATTACGTTATTAAGATGAAGATCCCCATGTTTATATCCTTGTTCGTGAAACTGAGATATTAATTTACCAGCTTCAATTATCCCTTGAATAAAATCAATAATTGCCTGGGGATCTTTTCCTTTTAGCGATTGGGCAGCAGCAGCAACAGCTTTACCAGCTTCGACCTGCATGACGACAAAACCTTCAATCTGCTTATGAGGAGGAGTGCTAGCTAACTGCATTTTTGCAGCTTCTTCAACATTTTTTGCTTCTTTGGGCAGCGTTTCTTCTATTCTCGATTGAGGAATAAATCCTCTGGCTGCTTTTACTAAAGGTTTGGCAGCAGGTAATTCTCTTTCAATCGTATTGGCAGCATTAGTCAGAGGATCGGCATCTCCTGCGGGAAATTTAATTACACGCCCTGTCTGCTGCTCCAGCATTGCCGTTCCGTTCCAGCCCGTACCTAGTCTTACGGTATCTTCAATATTTACAGAAGCAATAGGATTGTCTGGATTTTTCTTATTTTGTTTGGCAATTTTCTGGTTGAACTTTTCTAGCTGCTTAATTTCATATTCAGAAGGTTCGTTACCCGAATTGACAGATAGTCTTTTTGCTCCTTCTTGTAGACCTTTAAAATACTTGCTGGGGGGTTGTAGTTCACCACTGGCAATCAGGTCGGGAAACTCAAAATTGGCTAACTTGTCTTTTGCCGATAGAATCTTTTCTGCTGCCGCTAAAAAGTCTTCTGGTATAGCTTCTCCAGTTGCTACAAAGCGAGCTAGTGCTGCTTGGATATTCTCAACGAGTCGGGCAAATTTAACCGCTACTTCTTCATATTGAGTACCTTTTAGCTCTTTGGCGTTGATTTCAACAACGTAATCGCGATACCCCTGTAGCTCGAAATCAAGCTTCCCTTTGGGATCGTCATGGTCAAAGAAAGTTTTCGGGGCTTCAATTTCAGACGTGCCGTTGTTTTTGTAGATATCTAATCCTTTGAGTAAGCTGGCATCTTCTGTTTCTCGTTTGGAGATAAGGCTGCCTAATGCTGACTTTTGCAGTGGTTGTAGGTTTTCAGTATTGAGATTATAGGCTTTGAGTTTTTCTAAAGCTGCTTTATTTAAGACTTCTAAAGCTGCTTTTTTGTTGGCTTCTAGATTCTTTTTAAAATCAGTTTCATTAAAATATTCATTAACTATTTTCGATACTGCTTCTCTAATCGGCTCAAAATCAGACGAAACAGTGGAATCGATTCCTTTGTTTTTAGCCAGAGCAATTGCCAAAGCTTTTGCTTCTGCTTCAATTAAGCCATTTAGCTGTGCTTCATTTTCAGCTAAATTTTTGAGGAATTGCTCGGTAACATCGCCAATATACTTATTGATTATTTTCTGTTGTTTTTCACTTCTTTCCTCTTCTGGCAAATTTAAAATATTTTCTATTCCCTGCAAACCTTCTGGCAAATCTTTAGGATCTAAAAATCTATTGCTTCTAGCTGTTTTAGCCATTACTTTTCTGACCGCACCAGAACCCAGTAGGGGATCTTGCATTCCTTCTAAGTCCTGGATAATTTCTGGATACTGAGCTTTAGTTGCTGCACTAATACGATTTAGATCTAAATTACTATTCCGTGGCTTCATGCCAGGCAAAATAGCAGCAAGCCGATCGTAGGCTTCATCGTTGCCAACATAAGACTGGAGATCGTGGCGTATTTTTCCTTCTACTAGTTCCACATTATCGGCTGGCTGCATAAAAGGTAAATTGATAGCATCAGCAGGAAAACCTTTCTTCACAAGCTGCTTGACTAATTCTTTTAAGGCTTTCTCTGGATACTCGATAAATTCTTTGTCGTAGAGAAAAGTCAAAGGATCTTCGTACCCGATAACAGACTGAAAGTTTTCTGGGCTGGCTGTATCTGTAAGACCAAAAAATGGTGCGCCAATTCCTGCACCCTTTGTAGCATCGCCTCTAGCTTCAGATATAGATGTCGCTTGTTCGCCAGGAAATGCGCCACCTGAAAAACCAACATAAAATACTTCCTTGTCGGGGAATAAAGCCTTTATACTGGCATTAATAATTTCTGCTTTTATAGCGTCGGGATTCATGCCCTTGAAAACACTTTGCAGCTCGATTTCTAGATTAGAAAGCATTGATTTATGCTCGCCCGTCATAGAAATTCCAAAAGGTTCTAAAATCCCCTTAAGAAGTTCATAAGTACTACTTTGAGGATCTTCGTTATAGCGATCCGTGTAAGTATTTTTAACTTCCAAAAAAGCAGTTTTCTCGTCAAAAAACGGACGCAGCATTTCTGAGGTCTGCTGAGAAGATGCTCCTTTTTTGCGCTCGTGACCGCCAATAACAATTCCAACTTGCTCGGCTTCTGCTATTGCTTGGCTTTCTGGGTTTTTTGCCAAGAGTCTAGTCGGTCTTTCGATGTTGCTGACAAAATTTTCAACTAATCTTGCTGCCTGGTAGTTTTGATATTCCTTTTGGATTTTAAAAGGAGCAGAAGCAACTTGAGCAGTGCGATAGGCAGCATTATTAATCTGCCTGGGAGCGACAGCATGAATAGCCGTAACGGTTTCAGCAAGAACTTGTGCGATGCTAAGACTGCTAGATTCAACTTTGGTCATCACATCGAAAAGTTTGCGTCTTACTTGAACTACCTTTTGATCCAATAAAACTGGATCGACGATGTTTTCGATACCCGTCAAGATATCGTTCATCATTGTTTCGATCGGATTTCCCTTGCTCTTAGCTGCGCCAAACAGTATCTCGGCATAATTAGCAGAGGCATTTACACCGATATTGCCAACCCTGGCTGCAACCCTAGCAGTAGCTTCAGTAGCCTGTTTGCCTTTTTCTCCTTTGCTAGCCTCTTTAGTAACTTGGGTAGCAAACTGCATCCCCAACTTCATAAATCCACCCTGTAGCGTCGCTCCAAAGGTGTTGCCAATAACTGACCTCAACCCAGACTGAATCAAACCAGGCTTTTTCGTGTTATCGGCAATCTCGCCTAAAAGCTCTTTGATTGGTGCAGTATTATCGGCAATGCTTCTGGTAATATCTTCGCAGCAATCATCATTTAAGCTTGTAGCTTGTGGCTTGTAGCTTGTAGCTGATGGCTGATGGCTACTACGAACTACAAGCTCGAAGCTCGAAGCTCTTTGAAGTTCCGACAAATCTACTCTTGGCTTAATCGGATTCAATTTGAGCCACTGGTCTAAATAATTAAACTCATTCTTTACCGCAGTACTAATCCCCTTAACAGCCCGTGTATCAACTTCAGGCTCGATCGTCACCTTCGTATTGCCAAATAACCTAGCATCCCGTTCGGCTTCTCTTAGGGTGCGGTCAAAATTAGTGCGGTTGAGGAGTAGGTTTAGCTCTAGGTTGCCAACAATCATAAGTCAGAAGTCAGAAGTCAGGAGTCAGAAGTCAGAAGTCAGAAGTACTTTCCTAGTTTTCCCCAAAAGCCACAAATCGACCATAAAATGTTGTTTGTTAACTTCTGACTTCTGACTTCATAGTTCTGACTTCGTATTATGCCCACCATCTACGCTTCTGGAACGCCTAACTCCGACGGCTACCTGTCGGGTATATCCGTCCCCACAGCCAACGCGCTACTAACTAATATCCGCGATACTCTGATTGCTGCGGGTTGGACGGTGGATAGTTCGCAGATTGCAGG
>JAIMKV010000104.1 GCA_020692205.1 Myxosarcina sp. GA_180221_E-2-1-MAG-40_15
TTCTATTATTCCCATTTTATGGTTCAAGTTACAATTCACTACTGTCCAAACCCCGACTTGGTTTTTTTTATTTCCAATGAAAGTCTGTCCTAAAGGATAAGCTACGCAAATAACTCATCAATCTCAGTTATTTCAGGTATTTCGTCCTCTTCTGGTGCATTTGGCAATTTGATTCCTGCTTTTCTAATCCAATTCATGATGGTAGTGTGATGAATTTCAGTCACTCTCTCGATTCCACGTTAATCGGATAGGATTTAGAAATTCATCTTTTGCATAATTCGTTTTACTGTATAAATTCTATTAGCTGCCAGAAAAAGGACAGCAGTTCACAAGCGAAGTAAGACCATGGCTTAAAAATATACATGATTTCTTGTTTTATAGTTTATATAAAATGTAGTTTAAATAAACTATTTTTTATCCTAATTAGTAATAAAATATGTCAGACTTTTACTCCTTCCGTTTTATCGAAAGCGCAGCAGCAGATGCTTTGAAAAACAGGCAAAGAAGTAAGCTTGAGAGTTTTGAAGCTCGTCAATCTCTATTTCAACTCAAAATTCTGGCTGACTACGACCAGTTAGTATGTCTACCCGCTTTACATCATATAGACAAACATTGGTATCAGATTGAAACTGCCAAAAAAGTGATTAAACAATTCGGTGGTCGAGCTATGTTGTCAGACGAAGTAGGATTAGGCAAAACCATCGAAGCTGCTCTGATCTGCAAGGAATATTTAGCTAGGGGGCAAATCAAATCTCTACTGGTCTTAACTCCAGCTACATTGGTATCTCAATGGCAGGTGGAGTTAAATGAAAAATTTGCGATACCTACTATTACTACCGACGAACGAGACTGTAACCCTGAAGAATTTTGGCATCTCAACGAGCGGATTGTGGCATCAATTAATACTGCCAAGCACAAAAGTCATTTTCAATACGTTACCGAGCGTGAGTGGGATTTGGTCATTATTGATGAAGCCCACCACCTAAAAAATCGCCGTACCCTCAACTGGAAGTTGGTTAACGCTATTCATAAGCGATTTATTCTGATGCTAACTGCTACGCCAGTCCAAAACAATTTGGTAGAACTGTTTAACCTTTTGACTCTTCTCAAGCCAGGATTACTGAACACCGAAGCTCAATTTAAACAAGAGTATGTAGGTTCATCCAATGGACGAGTACCGAAAAATCCCGAAAAACTGCGTCAACTGATGCGAGAAGTGATGGTGAGAAATACTCGTTCGGTAGTAGATATCAAACTTCCCAAGCGTTTTGCCACGACAATTACCGTTACTCCCCAAGCAAAAGAACGAGAGTTATATGAAGCAATTAACCAATATTTACGTCAACATCCCAAAAGTATTGATAAATTAACTCGCAATAACTTGCTGATGCGTTCGGGGAGTAGTTCTGTGGCTTTAACAGATACAATCAAAGGACTACAAAAAAGATTCGACCACGATGAGCTTGCCTTTTTACTCAAACGCGCATCGGGTATGAAGAACTTCGAGAAGGCGAAACAATTGCTAGATCTACTACAAAAATCGACTCAAAAAACTTTAGTGTTTGTCAATTACAAGTCAACTATGTCTTATTTAGCTAAGTATTTAGCTAAACAGGGTATTGAACATACTTGTTTTCAAGGTTCGATGTCTTTAAAAGCTAAAGATGCAGCAATTGATTCTTTTAGAGAATCAGTCAACGTAATGTTGGCATCAGAAACAGGCGGAGAAGGACGTAATCTTCAGTTTGCTAATACGATTATCAATTACGATCTCCCTTGGAATCCGATGAAAATTGAACAGCGGATTGGTCGCCTACATCGTATAGGGCAAACTCAGGATGTGTTTATTTTTAACTTTTGCCTAGCCAACAGTATAGAAGCTTATATCCTTAAAATACTTCATGACAAAATTAATATGTTTGAGTTAGTGGTGGGGGAAATTGATACCATCCTCGGTAATATGGGAGATGAATTTGACTTTAGCGAGACGGTTGTTGACCTTTGGTTAGCCAATGAAAACTCAAAACAACTAGACTCCGCTTTTGGTAATTTAGGTCAACAATTACTTGATGCCAAACACAGCTATCAAGAAATACAGGAATTTGACGAACAGTTGTTTGGAGATGAATTTGAGGCATAATACAATTCTAAATACAATTAACCAGATGGTTACTCAATTTGATGGAGTAGCTGAGTGGACTTGCGAGCAAAATCTAGAAGTTTTGTTGCCCCCTAAAATAGCATCTATTTTAGAGATAAGTGAATTAGTTACTTTTACGACAAGTGCCGAAACTAGCAGAAACAACTATTTTGTAACCTACAATTCAGATATTTTAGAGCGATTTGAGGGCTTGTTAAATAGCAGTGGTTATGTGGCAAGCTATGGAATTAAATATGACGGCTATTTAAAACAAAGTGGGTTTGACAAATTAGTAGCTGATACCTTATGTCCTCAAAATGGCTTGATTAAAGTGAATTCTGCTGTACCTGCCATTACACCCTATGTCTTATTTAATGTTGATTATACTGCCGAAGCCTCGGAAAAACGCTTGGGGATGGTTTCTTTTTGGGTTAATGGGATTACAGGAGTTACAGGAATCGATCTTGGTGATGCTTTATTATGGACAGTTGACCGCATCGCCACTCCATCAATTGAGCAACAGACAAATATTGATTTTGAACAATTACTTCAAATAGGCAAAAAGCACTCTGAACAACTGATTGAGCAAGAATTACTTCCCTGGCGACAAAAAAATCACCGCCAACTGCAACGAGATGAGAAACGAATCTCTGAATATTATGGAGATATTATCCAGGAAATCACCGCAAAAAGCCAAAAAAGAAAATCAAAGGAAGAAGAGTTTGAGCGAGAAAAGAATCGTCTTGAAGCTACTAAATTAGAGTTGAAGCGCAAACTAATTGATTTGCACGAGCGATCGCGTATTTTAGTCACGGCACAGTTACATAGTGCTTTGATTGTTTGGTTGCAAACAGTTCACATTAACTGTCAACTAATTCGCAAAAAGCAGAAACGTGAAGTAGTAGCGGTTTGGAATCCTTATCATAAACAAGTTGAGCCTTTACGCTGCTCTAAATCTAATAATTCAGTTACCAATTTCTATTTGACGGATGAATCGGCACAAATTATTTGTCCTACGGTTTGGTAAGAGCGATAATTTACGGTAGCCAGAATAATCTAAATGAATTGCCACCGCTGTTTTTGCGATACACTGCGATCTACTGCGATTATTTATTGAATAAGGAAAAGACGGTATGAGTACTGGTACGATAAAGTTCTTCAATGACGAAAAAGGTTTTGGTTTCATTCTTCAAGACGATGGAGGTAAGGATCTTTTTGTACATGCTTCGGAAATTCAAGGCGGTCGCAATACTACGCTCAATCAAGGTCAGAAAGTAGAATACGACATCGGGCAGGGTAAGAAAGGACCATGTGCAATCAACGTTATTCCAAATTGATGAGCTTTATCAATCCAAAGAAGGAGTAAAAGGAATAGTGAGGTACAATCCACTTTTGCTGCCTATTTACTAGAAGAGTATCCCCCAGAAGCAGAAAAACTCGCTCACGGAATGCTTCCACTTACGACAGCTTATGGTTCAAGTCACATTCTTCGCCGTACACAAGCTAAAAGAAAGGAACAGAAAAAAGAGCAGGTACTCAAAGCCATTGCTGAAATAAGACAACAAAAGAAGCCCCTAACCTTCAGAAATATATCGACAGTAGCTGGTTGCTCAATTTCCTATCTTTATAAGTGGGATGAGATTAAAGCTTATATTCACGAACTTCAGCACCAAAAACAAACTACGATAAATTCTGTGCAGCTCAGGATTATCTTTCGCCATAATCTGGCAAACTTCCCCGACTCGAAAAGGTACAGGTGCTGAAGTTTCATCCTTAATGCGCTGCACCACCTCTTTAACAATCCGTCCCGTCGGCACTTTCCCTCCTGCCTTTTCTACAGCAGTCTCCCAAGCTAATGGTTGTGACTCCCTATCTAGTTGACTTAAGGGTTGTACTTGACCCTCTTTAGTCGGCAAAATGTGTAAAATTTTTGCACATTTATCAATGAGATTGTCGTAAATCTGAGCAGCTTCAATCAACTGATAAGGACGACGGCGAGTATAATCAAAGCGATGCCTTCGGCTAGCTTCGCAATCGCGACAGTATTCGTCAAACGTAGCGTGAGTTGAGCGATATAACCTCCTATCCCTTAACTCCATCAACGCCATACCAGCTTCATAAAATGCCCTCTCTACTTTTCTCTCCAGTAAGTTGCGATCGCTTTCTTCTGAGACAGTAAGAGGATTGATCGGCAAGACAGTTAATTCATTGTTTGAGGCAGCAGATTTTCGTCTTTTTTGCCATGGCTTTTTCGAGGGCGCCATCTATACTTCTCCGATGATGCATGACTTATTTTACCCCGTAAGCACCATCAGAGAGATGACCCAATCAACACTCAATACACGAAAATATAGAATCTTAAGCCAAAATAGCTCTTGGAAACATCAATTCTCAAGAGCTATTTTGAGAATCTATTCAAAAGTATCAAAACAAAGAGGGAAAATAACGTTCGGCAACTTCTATCGGAAAATTAAGTCTTAAGGGAGAACGAATCGCATCGGCTACTACTAGCCCCGATTGTAATAGCTTGTTTTGCAAATAATGAATAAATTTGATTTACCCCACTTCAGCTACATCAATGGGATTATACTCAACTACTTATCAAATAAAAAATTGTGATTCTGTAATGTGTAAAATTTTTGCACATTAAATTGGCGATCGCTTTCTTCGCTTACTAACAAAGTCGATCGCAAATGCACTCGTAATGAGATGATAATTAAGAAACTCTAAAAAAAAACAATTGTGAGTTATCTGCTCTATTCCCAAGCAGAACAACTTAAATTACCACAACCAGTTCCCGTTACCCTTCATCCCGCCACAGTTTACCTCAGTTCGTTAAGTGAAGGGTCGCGTCGTTCAATGTTGTCTTCTCTCAATGCGATCGCCCGTCTCTTGACCGAAGAAGAATGCGATGCTTTTTCTTTAGATTGGTCGAAGTTACGCTACCACCACACCGCAGCAGTTAGAACCGCTCTCAAACAAAGACTCGCTCCAACTACTACCAATAAAATGTTAGTCGCTCTACGTCAAGTACTAACGGTCGCCTATCGTTTAGATTTAATTGAGGCATCTGACTATCATAAAGCCGTCGATATTCCTAATGTTAAAGGAACGGGGCAATTAAGAGGTCGGGCTTTAACTACTAAGGAAATAGAAAGTTTAATTGAATGTTGCCACGAACAAGGAGGTGCGATCGCCATAAGGGATGCTGCGGTGATTGCCATTCTACGTTGTGGTGGTATTAGGCGACAGGAAATAGTTCAATTGAATCTTGATGATTTAGATTTAGCAACGGGAGAATTAACCATCCGTCGGGGAAAAGGAGGCAAATTTCGGTTCGTTTATTTGACAACTGAAGCTATAGGCATGATTGAAGATTGGCTAAAAGTTAGGGGTGATTTACCAGGAGCATTAATCTGTCCTGTCAATAAAGGAGGAAAGGTAATCTTACGTCATTTTGCTAGTGATGGAGATGGGATATATAAATTAGTAAAAGCAAGAGCAATGAGTGCGGGAGTCAAACATTTTTCGCCTCATGATTTTAGGCGTACTTTTTGTAGCGATCTTTTGGCAGAGGGTGAAGATGTGTTTAGGGTGCAGGAATTAGCAGGTCATGCTTCTCCTGCTACTACTGCTAAATACGACCGTCGTGGTGAGGGCAGAAAACAAAGGGCTGTTAAGCGATTAAAGTTTAGATAATTCATTATGGCGATCGCTTTACTCAAATAAATCTATGTTATCGGCATTTAGTTCGCTCATCTTGACCAACGGTCACCCGCAGCGCGAAAGTGCGGTCTTGGGGGTTTCCCCCATGAGCAACTTTCGTAAGAAGGCACCTTCGTTTTACAAGTCCGCGTCGCCTGGGGTCTCCCCAGGCGTTTATGACGGACGCGGAGGTGTACGGGTGACTTTTTTTCCAAACAATCTGATTACTTAATTATCACTTTTAGCAAAGTTTTAATTCTTGAGTGTTTACTAATACTTCTTTACCCTGGGTATTTTTAATTTTGGCCACTATTCCAGTAGTGGCCTGTACGATCCATCGTCCCTTAGCTTTTAACCATTCAACTATCGCCCCTGGTTGTAGGTCATGTTGCTTAGATTCTCGTTCAGTTTTAGAGTCCAGAGGTTGAGATATATTATTATCTTTCCCGATAGTGGACACGGAAGACAGATTAGAAACAGTGCTAGATTCAGTTTGGATGAAGGCACTATCTCGTTGTAGCCAATGGGCAAATATCTTTGAGCGACCATCATTTGGAGGTTCATAGGTATAAACTCGCTCTCGGTGACCTCTAGAACCCAGACGACCGATACAAGTCAGCTTGAGTCCTAACAAACTGAGCAGCTTCTGAACTATTTTGATCGGAGTATCAGATTCAACTATGGTTAAACCAAGGAAAGTTTTAAGTTCTCTTTGATTAGCATGAGCTAATTCAGCAATTAACCCGAGGTTGCGATCGCTACCTCGATATTGAACCCCTGGTTTAAGCAAACCAACAATTAAAGTTTCTAGTAATCGCAAAGGTGTCGATAATAAACTACGATTGAAATCTGGCAGCCATAAACGATTCTGATTATAAAGAGCGATCGCTCTTAACTGTCTTGAGTCTCGTTCAATCAAGTATGGTCTACCGACGGTAAGGTAATAGTGAGAAAGTATTTTACCGTACCAACCCTCATCATCTTTCTGGACTAATTCAGAGGTAACGGATATATCGCTGCCATAACGCCTAACTAAGTTGCCTTTACGTTCGCTCCATCTTTCTGATTTAGTTTTAGCTCGTTTATCTTTTAGTTTCTGATACTCTGAATCAGTCGGTATAGGCGCATCTGCAATAGAGCTACATTCTGCTTGATATTTAGTTTCGGCTACCTGTTTTAATTGTGACTCTACTTCGTCTGTCAGATCAAATTCTTCTGTTTGAGGTTCGTCCGGAGCGGTTATAAAATGTCCTTCCCTCATTAAACCCTCAACAATTGAGTTGCGATAGTTTTGCATGGTGAGGTTTATATAGCAGCCACGTTTTGCCCAGGTGTTTAGGGATTCTGGTTGAAAGTTAATATCGAGATCGAGGTCACTTAAAGAGGCATCACTCTGCTGTAAATATTGAATATTCTTGCTGGCTTTATTTTTGGTGCTGGCAATTAAAGCTTTTTTAACAGTAGCTCCATTGCCCACCATACATTTGTGCAATCCCCGTTTAGCTGCCCAAAGATATCGGGGAACCGAAGCTCGGATGCGAGCCAATACTTGACGAATGGAATCAGCTGTCTGTACTCCTTGGGCGATCGCCCAAACTGAATCAAAATGAGAGACTCGTTTGGTTTTGACTAAACTAGAACTTATTCCCTGTAGTAATAAATTAAAGGCAATGGGAACTTCAGAACAACATCTATCTGGTCTCTCGCATTCAATACTAACCCCCGTTTCAATCGAAGGGGAGGCGATCGCAATATCGTAGTTTGGTAAGATTTCATTGAGATAAGCAATGCACCCATAGGCTCTATGATTCGGATCTGCCACTGTCTCCGAATCTATGCGGAGAATTTTCTTATTAGGGAATTGTTGTTCGAGATAAGATTCTAAATTTTGTGTTCCCCATGAGGACTTGAGTTTTTGAGCCGAACAACTAATAAATGGTCTGCCTCCAGTTTTAATATGATTTACTAAATCTTTAACTAAACGAGCAGGATTTTTGTCTTCATAGTTATGTACTATCCAGCGTTGTTCTTGTGGCGGTTGCCAATCGTTGACCACTACAAAGGGTTCGACGTGAAATCCTGCCAGTCCTCGAATGTAGTCAATAGCAACATCGGATAAGTCGGCATCGGCGAGATATACTTGACCGTCCCCTGAAAGATTGTTTTGGATTAGAGTTTTAAACTGTGCCAGAATTTCTACTCTTTCTGAAGCGCAGGTAGCAGAATTGAGCAGATGCCAAATTACTTGTTCTGCTTCATCGATAATTACTATTCCATCGTTCCAGTTATCAGCGTTAAATCTTGCTCCTGAGTTAGGATGCAAGGAATCGATACAGAGTCCATAACCAAGGACAGTTCCGTATTCGACGGTTTTGATTTCTGTCAGATAAGGAAGTCCTACTCTTTGACAAAGTGCTTCACCTAATTGAATACGGTGAGTTAATAGCAGTACCCACTTACCTTCTTTGGTTGCTCGATCTACTATCTGTTCGAGTAAGTGAGTTTTTCCTGTTCCTTTTGGTGATTTTAAGCCGATTAGTTTAGCAGTGTCGGGAATGTGGAGGGGACTTGGGGACGTAGAGACTTGGGGGCTTGGAGAAGTTTTTTCTGTCCCCCAGTTATCCGAAGGTGTCCCTAAAGGGATACACTTCGATATATCCTTTAGGACTCCTCGTCTCTCGGTCTTCTCGTCTCCCAGTCTCACTTCTGCCCCCCTTAAAGAACCTAAGTAGCGTCGATTTACCTGGATATTAGCTTTATAGGTTAATTGGACTTGTGTTTGCACCAACCAAGTAGAGAGAGATAATGCCTGACTATAAGCTTGGTGAAATGCCTTTGCACCGTGTCGAACAATTAAATCGTCAACTCCTTTTGCTGTTTCAGGCCAGCGAATTACTTTAACATCAACTCCAGCTAAGACAAAAAGTTTTCCCGTTTTGGCGATCGCGCACTTCACATTAGCAATGGTACTAGCTTTAGTATCTCGATCGAAGGCAAAATAAACTTTGCGTCCAGGTGTGGCAAAGACTTGAAGTTGGGGAATTAGTTTAGCCAGCCCCGTATGCCTTCCAAATTCATCTTTGGGTTGGCGATAGCCGTTAAAAATACCCGGTAGAGCGATCGCTGCATAACCTGCGCTAATCAAAGCAGCAGCTTTTTTAGCCCCTTCGGTAATGATTAAGGGAACTTCAGGATTATTTACTACCCATGACCAGAATGAGATTGGGGTAGCGCGACTGCTAAGTCTCAAGGCTAAGGGAGATAGAAATAGCTTGATATTGTTTAGGCGAGCTACAGCGTGCCAGATTCGCCTAGAAACTTTGAGGGCAATTATTCCTGTCGGGTGTTTAGGAGGACCTTCATATTTGATGATCTTTCCTTTATCTGCCGATAGTCTAGGATTTGTAGGTTTAAATTGTCCCCAGAGATCGTCATAGTAGTTATTGAGGACATCAATCCCCGATACCCACCAACCTCCAGCTTCAATATGGCGATAGCGTTTGAGAAAGTTGTAGCTAACTGCACCAGTGTTGATTCTCTTAAGCTTATCGGAAATGAACAGGCGATCTAATGCTGTGTTTCCTTCTAAGTGAAAAAAATTTAACTTAATAATATCGGGGTGAATTCCACTTCCGCACTGAAGTTCTTGGTATTCGGCAAATGTAAGTTGATTTAGTAGTTGTTGTTTATGGTCTGAAATGAATTGTTGCGTCATTGAATGTAGACTTCCAAAAGATAATTGGAGCCTAGATCCATGGTTAGATAAGCACAGCAAAGCAGTTGAATGTCCAATAGAAAAAATTGACACTCATGTGTTTATGTCAAATTTCTAAAATTGACATAGTATATTTAATAGATATGTAAATATTGATGTGCCTATTTCCCCCGCCAGGGAAATGACACTTAAGGGCTTAGATTTGTGCTTGACCGCATGGACTCTAGGCTCTATTTTACGTGTTTATTTCTAAAATAATTACCAAGGTTGCTGGTTTTATCAACCAAACACATTGAATTACTAAAAATTCTCTTCTCCAGTCATATTGATTTATTTCTATTGCAGCTTAACACCGTCAAAAATAATAATTCAACAGTACAAAATTACTAATACGCGAGCTTCACAGGTAAAACTGTACGCGAGCTTCACAGGTAGATTTAAAAAAAATACGCGAGCTTCACAGGTAAAATCGTACGCGAGCTTCACAGGTAAAATTGATGAAAATCTCAATAACAAAAGATTTTTAATTTTGGAGTCTCAAAAAAAATACGCGAGCTTCACAGGTAAAATCGTACGCGAGCTTCACAGGTAGATTTAAAAAAAATACGCGAGCTTCACAGGTAAAATCGTACGCGAGCTTCACAGGTGAAAGTAAAGTTGTGTAAATTTTATTGACTAATGCTCTTAAAACTAAACCATAAGAGTCCAGGATAATTATCCTTATGTAAAGATAAATAGTCTAAGATAGTAGTGTGGTGAGTGAACATACCAAAGATTTTTTCCCTGTAGACGGTCAGCTTCTGATGGTCATGCCACGAGCTTCTGCCTCTATTAGAAATCCTGAAGTGCAGTTACCAATTCTGAGAAAAGATAAAGGTAATTATTATCTTGAAATGCAGGTAAACGCTGACTCTGACGATGATAGAGAATTGGCAGTTACCCGTCGTGTATCATTGGATAAGCTTTCTCAGGCTGAATGGAATGAATTAGAAGCTCAGTATGACAATTTAGACTTGAGCATATGCAATGATGTTGGAATCAATAAAGCCCTAGAAAATATCAAAGACTGTCGAATCAGGCGTTTGTTTCTGGCTCTGCTAACTTTTTTGAATCCTAGACAAGTAAGCATTATTCTCTATTTGTACAGAGAAGCAGCTATCCAAGATAATGGTTCGCTGGTATCTTTTCGTTCTAACGATCTTCTTGATAGTTTGGGATATAAGAGAACTAAAGACGGGGGATTTGCTGCTCGTGTGCGATCGCAGCTTAACCAAGATTTAGTAGCATTGCATCGGACAGAATTAGTTTTTGCGCGCTCGCTTCAAAAAGGAGAGCAAATAGGGGCAAAAGTATCTGTAAAAAGCGTCTTACGAATACGCGATTATGAGATTGATAAAGTACCCCGCAACTTCGATTTGTCCAAAGCTGCTGACTATACTTATGAATTGGCTGATGCTTACACTGTAGCTCTAGAATTCTTTGAGGGTGCTTCAAAGCAGAATAGCAACGTACTATTTTCCAAAAATATCGATTTCAAAGAAAAGCTTGGAGGAAATGCCAAACGAAATTACAAAACAAAGCTACTTATTTATATCGCTAGTAGAATGAAGTGGGATAAATTGAAAGAAGGTCAGTATTTGTTAATTTCCAAAAACTGTCTGCTTAAGAATTTGGATTTGCTAGGGAGTAATAAATCTCGTAATAATAAGATATTGTGGCGCACCATAGAACAGCTAAACGAAGATGACTACATTATCGAAGCTCAAGAGCTAACTACAAAAAGAAAACAGACAAAAATTCAGTTCCAAATTAATCCCCAAAAAATTAAATATTTTGATACATAGCATTACTTGGTATTGTCAGGTTAACTAAATGGCGTTGCAGAATAGAATGTTGAAATGAATTATAATCTACTTTCTTACCGAGTAGATGTTTTTGAGAATGAAGTATGGAATGCCCTCGTTGTCACTCAAACAAAGTTCGCAAGTTTGGATTTGTGAAAGAAAAGCAGAGATACCATTGCTAAAATTTCCTAAAGGATACCGCTTCGCATATTGTCACTTGAACCATAAGTTGTCGTAAATGGAAGCATAAGCTGTCTAATTTTGTTCAATTTAAGGATTACGTAATATTTCTTGGGGAGATCGTTTGACTGTTTTTGAGATTACGCTCTAATACTTTCACGTCTCTCCAATAGCATCGCGACTTGGTTGGCGAACCCCAGGACGACTTTTAGTTTTCTTTTTGGAAGTAGCAGTAACAGGCAAATTGGAAGAACTATTAATTGATGATGATGCTCCCGACAAACCTAATTTTTGACGCAATAAAGATAACTCTCCCGACTCAAATTGAAATGCTTTTTCGCCTTCAATGGCTTCGGCTGCTATTTGGATGCACTTGGAAATAGATGGGGCATAAGGCTGCCAGTGACGCTCCCTCAAAGTAGAAGCGGATTCATGCAAAGCTTGGCGATAAGCCTGAGTCAGCCAGTCTTTGAGAATCCCCACACGGCCATGACGACTCACACAATCTCGTATTACCATCATGCAGCTACGATAAGAAGGCGCATCAAAGGTCAGGTGAAAAGCTAAGATTCTTCTCGAATAAGCATCACTTAAAAAAGTTACCCAAGTACGACA
>JAIMKV010000015.1 GCA_020692205.1 Myxosarcina sp. GA_180221_E-2-1-MAG-40_15
AACTGAAATTACTGTTGAGTAAGGGTATCTTTCTAAAGTGTATTACGTTTTCTATTACACTTTTTAGATATACCTTCTACCACCTGCTTTCTTACTCTTTAAAATCTCTTTACTTTATTCCCCTCTCATTTGAGTAGCCCTATACAAGGGGAAGTACTCACAGACATACAAATCTACAGACAATCAGCTAGAGCTACCTTATAGCTAATAATACACCTATATGGCTTTACAACTCCTAGGGTGCTTTCAGCTCTCAAAATATAAAATCAGACGCTTAAAAAGAAACTGAAGACCTACTGATTTGAGCTAAAGCTAACTTTCTCTCTCTAACCACTGTCTAAGCTCAAATTAAACTAGTTCAAATGTACTATCTTTCAAGGAAAAACTAAGGAGTCAAAGTGGATACTAAAAGCGGTTAAATAGTTGGGAGGCGGATGTAAGCTAATGGCTTTCTTGCCAGAGATTGCCACAGTTGCTTTTGGGTAAGATTTGAGTAAAGAAAATTTAATGAATAATACTAGGCGAAAAACGACACAAACTTTTTTGTGCCGTTTTTGTGTCATTTACACTCAAATCTCTAACTTACGGAGAGGGAGGGATTCGAACCCTCGATGAGATTGCTCCCATACAGCATTTCCAGTGCTGCGCCTTCGACCACTCGGCCACCTCTCCAGGTGACATACGAGTTCTAATTATACATGGTTAGTTGTTACTGTCAAAGTTTTGCCAATTCTTTTTGCTGTAGACTACAAAATAAGTAATTGAAAAAATATGTAAGCAGCAAGTATCTTGGTTAAATGACTAAAACCCATATTGTTAAAGTTCGCGATCGCACCACAGGTAAAAAATATACGGTAGAAGTTCCCGAAGATCAATATATTTTGCAGACTGCTGAACAGCAAGATGCTAAGCTGCCTTTTTTATGTCGCAATGGTGCTTGCACTAGCTGTGCTGTCAAGATCATCTCTGGAGAATTAGCTCAACCAGAAGCCATGGGGCTATCTCCTAAGCTTAAAGCTAAGGGTTATGCTTTATTATGCGTTAGTTATCCTCGTTCCGATCTAGAAGTAGAAACCCAAGACGAAGACGAAGTATATCAGATGCAGTTTGGTCGCTATTTTGCCAGAGGCAAAGTTAAATTTGGTCTACCTTTGGATGAAGACTAAAGCTGGCAATTTATAAGTTGAATCAGAATACGAGCGAAAATCTTTGAGAAATTGACTTCCTGGGCTGTATAGATCAATCATGAGGTGGGCATTCACCCACCACTTTAACTAGGCTTTGTTGCGATAAAGAATCTTGACGATAAACTTAGCAATTATTTGGAAAAAGCTAGGTTTTTCATCAGTTGAGCTTGAAGATCCAGAATCTGCTGTTTTTTTGACTGGTGTTGGTGTTGCTGTAGACTCTTGACTATTCTCAGTTAAAGTTGATTCTACAGCCGCCAAATCTCTGCCTTCATCGATCGCCGACTGAAAAGATTGAGTTGAAGATGCTGATATATTGTCCCTCGCTGGTTCTTCATTCTCACTTAAAGTTAACTCGGCTACTGCTAAATCTTTGCCTTCTTCGGTCTTCAATTCAGCCGGTTGATTAACTGGAACTGGTTCTTCTGTTATGCCTTCTGACGGCGTGGTGGTTGTTGCTGCTTGATTCTCCATTGAAGCCGATTCGGTTACGGCAGCGGGAACACTTTTGGGCAACACTAAAGAATGACACTTATTTAAGAACTCTTCTAGTTTCTGGCGATCGCTTAAGTCAGTTTGACGAGCATTGATCGCGCATTCGGCAACATCATAATTACCAATATAGGCAAGCCATTTTTCTAAATCTTGCCTAATTAAATAGTTAACCCCTGCATCAGGATATTGCTGACATAGTTCAAATAAGTCATTGGCATCGTGGGCTAATCGACCGTCGGGAAAGTAAAAAGGCTGAGTCATGATCGTATATCTTAATGGTTCAATCAAGAAAAGTTCAATTTCATCTTGCCACAGGTAGATCGATATAAACCGTTACAAAATTGCTGATTATTAATTGAGAAACTAACTTAGGTGCTACACGCGATCAAGATAATCAGGCAACCACAACTTAGATCAGCTTCTACTTGATTAGATTATAGTTAGCGGGGAATTTTCATACCTCTATCTACGGCTGGACGTTGTTGAATAGTTTCATGCCAGCGTTTAAGCTGGGAATGTTCCTCTAGACTCAATTCCATAAATGGATAAGCAGCTATCCAGGGATAAATCGCAATGTCGGCAATTGAATAATCATCACCGCTAATATATTCTGTTTTGCTTAACTGAGTGTTCAAAACAGAATATAGTCTAAGAGTTTCTTGTTTATATCTGGCGATCGCATAAGCAATTTTCTCAGGGGCAAACTTATTAAAATGGTTATATTGTCCAAACATCGGCCCGACGCTGCCCATCTGAAACATTAACCACTCAATATTTAATTAATTGTCAGTAGCAATGGGCATTTTTACTAACGGTCACAGATAGATATGTTGTTGTTGATTAAACAACGTCCTCATCTCGGTACACTGATAACTGAGTTTAATTATGCGTTTTTAAGAGTTATTGAGTGGATATGAGCAATACAGTTTGGGAATTAGATTTTTATTCACGTCCAGTTTTAGATGAAGATGGCAAAAAGCTTTGGGAAGTTTTAATTTGCGAGAGTCCCAATAGTATAGAGCGATCGCCTGATAGTTTGTTTAAATATGCTCAATATTGCTCGAGTCAAACCGTCAACTCGTTGTGGTTAAAAGAAGCAATTATTAAAGCGATCGCCGAGGCGAAAACAGCACCCAAGAAAATTCGCTTTTTTCGCCGTCAGATGAACAACATGATCGTTAAAGCCTGTGAGGATGCTGGTGTTACTCCCCTCCCCAGTCGTCGTACCTATGCTCTCAATCAATGGCTTGAAGAGAGAATCGCTAATGTTTACCCCCAAGAACCAGGATTCGATCTCAAAACTGCCAACACCGCTTCGGTACAGTATCCACCTTTAAATGCAATTCCCCTACCCGATGCAGTCAAAGGCGATCGCGGGGATAAATGGATTTTTGTTAGTCTCTCTGCTGCCGACTTCGATGATATGAAGGAGTGGGATATTGCTTTTGAAGAATCTTTTGCCCTTTCCTTGTTAGATATCAAGCCAGATACAACTATTCCTGGTTTAATTATCTACTCTCCTCGTGCAACCCCGTTAGCAGCTTGGATGTCTGGACTAGAAATGGGTTATCTACAGCTAGAAGCAAATATACGCCCACAGTTGCGTTTAGAAACAGGACTTAGTGACAGTTGGATATTAGTTAACTTGACTAATCAGGAGACTGTTAAACAAGCCGAAGATTTTGAGTCAGCCAAACAAAAAGCCAACGGGGTTCATTTTCTAGCAGTTCAATCAGATGCAAATTCCGAAGCCTTTGCTGGATTTTGGTTGTTGAAAAAATAACAATCGGCAATGACTAGATTGTAATGCAGAAGACTTACAACATATAGCGATAGTCTGCTTCTACTTTTTTTATCTTGGCTGTTGCTGAATCGGGGGATGAAATTTAAGTCAGCAACGCCTTATTTCTTGGCAATGATATAAATAGCATGAATCAAACCAGGAAAATAGCCCAGCAAAGTTAAGACAACGTTGATCCAAAAATCTGTACCAAAGCCCACCTGAAGAAAAACTCCTAGTGGTGGTATCAAAATAGATAAGAGAATGCGAATTAAGTCACCCATATAATATTGCTCCAGGAATTAAAGTTTAATTTTAAACAGTAATGTTAATCATCGTAACTAGCTTATGTTGATTAACAATCATACTATTGTTGGATTTTTGGTACTTCTTATCCTGCGATACTCTTGCTCAATAACACTAGACTAGTTTTATTTCGATTTAGAAGGAACTAGGCGTTTTTCTAAAGACTTGACGCGTTGGTTAGCAGTTTTGTTTTCAGGATCGTATTGCAAAGCCTCTTTGTAACTTTCTACGGCTTTAACAATCATCTGCTTTTTCTCGTAGACGTTACCTAAATTATTCAGAGCAATTACGTACTCAGGATAGAGCTTGAGAGCTTCCTTATACTGTCTAATAGCAATATCATATTGCTCTTGAGCAAAGTAAGCATAGCCCATGGCATTATGAATTAGAGCCTGATTTTCTAACGGCAAATTCTTATCTGCTTTCAAGGCTTTTTGCAGCAGCGAAACAGACTGAACAAACAATTTTTTATCTAAATAAAGGCTACCCAGCTCATAATATTCTTCCGCGGTGCCTGATTGTTTTTTTAGCTTGCCTTGCAAACGAGAAAAAGTGCTTTCTTGCCTACGGGTTTTGATAACCTCCCGCAGAATATAGATAGCAGCAAAGACTAGGATGGCTAACAAAGCAGAGATATATGCTACTGGTAGATTATCATTCATGGGCGATCGCAATTTAACTTTAGATTTTTAAATTTATTGGTGATTATAATAATCTTCACACATATACTAGAGTGAAATCCTTAATAGTTAACAAAATGTTGGCGTTACCAATTTAAGAGATAGAGTCGAACGCCATCTTTTCAGCTTTTGGGTGCAGTCACTCTATTGACTCCTGACTTCTGACTTTTACTTCAGCCATTTCCAGTTGGAGAACGTTGCTGCTTGTCCGCATTTTTGCCCGAATTCGTCGGTTAGATTCCAAATTATCGCCTGTTCGATCAAAAATTTTTGACCCCTACTAGAAATTCTAATACCCTGATAATTACTGATATAACCTTGTTTTGCAGCTTGTTCTAGCATTAACGCTCTAGTCTCTCTGCTGGCAGGTTCTGCTGTCAATCGCGAAGGAGTTTTAATTAATTCCTCCCAACTCATTGACCATAGCTGCAATGCCGTTTTATTGCCATAACTCAGGATTGGATCTGCTTGGGTTCCATGAGAAACTATAACAAAAGAGGCATGAAATAAAGCTGCTGATAATTGTTCTGGCGTGTCAACAGAATCAATTAATTCTTTACTTAATAGCTGTCGATAATTATTAGCTAAAATCTGACTCCAGCGAATAATTTCAGGCTGTTGCCAGATTGGTAAAGGTAAATCGGCTAAATCAGATAGCGACTGGTTTGAGTTGTTATTGGTCATTTGTCTTTTAATTGTCGCTAGTTGCTTGATGAAAACTCAAATTGTGTTTTCCTAATCGCCATTACCGATTATTTATTGACAAAACTAACGTAACTTAACTCATTAATTTTGTTCCACTCAGAAATTGTGGTACGGAATTGATTCCACTGATCGTAGACTTTTTTGAAAGCAGGACTTTGATTAGATTCTTCGGCATAGTAATCTGCTGTTGCCGTTTGAGCTGCTTGAAGAATTTCTGGAGGATAAGCTGTTAGCTTGGTTCCGCCATCAATTATCGTTTTTAAAGCTTCTCGGTTTAAAGCATCATATTGAGAAAGCATATTAAGGTTAGCTGACATCGCCGCGCCTTTCAATATTTCTTGATATTCTACGGGTAGCTTTGACCACTGAGATTTATTTACTTGGATCTCTAGAGTAGGGCCTGGTTCCCACCAACCAGGATAATAGTAATAAGATGCAGCTTTATTTAAACCCAATTTTAAATCGTCATAAGGGCCAACCCATTCCGCAGCGTCGATTGCACCTCTTTCTAGGGCTAAATATATTTCGCCTCCTGGTAATACCTGCACGTTAACGCCTAAGCGGGACATGACTTCTCCGCCCAAGCCAGGAATCCGCATTTTTAAGCCTTTTAAACTTTGCAATGAGCTGATTTCTTGTTTAAACCAACCACCCATCTGCGCCCCAGTATTACCCGCAGGAAAGTTGATGATATTAAAATCGCTATACAGTTCATGCATGACCTCTAAGCCACCGCCATGGTAGTACCAAGCGTTCTGCTGTTGACCAGTTAAGCCAAAAGGTACACAACAGCCAAAAGCGAGAGCGGGATTTTTGCCGACGTAATAATAGCTAGCGGTGTGTCCGCATTCTACTGTGCCATTTTGCACCGCATCAAGAACTTCTAAACTAGGCACAATTTCCCCTGCGGCATAGGGTTCAATTGTAAAACGCCCGCCAGTCATTGCTGCTACGCGATCGCACACCATTTGCGCTCCACCGTAGATCGTATCCAGAGACTTAGGCCAACTTGTCACCATCCGCCATTTTACATTAGGCAGATCGTTTGCCTGAACGTTAGGACTGTTGTTGGTTTGATCGCAAGCCACTAAAATGGTGCTGGTGGTAGCAGCGATCGCTAAACGGTCGAGCAGTTGTCTCCGTTTCATAATGATTATATTTATTCGGTCGAATATTTTTTCTTTCAAGCAACCGAATATCATATCAGAGGTTATGCAAAAATTAGCAATTAATCGCGATCGCTTGGTTTAATATTTCGTATCCTTGCTCTAAACTTTCGATTTGAGACACTTGTTCTCTTAATTTGGCTGCGCCAGGAAATCCTTGGCAATACCAAGCCAGATGTTTACGGGATTGATAGATGCCTCGTTGTCCTTTGTATTCCCACAAACCTAAGAGATGTTCTTTGGCGCACTGTAGCCTCATGACGACAGAAGGAAGAGGCAATATTTCTCCTGTTTTTAAAAAATGATCGATTTCTCCAACTAAAAAGGGATAGCCTAAAGTACCCCGCGAACACATGACCCCATCCGCCTGTGTTGTTGCCAAACAGTTAATTGCAGCTTCTACCGAAAAAATGTCTCCATTGGCAATGACTGGAATAGATAAAGCTCGTTTGACTTGAGCAATCCATTCCCATCGCGCCTTGCCGTTATAACCTTGGGCGCGGGTACGGGCATGGAGAGTCAGCATTTGCGCTCCTTGAGCTTCCATTCGTCGGGCAAAGTCGATAATATTTATTTCGTCATCATCCCAACCGATACGTGTTTTAACTGTCACGGGTACATTGACTGCATTGACTACGGTTTTAACTATTGCCTCGGCAACTTGTGGCTGGCGTAATAAAGAAGAACCCCCGCCTTTTTTAGTAATTTTATTGACGGGACAACCCATATTAATATCGATGGTATTTGCCCCCTCGGCAACTGCTTTTTGGGCAGCTTCTGCCATAAAGTCTGGACGACAGTCAAATAGCTGGATGCTAATCGGATCTTCATCAGGAGCGATCGCCATTATCGTTGGCAGTTCATTCAGATGACAAATTTCCTTGGCGCTTACCATTTCGGTATAGATCATCGATTCTGGGGCATAGCGCCTAACCAACCGCCGAAAGACTAAATCGGTAACTCCAGAGAGAGGAGACTGCAAAACGCGGCTGTTAACTACTACTGAGCCAATTTTAAACGGTGTGGCTAATTGAGTTGTTAATTCCTCAGATAAGCTTGGCAGCACCATTGAAGAAACCATAATTTGACTATTTCAAATATTGAGGAGGTAAAGAGGCGAATATTGATCCTGATGCTTGCCTAATTAATTAGTAATTGAACGCCACACACCAACTAAAATACCTTGAATTTCTACGTTATTAGCCTCAACCTTTATTGGTTCGTATTTTTGATTTGCTGGCTTGAGAGTAACTTTTTCGTGTTCTTGATAAAAGCGTTTGAGGGTTGTGCCATATCCAGGTACTCTGGCAGCGACAATATCACCATTTTTAACTTCTGAACCTGAGTTAAGCGATCGCATGATGGCATAATCGCCTTCGTTAATTAAATCCTCAATCATGCTATCTCCTACCACCCGTAATACATAGCAGTCTGATTGAGCAAATAAATCCGATAAATCTAGTCTAGTTCTTTCCTCCGCAAAAGGTTCAACTAACCCTCCCGCAGCAATTTCCCCCGCAATTGACAGTCCTTTTTCTGGTTGATGTAAGATTCTAATCGTTCGAGCTTTGCCGTCAGTCCAGTCGATATAACCCTTGTTCCGTAGTCTTTCTAGCCGACTTTGCACGGGGGCAGGCGAGCGCAAATTCATCGCCTTCATCATTTGTCTAATCGATGGTGCGTGTTGAGTCGATTTTATGTATTCAACTAGCCAATCGTAAAGTTCTTTTTGGGCGAGAGTTAGACTTTCCATAGCTTTTTTGTAGGTATGTTTTTAAGGACAAGCTTTTAGCGCAGATTGGCGCAATCAAAACTTGATATGTCCATTCAGAACATAGGTACTAAATATTAGAAAACATTAACCCCTACTAAGTCAAGTATCGCTTCGCTCATGTAGCCAGCAGATTTTGAATTATTTATACTGCTAGGAATTGTTGGATCACTTCTTGAGTTAGCTCTGCGGTACTTCCAGATGCCACAATACCGCCTTTTTGCATGGCGTAATAGCGATCAGCCTGGCGCACAAAATGTAGATGCTGTTCTACCAGCAAAACTGAAATACCCGTTTCGGCAATAATTCGTTTAACTGCTGCTTCAATCTCCAAGATGATTGAAGGTTGAATACCTTCGGTGGGTTCATCTAGGACTAGTAAGCGTGGTTTGCCCATCAGCGCCCGAGCGATCGCTAATTGTTGCTGTTGTCCGCCACTCAAATCTCCACCCATACGAGACAGCATGGTTTTAAGCACAGGAAACAGCTCAAATATTTCTTCAGGGATAGATTCTTGGCTCTTTCTGCCCTCTGGTTTAGCTTCCAAACCCAAGATCAGGTTATCTTTAACTGAGACACGGGGGATAATTTCCCTTCCCTGGGGTACATAGCCAATACCTGATTTTGCTCGGCGATCTGGCGTTAATTTAGTAATAGAGCGATCGCCAAAGAATATATTTCCTGTACGGGGGGATAATAGACCCATAATTGTTTTTAGCAGGGTAGTTTTGCCGACTCCGTTGCGCCCAATTAAACAAACCATCTGTCCTGCGGGAATACTCAGATCGACATTGCGTAAAATATGACTTTCGCCATAGTAAACATTAAGATTTGATACCTGCAACATTAAATCCGTTGACTGGCGATCACTAATTATTGATTCTGTAATAACCATTTATTTGCTACCTGCTACTTGCTATCCTTGCTAATTATTCTGGGGTTTCCCCTAAATACACCTCAATTACCCGGGGGTCATTTTGCACCTGATCCATTTTGCCTTCACAAAGTAATGCTCCTTGGTGCAATACCGTTACTTTATCAGTGGCAATTTGGCGGACAAACTCCATGTCATGTTCGATCGCCACAATCGAATGACTTTGAGCCAGAGAAAGTAATAATGCCCCCACGTTTTCGGTTTCTTCATCGGTTAGCCCTGCTGCGGGTTCATCTACTAGTAATAAATCTGGGGATTGTGCCACCAACATACCAATTTCTAGGCGTTGCTTTTCTCCATGAGAGAGCAAATTAGCTTGCAAGTTAGCTTTACTATCCAAACCAATGGTTTCTAGTAATCCCCCAACAGTTCTTTTTTCACTATTATTGGCATGACCAAATAAAGTAGGAAAAACATTTTTATTGCGGTTACAAACTAAATCTAAATTTTCTCTAACAGTTAGATTTAGATATACTCTAGGAGTTTGAAACTTTCGCCCGATTCCCATCCGAGCTATTTTATATTCTGGTATTTTTTTGAGGTTTTTGCCTTTAAATAATACTCTTCCTTTTGTGGGTTGAACTTTACCCGTAATCACATCTAAAAAAGTAGTTTTACCTGCCCCGTTGGGGCCGATAATTACCCGTAATTCTCCTGCATCCAAACTAAAATTTAGATTATTAAGCGCCTTAAATCCGTCAAAGCTTACCGTTAAATCCTCTATTTCTAAGATCTTACTCATGATTATTTTTTCGCTATTGTTTCTCTTTCCTGCTGGAGTTCAGGATCTTCGACTAAACTAGGATAGGTAGCCAATTTGGGTTGAAGTCCCAAAAGCGATCGCGATTTATGCCAGCCATAACTCGTCCACCAGCCGACAATCCCATCTGGTAATACTGTGACCACAATTAGGAAGAGCGCGCCTTGGAAAAACAGCCAAATTTCGGGAAAACTTTCACTAAGAAAGGTTTGAGCCAGTCTGACTAGCATCGTGCCAATAATTGCCCCGATTAATGTTCCTCTGCCTCCTACTGCCACCCAGATTACCATCTCAATCGAGAAAGCAACCTGCATAATGCTGGGGGTAATAATTCCTGTTTGAACTGTATATAAAGCTCCTGCAATACCAGCGATCGCGCCCGAGATCGCGAATACCAATACTTTATATCCTGTGGGATCGTAACCCGAAAACCTTACCCTAGTCTCATCATCGCGAATTGCTTTGAGTAGGCGACCAAAGCGTCCACTGGTCAACCAGCGACATAGCAGATAAATTAATATCAAGGAGATGACGGTCACAATATAAAAAGCACGTTGAACTCCAGGAGAACTAACTAGAACCCCAAAAATCCTTTCGGTATCGGTTTTTAAGCCATTCGTACCGTTGATTATTTCCTGCTGACCATTGAAAAAATTAAAGAAAACTAACAAAGCTGCCTGGGTTAAAATTGAGAAATAAACCCCTTTAATCCGATTACGAAAGACCAAATAGCCAATTAATCCTGCAACTATTCCCGGGATAATAATTAAGGCTAAGATCGTCAACGGAAATGAATAAAATGGTTGCCAAACCCAGGGCAGTTCTTCTACTCCATAAAGCGTAAAAAATTCTGGTAGCTGTCCTTCAGGTAGTTGCAAATTGAGATGCATCGCCAGGGCATAACCACCGAGGGCAAAGAAAATACCATGACCCAGACTTAATAAGCCTGTATAACCCCAAATCAGATCGATACCGAGGGCGACAATTGCTAGAGATAAAAAACGACCGATCAAGCGCAGTCTGAACGCAGGTATAACAGCTGGCAAAATAACGGCAAAAATAATAACTAAGGCGATAATTGTTCCCGTTTCTATGAGTTTATTTCGCTGTTGCTTCTTCTTGATTGCAATTCCAGTTTCGTTATTCATTATTCATTATTTATGTTTGATTAATTACAGTTCTGCCGTTCTGCCTTTTTGGGGAAATAGCCCCGCAGGTTTGATTTGAAGGAAAATAATAATTAAGGCAAACACCATAACCTTCGCCATGCTGCTAGTTGCAAAAAACAAAAAGAAATCGATCATCGACTGGGGCGCACTGATTGTAGTCAAAAATAAAGCGAGAGTTCCTGAACCAATCAAATAATTCAAAATTCCAATGCCCAAGGCGGCGATAACTGCACCGAGAAGGTTGCCAACGCCGCCTACTACCACCACCATAAAAGTATCGATGATATAGTTTTGTCCTGTATTGGGTCCCACTGAACCGAGTAAACTAACGGCGCAGCCAGCAATTCCTGCTAATCCTGAACCTAAAGCAAAGGTTAGGGCATCGACTTTAGCGGTGGGAATACCCAAACAAGAACTCATGGTGCGATTTTGAGTGACCGAGCGAATTCTTAAGCCCCAGGCTGAACGCTGTAAAAACCAATACACTCCCATCAGGCAAAGAATAGTTAAAGCAATAATAAACAAACGGGCATAAGGCATTTGAAAGCCTAATACTTCCACCCCCCCTCGTAGCCAAGCAGGAGCAGTAACATCGACGTTTCTGGCACTAAACCAGGCATTAGTCAAAGCTGAATTTTGGCTTAATAAAAAATAAAAAGCGATCGCCACTCCCGCAGCTAGAGGTAATAATAAACTGACAATCTTAGTCCTCATGCTTTCCCAATCAGCACGACTTTTGAGTAACTGCATGCCACCAAAAAATAACAGACAGAAAATTCCCAAGCAAATAATTAATAACCAGTTAACGCTGCGGACAAACTGCTGTAAGATTAAGCTCACGCCCCAGGTAGCGAGGAGAGTTTCTAAAGGTCTGCCGTAGAGAAAGCGAATTGCGCCTCGTTCCAAAATTAAGCCGAAAATCGCTGAAACAATAAAGGCAACGGGAATCGCTGCAATAATATAAAAACTAAACCAAGGTTCACCCAAAGGCTTGAACACATTTTGAACCACAAAAGTGGCATAAGCCCCCAGCATCATCAATTCGCCATGAGCTAGGTTAATTACTCCCATTAGCCCAAAAACAATTGCCAAACCTAACGCGGCAATTAACAATACTGAACCAATACTAATTCCGTTGAATAAACCTTCAATTAATGTAGACACATTCTTTATTTCTACTTATTGTTTTTTAGTAGCTAGCCACTAACCACCAGCGACTAGCTTTAATCAATTAAGCCTTATGCTGCTTTGTATTTGCCGCCTTTATTTGGATCGGTCCAGTCACAAGCAAAACCTTTGGTTTCTTTGACATACTGATTCCAGGGGACAGGCTCTAAGGGCCCTTCGGTAGACCAAACAATGTCAAATAGTCCGTCTTCTCTGACTTCCCCAATCCGCACTGTTTTGGAAATATGATGATTAGGCTGCATTGTCACCTGACCTTCTGGGGCCGCAAATTTCTGACCTACTGCTGCGGCGCGGACTGGTTCTAAATCGGTAGTACCAGCCTGTTCGACTGCTTGTTTCCACAGGTAAACCATAATGTAGGCAGCTTCCATTGGGTCGTTAGTGACCCTATCTTCGCCATATTTACTTTTAAAAGCTGTAACAAATTTATCGTTTTGCGGACTTTCTACAGTTTGGAAATAGTTCCAAGCGGCATAATGTCCCTGGAGATATTCTGGGCCAATTTGCTTAACTTCTTCTTCGGCAACGCTGACAGACATTACTGGATATTGCTCGGGAGACAATCCTGCACCCTGCATTTGTTTGAAGAAGGCGACGTTAGTATCACCATTAAGGCTATTAAAGATCACACCACCATCTGGCAAGGCGACTCTAATTTTGGTGATAATTGAAGTTACTTCAGTATCTCCCAAGGGTAAGTAATCTTCGCCTACAACTGTACCGCCATTGGCTGCTAATTGTTCTTTAATCACTGTATTAGCGGTGCGAGGGAAGACATAATCTGACCCGACTAAGAAAAACTCCTTGCCTTTATTTTCTAGCAACCAATCTACGGCTGGCTCAATTTGCTGGTTTGGGGCTGCGCCTGTATAAAATACGTTTTTCGAGCATTCTTGTCCCTCATATTGAACGGGATACCACAACATATGATTTTTCGATTCAAATACTGGCAACACTGCTTTACGACTTGCGGATGTCCAACAGCCAAACACCGTCACTACTTTATCCTGGTCGATTAACTTAGCTGCTTTTTCGGCAAAGGTAGACCAATCTGATGCCCCATCTTCTTGAATCGGAATAATCTGCTTTCCTAAAAGACCACCAGCAGCATTAATTTCGTCGATCGCCATCATTTCTGCATCGACTACAGTGGTTTCGCTGATTGCCATCGTACCGCTCAAAGAGTGGAGAATGCCAACTTTGATCCCATCCGCCGCAGCAGTTTCAGTAGTAGCAGCTTCAGTATTGGCAGCCGTATCCCCACCGCCAGCGTCAGCGCAACCCTTCAACAGTAGACTAGCCAAGACTCCTGTGGAGCTGTAAAGTAAAAATTTACGTCTTCCTAATTGTGACATGATCTTAAATATCTCGAATGTATCTAAACCTCTTTTGTTACCCGCTTTGCGCTTGAGTAAGAAAAAACTTGTTAGACTTTAAATGTGAGTAAATTACGAAATATTATTCCGTGGGGAAAATTGTACTCTTTAATACCAAAAAAAAAGCAGCGTTAGATACAAAAAAAAGATCCAATTTATACTCTGGTAATAGTTTGCTCAAATAAGCAGTCTTAGATCGCAGCAAGAATCGATTAAATCATTATTATTGCCGATATTAATGACAATAAGATCTTTATATTTGCTACAGAATTATCTGGCAAAATACTTAGATTAATTAATTTCTGCTTCAGATCACAAACATTTGTCGTTAGAGCAATAAGATTGCAGCTTTATTTAGCCTCTAGAGTCTGATTTACGCTTAAATTGGAAAAGAACGCAACTATATCTTTCTGCCAAATCCAAATTCAGTATTTTAACAGTTTGAAAAGTTTTTATCAGCGCAACTATAGAGGTTTAATCAACAATTTTATGGCGATTGGACTAGTATGTCTAATGCTAGTTACTGGCTGTAGTAATATTAATCAAACAGACGAGCCTGGTATTACTAAAATAACCTTTTGGCACGGGATTAATCCTCCAGAAAATCGGGATATCTTTGCCAAATTAGTCAATGAATTTAATCAAAATAACCCAGATCTTGAAGTTGAAGCGTTGTACATTGGTCAACCCGATGCCCAGCTACCTAAAATACTAGCTGCTACGGTTAGCGAACAACCCCCTGATATCCTTTGGTTTGTGGCGCAAATTGCGGGGAAGTTAAATCAGCTAGGTGCATTGTTGCCTTTAGAAGATTGGTTAGACAATTCAGCAATTAAAACCGAAATAGATCCAGCTATGTTTGACTCGATGGAGTTAGACGGACATATTTTATCTGTTCCCTTTGCCACGAATAATGCTGCGGTATTTTATCGCCCTAGTTTATTTAAGCAGGCAGGAATTGAAGCTGTTCCTCAAACTTGGTCGGAGTTACACCAAACGGCAAAAAAACTAACTCAGGATACGGATAATGATCGTCGTATCGATCAACATGGCATTTATTTATCTTTAGGTAAGGAAGAATGGACGGTATTTACCTGGTTACCATTTATTTATAGCGCAGGAGGGGATTTATTAGTAGAAGGACAGCCCGATTTAGTTAATCCTGGTGCGATCGCTGCACTACAGTTCGGCGCCGATTTAGTTCAAGATCAGGTAGCTATCTTATCCCCACCCGAAAGGGGTTACGAGATCGATGACTTTATCGCCGGCAAAGTGGCAATGCAGATTACAGGCCCTTGGACACTGGCTCAGTTAAAGTTAGCTGATATCGATTATGGTGTCTTTCCTATACCTGTGGCTAACCAACCTGCTGCGGTAATTGGTGGTGAAAATTTATTTGTCTTTAAAACCACCCCAGAGAGAGAACAAGCTAGTTTAAGATTTCTCGAATATATCTTGAGCGAAAAATTTCAGACAACTTGGGCATTAGAGACAGGTTATTTACCCGTGAATACTAAATCTCAACAGAGTGAATCGTATCAAAACTTTGTCAGCGAAAACCTTGTGGTTAAAGTATTCTTAGAGCAGATGCACTATGCCAAATCTCGTCCGATCATTTCTCAGTACAATCGGCTTTCCGAAAATTTAGGTAGGGCAATTGAAGCCAGTTTGTTGCTGAAACAAACTCCCGCAGAAGCATTAAAGCGATCGCAACAGCGTTTAGAATTAATCTTTGGGGATTGATCACTAAAACATTGGCGAGTTGAAGTATGAAGTATGAAGCGTATAGCTTTAGTCTACTAAACGTCGTATTGTATTGTAAGTGCTTAAATTTTTGATATGAAAAAGCTGTTTGTAGATCGGCTAATTGAGCAAATTCGTCGCAAGAAGACTCCTTGTATTGTCGGATTAGATCCCGCATTAGGAAGAATGCCCAATCGCTGGTTACAAAGACAGGGAATCAACCAGCAAAGTAGCTTAGCCGACTGTGCTGAAGCAATTTATCAATATAATCTGCTAGTGTTAGATGCGATCGCCGATCTTGTTCCTGCGGTAAAACCTCAGAGTGCCTACTACGAGTTATTTGGTTCGGCGGGAATTGTCGCCTTAGAAAAAACTATTACGGCGGCGCGCGATCGCGGTTTATTGGTTGTATTAGATGTCAAGCGAGGTGATATTGCTGCTACCGCCACGGCTTATGCTCAAAGCTATCTAGCTGGTGAACCCCCTCGTCCTCTGGAAGCTGATGCTATCACCATTGTTCCTTACTTAGGTAAAGATTGTCTTGATCCTTTCTTCGAGTCAGCAACCAAATGGGGTAAAGGGATTTTTGTCTGTGTGAAAACCTCCAATCCTGGCGCATCGATAGTTCAAGAACAACAGATCGGCGATCGCTATCTCTACGAAATCATTGCTGATTTAATTAAACCTGCTTCAGATCACAGTATTGGCGAATCTGGCTATAGCGGTATTGGTGCAGTAGTCGGCGCAACCTATCCCGAAGCAGCACAACGCTTGCGTAAACAGTTACCCAATAGTCTATTTCTTGTCCCAGGTGTTGGCGCACAAGGAGGCGGTAAAGAAGGTATTAGAGCCTGTTTTAATCCCGATGGTTTAGGTGCAGTTGTCAGTAGTTCGAGGGCGATTATGTATCCCCATCAATACAGTGATGCAGATTCAACTACAGAAACAATTAGACAAGCTGCTGTAGATTTAATTAGTCAGGTAAATGAAATATTAAAGTGACAGCAGGCACCGCATTCCGCGGTAATAATCGAAAATACGGTCAAAGAAGAAACCGAGTTTCTCAATCAGATAAATTTGATCAATCTTCATGACGAGTTACTTTTATTTGAGAACCAGAACTGGACAAGGAGACAATCGCACCACTCTTTCTGCTACCGAACCCAGTAAAAAACGACTAACGCCCTTATGCCCATGGGAAGGTAATACGATTAGGTCGGCTGCTATTTCCTTGGCACAGTCGATAATTTCCGTACTCGGATCGCCAATGGCAACCTGAATCTTCACCTCTTTATATCCCATTTCCCCCAGCTTCTGGGCGAGAAAGTCTTTGACCTTATCTTTTCTTTGGTGATCATTGAGAGTATTCCACATCGCTGCTGGATCGGCTGGATGTAGGGGGGTAAGAACATGAATCAAGGTTAAAGATGTTTCAGCTGCAACAAATTCCTTGGCTGGAGAGATCGCTTCATAGGACAGTTCGGAAAAATCAAGGGGAATCAGTACAGATTGTTTTTTGAGCCAACTCATATTAATATCTCCATCTATTTAAGAACAGGTTCTCTAACTTTTTCAAGCTCTGTTAACATCGCCCCAGATTTTAAGCGAGACATGTAGTCATTTAGTTCTCTAGCAATTAGTCCAGACATCAAAAAACAGCCCAGGAGGTTAGGCAAAGACATCGCTAGTGCCATAATATCGCTAAAGTCGAGAACAGGACCAAGATTGACTACCGTACCGACGAAGACGCAAAGTAAAAATATTACTTTGTAAACATTCACAGTGCGATCGCCAAAGAGAAATGCCCAAGCTTGCTGTCCATAGTAACTCCAGGAAATCATCGTGGAAAGGGCAAATAGAAACCCTGCTACAGCGATCACATAAGGAAACCAGCTAATAACCGTTTCAAATGATGCCGCAGATAGTTGCGCTCCATCGAGATCGGTAGAGTTTGGATCGGCATAAACCCCAGTCAAAATAATCACAATTGCCGTCAGATTACAAATAAATATTGTGTCGATAAATGGCTCTAGCAAAGCAACTACACCCTCTCTAACTGGTTCGTCGGTACGAGCTGCCGAGTGAGCGATCGCTGCTGAACCTAAACCCGCTTCGTTGGAAAAAGCAGCCCGTTGAAATCCAACCACAATCGCGCCGATAGCTCCTCCTGCAACTGCTTCTGGACTAAATGCCGTTCTGATAATTGTGGCGATCGCCTCTGGAACTGCGGTTATATTGACTAAAATTACCCAAAAGCAAGCGAGGGCATAAATTACCGCCATGGCTGGGACTAAAACCCCTGCTACTGCACCGATGCGTTCGATACCGCCGATAATTACTAACCCCACAACTGCTGCTAAGATAATGCCAAACAACCAGCTGTAGTTCTCTAAAAAAGGTAAAACGTTTGATACGGCGGCAAATGCCTGATTTGCCTGAAACATATTGCCAATTCCTAAGCTGCCGATCGCACAGAAAACGGCAAAAATTACTGACAGTGCTTTACCCAAACCCGTCATGCCCATCGCCGATAAACCACGATTGAGGTAATACATCGGACCACCGCCTACCGTTCCATCGGGCTTAATAATGCGATACTTTTGACCGAGAGTACATTCGGCAAACTTACTCGACATACCTAAAAAGCCAGCCATAGTCATCCAAAAAGCTGCTCCTGGTCCACCTAACCGAATGGCGATCGCCACTCCAGCAATATTACCAATACCTACCGTACCAGAAAGGGCTGCGGCTAAAGCTTGGAAATGAGACACATCTCCTTCGTCGTTAGGATCGTCATATTTACCTCGCACTACATCAATAGCGTGTTTGAAGGCACGAAGATTAATAAATTTTAAACGTAAAGTAAAAAATATTCCTCCACTAATTAACCACAGCACGATCAGTGGCATCCCATTTTCACCACCAATTTTAAAGTAGAAAAACAAATTGAGTACGTCAACAATTTTTTGAAATACTGCTTCTATTCCTCCCAAAAAACCACTGTTTGCCGCTTGAGCTAAGGCAACTTGAGGTGTCAAAATTACTAACAAAACGAGCAACCAAAAATACCTTTTAAATCGAAATACTAGCTGATCCATAACTTTATTTACTCAAATAATCTATATTTCGTGATATTTTTACTTTAAAAACGGATATCGATATTGCCAATTTAAGATGCCATTGTTGCTGTTAAAAATATTTTTAGGTTATCAGCATTAGTTTGCAACTATTTATTCCAAAAAACTGTAATTAAATATACTCTTTTGACCGATAGCTATCAGCAATACCAAGCTAAGAATATATTTAACTTTAGTAAAATAAGAGGATAATTAAATAATTTAAAAGTATTTATCTTGAAGATTAATCAAATATTTTTGCTTGGTAACTTAATCAATATGGTAATTGAGCGTGCAATTCGCTCAACCACAGGCGCGTTACCCGCATTGATTATCGGCAAACTAAATAATTTAAATTTAGCTTAAGTTTTATTATTACTAATTATCATTAATCAAAAATAGTTAGAGTAAATTATTTATTACGAAAAATTTTAGGTTAAAAAATCAATGTATCTATCAACCTATTACTTGATTTAAATATATTTACTATCAATTATTTGGTTCTAAAAACTTTATATTGAGCCAGTATAGTTTTGATTTTAGTTAATTAACTGTCCACCCAAACTAATAAGTTCAAATAGATGGACAGAGATGATAATTTGTTAGTCTATACTTGAGCAACCTGGCTATCCAAAGCCTGCTTCAAACTATCGACAATCAAATCCGCATCTGTTTTGGTCAAAATCAATGGAGGAGCAATAATCAACACGTTAGACAGCCCAGGAATGGTGCTACCGTTTCGTCCAATGATCGTGCCAAGTTCTAGGCAGTCAGAGACAATTGCCCCTACCTTTTCTCCAGCAAGCGGTTCTTTGGTTTCTTTGTCTGCGACTAATTCAATCCCGATCAGTAATCCTTTGCCCCTGATATCTCCTACATAAGGATGATCTTCAATCGTCGATAATTCTGCTCTTAAATATACCCCCATCTTGGCGGCTTGTTGAGCTAACTGTTCGGTTTCGATAATCTCGATATTTTTTAAAGACAGGGCAGTAGAAGCAGGATTACCTCCATAGGTATTAATATGACGGAAGTGTGAAGTAGGATCGGTTTCATCCAAGAAAGCGTCAAATATATGCTGTTGGGTGACAGTTGCTGAAAGAGGTAGATAACCACTGGTAATACCTTTTGCCAAAGTAATTAGATCTGGCTTAACTCCCCAGTGTTCGTGTCCGAACATCTTGCCCAAACGACCAAATCCACTTACTACCTCATCAAAGATTAACAGGATGCCATAGCGAGCGCAAATTTCCCGCAGCATAGGTAAGTATTCATCGGGGGGAACAATTACCCCGCCACCAGAAATAACTGGCTCGACGATAATCGCCGCGATACTTTCCGCCCCTTCATGAATCACCGTGTTTTCAATATTGCTGGCACACTCGATCTTACAAGAGCCATAGGTTTTACCAAAGGGACAACGATAACAGTAGGGTGGATGAACATGGAGAAAGCCTGGTACGAGAGGCTCGTATTTTGCCCGTCGTTCGGCTTGCGCGGTAGCACTTAACGCACCCATAGTGTTGCCGTGATAGGCGCGATAGCGAGAAACAATTTTATACCGTCTGGCACCTCCTGTTTGGGCATGATATTGACGCGCCATTTTAAACGCGGTTTCGTTAGCTTCTGAACCACTATTGGAAAAATGAACTTTACCCTCAAACTGCAACAGTTCCAGTAGTTTTGCTGCTAGCTTGATGGCAGGGGAATGGCTCATCACCAAGGGAAAGTAAGACAGTTCGACTAGCTGTTCGTGGGCTGCATCTGCTAGTTCTTGTCGTCCATAGCCGACATTGACACACCATAATCCTGAGACTCCATCCAAATATTCTTTCCCCTCTGCATCGGTGACATAGCACCCTTGCGCTCGTTCCATGCGTTTGGGTGGATTGCGGGCGTATTTTTGATGCTGTATCATGGGATGCCACAGAGATTCTAGATCTATCTGGGTCAAAGAGTCTAGCTTTTTTGGCTGATCAGAACAATCTAACATCGCATCTCCTATCAATAATTAGTGGTGATTAAAAATTTTGTAGGTCAAATTGAATTGGCGATCGCTCAAATCTCAGAGTGGCTCGTAATTTACTTCGACAGCAAAACGCAACGATCAACTGTTGTTGAGTCTCAAACATAAATACTTTAGCGATCGCGATCAATGAATCTTATCGGCTTCTCTAGAAAACAACGTAGCTATTCTAAACGAAGCCGAAGTTAATCTGATTCAGATACAGTAAGGCGAACCTACACCACTTCTATTGATTAGGTGCTTATGAAGCCTGCCATGCTTGATTGACAGTCGTAAAGGAGTATGGTTGTTGCAAACAAAACACTGGTAAGACACGGCAATCAAACCCTTACTAGAATGAACTAGACTACTCAAAGAGTAAGGCTATTTTATATTTAAAGCATATAAAAACCAACTAGAGCTATTTGTTCGTGGCAAACATTAGACTCCGTAATGTCATGAAGCTCTAAAAATTTTAAATAGCCGAAAATTATTTTGCTACACCGATTTTTGCCTTGACAACTGCTGCTGCCAGCCTTCCTGTTTGAGCGCCACCATTCATATAGCCATAAAATTCATCGCTAAAATGTTCTCCTGCAAAAATCAGATTACCAAACACAATGTTTTGGCGTTCTTCGGGAACTTCTGATTCAATGTAAAGAAACTCAGCAAATTCTGTATACTGTCCTGGTTTAAAGTTAGTATAACCTCCAGTGATTAAAGGATCTCGACTCCAGTTAGTACAGAAGAAATCACCTGTTACCTCAGATTTGGCTTGGGGAATAATTTGCTCAAAGCGGTCTAAAAAAGATTGTTGGCGAGATGCTAAAGATTCAGAATGCATTGCGGTTACTTCTTTACCCCCTAAGAAAAAAGTCAAAGCACTATTGTCTGTATCTGGTTGTCGTAGGGTTTCATCATAAATGGTTGAAAAACCAAGATCAGTCCAAATACTGCCCGCAAATCCCTGTTTTTGCAGCCAAACCCGTTCTTTAAACCCAGCAAAGACTTTTTCGTTATGTCCCAAGTTGACTTCTTGAATAAATTTGCGGAATTTGGGCTGTAATTCAACTTGGAGATCGAGATTACGTAGCACAGCCAGAGGAATAGCCATAATTACATAATCGGCGGTAACAGTTGAGCGATCGCTAAAGCTCAAGCGATAACCATCACCATCTGCTCTAATTGCCTGCAAACGCTTTTGAGTTTGAATTTGAGGCAATGCTGCGGCTAAAGATTCAGTGATTTTATTAATACCACCCTTAACTACATAGGTTTCGTCATTTCCAGCTAAAACTGTAACCTTATTTTCCTCAACCGTAGTGAGATTATAGAGTAGATGCAAGGTGGAAGATGATTCTGGTTCGACACCATATTCAGTGCGAATGGTATTTTCGAGTAAAACTTTAATATAGGGTTCAGTAATTTTATCAGCATGCTGTTCTAAATATTGGGCTACGGAAAGGCGATCAAAAATAGGTGCATATTGGTCAGCATCTTGATCTAACAAACTCGCATCAGCGACAATTTGTCGGGCAATGGGACGTAATTTCTCGGCTACTTCGGCTTCTGGTTGGAATCTACCATCAAAAAAATATCCTTCGGCGGGGTAAGGAGAATTTTCCGCAGCTTCCACACGGTTAAACAAGCTTAGATTAAATTCTTTTACCAACGCCAACATATCTTCATGACTGGTGTTGATAAACGCACCACCCAAATCGGTCACTAATTCTTTTCCTGCTACTCCCGTCATCGAATAAATGCGCCCACCAATACGAGATTTAGCTTCATAAACAGTAGCTTCTAACCCGGCTTTTTTCAACTGATAAGCAGCATTTAAACCTGCTATGCCACCACCAATAATCGCGATTTTTGGCGGAGTTGATCGGCTTTGGGCTGCTTTGATTAAAGGTATTGCGGTTGTGGCGATCGCGGCACTGCCAGCTAAAGTACTCATTTTCAGAAATTTTCTGCGTTTATACTTAGCTGTTTTACTAGCCCCAGAAACTTCTGAAGCTTTTGGATCATCAAGGTTTTGCTCGTAGGCTTGGCGTAAAGTACGTCTAAATCTTTGGAATAAAATTGAATGTGTCATTTTAAATTAAGTAGGGAAAACAGGACACTGACAAGACACGTCAATAAAACCCTTGCATCATAGTAAACTAGCTGACTAAAGTGAGCAATTTAAGCTTATCAGCGAATCAGACAAAACTCGATTAGGACTTATGGTTGCTGCAAGTATTGCGATCGCTTGTGATGATTTCGCCTTTTTATTGAATCTTGATAGACTACTAAAGTTGCAATCTAGATAAAATACAAAATAATGCGAAACAGTTTTTTTAGTGATTCGTTAGACAAAAGAAGCATTAAACAACGGATTCGTAGATTAAGCCGAGCTAAAATAGGCTTTTATAGTATTGGTTTATATCCAGCTTCTCTCGCCTACAACTCAACAATGCAAAAAAGCGAAAGGTCTTTACTATTAGCCCCTCGCCCTGGCAGAGATTTACTGGGAGCTTTTTCCGAAGACGAAATTCGTGGTATGGATTCAAGACACGTAGTCAAAATGCAGCGATTAGCTTTTCATAAAGAAGGAGAAGCATCAATTCCCAATAATTTAGAATATCTGATTGATAAATGTGACTTGGTGCTATTGAGTGCTAACAGCAAATATATCGAAGCAGATTTGACTGAAGCTTGCAAAATTAGAGAAAAAATGAGGCGTAATAATGTAGTCCTAGCTTGCCTGGCAGGTTCGTTTAATCATGATGACAGCCAAAATAATTCATACGTACTATGCGAAAAATACCCTAATTTAGCCTTCTTTTCTGGCTTTCATCGACATGGTGCTTTGCGCGCCCCAGTTGACAGCTTTACCGCCAATTTTTGCCATCCCAACGCTCTAACGGCATTAATTGGGGCGCAAATGTTGAATAAACTCTCGCCCAATATTCAGGTTGCGCCTGGAATTCATAACGTTGAAGCCCAATACATTAAAGCGGCCAAAAACATGGCATCTATATTGGCAGGATTTGGATATCGATATCATCGGCAAAATACAGGAATTTTACCAACACTGCTAACATTGTTACTCAATCAATGTCTCGACCAAGCAGCAAATGTTTCGATGTTTCGGCGCGATCGCCTCAAACTTTATCAACAGCAACCCATAGCTTTAACCGAGTTAGGCTATGCTGTACCGAGAATTGAAGCGACTTTAAATAAAGGGGGTTTTACGGAGAAGGTAAGAGATCACACTTTCTCGCAGCTAACAGCTATTGTGGCAGATGTAAGAGGTAGTATGATGCTCCCCGTGACAGGCAAACCGACCAGAAATTTCCAGGCTGGACAAGCCTTAGCCAACGGGATGCTCGAACATGGTCGCTGTCCGATTACAATTGAAGAATTTGAGCAGTGGTGTGAATACGCTGGTTTAAACAAAGGATCTTTAGAAGGCTTGAAAGCTTTGAGATATTGGCCACAAATTGAGAATAAGTACTCAATTCGCAGTCATGATGCCTCAATGGTCAATTTGCTTTATAAGGGATTATATGGCAGCGAGGTAGAAAAAGATTTTGCTTTTGCGGTGATGACTGAAAGTCGAGAACTATCAAATTATTGTCAAGAGTCGGTTCGACATACCCATAGCCGAAAATATGCCGAAGCACTAAGCAACATCGAACGACTCGATGCTCTAGAGTTAATTTCCAACGCTGTTATTGCCGAAAATGCTCGAAAAGCTATTTATGATGACAACAGCATCGAAGAACGAGAGATTCATCCAGACGATCCCGCTTATTTACAGGTAATGGATTGTATTGAGCAAGGTGCTTAATGAAATTATTGAATTAATTTAATGATAAAGAAATTCTATCAACCCTAGAAAGCGATCGCTTTTCGGCGATTAGCTCTTGAGTTACCATACACTAGCTTTGCGTCGCCCTTGTAGTATACTTTAATTCAGCAAAGCTAATTTTCTAATCCTCCAATAACCACATCAACCAATTCGTCTACAAATTCATTTGTTAGTGGTTGATGTTTAAGCAACAAGCGATAAAAAAGCGGACTATACAGAGCATCGATCGCAACTTCGGCATCTATACCTGGTCTTAATTCCCCTCGCTTTACTCCCCGTTGAAATATTCGTTTTGCATCTTCTCTTCTGGGAGTTAGCCAGTTATCTCGAAAGGCTGCAATTAATTCTTCATCTGCTTGCCCGCAACCAATAACATTAGCCAGTACTTCCCCTCTTGGACTATTCATTAACTGAACTATTTTTTGCATTTGTTCCCGAAAATCTTCTTTAACCGAACCTGTATCAAGAAAAGCGATCTCAGGTGTTACAGCTTCTAAAAAAGCATCCATTGCTAATGCGGATTTAGTCTTCCAACGTCTATAAATCGTTGGTTTGCCTACTTCTGCTCGCGCTGCTACTCCTTCAATGGTCAAATCCATAAATCCTACTTCGTTGAGCATTTCGTAAGCTGCTTTGAGGATTTTCTCACGGGTTTCAGGCGATCGCGGTCTACCACGTCCAGCTTTGACAAGGGTTTTGGCTTTTTGGGTTTTAGGGGTTGACATATCAGTTTTCGTTTCTAATCTTTTTTAACTAATTAGGAAATACACTAGGATTAAGTAGGCGAGCAAGATTGAAATAAGCTGCATTCTCGAAAAAAGTCAGAATATAAAGCAATACTAAAATATCTTAATTTCAGATAATTTGACTATATTGGTACTACTTTAAAGTTTCAAAAAGGTATGAAAATGAAAACTGAAAGAGAAAGAGAACAATTAATTAAAGATATTAACTTACTGTTAGATCAAGCTTATGATAGTACTTTAGACGAAATTTATGCATTATTAAAACATATAGATGACATAGAAGATGAAGAAGATTTAAAAGCAGTTAAAGAAGCTAGAGAAGATATAGGTATTAACGGTACTGTAGCCTGGGAAGAAATACAAAATGAAATTAAAAAGAATGTTGCGTGAGTTATAAAATTGAATTTTCTAACGGTGCAAGAAAACAATTTAGAAAATTACCTCCAGACCTACAAAAACGTATACAAGCTAAAATCAATGAATTAGCAATACATCCCCGTCCTAATAGGGTTAAAAAATTACAAGGTGATGATAATTCTTATCGTATTCGAGTAGGAGATTATCGAGTAGTTTACGAAATAAAAGATGATATTTTGTTGGTTATTATAATTAGAATAAAACATCGCAGCGAAGTTTATAAAGATGAAAAGTAAACAAAATGATGACTTCAAATAAAAAATGTAATTTATAAACAATATAATTAGGCGATCGCAGTTAAATTAATAGATACAGCTACAATCTAGTTTTATGAAGTCATCAACAGAAGAATTAGTTGATGCATTTTTATCCCGCAAGCTACCCAAAAAAGAGTGGACTCATAAAGCTCATTTAAAAGTGGGATTATGGCATCTATTACATTATGCCCCTTATGAATCAATAGAAAGATTGCGTCAGAATATTAAACAGTACAATATCGCTTGTGGAATTGAAAATACAGAAACTCAAGGATATCACGAGACAATTACTCGGTTTTATATCTGGCTGATTAACAAATTTTTACAACAAACAGAGCGATCGCAACCTATAGATTTACTAGCAGATCGGCTAATTAGTCTTTACGGAGATAAATCGTTTCCGTTGAATTATTACAGTCGAGATAAATTAATGTCGAAAACGGCAAGATTGCAATGGGTAGAACCTGATCTCAAAGCTCTAGTATTGAGATAAAAATTCATCTATTTATCCTAAATTCAACAAAAGCGATGAGGCAAAGCCGACTATACGCACTCAGTATCTTTTATATTTAGATTTTACAAGGGTTTGAGCTTTTTTTGTTTTAGGGGTTGACATATCAGTTTCCTTTCAATTATATTAATTACGTAGCGTAACGATATCAAACAAGTCTTGTCTAGATTATTTTAAATGGCTACCTACCATCAAACTAGAGCGTTAACTAAATTATCAACCTCGACTAAACGTCCACAACGCTATAAGTTGTTTTTACTAACTTGGCTGGCAATTTATCCGTTAATCACCTTGATTCTTTATTTTTTCAACCAACCTCTAAGTTTATTACCGTTACCTATCCGTACCTTGGTTTTAACAGGAGTATTAGTTTATCTGATGACTTACTGGGTAATGCCCATGTTGATGAAATTATTTCATTCCTGGTTGTATCTAAAGTAAAAGTAGAATTTATGTCTCAAATCAAAAAAAATCTCTCGGAAGATCTAACCGCTCTACAAACAAGAATTAATCAGTATTGTGTAGCTTGGACTACTCAAGCAGGAGAACCTGATTGGTCAACGATAGAGCAGCTTTATGCTAACGAAGACTTGTTACATTACGATGCCGTCACACCTCATAGTTTTGCCAACGTTGCGGACATGAAAGAGGCGTTTGCAGAAATGAAACAAGGTTTAGGTCTAATATCGCTAAAACTTAAAACTAGAGAAGATTTACAAACTTTCCGACGCGAAGATCTAGTTTGGACAACTGTTTTACAAGATATTATCGCCAAAACTAAAGACGGCAAAGAATTGAAATTCGTACAAAGACAAACTGGAATCTGGGAAGAGCGTAATGGAACTTGGGTAATGATTCATGAGCATTTGTCTGCACCTTCTTCACTACAGTCTTAAGTATGGCTGAATTTGTTTCTGACTACTTAAACAAATCAAGGATTTAGTCACAATCTTTCGATCAAATTATTTGCTTGCCGTTTCGTATTTTAAAACAAAGAACATGAATACAACAACACAATCTCAACAAGCAAAAGACGAAGCTGAAATTCGTCAACTTACCGACCAATGGCTATCCATCTTTTGTCCTAAAGATAAACCATTTACGGGCGAGGGTTTTGAGAACATATTTGCTACAGGAAAAGATGAAATCTTAGTTTTTGATAATTACAAAAACGATGTTGTAGTGCTGCGTAGCTTACAAGAATATCTTGATACTTGGATACCTTTTATGGAAGAAAATATTAGCTACTGGGAAGTCAAGTTAGAAGATAATTTTGAAATTTCAATAGACGGAGATCTAGCTGTGACTACTTTTTCTTGGGTTGGTGGCGGAAAAGGGAAAGATGGACGAGAAATAAAAGCTAAACAATATGGTACTCATGTTTGGAAACGCCTTAAAGGTCAATGGCGATTGGTACATGAACATTTGACTGGAGGAGAAATATCCAAAAACTAGCATTGAAAACAAGAACTTTATTACTTGTATATAAGTAGAAACAAATAAGTTTTAAAATCAAAATGATGAATAAACAAATTTTGATAGGAATATTAGCTTTAATACTATCTAGTAATGCGATCGCATTAGCAGAACAACCGTTCAAAGAGCGGTACAGTCAAACAGTCCGAATAAGCCAGGATACAACCAACCCAAATCAAGTTGAAGCTGAAGTTAGAGAATTTATCAATGATTGGGGTGAAGCTTGGAGTCCAAAGGAAAATGCCCCTAACTTTACTAGTGCATCTTTTGCACTTTTTTATCTACAAACTGACGAACTGTTAGCATTTGACTTTACTGATGCTGAATCAAAAACTGTTTTCAAAGGAGTGAAAGATCATCACGATACTTGGTCGGCATTTGTCAGGGGCTATGACTATTGGACTTTTACTCCTGTAACTGAAAGTATCCGCGTATACCCTCAATCAGAAGACGCAGCAGCAGCAACGCTTTATGTCGATAATTACGGCAGAAAACCTGATGGAACAGAATTTAAAGCCCGCGCTCACGCTACTTTATTGCTAGAAAAACGCGATGGTAACTGGGTCATTGTTCACGAAAATATTTGGGGACCAGTAAACGAATAGGAGCAAAATAAGAAAAAACATCATGTCAAATTTCAACACAGATAAAACAGGACTTAATTCAATGCGAATAGACCACGTAATGATTAGTGTTCCCAACTATCACGAGACGCTTGAATGGTATCAAGAAAAATTTGATGCAACTATAGAACAAGAATGGACTGTAGCTGAATTACCCGATTTACAGTTAGCCTATCTTAATGTTCATGGCTTTCGGATTGAAGTGGTGGGAACTACTCAAGCACGTGCGGGAATGCCAAATATGTCAGATTTTGGAGAAGCATTACGAACAACTGGTGTGGGACATTTTTGCTTTCGAGTAGACAGTGTTGATGATGCAATTTCCGAACTAAATCGACGAGGCGTACCAACATTTATTGAAGCTGCTGATTATCCGAACATTGGTGTAAGAGTAGGCTTTATCAAAGACAATAATGGCAACATAATCGAAATCTCAGGTTCGATGAACTCTGCAAAATAACAACATATCAACAAAGTAATTTACGCTGGAAAAAAACATGAATAACAATATTATTTCGTCATCTGATCCTTCTATTTCTGCCACTTTTAAGTTAGGTGGAAATATACAAGTTAATCGTCTTGGTTACGGTGCAATGAGACTGACAGGACAACCAGGTAACTTTGGTGCTTATGCCGATTGGGAAGCAGGAAAACAGCTTTTACGTCGTGCTGTAGAATTGGATGGCTAAAGTTTATTACTCAACTCAAGCATTTCAAAATTATCTAAGTAGCTCGGTAGAATTAAATAAAAAATAAAAACGTTTTATTTCTCCCTCTGTTTTATAAGTTTGAGCAGGAAAAAAAGAACAAGTGATCTCTCTATTCCAAGGTTCTCAATATCAATTAGGCGATCGCCTAAATTTTGGAACTCGTAACTAATTAATCAGATCTTCATCTAGCAGATATTTTGTCTTCAGTAGATTGGCGATAGGTGTCAAGAATGGTCAAAAATTTGTCAAAATCGAAACTCCTCGGGTCAATTTTTTGACCAGAACGGTCGACATTTTTATGGGTAGTAATCCGATTATTTGGTATGTCGCTTAAAGCTAACAACCAAGCTAAAGACTTATATTGACTTTCTGTATATCCGCTATGGTCGTCCTGGTTACTTGTTCCACGCCCGTCTGGTGGTGTCTCTAAAGATATATGGTAAGCAAAGTTATTGACTGATGGCGGTAAATTAGGATTAGTCTGGACTGTTTCAATACCGCTAGTACTTTCAAATACTGAATTACCTGCCCCAAAAGCCCGTTTATCGGCAGGAAGGAGATAGATAATCGTCCCATCCAGGGAAATTAAAGCATGATAACTAACTTGTTTGTTGTCATCGTCATGAGGTGTTTTAAACGTATTAATTGCACTCATAGCGGAGTCAACGGTTTCATGTAAGACAACAATCGGTAAATTATTCAAAGCGTTACCATCAACGTCTGTACTGTAGCGAGCGCCGTAGTTACTAGGGTGGATAGTTGTGGTCGTATATCTAGGTTTATATTGTTCAAAGGCAAGCGTAGTCTGATATGCAGGTAGCTCTGCTGGAGATGACTTGATTTTTGATATTGGTGGCAACTCAACTTTCTTCTCGATTGATGGATTTGGTTGAGCTATTGGCGGAGTTTGAAGGTTATTTCGATAATTAATCCCAACAATAATACAGGCGATCGCCGTAACCAAAATAATCAGAAATTTACTGTAAAAAGAACTGTTTGACATAGTTTTAATAATTAGCAATATTATAATTATTGCTAATACATTTAGAAAGAAGAAATATAGGACAAAAAATGGTAGATTTAGTCATAATCAGCACTTATTTTTCCTGATAATAACCTCATCAGCAATTACTACCCATAGGTTCATTTGCCTACGCTTTAAAACTCTAGTTTGCTCAAGCGTTAACAGATTCCTGGAGATTTTTGCCTATTGGGAAGTATTAATTCAAAGAAATTTCACTTGCTCTTGAGTAACGCAACTATGCCGTTACTCAAGAGTCGCTCACTATAAAGCGATCGCAACCGCTACGAGATAATCTCAGACTTCAAACTTAGTATTAACTATCAGCTTGTGCTTCCAACTTAGCTAAACGACTAGTAAGATCTTGATTAGTCTGTTTGAGTCGATTAATTTCCTGACGCAATTCGGTAACAGCTTTGTCTGTGCCGAGGTTTTTCTGCACCTTAGTTACTGCTTCTTCGGCACGACGACGGACTCTACCATCAGGAGTTTGCTCTGCCAGTTCATTAAGAATATTAATTGCCTGGCTAGTCTGCATCTGTTCCAAAGCACCGACAACCGCCACCTGAGTTAAGAAAAAAGACTCTCGGGCGATCGCTTCTAACTGTTCTAAGATTTCAGCTAATTTCTCAGGTGTTTGACCAGTAGATATTGTACCCAAACAGCGGATGGATGTCAGTCTCAAAGCTTGAGGAATACCTGGCTTGGTGTAGGTCATAATTAGATCTACAGCTTCAGGAGAAGTTGTTATTTTACTTAATCCAGCGATCGCACCACCGCGAACAACTTCATTCCAACCAGCCCGTTGTTCTAAGATAGTTTTGAGTAAGGCGATCGCCTCAGGTTGCTTGTCCTTAAGATTGCCCGATACCATTGCGCCCAAACTACGGGCAGCAGCAGCTTCGGTATAATAGCTCAGATCGCCCTGTTGAAGACAAAGCGCGATCGTGTCATAGCTAGCAGCAGTTTTAAAGTTACTCAACGCATCTATAACTGCCCGTCTCACTCTGGCATCTTTGTCTTTTAAGCCAACTGCTAAAGCTTCCATGGCTTGGTTTAGTCTAATATTGCCCAGTTTTTTAGCGACTTCAATCCGTACTCCCCAAAAAGGATCTTCAGTTAAAGATTGAGCCAGGGCTTTGATTACTTCTAATCCTCCTTTTTTGGCTAATGCCCCAGCAGCATAGATCCGCGAGATCGGATCGGGGTCGTGTTTCAACTGTTTTTTCAGTTCGGCAACAGGATATTGCAGAGTAACCGTTTTGAGAAAATTGTTATCCACATCAAAGCTAATAAAATCAGGTTTTTGCTCTAGAGGAAAATAAAAGCTTTGTTCTGGTTGATGGATGCGTAGGGTACAGTTTTTAAATTGAGGCTGATCCGAGTCTTGGGCGATATAGCCAAAAGCCAGAGGAATTTTGAGATCGAATAAATTCTTGCTGTCGCTGTCTTTTTTCGCCTGTTTTTGGATAACGGTTAATTTAGCTAATTTGCTATCGGCTTCCCAAGAATAGACCACCTTGTAATCAGGATGACCACCACGAAAGACATACTGATCAAACAGAAACATCAGGTTATAACCAGTTGCTTTATCGATCGCCCGCAATAGATCGACCGTTTCTACAGTATTGTGGGCATTATCCTGCACAAAAGTCTGAATTGCCTTGTTAAACAATTCATCCCCCAAAATGGCTCGAATCATGTGATAGACACAAGCACCCTTTTCATAAAGATGGCGATCGTAAAGCTCGATCGCTTCTCGATAGATATTAGTCACTATCGGACGACGATAACGCGAACTATCTTCAGTAATATAGGTGCGGGCTTCATTTAACAAATAATAAGCTGCATCATCCTTACCATACTCTGCTTCTGTCCAGAAGACTTCAGCATAGGAAGCCATACCCTCTTTGATCCAGGCGTGTGACCAGTGCTTGATTACTACCAAATCCCCAAACCATTGATGGGCTAATTCGTGCAGCACTAAACTTTCAGTGCGCATATTATCTGTTGCGGCTCGTTCATCTAGCAAACAACGATCCGTTAACAGGGTAGTAGAAGTATTTTCCATCCCGCCAAAGATAAAATCATCAACACACACCTGAGCATATTTGGGATAAGGATAGTCATAACCATATTTTTGGGATAAAAACTCAACCATGCGAGGAGTCTTACCCATACTGCGCTTGGCGTCGGCTTCTCTTCCTTTTTCGACGTAGTAGGTAATTGGTTTATCTTGCCATTGATCAATAATTTCAGCAAAATCCCCTACGGCTAAAGTCATGAGATAAGTAGGATGTACTTGCTGTTGCAACCAATGATAAATTACACTATCTTCTGCTTTCTCGGTATTGATTAACTCCCCGTTAGAAATTGCCTTAAATCCTGCTGGTACCTGCACTCGTATTTCTGAAGTAGCTAATTGACCAGGATAATCAAAACAGGGAAACCAAAAGCGAGAATCTTCATCTTCGCCCTGTGTCCAAACCTGAGTCGGTTTATCAGGATAGTCTGCTGTAGGCTGAATAAAATAGAGTCCTCGTTGGGGATGGTCTACCGAATAAGCAATCTCTACTTTAATCGCTGCGCTAGTGCTGGGCTGCTGTAGATGAATCGCAATCTGTTCGCCATCATAGTCAAAACCCTGAGCAATTCCGTCAATTAATACTGACTCAATCGATAAATCTACTGCATCCATGGTTAACTGTTCAATACCAGAACGCACCGGGATAATCGTAGTGGTACAAGTCCCTTGGAAACGTTGATTCGGGATATCTAAAATTAAATTGAGAAAAATATGATCTACTTGTCCAGGGCGATCTGGGTTGTAATGTGGTTTTGCCCCTGGAAGTTCAAAAGATTGGCGATCGCGAAGCGTATCCGTAGGATTATCGCTTTTATCGGCATCGAAATAGAAATGAGACATGGATTAATTAAATAATTGCAGTATACCGTTATAGATTAGGGTATCTAATTCAGCAAAATTTGACTTTAAACAAAATAGATGACAGTAGTCTTCGTTTAACTATTCAAACATCAAGGGCAGAAGTAATACCGTTTTTTCTTCTCGTAAAACCCGTGATGGTTCATCTCACAGAGATCGCGACGACCAATTTTTACATAATTATCAAACCCAAAGTGGCCACTTAATTGTTCAAGTTATTTTTACACAACTCCTAAGCCATTAAGAACTAATTACTAACCTTCACAATATCCTCAAAATATTTGTTTAGTTTAGAAACAAAGCTTCAAAACTATCAAATATAGCAACGTGGAGGTTAATTATGACACTCAGCAAATGGCAACCATTCAAAGAACTAAGCACCATGAGAAGACAAATGGATCGCTTGTTTGAAGATATGCTTTCTATGGGTAACAATGACTGGATGGGATCACATAATCTGGGACGAATGTGGACTCCTGCCGTAGAAATCAAAGAACAAGAAAAAGAACTGATTCTGAAAGCCGAAATTCCAGGTATTGATGTCAAAGATTTAGAAGTAGAAGTAGGCGAAGATCGGGTAACTATTTCAGGGGAACACCAAGAAGAAAAAAGTACCGAAGATCAAGCTAAAAACTACTTCCACTCCGAATTTCACTATGGTAAGTTTCAAAGGGTTATTCCCCTACCTGTAGCAATCAAAACCGATGATATTAAGTCCGATTTCCATAAAGGTGTTTTGACTCTTACTTTACCCAAAGTAGAAGATGCACCAAAAAAAACTGTCAAAATTAACTTGGAAGATAGTTCACAATCAGTAGGGGTTTGACTTTTTGCTTTTTGAGCGGGCTAATGCCAAGGTGAAGAACCCCTAATGTAGCTGATTCGATGAAGTATTGATCAGGAGGATTTCGACCCGTAAATACTTTGAGCAGAAAAGGACTACCTTGGGGAATTGCGGGAACTTTTCACGAAGTCGGAGTCAGCCCCGTCGTTCCAAAGCGGTGTACCGCTGACTTAATGGTTGCATTCCAAGCACATCACAATATTTTGATGAACTCACTGCCTAATATCGGCATTTGTACTTAGGATTATACGCTGTTTGTTAAAAGCGATCGCTTCGGGAAAAGAAGAGAACGTTACTCCACAATCACCTAAATTCTTAATTTACTGGAGGGTAGAAAATGATTAATGTGATTCGTCGCAGCCAACTTATCGGTTTAATGACTATGGATGGTTCTACCGCCACCGAATATGATCGCATCGAAGAAGTGTGGTTAGATGCAAATGGACATGTGGTTTATTTAGGTGGTAGCCACGGCTATACTCCTTTAGAACAAATATCGGTAATTGGCCCGGATGCAGTGTTAACCTACAGTGGTAGCTTTTTCGAGTCTCCCAGTAATTTGCTACACCTTAAACGAATGCGAGTTAGTTCGCCCATGTCAGATACTATTGGATGGGTAGAAGATTTTCTCTTTGATTGGGAAACAGGAGATGTTGTTGCTTATATCTTAGGTGGGGACATTGCCGAATCCTATGACGGCAGGGCGGTATTATTTCCCGATGATATTCAAACTATCGATGCAGAAGCAATCGTAATTAAAGAAGAGGCAAAAAATCGCCTCAAGTCTGAAACAGAAGGACTTAAAGACTTGATCAGCGAAAAGTCCCAACAGGTAAAGCATCTAGTCCAAAAAATGGTCAACCATCTTCGCGCTTCAATTCAGCCTCAAGATGAACCAGAAGTAGTACACGTTAAGATTAGAGAGGTCAGCGAAGAACTGGCTGCGACTGGTAATCATGACCGAGATGTCTTAGCTGAAGCTACTGAGTTCCTGCACCATAAGTGGGCAGACTTGCAGCAAAGCGTCAGTCGTAATAATCAGCGAATGAGATCGGCTTTAGATTCAGCCTGGAGGAAACTAACCCATAAATAAAAGTTTTTGATACTAGTAAAGCTATTCTTGAGTGTCAATAATGATTCCAGGGTTTTAATAGCAACAAAAAGCGATCGCGCTCTTAAAGTAAAGTTTTGGCTCTCATCCTCACTAAATCCTCAATTTTTTAAATCATAAGTTAAGTAAAAGAAGCCAATTCCTGCTTGATTAAATAGGGAAATTTCAACCTATAGAGGTCATAAAACCGAACCTTGTTGCGGGAGGATTTTGGTAAATTCAATAGTGTAGGTAAAAAACTTAAGATACTTACAAACCAGCTTAAACATTATTAATCAACACTCTCTGATTCAATCTCAACATCTAAGTTTTGGAGGTACATATTATGTCTTTAATTCGTTGGCAACCTTTCTCAGAAATTGACGCCTTACAAAAAGAAATGAACAGTTTATTTGATAGTTTAGCCCCAAGTAATAACGACAAATTAAGTTCGGGTTTTATCCCTGCTGCCGAAATGGAAGAAACTCCAGAAGCAATCCAGCTCAAATTAGAAGTTCCAGGCATGGATGCTAAAGATATTGATATTCAAGTTGCAGCCGAATCTATTTCTATCAGTGGGGAACGTAAATCAGAAACTAAAACCGAAGCAAAAGGTATAACCAGAAGCGAATTTCGCTATGGTAGCTTCCGTCGGGTTATTCCTTTACCAGCCCGCGTGCAAAATACTAACGTTAAAGCTGAATACAAAGAAGGAATTCTCAATCTAACTCTACCCAAAGCTGAAGAAGAGAAAAATAAGGTAGTCAAGGTCAATATTGGCTAATCTTCTCTCAGGCGATCGCTTTTTTAGTCTAGTCATTCTCAATTAATTTTTGTAGGTCATAACCGCCCATAAACGGTAAAAAGTAGTTTTAGCGATCGCCTGATTATTTTCCAGCAATTCTCAGCAGGTGAAATAAATATGCAACCAACCAATCCTAATCAATTTACCGAAAAAGCCTGGCAGGCGATCGCCCGTACTCCCGATTTAGCAAAACAGGCTGGGCAACAGCAAATTGAAAGCGAACACTTGATGCAGTCGCTATTAGACCAAGAAGGACTAGCAAGCGCCATTTTTACCAAAGTGGGGATTAACCTGTCATCGTTATGGGACAAAACCGCAGCATTCATTACTCGTCAACCAAAAGTCTCTAATGCTAGTGGTTCTGTATATCTCGGTCGCAGTTTGGATAGTTTATTAGATCGTGCCGATAAATATCGCACTGAGTTTGGCGATGAATATATCTCCATTGAACATTTAGTGATGGCTTTTGTGGCAGACGATCGCTTTGGCAAAGCTTTATACCAAGAATTTAGCCTAAACGAAACCAAACTCAAAACTATTATTCAAGAGATTAGAGGTAGTCAAAAAGTGACCGATCAAAACCCTGAAGGCAAATATCAATCCTTAGAAAAATACGGACGAGATTTAACCCAGCTAGCCAAAGAAGGCAAACTAGACCCTGTGATCGGTAGAGATGATGAAATTCGTCGCACGATTCAGATCTTGTCCCGTCGCACCAAAAATAATCCCGTCCTCATTGGTGAACCAGGGGTGGGTAAAACGGCGATTGTCGAGGGATTAGCCCAGCGAGTAGTCAGTGGTGACGTACCAGAAGCGCTCAAGAATCGCGTCATTATTACCTTAGATCTGGGGTCTTTAATTGCAGGGGCGAAATATCGCGGTGAATTTGAAGAACGCCTCAAAGCAGTGCTTAAAGAAGTCCAACAAGCTCAAGGACAGATCGTGATGTTTATCGACGAAATGCATACTGTCGTCGGTGCAGGGGCAACTGAAGGGGCAATGGATGCTGGTAATTTACTCAAACCCATGCTGGCAAGGGGCGAACTACACTGTATCGGTGCTACTACCCTCGATGAATACCGTAAGTATATTGAAAAGGATGCAGCACTAGAACGACGTTTCCAACAGGTGTATGTCGATCAGCCGAGTATTGAAGATACCATCTCGATTCTTCGGGGACTTAAAGAACGCTACGAAGTTCATCATGGCGTGAGAATCTCCGACACGGCAGTAGTAGCAGCAGCAGTTCTCTCCACCCGCTATATTAGCGATCGCTTCTTACCCGATAAGGCGATCGACCTAGTAGACGAAGCTGCCGCTAAATTAAAAATGGAGATTACTTCCAAACCAGTAGAACTCGACGAGATTGATCGCAAGATTCTGCAACTAGAGATGGAAAAATTGTCGTTGAAAAAAGAAACCGACAGTGTTTCAGTCGAACGGTTGGCAAAGATCAATCAAGAACTGGCAAACCTTAAAGAAAGTCAAACTGCATTTAATGCTCAATGGCAAGCTGAAAAAGAATTTATTGATCGCATTGGCGCGATTAAAGAGGAAATCGACCGCATTAACGTTGAAGTTCAACAGGCAGAGCGTAATTACGACCTCAATCTAGCAGCCGAGCTTAAATACGGGAAACTTACCGATTTACAGCGACAGCTACAAGAAGCAGAAGCCCAACTGGCAGAAAATCAAACCAGTGGTAAATCTCTGCTGCGAGAAGAAGTCACCGAAGCCGATATTGCCGAAATCATCTCTAAATGGACGGGTATTCCTGTTAGTAAGTTAGTACAGTCAGAGATGGAAAAACTGCTGCACCTAGAAGAGCAACTCCATCAGCGCGTTATCGGGCAAGAAGAAGCAGTTACTGCCGTTGCCGATGCCATTCAACGTTCCCGTGCTGGATTAGCTGACCCCAATCGACCCTTAGCGAGCTTTATTTTCCTTGGTCCTACGGGAGTAGGTAAAACCGAATTAGCCAAAGCGTTGGCAGCTTATTTATTTGATACGGAAGCAGCGATTGTCCGCATTGATATGTCTGAGTACATGGAAAAACATACCGTTGCCCGTTTGATTGGTGCGCCTCCAGGATACGTCGGTTACGACGAAGGGGGACAACTCACCGAGGCAATTCGCCGTCGTCCTTACTCAGTGATTTTATTTGACGAAATCGAAAAAGCCCACCCAGATGTATTCAACGTCATGCTGCAAATACTTGATGATGGTCGCCTTACTGATGCTCAGGGACATACGGTAGACTTTAAAAATGCAGTGATTATCATGACCAGCAACATTGGCTCGCAATATATTCTTGATCTCGCTGGAGACGATAGCCGATACGAACAAATGCGCGATCGCGTTATGGAAGTGATGCGCTCCTCTTTCCGTCCTGAATTTCTTAACCGCATCGATGAAATCATTATCTTCCATAGTCTTACTAAAATCCAACTGCGGGAAATTGTCAAATTGCAGGTACAGTTTTTGGAAAGACGACTTGAAGATCACAAAATGTCCCTCAAATTTTCCGCTCCTGCTCTCGATTGGCTGGCACAGATGGGTTACGACCCTGTTTATGGTGCGCGTCCTCTCAAACGAGCAATTCAAAAAGAGCTGGAAACCCCAATCGCCAAGCAGATTCTGCGAGGTGAACTAAAAGATAGAGACACTATTTTTGTTGACGTGGAAAACGAGCGTCTGGTTTTCAAGCGATTGACTCCAGAATTAATTAGTTCTTCCTAATCAAAGTTTTTGGATTAGTACGACTAATTGATTAAAGGATTGAGTTATGCTCATTGACTGTAAGGAGATTCGTTCGGCAATGCTTGCCACTTCCTGTACAGAATCTTTGGCAAATGTTGAACTTTCTGTTTGATTTTCTACCGCTTGAGCAATATTTTCAATCAGGGTATTCAGCTTATTGTTCAAAGCAACAACTCGCTCTAGCTTTTGACGGACTGTTTCAAATTCTCCACTGCTGCCAATTAACTGTTGTGTTCCTGAGTCTAAAGCGATCGCCTTTTCTCTAGCTTCTATTTGGATATTGGCAAATAGTGGTTCGACTTTGGCAGAAGCCTCAAACAATTGCTGCATCAAAGAAAAAATGGTATCAGATAAATCTATAACCGAGTTTTGATCGTTAATCGCAATCTGATTACGATTTACGACTCTAGTTATGCTCATAGATTTTTGCACTATCTGCTTACTCAAATCTCTAATCGTATTGACTGTTTCAGCCAGCTTTTGGGAAGAATGATTAATATTATCAAATCCAGTCACGACATCCTCAAAGGTGCGTTGAATATTAGCAATATTATTAACAGCACGAGTTAAACTATTCTGCGTATCCTTTACTGCCAAATTATTTTGCTGTTCTTGAAATTTGACCTGTTGTACATTTAAAGCGATGCCATTAAATGAATCAGCTACCGTTTGAATTTGAGATAAAACATTAATTGTCGTCTCAGATTGGCGCATTGCCTCTTGAGAAAGAGTTTGATAAGCATCTCCGTTTTCGGCTAGGATCTCAACTACTTGATGTCTAAAAGCTTCAGTTTGCTCATGCTGCTGATGGGACACATGGGTATTTGTCTGATTAGAGTCTTGAAGCTGTTCCAGGAGTTTGGCATTATCAAGAGCAAAACCTACCTGAGTGGCAATTTGAGATACCCAACGAATTTCTGGCTGCTGCCAGGTACGAAAATCCGCACACTGATGAGCTACCAACAAGCCAAATAGCTCCCCTTCACTAACTATTGGCGTAACCAGATTAGCTTTAACCTCCAGCTTTTCTAGCTGCTCGACATAGCATCTAGCCATTCCTGCTGCATAAATATTGCTCCACGCCCTCACCCTACCGTTGCGATATTTATCGAGGTATCTGGCTGCAAAACAAGGATCTTGGATTACTCTGCCTTGCGCTCTCGTCCAACCAGGGGCGACAGATTCAGCCACAATCGCGCCATAATTATCTGAGTTCAGACTATAAACGACAACGCGATCGCAATTTAATACCCGCCGTACTTCTTTGACACTAGCTTTTAAGATAGCTTCTGTTTTGAGGGATTGACGAATATACTGGCTGGCATCGATAAAATATTCTGTCCACTTGCTTTCGTCTTCCACCTGCTGGCTTAACCGTCTGGCATCTGCCAATAGTTCAGCGTTATCGAGAGCAAAACCTACTTGTGTCGCAATTTGCGTTACCCAGCGAATTTCTGGCTGCTGCCAGGTACGAAAATCCGCACACTGATGAGCTACCAACAAGCCAAATAGCTCCCCTTCACTAACTATTGGCGTAACCAGATTAGCTTTAACCTCCAGCTTTTCTAGCTGCTCGACATAGCATCTAGTCATTCCTGCTTCATAAATATTGCTCCACGCCCTAACTCTACCGTTGCGATATTTGTCTCGATAAGTCGGTTCAAAGCAAGGATCATCTATTTCCTGATTCAAAGCCCTTGTCCAACCAGGGGCAACGGATTCGGCGATCACCGTGCCATAGCGCAGATTCTGGTTGAGACTGTAAACGACAACGCGATCGCAATTTAACACCCGCCGTACTTCCTCGACACTAACGTCGAGAATATCTTCTCGCTGTAGGGATTCCCGAATATAGCGAGTTGCATCAGTAAAATACCGGGTTAATTTGGCCTCGTTTTCTAGTTCATCTTGGAGCTGTTTAGCATCAGCTAGCAGTTTGGCGTTATCGAGGGCAAAACCTACCTGAGTGGCAATTTGGGCTACCCAACGAATTTCTGGCTGCTGCCAGGTACGAAAATCCGCACACTGATGAGCCACTAGTAAGCCAAATAACTCACCTTCATTGATAATTGGCGTAACCAAATTCGCTTTAACCTCTAGCTTTTCTAATTGCTCGATATAGCATCTAGTCATTCCTGCTTCATAAATATTGTTCCAGGCTCTAACCCTACCGTTGCGATATTTGTCGCGATAAGTCGGTTCAAAACAAGGATCGTCTATTTCCTGATTCAAAGCCCTTGTCCAACCAGGGGCAACGGATTCGGCGATCACCGTGCCATAGCGCAGATTCTGGTTGAGACTGTAAACGACAACGCGATCGCAATCTAACACGCGCCGTACTTCTTTGACACTGGCTTTTAAGATCTCTTCTTGGTCGAGCGAGATACGAATATATTGAATCGCATCAGTAAAATGCTCGCTCCATTGGCTTTCATTGGCAGCCGCTAGTTTTTGTTCTTTGGACTCAGTTTCAGCAAATACTTTGGTGTATTCCAGCAAAATACCTACTTGTGTCGCAATTTCAGTTACGCAGTAAATTTCTGGCTCTTGCCAATTACGAGGGTTGGAACACTGATGAGCAATTAGTAACCCAAATAATTTGTCTTCACTAACAATTGGTGCTACTAAGTTAGCTTTGACTTCCAATTCTGCCAACTGTTCGCGGTAACAGGGTGTCACCTTTGCCTGATCAATATCATCTAAAGCCCTAACTCTACCATGACGATATTCCTCGATATATCTAACCGCCAAACAAGGATCGTCGAACATTTTTCCCTTAGCTTTAGCCCATTGAGCGGCGACTGATTCAGCGATTACTATGCCGTAATTATTTTCATCTAGACTATAAACCACCACGCGATCGCAATTGAGTAAGCGCCTGACTTCTTCAACTGTGGTATTGAGGATATTTTCCTGTCCTAATTCATTGGCGATCTTTTCATTTACCTCAACCAAAGAATTACTTATTTTCTGATTAACCTTGGGGTTTTCTTCTATAGGTTTAATCATGCCCTTGTTGTTACTTTTGCCGTTATCGTTTGTTACTCGATCCATTGTTGGCGAAATTTCTGCTGGTTGACTTTCTATTAATTGCTCTGTCAAGTTGACCTTTGACTGCTCAGCCTGAACAATATTGGAAAGCGCAAAACCTGTCATGTTGGCTTTCTCCGTCAAAAAACTAACTGCTTCCGCATGCCAAGGCTGAAGCTTAGAGCATTGATGAGCTACTAGAAAAGCTAATAGTTTATTACCGACGGAAATTGGGGCAATCGCCAGGCTTTTAATCTTTAACTCTTTGAGGTTTTCTAATTGATTTTGACCGACATCTGCGGTATTAATATTGTCTATAGCTACAGCCTGACCATAGCAGTACATTTCTAAATAATCATCTTCTAAAAAAGGGTCGGTAATTGTTTTCCCTAAAATCGAAGCATATACAGGGTCAACAGATTCAGCTATTACCTCTGCTTGGGGGAGTTCACTAGCATCATAGATAATGACGCGATCGCACTTTAGAGTTTTTCTAGTTGTTTCAACGGTAACCTTAAACAATTCTTCAAGATTTTGATAACTGTTTAGATTTACATTAGTAGATTGGATCATTAATCGTGGGATGAGCTAGACAATTTTCGAAACCTCTAAAATCGTGGAAAACTGCGATCAAAAAAGTTTATCGTTTATCTTAAATGATTATTGATCAACTTTTGAATAGAACACTAACAATTCGGAAAACTACTTTTCCGTAAAATTACTTAAATTTTTATTACATATAGCTTAATCTAATTTGCTGCAATAGCTCAAAAATTTATTAGGATCTCAGCAATTAATCTAGGTAAAACAGTTAAACATTTCCTGCTGGGTTTTGAGCTTGAGTCAGCGTCACTCACATAGGTCAAGAGAAAATAAATACCTTACTGACTTTAAACTTAAATTTTATGGGCAATCTGGGTGAGAAAAGCCAGAAATTAACTTCAATCACTGTAGGTCTAACAGTCTTTATTGCTTTGGCATGGACGATTGGATTGATTAGCAGAGGCATCTGGCAATTATCACAATCCAACATTCAAACTGAGGGAAGTATTCAAAACATTCCCGATTTTGCTCGCGTACCAAATGTCAAAGCTGGAGTATTTAATTATGGTGGCAGTACTGCTTGGGCTTCCCTACGTTTAGCAGTAGATTCGGTTATTCAGTCGGAGCGGCCCGAAATACAGTTGCGCTACACTCAGCCACAAAATGAACCGCCAGGTTCTAGCCCAGGAATCAAGATGCTACTTAGAGAGGAATTAGCTTTTGTGCAGTCTTCTCAGGCTCTAAGTCCTCAAGAATACCAACTAGCCAATCAAAAAGGTCTAAAGCTGAGACAAATTCCCGTAGCTGTCGATAGTATCGCTGTAGCGGTTCACCCTCGACTAGATATTCCTGGTTTGACCCTCAATCAACTGCAAGCAATTTACACGGGAAAAATTGCTAATTGGCAAGAGGTAGGTGGTATGGATCTGCCAATTACTGTTTATTCTCTTCCTCCTAGCACTGGGGATCTAGTGGATATTTTTAAGACCAAGATTCTTCAGCATCGACAGTTCAAGCCAAAGGTAAAATTTTTACCGACAACGACTTTAGCGCTTCGTCAATTAGCCAATAATCCTGGGGGGATTTACTATGATTCCACGGCAGCAATTATCTCCCAGTGTTCCATTAAACTATTACCGCTGGGTTTAACCAGAAATGACTTAGTTGCGCCTTATCAACAGCCGTTAATACCAGCTTCTGAATGTCCCAGACGGCGTAATCGCCCAAATTTTCAAGCTTTGCGTACTGCTCAATATCCCTTGACTCATTATCTGTATGTAATATTTCTTCAAAATCAAGCTGATTCACAAATAGGTCAAGCATACGCTAATTTATTGCTAACACCTCAAGGTCAAAAATTAATCACCAAAACGAACTTTGTTCCTCTTGATTAAAGTTAAGTTGGCAATCGCCATTCATCTAGTCTTGATTTTAAGCTGAACAATTTAGCTCAAACACTCTGCACTAATCGATAAACAACTTAACGCTAGTTTAATCAAATGCCATGAATGATAGTCAACACCTCGATTTGAGCGACGCGGCGGCATCGGTATCGGGAACCCCGCGCCTCCCTTTAAATCAATTTACCCCTCAGTTAACTGAAGACGGCTCATTTACTTTTTTCTCAGTCGAATTTCAGGAGACATTTCATTCATCCTTTGGTGCCAAACAAGAAGCCGAGGTAAGATATGTTGAGCCATGCCTAATTAAACAACTAGCAGTTCAACAGTCCACTGTTCGTATTTTGGATGTCTGTTATGGATTGGGTTATAACAGTGCCGCTGCTTTGTCAGCAATTTGGTCGGTTAATCCTCAATGTCGGGTAGAGCTAATTGCTTTAGAACTAACTGCCGATGTTCCTCGCCAAGCAGTTCAATACAATCTTTTAGCATCATGGGAATGTTCTATTGCCATGCTGTTGGCTGAATTAGCACATAAATCTATAGTTACCAAAGAGTTTTTCCAAGCCAGGCTAATATTAGGTGATGCCAGACAAACGATTCAAAAATTAGTTAGAGAAGGCTGGCAAGCTGACGCGATCTTTCTCGATCCTTTTTCACCACCCAAATGCCCACAATTGTGGACTGTTGAATTTATTGCCCTAGTAGCCCAATGTCTGGCACCCACAGGAAGGCTCGCAACTTACTCTTGTGCCGCCGCTGTTCGTACTGCATTGCTTGAGGCGGGGTTAAACCTCGGCTCAATTACGGGTGCTGGTCGTAAGTCTCCTGGTACGCTTGCTGCTTTTGAGTATAAAAGTTTACCTGAGTTCTCGACTAGAGAGCAGGAACATCTGCAAACTAGTGCGGCAATCCCTTATCGCGATCGCACTTTACAAGCTAAACCAGAAGAAATTATTGATAATCGGCAACAAGAACAGCAAAGGAGTAAGATGAAGTCTACTTCTCAGTGGCGCAAACGCTGGTTGAAGTCAAATATTTAGCTCGCACTTTACCGTAAATTTGATTAAGTATAATTTTTCAACTCTGTTTCAATAGCTTAAATTCAGTTAAAACTCCGTATTATGCCCGATCTCAACCAAAAAATTAATATTCATAATATGTATTGATGAATGTTTAAAAAACTCTATATTGATTTTGTCGTTTTAATCGCAAGATCCAGCTAGGCTGGTATCGGCAGCTAAAGAATTTGAGAACTGCTACTCTAACCCTCATGGTTTTGAGTTTAGCTAGAATCGATTATTAGCTATTCATCATATTCATCAGAAAAAATTTTCATTCTTCGAGAACAATAATGAAAAAAGTTGGCGAATTTCCTTTGGCTACTAAGATAGGTTTTTCAGTGAGCAATGACTCTAATTTGACGACTGGGAGAATTTTGATTGTTGATGAAAATCCTTTAAGTCGGATGACAGCGTTCGATCTCTTGACATTAGACGGTTACGAAGTAATAGAAGCAGAGGAATCAGCGGCGATTTTCGATAACATTACCGAACAACAGCCAGATCTAATTTTGCTTGATGCCATGATGCGACAAATAGACAGCTACACCCTATGTCGCCAACTAAAGGAAAATTATCGTACGGCAAGTATACCAGTAGTTATCACCACTCTTACCGATAGCAGAGAAGCTCGAATTAAAGCAATGGAAGCTGGCGGTAGTGATGTATTAGTCAAGCCGCTGAATCGGATTGAACTATCTACTAGAGTCAAGTCTTTAATCAGCCAAAAGCGCATCAATGATGGATTAAACCAAACAGAACAGGTACTGTTTACTATTGCTAAAGCGGTAGACAATCGCTCGGCTACTAAAGGTGGTAGTGTCCGTGTTGCCTCTTTAGTTAAATCCTTTGGCAAGTATCTGGGATTAAGTGCTAAAGAACTCGATGATCTAGCTTTTGCCGCACACTTACACGACATTGGGACAATCGCTATCCCAGATGCCGTGATGCTCAAAACAGAAGCATTAACTGTTGCAGAAAAAGAGTTGATTAGACAACACGTTTTGTTTGGAGAAGAAATTTGTCAGCCATTACGCAACCGTAGCGGGGTTTTACCCATTGTTCGTCATCATCACGAACGCTGGGATGGTACAGGCTATCCCGATGGTTTGTCTGGTACAGAAATTCCTTATTTAGCTCAAATATTTCAGGTGATTGATATTTATGATGCTTTGACTAGCGATCGCCCCCATAAAAAAGCCTATAGTCCAACTGAAGCATTACAAATTATGATTGAGGAAACTCAAAAAGGTTGGCGCAATCCTGGGCTGATTGAACAGTTTACCATCTTCATCCGTTCTCAAGAACAATAAAATCTCGGTCTTTTGTATTCTTGGCCACAGAACTTGGTTTAAAAGCTGCTTAATAACGGATAATAAATAGCAAGGATTTCGATCAAACAAATAACCATCCATAAGTTATGGCTCAGACTAAACGTAAGACCTTTTTACTAGATTTTGAAAAGCCTCTTTGCGAGCTGGAGTCTAGAATTGAGCAAATCAAAACCCTAGCAGAAGAAAATCAAGTTGATGTCTCTAGCGAAATCACGCAACTAGAAGTTAGGGCAGGACAATTACGCCAAGAAATATTTAGTACTCTGACTCCAGCCCAAAGACTACAGCTAGCTCGTCATCCTCGTCGTCCTAGCACCTTAGATTATATTCAAGCAATAAGCGATGAATGGCTGGAGCTACATGGCGATCGCGGAGGCTATGATGATCCTGCCTTGGTTGGAGGAGTGGCGCGCATTAATGGTCGTCCTGTGGTGGTGGTAGGACATCAAAAAGGTAGAGATACTAAGGATAATGTAGCGCGCAATTTTGGCATGGCTTTCCCTAGTGGCTATCGCAAAGCTTTAAGATTAATGCAGCACGCTAATCAATTTGGTATGCCTATTTTGAGCTTTATCGATACACCTGGGGCTTGGTCTGGGGTTGAGGCAGAAAGGCTCGGTCAAGGAGAGGCGATCGCCTATAATTTACGGCAGATGTTTGGTTTTGAGGTGCCGATTATCTGTACGGTAATTGGCGAAGGTGGTTCAGGTGGGGCATTAGGCATTGGTGTCGCCGATCGGCTATTGATGTTGGAACATTCTGTCTATACGGTGGCTAGTCCTGAAGCCTGTGCCGCAATTCTCTGGAAAGATGCTAAAAAATCTGACCGCGCCGCAGCCGCTTTGAAAATTACTTCCTGGGATTTAAAAGATTTAGGTTTGATCGATCAGATTATTCCTGAACCCAGCAGTGGCGCACATGCCAATCCTGTGGAAGCAGCCGCCAAACTAAAAGAAGTTATTTGGCAAAATCTAGAGCAATTATGGCAGATGACACCTCAACAAAGACAAGAATTACGCTACGATAAGTTCCGCAATATGGGTCGTTTTGAGACAGTTGCTAGTTAGCTGAAAGCCTGAGAAATTATAGCTAGGATCCCTCGAACAATACTCTAAAAACAGATGTATATTTGGAAATGCTATAATGCTAAAGCAACATTTTGTTACATTAATTTTAATTTAAGGTTGTGGAAAATGTACTGGCTTGCTGTGGCTCTATCGACAGTAGGGTATTAAACAAAGAGTAATCAATGACAATAAAATAAGTCGAATCAACGCTTGCAGATTTTGATCTTGAACAGCCTCTGTAGCGAAAATAGATAGCAATATGAAACTACTGGGGATTGGGAAAATTGTTTTCTCAACTACTACTGTGAGCGGGCAATTTTATATTTATTGATTTTGGCAAATTAAAAACTAAAACTAAGATGAATCCACCCTCAAATCAACTACGAGCAATAGTGACAGGTGCAAGTAGTGGTATTGGAAAAGCAACTGCTTTAGCCTTTGCTGAATCAGGAATTGAGGTTGCTTTAGTCAGTCGTTCTGCGGATAAACTCAAGACCGTCGCCGCTGAAATACAACTAAAAACTCAAGTCAGAGCCGAAATCTATCCCATAGACTTAGCAATGGTAAACCAAGTTACTCAGCAAATTAGTGCAATCTGCGGTTCATTTGGCCCTATTGATATTTTAGTCAATAACGCGGGAATGGGCTACACCAATTCTTTAGGTCAGACAACCTTAGCAGATTGGCAAAAAGTACTTGAGCTTAATTTAACTAGCGTTTTTCAATGTATTCAAGGAGTTTTACCTCAGATGCGCGATCGCGCTTCGGGGACTATCATCAATGTTGCTTCTATCGCTGCATTTAACGCTTTTCCTCAATGGGGTGCTTATGGAGTTAGTAAAGCAGGTTTAGTGGCTTTAGGTAAAGCTTTGTCAGTCGAAGAAAGAGGTAATGGAATTCGCACCGTAACTATTTCGCCTGGTTCGGTCAATACCCCAATTTGGGATACAGACACTGTGCAAGCAGATTTTGATCGCCAAGCAATGTTGACTCCAGAAATTGTGGCTCAATCAATACTCCATACAGCTTTACTACCACATCAGGCGGTAGTGGAAGAGATGATCGTCGTGCCTAGTGGAGGGGCATTATAAATCACGACGATGACTAAATTTAATCGCAAGAGGACAGAGTTTTACTCACATTAACAAATTATGACAATAGTTTCTTCTAACAGTTCTAATCGTTCTGAATCTTTAAATAATGGTTCTAATCCGCTAAAATCAAGTTTGTTAGACCAAGTTGCCAGTAGACCAGATCGCAACACCCATAATGGACAAGCTGCTCAAATTAAAGCAACTTCTGAAGCTGCTAAAGAGAAGATGATGGAGGCAGTCTACACCATGCTAGAGTCGGTAGGCGAAGATCCAGGGCGAGAAGGATTACTGAAGACTCCTAAACGAGTTGCCGAAGCAATGGAGTATCTTACCAGTGGCTATAATCAGTCTTTAGAAGATTTAGTCAATGGAGCTATTTTTGACGAAGGACACAACGAAATGGTGTTAGTCAGAGACATTAATTTCTTTAGCCTGTGCGAACATCATATGTTGCCCTTTATGGGTAGGGCGCACGTAGCCTATATTCCCAATCAAAAAGTTGTTGGTTTGAGCAAGCTAGCTCGTATTGTTGAAATGTATGCTCGCCGCCTGCAAGTGCAAGAGAGACTTACCCGTCAGATTGCCGAAGCAGTCCAAGAGGTATTAGAGCCTCAAGGAGTTGCAGTGGTTATGGAAGCATCTCATATGTGTATGTCGATGCGCGGAGTACAAAAACCTGGTTCTTGGACAGTAACTAGCGCAATGATTGGTGCCTTTCAAGATGAGCAGAAAACTCGCGAAGAATTTCTTAATTTAATTCGCCATCAACCTAATTTTACCTAATGGTTGTACCTGTCACTGGGAAATGAAGCTTATTTTTCGCTTGAAACTCCAGTTGATCGCCTGAAAAAATTTCAGTAAAAGGAGGTGGGAACGTCTCACCTTCTTTTGCAGTTTGGCGGTATTTCAAGGTCTAGATTAATCCCAATTTCTACCTAAAAGATTTGTTTGCCGCGATCGCTCAAGATACCAAGTTGACCAGAATTTAATAAATTTAACGCACCTATGCTAGAAGTCATTGAAGTGCGTAGTTCGTGACTGACTAAAGAAATAAATTCATTTTCGAGTAGACTAGCGATCGCTTATGCCAAGTTTTAGGGTGCTGTTAGAACACCCTAAAAATAATTATTCTTCTTCTACTACCTGACGGATGCGTTGTTCTAGACGATCTAGATCCAAACCACTTTCATCACGATTGATCCGACGAAGTGTACTGTTAACTTGACTTAAATCACTGAGTAAATCCTGAAGAATTTCTTGCTGTTGTCGCGACTGAGTAACTTCTTTTGGTTCTTGGACAATATCACGTATAATAGTAGCCTCAGAACGAGATGCTACGATGGGAGAAACTTCACCTTCAAGATGAACAAAGGTGCGTCTTCCTGAACCTCTTTCTTCTTCAATTGGAACTAAAGCAGTAACGCGATCGCTACGAACGTATTTACCAAAACCGAGGGGAACTAACACCGATGATTGTATTTTCATATGGTCGTCAAAAATAAAAATATTAGCTGACTTTCTTAGCTGCATTAATACTATTTTAGAAAACCCCAATGCTTTATCATATCTAGTTCTCACTTATTTATCATCGAGATTTCCACCCTGTGATTAAATGAGATTTTCTGCTACTTTGATTATCTATAGCTAGCTACCAATTTAGCTCAATCGCCTCATTTATAACCAAAGATAGATTGACATCGTGATTGAGTTTCTTGGAGTCATCAACGCTTGATATATGCTCTGGTTTTACCATAGTCAAGCAATGATCTAATACTTTAGTCGGATCCCAAAAAAAAAATATTTATCGAAGATAGTTAACAAAACTATATATTATTGCTCATCTGTAATTGAAAAGTTCAGTCATGAGCAACAAATACTTAATGTTTCATGCTAAATATTTAATGAAAGAAGTAGCTGTAGCTAAGATAAACGACCTGCAAAATGGTCAAATGCAGCAAGTAGCTGTAGAAGACTCGCAAATATTGTTAACCAAAATTGAAGATAAATTTTATGCCACAGGGGCATTTTGTAGCCACTATGGCGCACCACTTGCCAAAGGAGTGTTGTGTGGTGAAAGAATTGTTTGTCCTTGGCACAATGCCTGTTTTAATGCGATCGCGGGACAACAGGAAGAACCACCAGGCCTAGATTCTCTAACTCATTTCCCTGTCCGAGTTGAAGGAGAACAAGTATTAGTTACGCTACCAGAAGAAATTTCTCAGCATCGCACTTTGGCGATGGCGCGACATGAACCTAGTGTAGACGAGCGCACTTTTGTAGTTTTGGGTGCAGGCGCAGCAGGTACATCAGCCGTGGAAGTTTTACGCCAGCAAGGTTTCCAAGGCAAAATTATTTTGGTTAGCGCGGAGGAAAAGCTACCTTATGACCGCACTAAGTTAAGTAAAGGCTACCTTCAGGGTCAAGCAAAAGCAGCTGAATTGGCGCTACGAAGCTGTGAATTTTACGAACAGCACGGTATTGAGTTGCGTTTTGGTAAAGCAGCAACCAAGGTTGATGCAATAAATCAAGTCATTACTTTTGCCGACAATTCTAGTCTGGAATTTGATTCTTTATTATTGGCAACGGGAGGACAAGCTAGAAAGCTAGACGTACCTGGGTCAGATCTTGCCAATATTTATACAATCCGACAGCCAGAAGATGTTGATTCGATTTTAACTGGAATCGAACAAGTTAAACAAGCTTTGGTGATTGGTTCGAGCTTTATTGGCATGGAAACAGCAGCCAGTTTAACTCAACAAGGCATAAAAGTTACCGTGGTGTCTCCTAGCGATGTTCCATTTAACAAGATTTTAGGCGACAAGCTAGGTCAGATGTTCCAAAAGATTCATCAGTCAAAAGGCGTTACTTTTAAATTTGGAACCAAAGTCAACGAATTTACTGGCAAGGATCAAGTTGAGTATGCTGTTTTAGCTAATGGTGAACAAGTAGCTACCGATTTAGTGATTGTGGGGATTGGCGTTGAACCAAACACTAGTTATTTAGCGGGAATAGAACTCAACGATCAAGATCAAAGTATTCCCGTGAATGAATATCTGCAAACTAAAATCCAAGATATCTATGCAGCTGGGGATATTGCGAGATTTCCTTACGCACCTATAAAAAATTCAACTCGCATCGAACATTGGCGGTTAGCCGCACAGCATGGCCGTATTGCCGCAGTCAATATGCTAAAAACCCAACAGCAAAAAGTTGCGACGGTTGTTCCTTTCTTTTGGTCGGGTCAATACGATCTTAAATTGCGCTATGTGGGACACGCGAAACAGTGGGATGAGGTAAAAATAGAGGGAGATTTAGAACAGCCAGAATTTCTCGCTTATTATTGCCAAGATGACCAAGTTATGGCGGTGGCAGGCATAAATCGCGATCGCGATATTGCAGCGATATCGGAACTGATGCGTCAGCAAAAAATGCCTAGTGCAGCAGCAGTCAAAGATACTAAAATTAATTGGCTAGAAATGATTTAATTGATCAACAGTTTTGAACTTTAAGCAGCAAAAGACCTAAGTAGTTAGTCCGCTCAAGTAGAATTCAGTCGAGCGATCGCAATCTTTGCCAGATAATCAGTAAATAATAATTAAACATGAATCATTACGATGTAATCATTATCGGTGCAGGGGCAGGTGGCGGAACTGTAGCCTATTCCCTCGCCCCAACGGGTAAACGTATTTTAATTATCGAAAGAGGCGGGTATTTACCTAAAGAAGACGATAATTGGAACCCTGAGGCAATTTTTCAGGGTAGAAAATATCAGGTAGAAGAAAAATGGTTAGACCACGAAAATAGGAGTTTTAGACCCCAGGCTTTTTATAACGTTGGCGGTAATACTAAAGTCTATGGTGCCGCCCTACAAAGAATGAGGGAGAAGGATTTTGGCGAATTAAAACATCGAGAAGGTGTTTCTCCTGCTTGGGAACTAAGCTATCAAGATATGGAACCCTATTACACTCGTGCGGAAAGCATCTTTAAAATCCATGGACAAAAAGGCGAAGATATTACTGAACCGCCGATGTCTGCCGAATATCCTTTCCCAGCTTTACCCCATGAACCCAGGATGCAGGAAGTAGCTGACGAATTGGCACAGTTGGGCTTGCATCCGCACCATTTAACCTTGGCGATTGATCGCAACACAGAAGATCCTGAAAATAGCAACTGTATTCGTTGTGGTACATGTGATCCTTATCCCTGTAAAATTGATGCTAAGTTAGACGCACAAATCGCCTGTGTTGACCCTGCCACTAAATACGACAATGTAGAAATTAAAATTAATACTTTAGTCACTAGGTTAATCACTGATGATAGCGGTAAGCACCTTTTAGCGGTAGAAGTAAACAGAGAAGGCAACATAGAACAATATACCGCTGATATTTTTGTTCTTGCCTGCGGTTCGATCAATTCCGCAGCACTACTATTAAAGTCTAAGAATGAAAAGCATCCCGATGGTTTAGCCAACTCTTCTGGGATGGTAGGGCGCAATCTGATGCTACATAACCATTCTTCCATAGTGGCGATCGCCGACAAGCCAAATCCAGTCAAGTTTCAAAAAACTCTCGGCTTCAATGACTTCTATTTTGGTAGTCGAGATCATGACTATCCCTTGGGACAAGTTCAAATGACTGGAAAGTCCAAATGGAATCGATTGGCGTTGTTTTCTCCTGAATCTGTACCTCAGGCGACCTTGGAGTATATGGCAGATCATGCTGTAGACTGGTGGTTAACTAGTGAAGATTTACCCGATCTTAATAATCGGGTGACAATAACTGAGTCGGGTAAGATTAAAGTTGATTTTACGCGCAACAATCTAAAAGCTCACCAGGATTTTGTCGATATGTGGCAGAGTTACCTGCGCCGAGTTGATTTTTTCCTCTTTATGGTGACCACAGTGCCTCTTTCTGCCGTATGGCATCAGGTAGGTACTTGTAAGTTTGGTTCAGACCCCAAAACCACCGTTTTAGACCTCAACTGCCGCACTCATGATGTAGAGAACCTATATGTTGTAGATGGTAGTTTCTTTCCTTCTATGGGTGCGGTCAATCCTACTTTAACAATTGTGGCTAATGCTTTGCGTGTTGGCGATCGCCTTAAAGACAGTCTGGGATAATCAACATATATAAATATTTCACCTGCTTAATTATCTTCCCCTGCTATGGGGGAAGATTTTTTGGTGTTGGTTTTGTTGATTTAATGATCTTTGCTTTAAATTATCAACTGTTTAGTTGTCTAAAAATAGAAAGATATCTAGCAACGCCTTATTAACGAAGTCAGAAGTTCGGATATTTCTTATCTTTTGCTTCTCACCGACATCGCTAAGGACGAAAATGTAAGCATACCGACAACTCATATTTCTGGTATGATTGAAGGGTGTTATAAATTGGTGGTATTATGGAAAAAATAACCATTAGCATTAGCGATCGCGCTTTAAACTATTTAAATGACATTGCCGATAACCGCAGTAAGTATATTAATGATTTAATCGAACTGCAAGAGAGAATTGACTTTGAGAAAAGACTAGAGCAGGCATATATTGACCAAGAACAAGACTCAGAGTTTCAGCTTGAAAAACAACTTTGGGAATGTGTTTCTGGTGATGGAATCGACTAATGCCCAACGGAAACTTGACTTATCGGCGTGGTGAAATTTGGTGGATAGAGTTAAATCCAACCGTCGGAGTTGAAACCCGCAAAAATAGAGCTTGTCTGATTTTGCAAAATGACTTTGGCAACAAACAAAGTTCTCTGACTACTATTGCTCCATTTTTAGACCGAAAAAACTACCCCTTCGTGGTCAATGTTCATGCTACTTCGAGCAACGGATTGGATAGAGAAAGAGGACTGCATCTCAATCAAATTCGAGCTATTGATTGCTCTAGGGTGCAGACGAAGCTTGGAGATATAGACGACGGATACTGGAGAGAGATCGAACAGGCAATTGCCGTTCAGTTGGGGTTTACCTTTTAGCTCTTTTTTATCTTGGAGTATGGGAATTAGATTTGCCACTAAGTCTGATCAAGCAATTTAAACATTTACTTAATATTTATTAATATTACCGATAAATATTAAGTTAAGCTAAAAATATTTCCGTAAACTGTGAGTTAAACTCTTTTTTTGGGCAACTTAACTTATATACATAAGTGGCAATTTTGGCTGAATAAATTTTCATGACAACATCAGACATAACATCCGTCATTAATTCACCCAGTAAAACTAGATTTATTGAAGAAATATCAATCATCATTGCAGCCCAGGATTTAACTCCGACCATGATGAGCCAAGATTTTCTGAAATTTAGCGGCATTATTCCTCAAGAATGGGAACTATCTCAACAGCCTGTACTCAATCCCAATTTTGCTCAGCTTAACTTTACTAATGGTGTTGGGATCAATGCTCAACCAGGTACGATTACCTTGAGTGAATCTTTAAATAATCAGCAGCTAGAAAAGCTAGCAATTCATCACGTAGCAAGTAAATATATTGAAAAGCTGCCTCATGCACAATACATGGGATTGAGCTTTAGCCCTAGGATTTTGCTACCGTTTCCTGAAGATCCTGCATCCGTGCGCCAATACATTACTGGCACTTTGCTTGGTTCTGGTTCTTGGAAAAGAATTGGCACAGCTCCCGTACAGGCTGGCATTAACCTAATGTATCTTTTAGATCGATGCCAGTTGACAATTAGTATTTCCGAAGCTAGGTTACAGAAACCTCAACAACAGCCAATTACAGCAATTTTGTTTTCGGGTAACTTTCACTACAACGTCAACACCTCGATTGCGAGACAGCACGGTCTTGGGCTTTGCCCAAGTGAAGTGACTGTCGAGGGTGGATATGCGCGGGAAACCCGCGCATCCCTCTCGGTCAATTTAGGACAGCAGTCAGACGGTAGAATAGCTCAGGTTACTAATTTTTTGAACAATTGGGAAACCGATATTGAGGAATTTAGAGCGATCGTCAATCAAAAGTTTCTTGATTCTGGTCACGCCGATTCTACCCAGTCAATCGGTGAAACAAGTTTATTTCCTGGGCAAACTCTTTAGCTTTTTTTGGTTAAACCATTACAATAGAAAGGTTGTCTTTTTAAATTAAATAATTATGGCGGTCCCCAAGAAGAAAACTTCTAAGTCAAAGCGCGATAGTCGCAAGGCTACCTGGAAGCGTAAAGCAGCAGTAGAAGCCCAAAAAGCCTTATCTTTAGGTAAATCAGTATTGTCTGGGCGTTCTAATAGTTTTGTCTATCCTCAAGATGATGAGGAAGATAACGAAGAATAAATTGTGTCGGTAATTAAATTAGTAAAATGATGGTGTGTTTTCTTCAGGGGACACACCTTTGTTTATCGTAGTTGTTTAAGTTATGCCCAGAAAATTTTTTGAGAAACCCGAACCCTCCCAAAGCGATCGCGTTCCTCCTGGTCAATATTTAGCCAAAGGATTTCCAGTTCTTACCTATGGTGAAACCCCCCAGGTTAGTACCGATGATTGGCTGTTTAAAGTCTGGGGTTTGGTAAAAGCTAAATCTTTTGACTGGTCAGATTTTATGAGCTTACCCCAGCAAGATTTTACTGCCGATTTTCACTGTGTTACCCGCTGGTCAAAGTTAGATGTGACCTGGACAGGAGTAAAGGTTACTGATTTTTTGGACACGATTAATCTCGACCCTAAAGCAACTCATATTTTGCAACACTGCTACGGCGGCTATACAACTAACTTATCTTTAGCAGATTTTGTTCGACCAGAAAACTTTTTCGCTCATACTCTCAATGGAGAACCTTTGCCTGCCGATCATGGTGGTCCGATGCGGTTGGTAGTGCCTCATCTTTATGCTTGGAAAAGTGCCAAGTGGATTAACGGTCTTGAATTTTTAGATCATGATGAATCGGGTTTTTGGGAACGCAATGGCTATCATATGCGGGGCGAACCTTGGGCCCAAGAGCGTTATGCTGGGCGTTAGTCGTTCTGTAGAAAGAGAGCTTAACCAGGAGTAGTAAGCAGCAAGTAGCAAATTAATGGCGGTATTATTGAGATTCGGTAATTATTTCCTTAATTATAGTCAGATCTAAAGTGGGTGAAACAGATTCGGCGGCACTTAACCACAATAAATACTCTACATTACCCGCAGGACCTGTAATCGGAGAAGTAGTTAAACCTTGGTATTGCCAACCTAATACCTGCGCTGCTTGCCATACCTGTAAAATCGCCGAGGCTCGATCTTCTAAGTTACGAACTACACCTTTCTTGCCTACTCGTTCTCGCCCTACTTCAAACTGGGGTTTAACGAGTAATATTACTTCTTTGGGTGAAGCTAACAAATTCCCTAGAGGTTCAAGTACCTTGGTTAAAGAAATAAAAGATAGATCCATAACTCCCAAGTCTGCCATTTGCCGATCTCCGTATAGTTGCTGGGGAGTTAAATGACGAATGTTGGTTCGTTCTTTGAGGATAACGCGATCGCTCATGCGAATCGTCCAGGCTACCTGTCCATAACCCACATCCACGCCATAAACTAGCTTTGCTCCTGACTGTAACAAACAGTCAGTAAATCCTCCCGTCGAAATTCCACCGTCTAAACAAATGCGATCGCTCACCTTAATTTCAAACTTTTGTAAAGCTTTAATTAATTTATTTCCCCCACGGGATACATAAGGAGGTTGTTCCTTGACCTCAATCTCAGCAGTAGTTTGAACTTCTGTACCTGGCTTGTCGATAATTTCTTGGTTGACCTTGACTTTTCCCGCCCTAATCAAACGTTGCGCCAACGCCCTAGAATCACAAAGTTCCAGATTTACTAATAATTTATCTAATCGCTGTTTTGCCAATATTTATTGCCGTAGATGAGCAAATCAAGCCAAAGGTAGCTCTAACTAAGTCTATGTATTATATCGTTTTACCAACGCTCAGAGATTAAACATGATTCAGCTTGATCAGATACACAAAAGCTCTTAACTAAGATCGCCGAAGTGTAAACCCGTTAAGAAAAAAACCAAAAATAATCGCAGAAAAGTAAAACCAGAGCCTGCAATTATTCTCACCATGCAAACTCTGGATATGTTCGAGAAGTATCTTTTATCATATTAATTATTGCCCCTAGTCGAAGCATCAGTCATTTGACTTAATTAACCAACTTAAGTCAGTCATTTGACTTAAGTTGAAGTAAATCAATGGTAGCTAGATAAATTACAAAAAGTTCGCTCAATACCTCAAAATTATTAAGTAAGTAAAAAATAAAATCCAGAAATTATTTTATGTTTGATGCTCTAGCAGATCGCTTAGATGATGCTTGGAAAAAGCTACGCGGTCAGAATAAAATATCCAAAGCCAATATTCAAGATACCCTCAAAGAAGTCCGTCGCGCCCTATTATCCGCCGATGTCAACCTCCAGGTAGTTAAAGCTTTCATTGCTGATGTCGAAGCCAAGGCTTTAGGAGAAGGAGTTATTTCTGGGGTTAATCCAGGACAACAGTTTATCAAAATTGTCTACGATGAGCTGGTTAAGGTTATGGGGGAAAGTAATGTGCCTCTGGCGCAAGCAGAGCAACCTCCTACAGTGATTTTGATGGCTGGTTTACAGGGTACTGGTAAAACTACCGCCACGGCAAAATTAGCTTTATATCTTCGCAAGCAAGACCGTTCTTGTTTGATGGTGGGAACAGACGTATATCGTCCTGCGGCGATCGATCAGTTACTTACTTTAGGCAATCAAATTGATGTTCCCGTGTTTGAAATGGGAACTGATGCCGATCCTGTAGAAATTGCTCAACAAGGTGTAGCAAAAGCTAAAGAGCTTGGGGTGGACACCGTGATTGTCGATACCGCAGGGCGACTTCAAATAGACAATGACATGATGGGGGAATTATCCCGCATCAAAGAGACGATTAAGCCTGATGATACGCTACTAGTCGTAGATGCGATGACAGGGCAGGAAGCAGCTAGTCTGACCCACACTTTTCACGAGCAAATTGGTATTACAGGAGCGATCTTAACTAAGTTAGATGGTGATAGTCGTGGTGGTGCTGCTTTATCAGTTAGACAGGTATCGGGACAACCAATTAAGTTTGTCGGGGTTGGCGAAAAAGTTGAAGCTCTAGAACCTTTTTATCCAGACCGCTTGGCATCCCGTATTTTAAATATGGGCGATATTTTAACCCTGGTAGAAAAAGCCCAAGAAGAAATTGATTTGGCTGATGTCGAAAAGATGCAGTCGAAAATCATGGAGGCAAAGTTTGATTTTAATGACTTCATTAAACAAATGCGCTTGCTCAAAAATATGGGTTCTTTGGGGGGAGTTCTGAAGTTAATCCCTGGAATGGGAAAAATTAGCGGCGCGGACTTGGCTAAAGGAGAAACCCAGCTACAACGTACCGAATCGATGATTAACTCGATGACCAAAGCTGAAAAAGCTGATCCTGACTTATTAGCCCAGTCTCCTAGTCGTCGTCGTCGAGTAGCTAAAGGATCAGGGTTTGAAGAGAAAGATGTCTCTAAACTAGTCACAGACTTTACTAAAATGCGTTCCATGATGCAAAATATGGGTCGTGGGATGCCTGGAATAGGAATGCCTGGAATGGGAATGCCTGGAATGGGCGATTATCCAGATCGAGGTAGAAGAAAAAAGAAAAAGAAGAAAAAAGGCTTCGGCTCATTGTAGACTAGAAAATTGCCCAAGTTAAGGCTAGGGAAAAATAGATAGATAGATTACAATCGTAAAGGACAAATTTGAATAACCAATGATTAAATTACGTTTGAAACGCTTTGGCAAGAAAAGAGAGGTTAGCTACCGCATCGTAGCGATTGAAAGCAAGACTCGTAGAGACGGTCGTCCCATTGAAGAACTAGGTTTTTATAACCCCAGAACCGATGAGACTAGATTAAATGTTCCTGCTATTGTCAAAAGATTACAACAGGGAGCGCAACCTAGTGAAACTGTTAAAAGTATTCTGAACAAAGCCCAAGTTTTTGAACAAGTAAATGCCAAATAAGACCGAATTATCTGGCGGTCAGATAGCGGGCAGTCCTGATTATGAGAAATTAGCGCGCTTTCTGATCGAACCTTTTTTAGCAAACCCTCAAACTTTATGTGTCAATTCTGAAATAAATCAGAGTAACGGCAAAATTTGGCTGAGAATTGCTTTCGATCCAGGCGATCGCGGTAAGGTCTTTGGACGTGGCGGTCGCAATATTCAAGCTATCAGAACTACGATTAAAACCGCAGCAGTGGTTCACGATGAATCGGTCTTCTTAGATATCTACAGTGATGAACCACCCCAATCTAATGATGCGGATCATCGCGGTAGACCACCTGGTAACTCCCAAAGAAGAAAGAGTCCTAGCAAACCAGCTCCCAAGATTGCGAAGAAGTAGAAGAAGTAATGAATTTGCTGTATTTGGTAAATAAATCTTCAATCATTAGCTATTAGCCACCTTCGGTTATGATGATTATTTCTTGGAGATCCAAGATTCAGCTAAGGAACTTCTAGATATAGCAATACTAGACAATGTCAGAACGTTTTTTGACTAATATCTACTACCTACTACCAATGAAGCCGATCACCCTAATTGTCGATCGCTAATTGTGTAAGGCTATAACTGCTGACTGTTGCAGACGCTGTTGACTAATTTGAATTGCTAATTTAATCGCCGCTTTCATGCTAGTAGCATTAGCAATCCCTTGTCCTGCAATATCAAAAGCCGTCCCATGGTCGGGAGAAGTGCGGCTAAAAGGCAGTCCTATAGTAGTATTGATTGCTTGGTCAAATGCCATCAGCTTAACGGGAATTAATCCCTGATCGTGGTAAAGAGCTAGGTAGGCATCGGCGGTATTGGGTTTGACCTGATAGTAACCGTACCAAGCCTGCCCTGGTTTGACCCACATAGTATCAGGAGGAATTAGCCCAGTTAATCTTGCTTGAGGATAATTAGCTTGAGCTTGTTTTAACCAGCCTAAAAGCCAATCTTGTTCTTCTGTGCCTAACTGTCCTGCCTCTCCGCTATGGGGGTTTAAACCCGCGATCGCAATTTCAGGATGTTCGATCCCAAAATCTTGTTTCAGGCATTCAATCAATAAATCTAGCTTTAAGGTCATCAACTCTGGGGTCAAGGCTTGAGACACATCTGCTAAGGGAATATGGGTAGTAGCTAATAAACTCCGCAACATCCAACCTGTATGGGGAGACTGCCCGATAAACATCATGCCAAATTTCTTGACTCCTGCTCTTTGTGCCAAAACTTCCGTCTGTCCAGGATATTCATGTCCTGCTGCTTTCCAGAGAGACTTGGCGATCGGTGCGGTGACAATACCCTGAAATTTGCCCTCAAGTGTTAAAGCGATCGCTTGGTCTAAACAAGCAAAACTAAACTTCCCGCTGACGGCATCTCCTTGTCCTAAAGTGATAGCACTATTTAAAGATACATCTAGAATTGATAATGACTGAGGATTAACTAAATCTTCTTTAGTTAACTCTGTTTGCTGTAGCAGATGTTCATAAGTAAACTGCAAAAGTTGTCGATTGCCAATTACCATGATTTGAGATTTGGCAGCCAAAGAATCATCTGCCAAGGCTTTGAGAATAATTTCAGGACCAATCCCAGCAGGATCGCCCATGGTGATAGCTAAAGAAGGAATTGTAGACATTTGGGATTCGCGATAATTAACTATAGATAATCTGACCTGATGATTTAAAATACCTATTATTGATTATGGTTGAGAATTAAAAATATAAAAAGCGATCGCCATTGAGACAAAACTACCCAGGAAGCGAAAAGCTTTTATCTAACTTTTAATCATCCTCTTAATAAATATCTACGAAAAAACAGGAGAAATAGACATGAGCGCAGAAAGTATGTTGTTCAATGGAGCAATTTTATGTATTGTTTTGATTTTAGGTGGACTCAGCTTGGGCTTTCTCATGCTTAAAATTCAAGGTGGTGAACCAGAATAAGCTCTGATTGATTATTTTAAAACTAAGAAAGCGATCGCCCTATACAAAGGGCGATCGCTTTTCGATTGAGCAGATTTTTGAACTAATAACTGTCGTCTCAAGCGCAGGTAAACACCATACCTAATAGCTGATGAGTCACGGGTAGAGTATCAACAATCATTGCCACGCACAACAGCATCATATAAAAGATGGAATACTTAAACATGCCGCGAGCTAATTGATTGTTAGTTGGATCTTGCTTTAATTCCCAGGCTTTAGAGAGAAACTTGTAGCCCAGATAAAGCGCGATCGCGCCATACAAGATACTCAAGTTACCCAGAGGATACATTAGCAATAGGCTACAGGGAACTACCAGCCAGGTATAAATCCAAATCTGCTTAACGGTTTCCGCTTCTCCTTTGACTACGGGTAACATTGGTACGCCTACCTCAGCATAGTCTTCTTTAATCATCAGTGCCAAAGCCCAAAAATGAGGGGGAGTCCAGAGAAAGATAATCGCAAACAGTAACCAAGGAACTAAGCTTAAATCACCTGTCACCGCAGCCCAACCAACCAAAGGTGGAATTGAACCTGCCGCACCACCAATAACAATATTTTGGGTTGTGTGTCGCTTCAGCCAATGAGTATAGATCAGCATATAGAAAACAATGCCAGACATAGCCAGTAACGCTGCTACAAGATTAGCGAATACGGCTAGTAAAGAAAAAGATAATACCCCCAAGGCGGAAGCAAAAATTAAAGCATGAACTGGCTGTACTTTTCCCGCCGGAATTGGACGTTTGCGTGTCCTTGTCATCTCGTAGTCGATATCTCGGTCGTAGATACAGTTGAGTACCTGTGCTGAGCCTGCTGCTAAAGTTCCTCCTAATAAAGTAATTAACAGCAAGAAGGGGTCTACTCTGCCATCCGAAGCAATCCACATGGACGCTGCGGTGGTGATCAACAATAGCGGAATAATGCGTGGTTTGGTTAATTGATAATAGCTTTTGATTACCTCACTTAAATTTTGATTGCTACTGGCTATACTTGTCCCTGTCATTATGATTCTTCCTAAAATTGGTCTTGATTATTGGTAATAGTAGGGTTTGGCAAAATAATTACTAAACCAATGATTGGTTGACACTCTTATCTCGCACTGCTAACACTGTCAAAGCAATTAATACTCCCAGTAAACTTGCTCCCACTGCCTGATGGGTAACAGTTAAGGGTTCAACCTGGAGGTGCAGTCTAAAAGTAGCGATGCCAAGTAAAATTTGCAGGCTGACTAATCCTGCTGCTGCATTAGCTAAGGTGCGTAGATTTTTATTTAACCCTGGAATTTTCCAAGCAACCCAAACCACTGCTATTGTGGCTATAGTGGGTGGCACTACTCCCAAAATATGAGCATTCATTACGTTACACAACTGTGAACCAGCAAAACACTGATGTAATGCCCAGCGTGAGCCTACTAATCCCCCGAGAATGCTCTGTAAGTAAACTAAGATAGCAGCACTCAGCCCTAACCAGCTAAGTTTTCCTGCTGCTTTTGTTCCTTGATATGGTGTTAGGGCTGTACCGATCATGATTAAAGTACTAAAAAATAGTAGTGCTGTACCTAAATGTGCGGTAACAATGTCAAAACGTAATAGCTGAGTTACGGTAAGTCCACCCAAGATTCCTTGAAAGACAATGAGGAATAAGGCGAAAGTAGCAGCCCAAGGTAGCCAGCGGGGCAATTGCTGGCGAAACCACCAAGATAAGGCCGATAAAGCGATCGCCGTGGCACCAATTAAAGCTGCATCTAAACGGTGAAACCATTCGAGAAACACCTGTAGATTCATTTGTCTGGTAGGTACAAGCTGACCGTAGCACAAGGGCCAATCAGGACAGGCTAAACCCGCATTCATGACTCTCGTAGCACTCCCTACCGCCATCAGCAGCAAAGTAGCAATCGCCATTTTCCAGACTAAACGTCTAATCCAAACTTGAGGTTGGGATACTTGCTGTGCATCAGTAATAGACGGTTGAAAAAATGATTCGGTCATAGCAAATTTGATGAGATATTTTGAGGTAAAACTTGATTAAACTCGGAAACCTGCCCTTCGGTTCATTCTCATTCTCAGAATTGAGATTACTGGCATAGCTCGATAGAAGTATCACTCAGTTTGAGCCTAAGGCAGAATTTATTATGGTTCTACTTTCACCTATTTAGTAATTGCTGAGTCTTTTGGACTTAACTTTCCCAAGGCGATCGTTTAGCAATACAGCAGCTTTAAAATCAAACTATTATTAATTACGCGAATAAACTTTTTGTCTTGATCTTTAATACCTTTACTCTAGCGACCTTTTTGTCATAGTTTTATCTTTTTAGATATTCTTCAGATTGACGGTTCAAACTAGCGACTCAAATGCCAATTTTGTGAAGAAAAAGTTAAGTTTGGCAAATATCAAGTGAATTTACGCTAACTCAACACAGAGCGAGGATTAAAGATCCCAAACAAAAGCTGAAGAAACTTTTATCTGGCAACAATTTTAGTTAGATACCTGTTTATTCATGATTAATTTGATCTACCCTGATAGGTAGAAGTGAAAATAATTTTGTAGCTAAAATTTCAATCTTAAAATTTCTTGTAACATTTTTTGTTTGTTATTAGCAGACTGCCAAGTTGAGATACTTTAAACTGCTAAGTAAACTAATCACAGTAAAAATTTCCCAAAATACTACCCCGAATTATCACAGTGAACATTCCTAGCAGCATACTTACTCTGATCGCAGGCGTAGCGATGACCTTGATCAGTTTATGGTATGGTCAAAACCACGGACTTATGCCGACGGCAGCATCTAGCGATGCGGGCGACGTAGATGAATTATTCAACTTTATGATGACTATTGCCACTGGTCTATTTCTTTTAGTGGAAGGTGTTTTAGTCTACTCCGTTATTAAATTCCGTCGTAAAAAAGGTGATACTACCGACGGACCTCCATTAGAGGGCAATGTGCCATTAGAAATTGTCTGGACTGCTATCCCTACCGTCATTGTCTTTATCTTATCTATTTATAGTTTTGAAATCTATAACCGCATGGGCGGATTAGATCCGATGACAGCAGGAGACCCTGGTCCTCAAATGGCTCATAGTCATAACGGTGCGGCTTTAGTCGCCCTAGATACCAACCGACAAAATATAGCTTTGGGTTTAGGAGTTTCTCCCGACTCAAATCAAGACGTTAATCCTCTGGAAATTAAGGTGAACGGGATTCAGTATGCGTGGGTGTTTACCTATCCCGAAACTGGCGTAATCTCAGGAGAAATACATGTACCAGTTAATCGGCCTGTGGCATTAAATATGACGGCGGGAGACGTAATTCATGCCTTTTGGCTACCCGAATTTCGCATTAAGCAGGATGTAATCCCTGGTAGAGAAACTAATTTAGTTTTTACTCCTAATAAAGTCGGGCAATATCCTGTAGTTTGTGCCGAACTATGTGGTGCGTATCATGGCGGGATGAAAACCCAGCTTTATGTAGAGAGCGAAGAAGATTATCAAAAATGGATTCAGGAAAACACTTTTGCTATGAAGGATAACAGTAGCGAATCTGTGGCAATGAGTCCAGTAGATTCCGAAGCAAAATTCTTAGCACCCTATGCTAATGATCTGGGAGTTGACGCTGCTGCTTTGGCACAGTTGAAGCCTTAAGCTCAATTGAGATAATAGATAGATTTTAGTTGGGTTAAGCTGACTCCCTTAAACCGAGTTCAATCGCTAACCCAACCTAAGATAAACAGACAGATAAAAGCTAAGCGCGAACAGTTCTTAAAAAAGATCAATCAGTTTTTTAGATTAGATACAGAATGAGTACAACATTAGAAAGAAATGCTCCGATAACATCGCCAGGGCAGAACGAACATCCCCAAAGAAAGTGGCAAGACTACTTTGGCTTTAGTACCGATCATAAGGTAATTGGTATTCAGTATTTAGTTACTGCTTTCTTCTTTTACTTCGTTGGTGGCGCATTAGCCGAAGTGATGCGTACTGAACTTTCTACCCCCGATCCTGACTTTGTTCAACCTGAATTTTATAATCAGCTTTTGACTATGCACGGAACAATTATGTTGTTCCTGTGGATTATCCCTGCGGGGGCGGCATTTGCTAATTATTTAATTCCGTTAATGATTGGGGCAGAAGATATGGCGTTTCCTCGGCTTAATGCCGTTGCCTTTTGGATGATTCCTCCTGGCGGTCTTTTGCTGATGAGTAGCTTCTTTAACGGTGCGCCTCAAGCTGGCTGGACTTCTTATCCGCCTTTAAGTTTGGTTAGCGGGAAATCGGGAGAAGAAATTTGGATTCTCAGTATTTTAATTCTGGGAACATCTTCAATGCTGGGAGCAATTAACTTTGTTACCACCATCTTGTTGATGCGGATGCCCGATATGGACATTCATAGTATGCCGTTGTTTTGTTGGTCAATGCTGGCTACTTCGGGCTTGATTTTAATTGGTACTCCTGTATTAGGAGCAGCCCTGGTATTGCTTTCTTTTGACCTGATTGCAGGGACGGCGTTTTTTAATCCTGCGGGGGGTGGCGATCCGATAGTTTACCAGCATATGTTCTGGTTCTATTCTCATCCTGCGGTATATATTATGATCTTGCCCTTTTTCGGGGCAATTTCGGAAATTTTGCCAGTTCATGCTCGTAAACCCATCTTTGGCTATAGAGCGATCGCCTATTCCAGTTTAGCAATTAGCTTCTTGGGTTTAATTGTATGGGCGCACCATATGTTTTCTAGTGGTACTCCTGGATGGCTGCGGATGTTTTTTATGGCAACGACGATGATTATTGCTGTGCCAACAGGAATTAAGGTATTTAGCTGGTGTGCGACTATTTGGGGTGGAAAACTTAGTCTTAATAGTGCTTTTATCTTTGCCGTTGGTTTTCTTTCGTCCTTCCTAATCGGTGGCTTGAGTGGGGTAATGTTAGCCTCGGTGCCGTTTGATATTCATGTTCACGACACCTACTTTATCGTGGCTCATTTCCACTACGTCCTCTTTGGCGGTTCAGTATTTGGCTTATTTGCCGCGGTATATCACTGGTTTCCTAAAATGACTGGGCGGATGGTCAACGAAACCTTGGGTCAAATTCACTTTGTGATGACTTTTGTAGGCTTCAATATTACTTTTCTGCCGATGCACCAGTTAGGTTTACAGGGTATGAACCGTCGGATTGCGCTTTACGATCCTCAGTTTCAGACTCTAAATATGGTCTGTACTATTGGGTCATATATCCTGGCTTTATCTACTTTTCCTTTCATAATTAATGTTATTTGGAGTTTGTACAAGGGAAAAAAGGCTGCCCGCAACCCCTGGCGCGCTTTAACCTTGGAATGGCAAACCGCTTCTCCCCCAATCATTGAGAACTTTGAAGAAGAACCTGTATTATGGGCAGGACCTTATGATTATGGCGTAGATACGGAAAGTATTGATGGCGATGAAGATGTCGAGGATATGTTGGCAGCAGTAACCGCTGAAGGGAATTAGAACAGAGGAGGGATCTAAAGATCAAAGATGAAAACTTTGATTGTTCGCTGATCCCCTCATCTTCCTCTCTGTCTCTTTCTAATCAGTTACAACAAAATCAGTTTATTTAATCAACCCATGCAAGGATCAACCGTAGATAATCACGCTCAAATAGCGATTGCCTCTGAAAAAGAAGCAGCAGAACAGGGACATCATGGACATCCCGATCATCGGATGTTTGGTCTATATATTTTCCTGGTTTCCGATAGCATGACCTTTATTGGCTTTTTTGCTGCACTGCTAATTTATCGGGCAATTATGCCCGTTTGGCCCCCTGAAGGCACGCCCGAATTGGAACTGCTAATTCCAATTATCAACACTTCTATTCTAGTTGCCAGCAGCTTTGTCATGCACGAAGGGCAAAAAGCACTAAAAAAGGACAATGTTAAAGGTTTGCAAAAGTGGTTTGGCCTCACCGCAGCAATGGGTGCAGTTTTTTTAGCTGGACAAGCTTATGAATATTTTCATGCCGAGTTTGGTCTGACTACTAACCTGTTTTCTGGTTGCTTTTATGTCTTGACTGGATTCCACGGGTTGCACGTTTTGACAGGAGTATTACTAATACTGAGTGTTTTATGGCGATCGCGTCAAGAAGGTCACTATTCTAGCAGCAATCACTTTGGAGTAGAAGCAGCGGAAATCTACTGGCACTTTGTGGATGTTATTTGGTTAGTGTTATTCGTCTTGGTATATCTAATTAATTAATTTCCATACCGTTAGTCATAAAAACATAGCCAGAGAATTGATTCCCTGGCTATAGCTAAATTCATTTTTAATTCAAAATATTTTTTTATTGGGCTGTCTCAGAATGGTTGGGTTGGGGGTTGGCAATATATCTAAAGTCAGGCTCTTGATTCCAAGAACCTCGCTGATCGACTTCTAGGCTTGAGCCGTCCGCTGGAGTAGAGGTTGACAGATTATAGTAAATATCTACTGTCTCATCGGGCTGAACGTTACCAAAGAAGGGATCGGTAAGTTTGCCTAAATCATTTAGTGCATTCATGAACATCTTTGTATGAGAAATTTCGCGAGTCAACAAATGTACTAAAGTTTTTTTAGTATTTTCATCTGGTGCTACTTTGATTAATGCCTCATAAGTTTGACGCGCGCCTGCTTCTGCGGCAATATTGGCACGTAAATCGCGCACGACATCGCCTCCTTCATTTAGATAAGCTGCTGTCCAAGCACTACCTTGACTATCAAGAAAATGTGGACCCATTCCTTTGACGGCAAACAACGTACTTTTATATGCTTCAGTTTGATCGACATTTTTAGTGTGAGCTTCGATCATTTTGCCAACCATTTCTAAGTGACCAAACTCTTCAACTGCAATATCTTGCAGCATATCTTTAATCGCTGGATTTTCAACATGGAACGACTGCACCCAATATTGTAAAGCGGCAGACAGTTCTCCAGTCGCGCCACCAAATTGCTCTAGTAACAGTTGAGCAAAGCGAGGATTGGCTTCTTTAATATCGACGTTGTGAATAGTTTCTTTTTTGTGAAAAAACATTAGTTTATTTCTCCTATAGGTTAGTTGTTTAAAATGTATTTACGACAAATTCAATAACAAGTTTATACCTCATTATTTTCAGTAATACCAAATTAAATAATGTTGGCAAAGATAATTTTGAGGTCGCATTCTTTTTTTTATTTGGTATAAAATTCTTGCCTAAAAGTATTTTATAAATTAATACTAATTCGCTGAATTTTCTAGCTACACCATCTTAAGATAGAGCTTTGACTCAAAGGATTAACAGTCGATATTCTGATGCTATTTACGTTGATATTTGCTAAAGAGTAAATGTAGTATTGATGCAATTTAAATATTCTCAATTGTCAAAAATATTGGCTTAAACTCATTATCTTAAAGTTGCCAATTTTTAGCTGGATTTAGTCTAACTTGATCATACGCCCTAATAAATTTTAATTTTCAATGGTTAAATCATCTGTAGGACGAATGATTGTTTCGGCGTTATTTCGAGGTTGAAAGATTGCCTGAATACCGGCTTCTAAAGTTTCCGACATAACAATGCGATTGCCATAAACGACGATTACTCTGGCTAGTGTAGGTAAGCTATTGGCTTCCGCTTCAATGTATAAGGGTTCAATGTAGAGTAATGATTGTTCAATGGGGATAATTAACAAGTTACCCTGAATTGCTCTAGATCCTTCTCGATTCCAAAGTGAGATCTGTTGAGAAATTACTGGATCTTGGTCAATCAAGGCTTCAATCTGATTTGGACCATAAATTAGCCTTTGTTTGGGAAATTTGTACAGTAGTAGTTTGCCGTATTCTGCGCCGTCAGATCTGGCTGCTAACCAAGCAATGAGGTTAGGACGACTAGCTGGGGTATAAGGATGCAACAGAATAAACTCTTCTTCACTAGCCGTAGGTAGCTTCATGATCAGGTAATAGGGTGCTACTGCCTGAGATTCTTTGGCGTAAATTTCTTGGGGAATTTGCCATTGATCTTCACGGTTATAAAATACTTGCGGATCTCTCATGTGGTAAGTCAGTAGCCTTTCTGACTGGATCCTAAAAAAGTCTTCGGGGTAGCGAATGTGTCGGCGTAAATCTAAAGGCATTGCCGACAGTGGTTTTAATAGCTGTGGAAATACTTGCTCCCAAGTTCGGATTATTGGATCTGATTCGTCAGCTAGATAAAAATCTACTTTACCGTTATAGGCATCTACGACTACTTTGACGGAGTTGCGCAGATAGTTAAAGGGATTTCTTCCTGGATCAGAATAAGGATAGCGATCGCTGGTAGTATAGGCATCAATAATCCAATAAAGATTACTCTGGTTATCCTCAGCACCAGTTCTAGCTGCAACTAAGTAAGGATCGCGATCATAGTTTAGGAATGGTGCGATCTCTTGGACTCTTCGTTTAATATTGCGCCTAAATAGTAATTTTGTATCATCAGTAAAGTTTTGGGCAAATAGCATTTGCCAATCTTTAAGGTATTCGGCAAATAGTACCCGTCGGAAATAGTTACCAATTTGGATTCCCCCGGTACCATCGTAAACAGTGTAGACATTCTCTTCGCCACTAGGATAATCTAACTCCCGTACTGTGGTAGAAGTCATAACGTAAGGGTTAGTCAACTCACCAAAATAAATGCGGGGTTTGCCAATAGGAATGCTGTTACGAATGATCTCATCAGATACGGTTAACGCGCCTGTTTCTTCAACTCCCGTGCCAATATCTTGAACGTAGTAATAAGGTAAACCTCCTTCGGCAACCCGATTGACTGGAGAGAGAGTAAAACCATAGCCATGAGTATAAATCAGATGTTCGTTAACCCAGGTTTTAGCTATATCCTGAACCTGGGCATAGTCTAATTCCCTAGCGGCAATAATTACCTGTTGTTTATCTCCATCGGCAAGATTGCCATCCTCGCTTAATAAATAGCGGTCAATATCAGCATCGTAGAATTGATAGTAGGGGCGAATTTGCTGTAGTTGACGATTAGTTTGCAGAATCGGACGCGTATCCCACAGACGAATATTTTCAGTCGTCTCAGTGTTGTTTTCTATGTCCGATGCGGTTAGTTCACCCTGGGGATTAAAGATTTTTTCTTCAATATTATTTAAGTTAAAAGCGTTACGAGTTAAGGCAATACTGCGCTCAATATAAGGTCGTTCTTTAGCTAATTCGTTCGGTTCAACGATCAAGCTTTGTACCATTGCACTAGCAACATTACTGAAAAGTAAAACAAGCAAATAAATGGCAAAGGGCAAGATTAAAACAATGATTCTTTTAATCTTACGCTGTTGAATCTGTAGATTTCGATATCCCGTCAAGCTTTTATACAGCAGCCAAACAGCACTAACAATTGATACGGCAGCTAAACATGCCTCGAGAGGTAATTGGACTTTAATATTAGTGTATCCAGCACCATATACTACCCCGCGAGAACTATAAAGCAAGTCAAAGCGGTTGAGCCAGTGCTGACAAGCTAAAGCCAACATAACCGCTGCACCCAAAAAAGACAGATGGCGCAATTGAATTTTAGTAAAGCCAGGAAAACGACCTTCAGACAGGCTATTACCAGATAATAAGTAAAATAAAACGCAGCTTAATAAGGCAGAGCAAGACAAACCAATTAGCCAAGATTCGAGTAACCGCCACAAAGGGAGACGGAAAACATAAAAACCAATATCTTTACCAAATTGCGGATCGACCAGGTTAAAACTGGCAGGATTAAAAAAGCGCAGAATTATCGTCCAGTTACCAGCGGCAATTAAGCCAAACACAATACAGATTAAAATGGCGATCGCTTTTAAACTAACCTGAGGTTTCCACAGCAGCAACCCAACCATAATGACGATTATTGCCAACTGACGTAGATAGCTAATAATAAAGCCTGTAACATTAGCAAAGTCAAAAACATCTAGTGGGGGTTTGAGAGCTGTAGCGATTTGTGGTAAACGATAGCTTGTTTGCCATACAGACAGAGCCAGATCTGCGTAGTAAATGAGAATGCCACTAATGCCTACTCCTCCTGCGATCGCTACTAACAGTAAAAAAGGTAATTTTAAACGAGGAGAATAAATCTTTTGATTAGAATAGCGTCTGATAGTAGGCGATGGAGTTGGTTCAACAGTCTTAACTACTCTACCAAATAACAGCTTTTGCTGCGGAATAATCGGCGCGGTTGCATTGTACCGATTATCCTTTGGCAGCCACTGCCATTGCCAACGATTTGCCAGCCACAAATTACCGCCGATCAATAGTCCTGAAACCAGCGTCACGCAAAACCACAGCCCATACTGACTCAGACGACGAGTTAGAAAGACCGAAAGATAGTCTACTTCCTTAAACCAAAGTATTTCAGCAAACAGCCATGATGAAAATTCAAATATCAGCACAAAGCCGATAACAATCGCAATTGAGCTGATGATGGATGGATAAAGCCGTTTCATAACAGGGACTAATACCGCTGGAGTATAGTAAGAGGTTTCTTAATCTAACTTGGATTTGCTCTTAATCACAATATAGCTATTACCGCTTCGTTTCAGCAGTAAATCATAGTCTGTCAGCTTGTAATTGATCGGCTTGGTGTTTAAGAGCGATCGCGCCTCTGGTTTAAGAGTCATGTTGTCGTATCCTTATTTATACAAGTACCAAAAGCTAATAGCTATTAGCTTTTAATAGTATTATTATCGGATTTATACATTAAATCACCAACGTCTAAAATGACTAACCTCAGCGTCAATCTTAATAAAGTGGCATTAATTAGAAACACGCGTAATATTGGTATCCCCAGTATTACTAAGATGGCAAAAATCTGTATTGATGCTGGTGCTAAAGGAATTACGGTGCATCCTCGTCCCGATCAAAGACATATTCGACCAGGAGACGTTGATGATTTATTAGATGTGGTAACTCCTGTAGAATTTAACATTGAGGGGAATCCTTTAGAAGTATCTTTTATGGAGATTGTGCGTCGAGTCAAGCCGACTCAATGTACATTGGTGCCTGATGCCCCCGACACCTTTACCTCTGATAGTGGTTGGGACTTGACCAAAGATCAAGAGCGTTTAATTGCGATCGTCAAAGAATTGCAGAGTCTTGGTAGCCGAGTCAGCTTATTTATGGATGCAGATGTAGAACAGATTAGTCTTGTTCCTCATACTGGTGCCGAGAGAATTGAACTTTATACTGAACCCTACGCCACTGCATATCGAGAAAACAAGGATTTGGAGTCTACTTGGCAACGGTTTGCTGACGCAGCTAAAAAAGCCCAAGAGTTAGGACTAGGAGTTAATGCCGGACACGATCTCAATCTGGATAATTTACCGAAATTTTGTACCATTCCTGGCATTTTGGAAGTATCTATTGGTCATGCTTTGACCGCCGAAGCCTTGGAAATGGGTTTTTCACAAACCGTCAAGGAATATATCAAGATTTTAGAGCAAGCTGCTTAAACTAGTATTGTTGCTCTAAACCCGAAGAGCTAATAGCTTTTTAAGATATTTTCATTGACAAGAAATTTTATCCTTTATGTTTCAATTCAGCAACGCCCTAAATTTAAGTCACCAAATTAATTATTTAACTCAGCTTAAACTAAGACAATGGTTCGGACAAAATTAAGCAGCAATAGTTCCGT
>JAIMKV010000105.1 GCA_020692205.1 Myxosarcina sp. GA_180221_E-2-1-MAG-40_15
TTCCAGCTTTTTAGTTTTGTCAGTCAAGCAGCCTACATGAGTCTAGAGTTATTGTATTTTCTAGGTTCTAGATAATACCCTCAGCGTTCCTACAAGATGTAGTTAGACTGAAACGAGTCGCACTGAAGCTTCATACACAAAAGCTGACCTTACTTTGCGCCCAATGGCCCAACATCAAGCGATACAAGCAGCTAGAGAAAAACAACAAACTCCAGAATTCAAGAAACAATATGCCCTTCGTGCAGGAGTTGAGGGAACAATCTCTCAAGGCACTCGTACATTTGGGTTACGTCGATGTCGTTACCGAGGAGAAGCCAAAACTAGATTACAGAATATTATTACCGCAGCAGCCATTAACCTGCTTCGGGTTTGGGATTGGTGGTGTGGAAATTCAAGTTTTGGGACTGTTCCTTCACGATTTGCTGCATTAGCTCAGTCATGATACTTATTCGCGAATATTCATCGCGAACATCTTTCTTTTGTTAACTTCGCCAACAAAGTCGTTTGCTGTCGCAACGCCAAATTACTGGATCTTCTATCAAATATTTTCGCCTTGTTTATTATTTGCGACACAACCAATTTTACTCTCATTCTATCTACAACTGTAGAGCTAGAAAGGCAAACGAGCAGTAATCTGTTTGAACTTTAGAAATTTACTTTTGAATTGATCGCCAGAGGAAGTTGAAAAATGAAGGTACTGCCTTGACCCAATTCGCTGCGGACACTTAACTTAAAGGAATGCGCTCGCGCTATAGATTTTGCGATCGCCAACCCCAACCCCGAACCACCAGTGTTACGAGAGCGATCGCTCTGTACCCGATAGAAGCGATCGAAAATCTTTTTTTGATGTTCTGGGGCAATACCAATTCCCGTATCTTTAACTTTAATTAGAGCATCAGAGGCATCGCGCTCTAAAATAACCGTAACTCGACCATCGGAAGGGGTGTGTTGAATAGCATTGACGATCAAATTATAAACTAGGCGATATAACTGGTCGCAATCACCACTTACGTTTAGAGATTTTTTCACTCTAAATTCATTCGTCAGCGTTATTTGATTAGCGATCGCCAATGGTTCTAATTCCTCTACTAAATCACTAACCAAATCGTTTAAACAAAAAAGTTGACGGCGTAAAGGAATTGCTTTTCGATCCATCCGAGCTAACAATAGCAGATCTCCAACCAGTTGAATCAATCTTTTATTTTCTCGCTCGATCGTAGTTAAAATGTCTTTAGTTTCTTGTCGATCTAAATCGACTAACAGTGCTGATTCTAACGTTGCTTGCGTGGCAGCTAAAGGGGTTCTCAACTCATGAGCAGCATCTGCTGTAAACTGTTCTATTTGTTGATAGGAACGGTAAATCGGTTGCATTGCCAAACCAGCTAGCCACCAGCTAGCAAAACCTACGAGAATTAATGAAGTTGGTAATCCTAATAACAAAACCAATTTTACTCTACCGAGATAATCTTCAAAATCAGCAATGCTGCGTCCAACTTGAAAATATCCCCAATCTTCTCTGGTTTGAGTATGTAGCGAGAGAGAAATTTGGTGATAAATATTATTGGTGCGATTGCTAAGAGTTTGCCAGGATTCTGTGTTTAACGATTGGGGCAAACCTTCTGGATAATCTCCAGCAATAGCGATTAAACGTCCTGATGTATCGTACAAGCGAGCGTAGTAATTACCTCGCTCGACAGCAGAAAGAATATGAGGGGCTGTGGGGCGAATCGCATTCGCCCCTTTATAAGCCCCGTGACGTTGCGAGTTAAAACGATCGGTTATACAGCTAGTTCCAACCAAACAAAGATTTGGTAGTAATTTGCCGATAATTGGTTCGATTTTTCCTGGCTGCTTCAATTTTAGCTCCAGACTATCGTGCAGAGTTCCCGCTACAGATTCTAACTCGTTGTCGAGGGCTACCCAATGAGCGTGAGAGATAGCTTTGTAAACTCCCATTCCCAGCAGGCTCAAAATTAATCCCATTACTCCTGCATACCAGAGAGCTAGAGAAGTACGAGTATTATTAAACAGCTTATTTTGTCTCATCATTTGTCTAGGTTAAACCTATATCCCAAACCGCGTAAGGTTTCAATTAAATTAAAGCAAGAGACTGCTTCTAACTTACGTCTGAGTAAACGCACTTGAGCAGCGACGACATTGCTAAAAGATTCTGCATCCATTGACCAAAGTTGATTGCGAATCTGCTCGCTAGTGACAATTTGATTCGGACGTTTCATGAAATACTCTAGTAATTGAAACTCCTTATTGGTTAACAAAACCTTTTCCTTATCACCTTCTGGTGTCAAATGATAAACAGTCTGGCTGCCATAATTTAGGCTCAATTTTCCTAATTCTAAGTGTTGAGGCTGAATTTGGGGCGATCGTCTCTGTAATGCTCGCAAACGTGCCAATAACTCTGCCATGCCAAAAGGTTTGATTAGATAATCGTCTGCACCCGCATCTAATCCAGTCACCTTATCCTCCATGCGATCTCTAGCGGTGAGCATTAAGACTGGTAAGGGATTATTTTTAGCACGCAACTTTTTAAGCAATTCGATTCCCGACAACCCAGGCACCAACCAATCGAAAATAGCTAAGGTGTATTGCGTCCAATTACTTTCTAGATAACTCCAAGCGTCATTACCATTTTTTACCCAATCGACTATGTATTTATGATGTTTTAAAGTGCGTTCGATCGCAGCACCTAAGTTTGGTTCATCTTCAACGAGGAGAATTCTCATTTTATTAGGTTAAATTTAGCTATAAATCGTTAATTGCTCTTCTTAGGGAGGTCAAAGAGCGATTGTAGTTCAAAATTGCTTTTACTCTATTACCAGCAGCGTTGGTCAATTCATTTTGTGCCGTGTTTACTTCTAACTGAGTAGTTGCACCTCGACGATAGCCAAAGCTAATCAACTCCAGTGCTTCTTGTGCTTGTTCTAGAGCAATAGTTGCCGTTTCAATATTCTTAGCATTCGCCATCAGATTTTTGTAAGCTTGTTCGATTTCTAAACGAATTTGGCTGCGGGTATCGGCAAAGAGAGTTTCGGCAATTTTAACGTTAGCATCTTCCTGTTTTGCTGCTGCTGATGCCGTTCCACCATCAAGGAAATTCCAGGCGACTCTAGCCCCTGCTGCATAGCCATCTGCACCTTTATTACTTAGTTCGCTTAATGCTTGATAATTGGCAAACAAACTTACAGTTGGTCTAATTTCAGCTAAAGCTATTTGTCGCTGTTGAGAGCTAATATTGCGCTGTATCGACTGCTGTTTTAATTCTGCTCGATTTTGAAAAGCTAGAATAATACTTTCTTCTAAAGAGCGATTCCATTGACCTGCTGTTTGTACTGGCTCGGCAGCAGCAACATCAATTGTTTCGGGCAAACCTAAAATTCTGGTTAGCTGATCGCTGGCTAAATCTAGATCGGTTTGAGCTTGAGTTAAGTCTTGTTCGGCATTTTTCAACTGCACTGAAGCCCTAATCGTATCTAGTTTACTTCCTGTTCCACCTTCTTCTAACAATTGGGCATCACGCAGACCGATTCGAGCGTTTTCCACGGCAGCTTGGTTGATTTTTACTTGTTCGTCGGCTTCCTGCAAATCGTAATAGGCGTTGGCAACCTCTAGTCTAGTTTGTTGGCGAATTCTTGCTAATTCTAACTGCTCGAATTTTACTTGTTCCTGAGCAGCATTAATTTGTGCCGATCTCTTGCCAAAAGTAAACAGGTTATAATTAGCTTCTACTGTACCGCTCAAAAAAGTAGGAGAAGCAGATTCTGGCTCGAAAATTATGTCTCCAGGTCTTTCTTGGTCGCCAACCTGTGTGAGTTCTCCGTTTACTCCGAAAGTTGGCAGTAAAGCTGCTTGAGCTTGTTGTAGAGCCGAACGCGATCGCTCTAAGGTTAAGGCAGCAATCTGTAAATCTCGATTATTTTGTGCTGCTAGTTCTAGTGCTTGTTTGAGACTAAGCGATCGCACTTGTTGAATTTTCACCTGATTAGGAGAAGTCGGAAGTTGTAGAGAATTATTGTTCTGCTGCTGTTCTTGAGAGTCAGCTTCCGAAGGAGATTTGCTTTGAGCAAAAACTGATTCTAATTGACTAAAACTAATTCCTACACCAACACCTATAATAATTAACTTTCGAGACAAAGACATAAACTTTCGAGCGACTATTGAAATGAAATTTTTTTAAGTTAAGGAAAGTAATTAAGTGCTTAAATTCCCCTCTAATTAGACAGATTGACATAATTAGATGAAATCGAGATGAAATTTCCACAAAATTAGACCCTAACTACAAGTTAGAGTCTGAAAACAATAATCGATAAGGATAATTTACTTTACTTTTTTCATAAGTAAATTTTAATTTGATGAGTAAGTACGAACTTCAGCCGTTCCGAGTGGAATTTCTGCTGTCAACCCTACTGGTTTGCTATAAACTCTATACAGCAAACTTTGATCGAAACCTGTAGTTCTAACACCACGTAAATTAACTTTTAGAACCGTATCAGGAGCAACTGCTTGAGCAAAAACTATAGTTGCTTTTCCGCTATCAACAGAAGCTTGAGCATCAATTTTTTGACCAGTTTCATCTGTTACTTCAATATCTTTAGAAAGATTTACTTTTTCTGGTAAATAGATCGAAAGCTCCGAAATAGGGGTTTTTTGAACATGAACTTTAAACTTATGAGTAGCGTTTTGAATACGAGCATTACTGGGAATTGCTGCACTATCAAAAAGATGGTTAGCATCAGGATAATCTGACTTTCCGCTTGCCCAAGCTGTAGCTGGTAAAGATATGGCAATTAAGGTAAATGCAACAGTAGAAATTAGTTTTTTCATGATTTGTTCTTCAAATAATTAACTTTATTGGTTCTTATTTATTAGTTTGACAAAGCTAAATGAAATCAAAGTGAAATTTCAGTTTTTTGTATGTTTTTTAGCGTTGAAAATTACGAATTCGGGTAATGCCAAGGTCTAATTCTGTTTCAGTATCGGCAAGCTTTGTTTTGATTCGATAGCTCCAAGAGTTGCGATGAAGTCTTGAAAGAATTACTTTATTCATGTCAATTTCAATCTCGTTTGTTGACTTAAGTGGTTCAGTAAAATTAATAATTACTGCATCATCACCAACATTAGAGTTAGTTGCTATCTCTTTCCCAGATCGATCATGTACTGTAATATCATTTTTGACAGTGACTCCTGGAGATAAAATAACTTTTACTTGAGAAACAGCAGAACTAGTTTCAGGAATTTGAATTTTAAAGGTATGTCTCACATTTGACCATCTTGTTTGAGGAGATTGAGTAGAGCCTACAAGATAAGGAACGGTTGATTTTTCTCTAGTTGAATAGGCAAAAGTAGCAGAGCTTAAAACTGTAAAAGCAACAGTTGTAGCTATAGTAAAAATAAGTTGTTTTTTCATCTTGAGTCTTAAGAAGTAAAGATTTTTTAGTTTAGATTCACGTTTATTTTATGAATCTTTAGATCTACTAAATTGACTGATAAAAATGAAATCAAGATGAAATTTAGATTTTTTACCTAAAGATTTAATTTTTCTCTTAAGACTTACTTATTTGAAAATAGGGTTTTTTCTAAAAAAAAACCCGTTTTAATCTAATTGTTAAAAACGGGTTTGTTACAAAAGTGTAAAAAATATCAACTTAACTATTAATTAAACTATTAGTTTTAGATATATATTAGCTTTCATGGAAAGTTAATTCAAAAAGTAACAATTATAACTCTGGCATTGCCATTGAATTATCTTGAGAGCCGACATTTTTAGCTAAGAAAATATCATTGCTGAAAACTAAAACGACCGTTTACGTTTTCTCCACTAGCATCTGCGGTTATTTTAACTTGATATTGACCAGTTGTCGTACCAGGAAATAAAACCGTGTAATGTTTTCCTTCAGTATCATAAGTGAGATTTAGACTTTGTTGTTTGCCATCAGGTGATTGAACTAGAGCCGTTACTTTCGCATTAGTCACGGCTTCGTGAGTATCACCTTTTTGTAAGTACAAGTCTAAGTGAGTTCCATTTTCCTCTTTCTCAGGTACAAATTCTAAATGATAAGGACCTGATTCGACTACTTGTCCTCCAAGAGATTCACCACTATCATCTTTATTACTATTGGCAATAATTGAAGTATCAACTTGGGATAAAGAATTTGTAGAAGAGTTATTTAAATCTTTACCTTGAGCGCTCACGGGGTGACAAGGAACTCAAAAGCAAGATAAACAGCTAAATATAGCAGTGAAATGGTAAGAAAAAGAGGTCAAACCAATTGAGAAAGACCTCTAATCAAAAATGTTGCCAGAATTTTATCACAAATGTCTATCACAATTATTAACTTCAAGGCAGTATGCGACCCTGAGAATAATCGTCTTAATATTACAAAGCTACAGAACAATTCAACAGCTCGATTGGTCAAGGCGGGGAAACCCCGCCGACCCTCTCGCTCAAATAGAGAAACTAGCATCTATCTTACCGATACCAATCAAATATCAAAGTCGTCGTCGCCATATTCAACGATTTTTGATTTTGCCACAGTTAACAACTAAATGTATTTGGTTTCCCATTATTAAAAAATGGCTCAAAATCAATCAAACCAGCAAGAAAGTTTGCTACCTAGCTATCGATAGAACAAGGTGGCAAGAGCGCAATTTATTTGTAGCCAGCTTAATTAAAAACAAAAGAGGTATTCCCTTAAATTGGATGTTGCTCTCTAAGAAAGGAAATAGTAATATTGCCGAGCAAAAAAGATTACTGAAATCAACTTTGAGGTTGTTAAAAGGATATCAAGTAATCGTAATTGGAGATAGAGAGTTTGGTAATATTAATCTAGCAGATTGGCTGTCAAAGGAAGGATGTAATTACGTTTTAAGAACTAAAAGCAATAAATATATTCAACAAAAAGGAGAAGCTTATCGGCAATTATCATCTTTAGGATTAAAGCCAGGAAAATCCTTCTATCTTAAGCAAGTTAAATTTACCAAACAACTAGGTATGACGAGAGTAAATCTTGCTTTTTATTGGCGTAGAACAACCTCAGATAAAAGAAAAAATGAAGGATGGTATTTGGTTAATAATTTGTCAGGTTTAAAACCCACAATATCTGCCTATAAAAAACGAATGGGAATCGAAGCTATGTTGAAAGATTGTCCTAAAGGACTAGCTTCGCGTCGTAAATCAGGGGGTTATAATCTGGAAAAATGCCAAGGCAATGAACAGCGTTTATTATCGCTAATTTTACTCATAGCGATCGCTTACACTTGTGCAGTAAATAAAGGACAAAATATTGCCTTCAAAGGAGTCAAAGAATACGTCTGTCGTTTGCCAGAAAACTTCAGAAAAGAGAAAAGACACAGCAATTTTTGGATAGGTTTATATGGAAATTTGTGGGTGGAAAATTTTCAAATGTGTAATGATTGGATTGAACAATTAATGATACTTACTCCCAACAAGCTACCTTTTTATCAACAGGGTATGAGAGCTAAAAAGCTTATCCTCTCATCCCTTTGAGTGTGTTGTCACCCCGTGAGCCTTGAGCGACGTTACTATAGACTAATGAAATTCCGAAAATAGTTAAACTAATTAAAATTAATCTAGATAATTTCAAGTTACTTCCTCTTTGTTTAAAAGAATTACATTTATAATTAACTCTACTTAGAATGACATTCTAAGATGAAATAAAGATGAAATTCTGGCAGAAGTTTTATCATTTGCGCGAAAATATATAATTGCGTTAGCGAAGCTTCTGGGTTAGAATGCAACCAGAATTTTTAGATTTTAATTACCTCCGAAATTACCTTGCCATCTTCAACGACCGACGTATTTGGCTTGGGTATCAAGAACTTGCCAAACTTAGCGTACAAGGCGGGTAAGACTAACAAAGTTAATGCAGTAGAAGTAACCAACCCTCCCAGCACCACGACAGCTAGAGGTTGCAAAATTTCTTTCCCCGCACCCGTGCCGATAACCAACGGAATCATTCCCAAAGCAGAAGTCAACGCTGTCATCAAAATAGCTACTAAACGTTCCATAGAACCCTCAAAAATGACCTGCCGTAAAGGCATTCCCCCTGCTAGTTTATTGTTATAGTTATCCACCAGCAGCAATCCGTTGCGTGTTGCCACTCCGAATAAAGTGATAAATCCCACCAGCGAGGCTACAGAGATTATTCCCCCTCCTATGGCAATAGAAAATATCCCTCCTACTAATGCCAGAGGCAGGTTAATCATAATCATCAGCATAGCTCCCACAGATTTTACAGCGAAATACATTAAAACTGCGATTACGATAAGTGCTAGTCCCCCATAGATTAATAAATTCTGACTTGCTCGTTGTTCCGATTCAAATTGACCGCCGTATTGAATAAAATAGCCTGTAGGCAACTGCACCGACTGACGTACCTGCTCTTGAATTTCGTCTACGACTGAACCTAAGTCTCGACCCGATACATTGGCAGAAACAACGATTAAACGAGAAACATTTTCTCGATTAATTGTGTTAGGTCCCGTTCCATAATCAATGTTGGCAACTTGAGCGAGGGGAATTTTTTGACCTGTAGGTGTATCGATTAATAAATTACGAATTACGTCTAAGTTGTTGCGAGCTTCTTCACGCAACCAAACCACCAAGTCAAACAGTTGCTGTTCTTGGAGAACTTGAGAGACGACTGTTCCATTGAGTGCTGTTTCCACCATCTCAGCTAGATTACCGACGCTTAATCCGTAGCGTGCAGCTGCTTCTCGGTTAAATTGAATTTGTATCTGTTTAATAGGTACTTGGGGTTCAAGTTGTAAATCTACCAGCCCCTCAATATCTTGTACAGCTTCTTCTACCTCAGAACCCAAACGGCGTAATTCTTTCAAATCAGGACCAAAAACTTTAATTGCGATCGCACTTCTGACTCCAGACAATACTTCATCCATGCGGTGGGAAATAAATCCGCCAATGTTAGGAGCGACTCCAGGAATTCTCGCAAATTCCTCTCGTAACTTGTCAATACTTCCTTCTCTATCTTTCAATCCCTCTTCGCTCAATTCTACATCTAAATGACCCAGGTTCACTCCGCCTGCATCAGCATCCCCTGAGGCGCGTCCAGCCCTTAACTGTACAGTTTTGAATCGCTTATCTTCTTTGAGGGCATCCTGCATTACTATTCCAGCCTGATTTGTCGCTTCCAAAGAACTTCCTGGATAAAGCAGCATCGTATTCACCAATGATGGTTCTTGAAATTCTGGTAAAAATACCCGTCCTAAACTTGGCAGAATTGCTAAAGAAGCGACTAAAGAAGCTCCTGCCACTACTAAAATAATGTTGGGTGAACGGGTAGCAAAATTAAGCAGAGGTCGATAAATTCGTTGCGACAAGGCACTAACCCAAGTATCATCCGATGGCAAAGGTCGTTTAGTTAGCAAAATCGCGCATAGTGCTGGAGATAGGGTCATTGCCACAAGGGTAGAAGCAAAAATCGATACTAAGTAAGCAACACCCATTGGCGTAAAAATGCGACCTTCTACTCCCGTCAGGAAAAAAATCGGGGCAAAGACAACCGCAATAATGACTGTGGAAAAAATAACGCTGACTCGTACTTCTACTGAGGTATCGTAAACCACTTGGAAAGGATGCACGGGATTTTCTGCCAACTGATTCTTTCGCAAACCCCGATAAGCATTTTCCATATCGACAATCGAGTCATCTACTACCGAACCAATTGCCACTGCTAAACCACCTAAAGTCATGGTATTAATCCCCTGACCGAACCAGCTTAAAATCAGCATTCCAATCAGAACCGATAAAGGAATTGCGCTGAGGGTAATAATGGCAGTGCGCCAGTTCATCAAAAATAATAACAGGATAATCGAAACAATAATAATTCCGTCACGCAGAGAACCAGTAACGTTTTCGATTGCAAATTCAATAAAATTTTCCTGACGAAAAGTTTCCGTTACTGTTACATCTTTGGGCAGTCCAGCTTTGACCTCTTCCATCGCCATTTCAATCTCTTTAGTAACGGTGGGAGTATCGTATTGAGGTTGTTTATTAATCATCACAACAATAGCTGACTGACCATTTAAACTGCCATCCCCGCGCTTTAAAGCAGCTCCAATTTTCACGTCTGCTATATCTTTAAGTAACACGGGTGTGCCATTACGAGCGGTTATCGCCGAATTTACCAGTTGCTCGATTGACTCAATGCGTCCCATGCCACGAATAATAATTTCTTGGTCGGGATTAATCAAAAAACCGCCTGCTGCATTAACATTAGCTCCTCTAGCTGCTGTGGTTACTTCATCTAAGGTAATATTAAAAGCTTTTAACTTGGCTGGATCGACCAATACCTGATATTGGCGCACATCTCCCCCATAGGCAATGACTTGAGAAATCCCTGGTATAGCTAGCAATCGATTAGTTACATCGCGATCGATTAAGCGACGTACTTCCATCAGTGGAGTCTTTTGAGCCGTAAAGGCGTACTGAACGACTGTACCAATCGGAGAAGAAATAGGGGAAATTTGCGGATTTTCAACGCCTTCTGGTAATTTTTGCACTATCTGTTGCAATCGTTCTGTTACCAACTGACGTGCTTGATAAATATTTGTCCCCCACTTGAAGATTACTTTGACCACGGAAATGCCCACCGCAGAGGAAGAACGCACTGTTTCTACACCAGGCGTACCATTGACCGCACTTTCAATCGGCAGAGTAATTAGCGATTCAACCTCTTCGGGAGCGAGTCCTGGGGCTTCCGTTTGGATTTCTACCTGTGGAGGAGCAAAGTCAGGAAAAACATCTAGTGGCATTTTGGTGAGATTATAAGAACCCCAGATTGTGACGACAATAGCTCCTATAACTACCAGCCAGCGTTGGATTATCGACCATTTGAGAATAGAGTTGAGCATGAAAAATTTAATTTACGACTGACTCTACTTAGAATGACATTCCAAGATGAAATGAAGATGAAATTCTAACTGAAGTTTGATTGTTGGCGCGAAAATACTTAATCTTGTTGTTTAAAATTCGCTCTTGTTTCTGCACAAAGTTTTATAAAAAAATTTGTTCGCGAAAAAGCCTAACATCCGCTAGCTTTACAGTTATTAAGAGATTTAATTAACTAATTTATCAAATTTAGATTAAAAAACGGCACGAAATTTCATTTTGATTTCATCGGCGACTGAAACAATAAGAATTTAGATATAGTCAAATACAATCCAATCGATCTGATGTTTATGAGAATAATTCAAACTAGCAAGTTTTTATTTTTTGTAATTATTATAAGTATTTTAAGTATTGATGTATTAGCAGCCCAAAACATTACTCTTAATTATAAAAATTTTTCATTAGAGAGTAATACAATCTTAGCAAAAAAACATTTGCCTCAAACAAATACTAAATTTACTCTCAAAAATTATTTAATTAGACATCAAGGACTTAATAGTTTAGATGTTATTATTCAATATAGTTCTTTCTTAGAAAAAACTAGTTTAATTTCTTATAAAAAAAATATATCTAAACAAGTACAATCTTTACTGCAAAGTTATCCTAATAAAATTGATTATTGGGAAATAGTCAACTACTATTTAACTCAGAAAATTATCCAACAAAATCCTGAATTATCTTCAGTAACTATTACTTTGGCAGTTTATCCTAACCAAGAATACTCTTATCATCGCTCAACCACTGTAACTCAAACTTACAATGGTGAAACAAAAGAATCTTGGCATTTTAATTTTCCTGTAAATTTTATACAAAAAAGTCAAGATTCGCTAATGCAAATTGATGTGTATTATACTTATAAAAATAATTTTTCTTCCATTAATTATCCCGACTTTATTCCGATTTACCAGCAAATTAAAAACTTTATCGAGACTCGTGCTATTACTAAGGAAGAATCTTGGACAAATATAGAGCAGCAGTTAAAAACAACCTTACTTCAGCAAAGTCCAATGTTTTCTTCTTTATCTATTGAGTCAAAAAAGTTAAATTAAATATTTAGAAAAAATTAGTAAGTAGACAAACATAATTAAACTAAATCATGTTTAAAATTGTTAAATAAATTACAACTTTTCAACTTCTAATTCTCAAAGTTAACTTTTATTCACTCTACTTACTTAAACACATGTAAGAATTCAGGTACTAAATTGAGGGATTAAAGAAGGGCGATCAATAAC
>JAIMKV010000106.1 GCA_020692205.1 Myxosarcina sp. GA_180221_E-2-1-MAG-40_15
CCACACAGACTTTGATTTCTGCCAGCTCGTCTAGTACGTCTAGTTTAGTAATTGCCAGACAATCTAAACCGTTAATCCGTACAGCATAACGACCAATCACCGCATCAAACCAACCACAGCGACGTCGACGACCAGTAGTAGTACCAAATTCTGCTCCTAAATTTCCTAGCAATTCACCAACGTTGTCTTTTAACTCTGTGGGAAAAGGACCTTCTCCAACCCGAGTAGTATAAGCTTTGGCAACCCCAATTACTCTGTCTATAGTAGTGGGACCTACTCCTGCGCCAACACAGGCTCCTCCTGCAATCGGGTTAGAAGAAGTAACATAAGGATAAGTACCATGATCTAAATCAAGTAAAGTTCCTTGCGCTCCCTCAAACAGAATATTTTTTTTCTCTCGTACCGCTTCATAAATTTTGAGTGAACTATCGATTACAAAAGGCTTTAAAAACTCAGCATATTTTAGATACTCTTTAATTACTTTCTCTGGATCTAAAGGAGGTAAATTATATAGTTTTTCTAAAATTACGTTTTTATAATTAATCGTCCAGCCAAGTTGCTTATGCAAATGTTCGGGGTTCATTAGATCTAGAACCCGAATGCCAGTTCGCTCGGATTTATCAGCATAAGTCGGGCCAATTCCTCTACCCGTAGTGCCAATTTTGTATTCTCCTCTGCTTTCTTCCGCTGCTTGATCTATCTTGCGATGATAGGGCATGGTTACATGAGCTGTCTGAGATATATACAGATTATCTACTGTCACTCCCAAAGTTTTTAGCTGCTCTATTTCTTCGATTAACACTTGAGGGTCTATTACTGTTCCAGAACCAATAATACATTCTGTATTAGGATATAAGATTCCTGAGGGAATCAAGTGTAGTTTGAAAGTTTGTCCAGCTACAACAACCGTATGTCCTGCGTTTACTCCACCTTGGGAACGTACCACGACATCTGCTGAGCGACTAAGTAGATCGGTTATTTTTCCTTTTCCTTCGTCACCCCACTGGGCTCCGATCACGATAACATTAGCCAAGAGTTTATTTGGAAGCTAAAGTTTACACAAACTATTATTATGGTGATTTACTGTACCCAATGTCAACTGTTGTTAACCAAGAAGTTATAAAAGAGAATGGAACTACTGCAACAAGTGAGAATTATCGATCCGACGAGGAAAGTAGATCGACTTGCCGATGTCTTGATCGTTGACGGTAAAATTAAAGCGATCGCCGAGCAAATTACTGATTATCCAGCACAAGCTTCAATTATTAATCAATCAGGCTTAGTTTTGGCTACTGGACTAGCCGATCTTTATAGTCGTAGTTCAGAACCAGGTAATGAGGCGAGAGAAACTTTACTAAATTTAGCCCAAGCTGCGGCGGCAGGAGGGTTTACTCAAGTGGGAATTTTACCTGACACGTTTCCCCCAATTGATAATGTTGAAGTTTTGACTGCTCTCCAGCAAAAAAGTCAGCTGTTAAGCACCAATAGTCAGGGTGTATGTTTACCTCGACTACACTTTTGGGGTAGTTCTTGTAATACTACTAATCAGATGAATGAGCTAGGAGAATTAAACCCAGAAATATTTGGTTTTGTTTATCATGGCGACTTAGGTAGCTTAAATATATTGAGGCAGATTCTAGAATATATTCAGCCTTGGCAAAAAACGATCGCGATCGCACTTCATCACAATGAATTAGCTGGGGATGGAGTAGTCAGAGAAGGCGAAGCATCAATTCGCTACGGTATATCAGGAAATCCTGGCTTTTCTGAAGCGGCTATCATAGCAGCCGTTTTAGAAATTGTGGCGCAAATTCCTACCCCAGTACATATTATGCGCGTCTCGACTAAAAGAGGGGTAGAGTTGATTGCCGATGCTAAAGCAAGAGGCGTGCCAATAACCGCAAGTACAACCTGGATGCATCTACTATGGGATAGTGATGCCGTTGGCAGTTATGATCCAAATTTGCGCCTTGAACCGCCACTGGGGGACAGTCAAGATCAAACTGCTTTAATTGATGGTGTCAAACAAGGAATTATCGATGCGATCGCGATTGACCATCAAGCCTATACTTATGAAGAAAAAACTGTTCCTTTTGCTTTAGCTCCTCCAGGGGTGATTGGCTTAGAATTAGCCTTACCTCTTTTATGGTCGCAATTTGTTAATACTGGAAAATGGTCGGCACTAGAGCTGTGGCAAGCTTTGAGTAGTCGCCCTCGTCAATGTATGCAGCAAGAAGCGGTGCAGATCTCGCCTGAGCAAACTGCCGATCTGGTCATGTTCGATCCCAAAGCAACTTGGAAAGTTGAGCGAAATAATCTCAAATCCCCTGCTGCCAATACTCCTTGGTACAACCAGGAAATTAAGGGCAAAGTAATCAAAACTTGGCATAATCATTACTTCACAGTGAATGATCATCAGCAATCGGTAATTAGTAAGTCACAGGTTCACCGCCTTTAAAAGGCGGTGCTTGCCTGTGACCGCATTCCGCGGTCATAAGTTGTTGGCAAAAATACTATTTTTACCCTTTCCCAAAGAATGTTAGTTTACAATTGCTTTTGGGCATTATAGAAAGGTAATTCCCGCAATTGTTGCCAATTTTAATGTCTGAGCCGGAAACAGAAATTTTGCCACAGCAGAATTCTCTCTTAAACCTAGTAGAACAAGTTCTCACGGAAAATCAAAGGTTGAAAAGAGAATTGCAGGAAATAACCGAGCGAGAAGAACGCTTTCGGCAGATTGCGGAAAATGTTCGAGAAGTTTTTTTTGTCATTTCAGCCAAGACAGACGAAATATTATATATCAGCCCAACTTACGAAACAGTTTGGGGACGTAGTTGTCAGAGTTTATATGAAAATCCTCAATCCTGGCTATCTGCAATTCATCCTGAAGACTCGTCTAAAGCGATCGCGACTATTGAAACTCAGTTTAGAACAGGAGACGATTTTGAAGAAGAATACCGCATCATTCGTCCTGATGAATCGATCTGTTTAGTCAGAGTCCGCGCTTTCCCTGTTTGTGACGTGATGGGTAAAGTCAATCGTTTTGTGGGTATTGCCGAAGATATCACTAAGCGTAAAGAAGCTGAAGAAGCCCTCAAGAAAAGTGAAGAACAGTTTCGCCTCACCTTTGAAATGGCTCCTATTGGCATGGCAATTAGTACTCTTAAAGGCAAGTTTACTAGGGTCAATCAAGCTTTATGCGATGCTTTAGGATATTCCCCAGCAGAATTATTAGAATTGTCTTTTGCTGAGATTAGCCATCCTGATGACTGGGAAACACATCATTATTTAGAGCAAAAATTAATTAATGGTGCTGAATCAAATTTTCAATTTGAAAAACGGTTTATTGCTAAAAATGGTCATGTAGTTGATACTTTGCTCAAGGTTTTGTTAGTGTGCGACGCTGATGCAAAACCGCTACACTTCAACAATCAAATTATTGATATTACTGAACGCAAACAAATGGAGCAGCAGTTACGTCATGATGCTCTTCACGATGCCCTAACAGGACTACCTAATCGGGCTTTATTTATGGATCGTTTGCAGCAACAGCTAAAAAGAAGCCAGCGTCAAGACAAATATTTATTTGCGGTGTTGTTCCTCGATTTAGACCGCTTCAAAGTAGTCAACGACAGTGTCGGTCATTTAATCGGCGATAAACTACTAATTGAGATTGCCCGTCGTTTGGAAAAGTCGATCGCGCCGACGGATACGGTAGCTCGCTTGGGAGGAGATGAATTTACGATTTTATTAGAGAATCTTGCCAGTAGATCTGAAGCTATCTTAGTTGCCGAAAGTATTTATCAAACCCTAACCTTTCCTTTTAATATTGAGGGATATGAATTATTTACCACCGCCAGCATTGGGATTGCTCTCTCATCCCAGGGGTACGATAAGCCAGAAGATATTTTACGGGATGCCGACCTCACGATGTATAGTGCCAAAGAACAGGGTAAGGCGCGGTATGAAATATTTGATTGTTCTCTGCGCGATCGCGCTTTACAAAGACTAGAGCTAGAAACAGACCTCCGCAGAGCCTTGGAGCGAGGAGAGTTTGAAGTATACTATCAGCCGATTACTTCGCTGGCATTGGGTATCTTATCTGGGTTTGAGGCATTGGCACGATGGAATCATCCCACCAAAGGTTCAATTGGTCCAGCAGATTTTATTCCTGTTTGCGAAGAAACTGGTTTAATTGTTCCTTTGGGTAACTGGCTGCTTAAAGAAGCCTGTCAAACTGCACGCAATTGGCAGCTAAAATATCCCGAACATCCAGCAATTAAAATGAGCGTCAATCTTTCTGCCCAGCAATTTCGTGAACCACAATTAATTCAGGAAGTCGAAAACGTTCTCGCAGAAACTGGTTTAAACGGTAATTTTCTCAAGCTAGAAATTACTGAAAGTATCTTGATTGATAATTTAGAAACGGTCACAGAAATTATTCTCAATCTCAGAAAGCAGAATATTCAGTTTAGTATCGATGATTTTGGCACGGGATATTCATCTCTTAGCTATTTACATCGGTTTCCTGTTGATACCATCAAAATAGACCGTTCTTTTGTGAGTCAGATGCAGGCAAACGGGGAGAATTCGGCAATTGTTAAGGCGATCGTCACCCTTGCCCATATGTTAAATATGGATGTGATCGCTGAAGGAATCGAAACCACTGCTCAATTAGCGCAGCTTAAACTGCTGCAATGCGAGTATGGACAGGGTTTTTTCTTCTCTAAACCTTTAAATCAACAAGATGCAGAACTATTTGTGGCTAATTCACCCCGATGGAAGTAATCAAAGGATTAAGCATGAGAAAAATACCAGAAATAAAGTAAGTTGACAAACCGCGCAGCCAAGAAATGAGCTGATTAATCACTATTACTCAATTTATGCCCTTCTATCTTCACTTCATGTTCTTTGAGACACCGCAGCCAGCCATGAAGACGACGAATCGCATCACTATTTTCTAGCAGACCAGACTTTTGTTCTTTTTTGGTCAAGCGCACAAACTTTTTGTAACTAGGGTAGTCAGGAGCAACCAGTGCATCTTTTTGATGCAAAATTAGCGGGTTGGTTTCGTCAGATATGTCATGGTAGGTAACCGATAAATTATGTAAATCCACCTCCATCGTTGCCTCTAAAGCAGGATGGGCTTGAGTATCGAACTCAGGATATACCAAATAGGTTATTTTGGGTTTGTTGTAATAGAGCTTAATAATATTCGCGTTTTCTAGGCGATAAAAATTACGACTAGCACAACCTTCATAAAGTCGTAGCAAAGGAGGCAATTTTTCCAAGGCACTAACGTGGACGGCGATCGCGTTAGTGAGTTGTTTACCGATGCCACTGGTTTGGCACAAATTGGCAATTTTTTTCAAATCCCCCACGTTGATTAGTAAAATATCGGCTATGGTACAGGCTTGCTTATAGCTACCAAACAAAGCTTTGACATCGGCTTTGATTTCAGGAGCAAGTTTTCTGATCGTAGGACGACCGCTAAATTTACTGAGTGCTAGATAGACTAAAAGGTCTTGACGACGTTTTTCAGTAATTGCTTCCCATTCATCACGATTGGTAGCCTGAAGGACTAGTTTAAAAGCACGCTGGTAGCTACGAAATTCAGCTTTAATCGCCGCTTCCGAGTCCAATTCATCCTTAACTGGCAAACGTCCCCTTTTGGTATAAAAATTCATTAAGGGAGTCAATAGCTCTTGATAATCTTCAAAATTTCTAACCTGAGTTTGAATACGGGGTGTACTAAGACGGGAATATAAACGAGAAGCGCGGAAAAATTCGGCTTCAGCTTCATGACGGAAAACTAGATAAATGCCCAAGCCAGCAGGAATAGATTCCACTCCCAAAACTTGATCGATGTATAGTTTGAGTTCTTCCTGTTCGTAATATTTCTGGAAAGTGTTGCGGTTAGTGACTAGACCATCACCATAAGCCACTAAACCACGACGGCGATCATCTACCAAAACCTGTGCTGAGACAATCAGTACTTTATGGGTCAATTCCCAGGCTTTGATTAGGGCTTGTCTTCTTTCAGCTATGTCTTCAATCACGTTGATAATATAGCCTAAGTTAACAATGTCAGCAGGCTCAAGATTAGTATGAGGGCGATAATAAGGATCCCAGCCTGAACTGGAGTAACCCAGATTTTCGAGCTGTTTGACATCTTCTCCGTAACCGCAGCCATAATCAAAAAAGGTCGTTTCTGATTTAAACAAATCGGCTTCTAAGGCAACTCGAACAGGACGAGATAGTTCTGAACGTTTTAAAGCAGCTTTGTGTCGCTCAATTAAAATAGTCTGCTTGCGGGCAAGAGGAGAGTCTATCGGACAAGCAACATGATGACCAACCAAAGATATGCCCTGTTCTAACAATAACCGTGTCCACTCCTGTAGGGTGCCAATATGGTGAGAATTATCTAACAAACCCAAAGCTACTTCTTCTTTAGTTAATTCGGCAAAGGTTTGATAAAGAGGATAGTCTGTGCCAACAAAGGTTTCTTTGCGATGTAAAATTGGCGGATTATGCGAATTATGATATTGTCTAACCGAAACTTGTTCAGTGGCAAGATCGACCATAATACTTTGATGTAGTTGAGGATGAGGGTCGCGATCAAAGTCTGGATAATATAAGTAAGAAACTTTAGGTCGATCCGTAGCCAGCTTGACAATAGTGGCGCGGTCAAGATTTTTGACTAATTTCCGCGCCTGAGTTTCATAGTCTCTCAGAACAGAATCAAGCTTGGATAAAGCATCGCTATGTACATACAAAGCACTGGGCAAATGTTTACCTACAGTGCTTTTTTTACAGCTAGAGACAATTGTGGAAAATTTTTCAAGAGTTACCATCTTTCAGTAGCAGTCAATAGTAATTGGTGATAGATCATCAGTGTTAACCTGACACATATTTTCTAACCCTAATCGTCTTAAGTTTATAGCTAGATGTTGAAAATGAAATATCATCATATTGGTTTTAGTCAGTCAGATTTAGGTTTTGATGCGCCCCAAACAGTAATATTATCGGGAGAACCAGAGCGATCGCGCTTCATCGCTCAAACTTACTTACAAAACGTCAAACTTCTTTCACAATACCGAGGACTTCATAGTTATTTGGGTAATCTGCCTAATGGTAAACCCATCTTAGTTGCTACTAGTGGAATGGGCGCCCCTTCGTTAAGTATTGTAGTAAATGAATTGGTACAGCTCGGAATCAAACGGTTTCTTCGAGTTGGCACTTGTGGTTCAATTCAGCCTTATATTTCAGTAGGTGATCTAGTTATATCCCAAGGATGTTTATGTCGCCAAGGTGCAGCTTTAGATATAGCTCCTGTTGAATATCCAGCGATCGCCGATCCGTTTTTGACCGTGGCTTTAGTCGAAACTGCGCGTAAATTAAATATTCCCTGTCATCTAGGCATTACTGCCTCAGTAGACACCTTTTATGAAGGACAAGAGAGAATCGAATCTTCTGCTAACACCCAGCTTCAATCATGGTTAATCGGAATTACTTCTACCTATCGTCAATTGAATATTCTCAATTACGAAATGGAAGCAGGCACTCTGTTCAAAATGGCTGGAGTATATGGTTTTACTGCTGCTTGTGTCTGTGCAGTAGTGGCACAAAGAACCGAAGCTGAAACTATTGTCATTGCTAATAAAGATACTGCTGTGCAACGAGCTATCGATGTGGCGATTAATACTATTTCCCCTGTTTAAAGTTTAAGATTGAGAACCTGGTTGCTCAATAGTCGTGCGGGTAGACAGTTTTTTTACTTGGGAATTATCCCCCAAGGAACGTTTGGCAACTACCTCAATCTCGACTTCTAGTCCTGGCTGGCGATATTCTGGGGGAATCGGGAGTATCCCCAGCTTCAAGGTAAATAAATTACCCTCTTTGGCGATCGCTTCTGCGGGAATTGACCCCTCATATTTGGTTTGATAGATTGTGCTATTACCACCAAAAATATTTTTCTTTTCTGACGGTTCGCCAACCAGGTACTTAACTGAAAAGTCGGTCGCAATTAAATTTGACTTTTCGGCTTCGTCGAAAATGTCTAACTCTAGGTTTGCTCCTTGTCCAAATAAGCCGTCTATGGTTAAATCGGCAACATCATCGGTATGGACTGCATTGAAGACAAATACTTCTGTTAGTTTATCCCGTTTAACTTTTTTGGTTTCCAACCAAAGATCTTCAGGCAAAAGAATGTTGGCATCATTTTCTCCTTTAAGACTAAGAGTAATTTTATGGTTGTCAAAGTTTTCTACTGGTTGTGGCGCATCCCAGACAACCAAAACAGTATGCTCATGACGAGCGACTAATTCCTTATATTTGTCAGCAATAATTGACCCAGGAGCAAACAAAGCCGAAGCATTGTCTTTGTTCTGCCAGATATTTCTAGATAAAGTATAGCCTCTCCCTTTTAGCTCGCTAATTGGAGCAGTAACTTCAGGAAAATCAGGAGCCAAAGACTTGTCTAAGTTAATTAAAGTTAAAGTTCCGATCTGACCGTCTCTACCTTTTCTACCATCTCGCCCTAGCTTCCCGGGGTAACCATCGGTACACTGAAACTCTTGGGTAGTGCAGCTGTAGTTAGAGCTGCCAGGCTCACCAAAGCAAGTTTCTTCATTCCAATAAGGGCGATCGCATTTGCAACCCGCTCCTCCTTCACCAGCTTTTCCTGGTGTGCCACCAGATCCTCCCGCCGCGGTGACATAAATTTGCTTGAGGTGTTCTTTATTGGTAGCGTAAACAGTTAAAGAGCCAGCATTTCCCCCAATTCCGCCATCACCACCATCACCACCGTTACCACCATCAGCACCGCGCAAATTCTTGCCTACTGCTTCTGTTTGTTGTTCGCAAAAGGCATCGTAACCTTTAGCTCCTTGTTCTCCAGAAGCACCATCGCCACCCGTTAAATCTAAAGTCATTGATGAGCCATCGGCAAACACTGTCAAATTATCGCTATTACGACCATTTATGCCTTTTTCGCCAATTTCTCCATCATCGCCATTTTCGCCTAAAGATGTTACGTTTTCTGCTAACACCGAAGAACAGAATATCGATTGAGAAGTAGAGGTAGAAGTTATCGATTGCGGCAGGGCTAATATCGTGATCGACAATGCCAGTTTACTTAAAAAACGTACTTGCATAATCAAAAAAAACTATTTTGATCCCATTTAGGTTACATTCGTTTTTCGGGTATCGCACAGTTTTCAATTTTTGTCATTATTTTTTTAGATTTTGTTGATAAAACTTAGTTTTTTAGTTTTTGCAGCAATAAATCTAGATTTTGATTATTTTATTAACTAATTTGTCAGCGATCTCGTTACGAGCAAATAATACCGCTTTATTTATTTGAGATGTCACAGGTTCACCGCCTTTTAAAGGCGGGGTCTCTCTGACTTCGTGAAGCTATGACAAATCTGATCAATATCTCAAAGCAATTAAGCAAAATGGTAATGATGAAGTTTGACGTATTGTGTCATAAGTATAATATCTTAGATATTAAAGTTTTAAATTAATTGAAATCTAATGAAGCGTTGGTTAATAAGTCTATTTTTAATCTTCTCAATCTGGATCTCAAATGGCTGGATTAAATCAGCCCAAGCATTACCCGAACCAATTGCTCAGGGAGAAAAAATTGCCAAGAAAGCATTTCGCGCCGCAGACAGGGGCGATTTTGCTTCAGCAGAAACCTATTGGACATCATTAATCGAGAAGTTTCCAGAGAATCCTGCTGTGTGGAGTAATCGCGGTAGTGTCCGCATTGGTCAATATAAACTTACAGAAGCGATCGCCGACTTTGATCGTTCGATTGAAATTGCCCCTAAATATCCTGATGCCTATCTCAATCGTGGTATTGCTTACGAAGGCAAAAAACTTTGGGATCAAGCGATCTTGGATTACAATCGGGTATTATCAATTAGCCCTCAAGATCCAGTAGCTTTAAACAATCGAGGAAATGCCAAGGCAGGACAAGAAAACTGGCTAGACGCTTTAGAAGATTATCAACAGGCAGCTATTATTGCGCCCAACTTCGCCATGGCGCGGGGTAATGCTTCTTTAGTGCAGTATCAAATTGGCGATCATTCCGAAGCTATCCGTAATATGCGAAATTTAGTTCGTAAATATCCCATGTATTCAGATATGCGCGCTGCACTAGCAGCAGCTTTATGGGTTGAAGGGCAGCAAGGCGAAGCCGAAAGCAATTGGGTTGCTGCAGTAGGCCTCGATAATCGCTATCAAGATTTGGACTGGATTATCAATATCCGTCGCTGGCCACCATCAATGGTTCAAGCGCTGGAAAGATTCCTAAATCTTAATTAATTTGGTAGTTACTGTTAATTTTCTGGATTGATTTTAAATACATGAGCAATTCACTGCCCCAACAAGAACTTTCTTTTTCTCAAGCGATCGCTGCAACTCAATCTCTAATGGATCGAATCAATGCTAACAAGCTTAGTGAAGCTGAAATCAAACAAGAAATTTCATTGATATTAACTACAAAAAATGGCGGAAGAGGATTTTTTGTATCTTACTTAACAAGCGACCTGTCTTTAGCCGATCATCCTTCTTCAGGAATTATTAATGGATTAAAATCTTCTATAGAGGTAACTAGCGAATTGTTAGTCAAGAATTTGGCTATGTCTTCAGCTATGATTATTACTCACAATCGTAATAATGATTTAAACAACGCTGAGGGATCACAAAAAGTTTATCAGCGCACGAGTAATTTGATTCGACAAACTAAATTAGAATTGGTTCAGAATAAACTTCAGAAATTGCAGCATGCCATTGATGGTGTAGGCGTTGAATATCAAGAGTTTCTAAAACGCTGGAACTACGACACTGAGCAAAAAGAAGCAATTAAAACAGCAGTTATCAATGCTCTAATCTAAAAATTGTCAACCACACGACATCAAAACTATTCACTTTTTTTCTATGTAGCGTTTAAAGTTGCATCTACTTCAAATTTATACCCAACACCTCGTACAGTCTGAATAAAAGAAGGTTCGGCAGAATCAAGTTCAATTTTCTTGCGAATTTGCCCTATATGAACATCAACAACTCTTTGATCTCCTACATAATCATAATCCCAAACATTTTGAATCAGCTCGTCTCTGCGCCACACTCTTCCAGGACGAGTAGCTAAAAAATGCAATAAATCAAATTCCAAAGCCGTTAATAAAATTAACTGGTCATTAATTTTTACTTCTCTACGAACAGGATCTATAGTCATATTGCTAAATATGAGAGGTTGTTTTTCAGAGGTTGTGACTGTTCGCTGTCTTTTTAAAATTGCCTTGACGCGATACTCTAATTCTTGAAGATCGAAAGGCTTCGTAAGATAGTCATCCGCTCCCTTCAAAAATCCTTCCTTTTTATCAGCAGCATCCGCTCTGCTCGTGAGCATTAAAATAAAAACATCTGTATGACGCTGCATTTCTTCACATAAGTTGTAGCCTAGAGCATCTGGTAGGTTAACATCCAGTATTACCAAGTCGGGATTAAATTGCTCAAAAGTTTTTAATGCACTTTGACCATCTACAGCACACTCGAGCAGATAATCTTTTTGACTCAAGAAACGAAATATCAAATTGCGAATTGCTGGGTCATCATCTACGACTAGGATTTTTGCGGAAGCAGTATGCATATATTTATAACCAGTAAACTAAAACTAAGGCGATTTTTCGCCTAGGGAGACGAGCAAAGCTTATATTCTTATGTTCAGTCTTCTAGACAATTATCGATGCATAACTGGATAATGCCAAGAACATAAATTACTTTAATAATTATATTGACTGTCTTTGAGCTTTTTCAAAAAAAATCTCACCTTTAATGATTTCGTAAAGGTGAGATTTTTACTACATAGTGTATAGCACTAAATGTCATAAATAAAAGAACCTGGCACTGAGCTATTTTCCCGGGAGGCAACCCTCCAAGTA
>JAIMKV010000016.1 GCA_020692205.1 Myxosarcina sp. GA_180221_E-2-1-MAG-40_15
ATTGACCCGCTCAATCACCCTTGGTATTGTTACTTTTGAGCGAATATTGAGCGAACATTTGAGTTACGAACCAAAAGGTTAGAGTTCAAATGTAGGCATGGCGACCGATAGGGAGGCATGAGCGAGAAGGGATTTGAACCCCTGACCTTTTGGTTCGTAGCCAAATGCTCTAATCCACTGAGCTACTCGCCCTGAGCTGGCTGCTAAGTAATTTACTTACTCAACCCAACAGTGTTCAATAGTAGCAGAACTTAGTATAGCAATGCAAGAAAAAAATCAGTTTAACTCTTTATCACATCTCAATGATCGCGGTGAAGCTCAAATGGTCGATGTTTCGGACAAATTAATGACTCGTCGCCAAGCAATAGCAATCGGTAAAATTAAAATGTCTTTAGAAACTTTAGCCACTATTGAAGCGGGAAACGCACCCAAAGGAGATGTATTGGGTACGGCAAAAATTGCTGGAATTATGGCAGCAAAACAGACGGCAAATCTGATACCTTTGTGTCACCCTTTACCAATTCATCAAGTTGAAGTGGAGATTACGTCCGAACCTAGTTTACCTGGATATAAAATTCAGGCGACTGTTGTTACCAAGGCTGAAACAGGAGTAGAGATGGAAGCTTTAACTGCCGTCTCGGTAACCGCCTTGACTCTTTACGATATGGCGAAGGCACTAGAAAAATCGATGCAGATTGAATCAATTTATCTTTTGAGTAAGACTGGAGGAAAATCAGGAGATTATTTAGCTGGAGGAATGAGCAGTTAAACAGATACAATAAAAATAATCTTCTGTAATGTATATTTGATCTTCATTAATTATCTATGCCTCCTCGTTGGCTCCGTGAACCAGACCGTAAAACAGACCCAGAGTTTCGCCGTTTAGATGACTTGATGAATTTTGCGATTCATGTCGGTGTTTACGCTGCAACTAATTCTGGCTTATGGTTTGCCCATAATTTAAAATCGGCCCAATGGCCCTGGTTACTTTGGGTAAACGGTATTTGGTTTGGCATTTTAGCTTTACACTTTATCTATATTAAAGCGATCGCAGACTACACATCAATTAAAACCTAATGGCTACTACACAAGACATTGAAGCTTTAGCAGCTCAAATCGGCGAAAACATCTATATGGATGTTGCCAAATGGCATCTATATTTAAATGATGCTCATCTGCATACTGTTGTGGCAGAAAAAGTCTATCCAATCCTGGAAGATAATTCTTTAAGCGAGGACGCAGTTACCGCTATTTTACAGGATATTCCAGTAAAGTTAGGTGGTGGCAAGACTGAAGTGGCTTTAAATGAATTATTACCGATGCAGTGCAAAATGACTCTTCTGGATTTATTGGAAGAATATCAAAAAGATTTGTAAAAGGTTAATAATTGCTTTGAATTTTATTTTTGGAGGTTGGGTTAGCCTTAACTTAACCCAACTAAAACTACCATATGATTCAAAGTTTACGCGCTTAACGATCAAAAAGCGATCGCCATTGTATTTATTTAATTTAAGTATTCATTTAAAAACTCAGTAGTTTTCTGCCAAGCTGCTTCGGCTGCTTCTGGTACATAGTTTTGACCAGATGGATTGGCAAAGGCGTGTCCTGCATTTTCGTAAACAATAATTTCTGCTTCTTTACCTAGCTCTTCTAAAGTAGTCTGCAACTCTTCTACTGTCTCTAAAGGAATAGAACTGTCCTCTGCGCCAAATATGCCTAAAATTGGCATTTGTAGAGTGCTTAGTTCTTCAGCGGTGGCTTTTCCTACTTCCCCTCCATAGTAGATTACGGCTGCATCTAAGTCTTGAGGAAATAATAGTGCTGTCTCTAATGACCAACTACCGCCAAAACACCAACCAATAGTGGCGACTTGAGGAGCTTTTTTGGTTTCTACTAAATAGTTGTAAGCTTTGGTAATATTTGCTTCTGCACTAAAAGGATTATCTGCCACTTGCTTAACTAATTGACTAGCTTGTTCAGGAGTATCAGCTACCTGTCCGTTATATAAATCTACCGCTAGTACCTGATAACCTTCTCCTGCCAATCTACGTGCCATTGCTTCGATGTTTTCGTTTAACCCCCACCATTCATGGATAGCCAGAATGCCAGGGAGTGGCTCTGTAGCATTTTCAGGATAGGCATAGTAACCATTAATCGCCTGTCCGTCTATAGTGACGTATGCCACTGATTCTGTAGCTACAGGAACTTGAGGCTCTACCTGAGCGATCGCCGTTGGGTTAGGATAGTCATGACGATGTGCTGCCAATACCGTTCCTTCGGGTTTAGCCCAAGTCATTCCCACACTTAATAGCAGCGTAACAATAAATGTAATTGTCAAAATTAGCTTACGTTGACCAATTCGATTCATATTCTTTTCTCCAGATAAACATAATCCTTTCCCTTATTAAATAACTATTGTGGAGTTCGTGCAGCATCATCACGCATACTGCTGTCTGGTAGAAAAGCAGAGTTGATCGACATCTGCTGATAAATACGATGTTGTAAATACCATCTATCGTTTTGTTTAATCCAGCGATCGCATACAACACCATGACCAATAATACGAGGCAGTAATGAATCTAATTCTTCGTTGGGAGACTCGTTACGAGATTCGGCAGGAAAAAGTTGAAGTACCAGAATATAACTAACTGATTCTGCTACATCTTGACCGATTCCAGCAGTTATTGAGTTTAAGCAATGGTGTCGGATACCATCGAATCCAGCAGGAGTATTTTTGAACCACTTAATAAAACTGCTAGCACTTTTATGTTTGCCAAATAAAGGATGTTCGTTAATATAATCTTCGGTTAATATTTTTTTCAAAGCAGCGTCATCTCGGCTATCTTCACATAAATAAACGCGGTGCAGTAATTCAGTGATTTGAACGCGATCGCTAGTCGATAATTGTGTAGACAATGCTGAGTCTGGATCGCAGAAACCTTTTGGTAATTTTGTAACGTTATGAAATGGCATATTTACCTCCTAATTTTAGTTCGCCTCTTAAATACTAAGTTACTTACTGTTTCCCATAGTTCTACAACACTAGGTAGTAACAACAATCTTTCCAACCTGTTGATTAGATTCCATAAAGCGATGGGCATCGGCAATCTGTTCCAAAGGAAATTGTTTGGCAATTACTGTTTTTAAACTACCATCTCTTAATTTCTCTACAATAGAAGTTTTGGCTCGTTCAACAGCCTCTGGCTGAACTTTTAAATTGACAATGGGTAATCCAGTAAAGTCAAAAACTTTATAAGGATAAATTTGTGCGCCTTTAATTAATAAAGGAAATATTGGAAACGTCACAGGTGTAGTATCTAGAACACCATAAATAACGATAACTCCTGTCGGTACAATCATCTCTGCATAGGTTTCTATAGTTCTACCTGCAATGGGATCATAAATTACTTCAACTCCTGCTCCCTTTGTGATATCTAAAACCGTTTTCACTAAATCTTCTTTCTGAGTGACAATCACATGATCGGCACCGAGATCTTTTAGCTGCTGTTTTTTAGCTGAAGTGCGAGTAGTAGCAATTACGGTAGCTCCTACTGATTTAGCGAGATTTATAGCAGCAACACCTGTACTGCTACTGGCTGCGGTAATCAAAATGCGATCGCCTTGCTTAAGTTTTCCGTGTTCAAATAGGGCGAAATAGCCTGTCATGTACTGCACTCCTATAGTAGCAGCTTCTTCTGGAGCAAGATGAGTGGGATATTTTATGACGGCATGAGCAGGAACTATTGCCCAATCACCGTATACTCCATACTGTCCCTGATTAAATGCTGGGTAAGTTGCAACACGATCTCCCACTGCGACATTTGTTACCCCTTCTCCCACTGCATCGATAACTCCCGCTGCATCATAACCAATCCGAGATGGTAGTGAAGGTGGATGAATATATTGGTCTTCGCGAAAATAAACTTCGGCTCGATTCAAAGCAAAAGCCTCCACTTTAATGCGTACTTCAGCAGAACCAGGTTCTTTTGGAGGAACGTCTTCAAGTCTCAGAACATCAGCATTTCCAGATTGATGAAAACGAACGATCTTAGCCATAATTTGACTCCTTTCTCGTTGATTAATTGTTTTTGTTTCTAAATACAGAATAATCTCCAGATAAATTAAGATAAATAGGCTAAAAGTTATTTTATTATTTACTTTTTTTCACTAATACTGGATGAAAAGCCTAAGCAATATCAAAACATTCATGCGCGTCGCTCAAACCAAAAGCTTTGTTGAAGCTGCCAATGCTCTCGGTCTTTCTCCTCCAGCCACTAGTAAAGCAGTAGCCAAGCTAGAGGAGGAGTTAAAAGTAAAACTGCTACATCGAACTACACGCAGTGTTAGTTTAACTCCTGAAGGAGAAAGATTTTATGAAGTTGCCCAAAGACTTTTAGAGGAAATGGACGATCTTACTCAAGAGTTAAAAGATAGCTTGAGTGAACCTCGTGGACGGCTGAAAATTAGTATGTCTGCTGCTTATGGTCGAATGTGGGGTACAAAAATTATTGCTCAATTTCTTCAGGTGTATCCCCAAATATCTGTAGAGCTTTCCCTTGATGATAGAGATGTTGACTTAGCTGCTGAGGGTTTTGATGTGGTGATTCGGGTAGGGACTTTAGCCGATAGCGCTAATTTGATTGCTAGAAGATTATTTCTTGATCCTCTAATTACCTGTGCTACTTCTGAATATTTAGATCGCTATGGAAGACCTCAACATCCAGATGAGTTAGAGCGATACAACTGCTTAAACTTCCGAAATCGCAAAACAGGTCGTCCTATGCCTTGGATCTTTAATATTGATGAGCAAGTTGAGCGCAGAAATTTTACGGGTACACTAACTATTGATGATGGTGAAGCAGTAGGTCAAACTGCGATGTTAGGAATAGGGATTAGTCAGATGCCAGGTTTTATGGCGATTGATGCTCTAAAAGAAGGTATTTTAGAAGAAGTTTTAGTAGATTACAGACCGCCATGCGTTCCTTTTACCGCGCTTTACTTAGATCGGCGGTTGGTTTCACCACGTATTCAAGCTTTTATTGATTTTATGGTTGAACAAGGTAATTTTTGAAATACAGTGAGCTAAATAACTGACGATTTGCGGAGCATAGCCGTCCTAAAGGACATTGTACCCTTGTGGTATACCGCTGCGCGACGCGGAGCTAGTCCTTTAGGGCATATAGGCATCGCTCTCTCTAAATTCAAACTGGTAAAAAGGCAATGTTACTTTTTACCGCCAATGATGTCAATTACCCATACAGCGATCGCCCCTTCGGGAACTTCCCTAATACTTGACACTGCCAACCCTCTAGTCTTGGTTTAGCTGTCATTGGTTCACAGCTTCCCGATTTAGACACTACAACTTCAACTGTCGGCTTGCACTTTCGTTGAGTGTAAAATCTGCTTTCCTGTCAGTAGTTGGATTGAAGATAGGTTTTCCCATCGCTTAGTCACTCATTGTCTACTAGCTATAGTGGAGATCGCTAAAAACATTTTTCTCTATAGTAGGCAAACAATTGACTATATGGATTTTTAGTTTGGCTCTGGCTGGGTTGGAATGCTATCAGCTAGAGTTTTGCTAATAAAAAATATCAGCAGGATCGGCGGTGCGGAGTTTTCTGATGGCGATCGCGCCAGAGATGGTACACATTAATATATTGAGCATCAAAACTTGTAGGGCAATACCTAAATCCATACTGACGGGAAACTCAATAAATTTTGCCATCAAATAATAAATTCCGTAAGAAGCTAAATAACCAGGAATAAAACCCATAATTGCCAGAATCAAAGATTCTTGCAGCACTACTAAAGATAAATCACGGTCTTTATACCCCATTGCTTTAAGAGTGGCATATTCAGGTAAGTGTTCACTTACGTCGGTATAAATTACTTGGTAGACAATGACAATGCCGATAATAAATCCAATCGCTGCACCAAAATTTAAGATTTTACCTTCGGGCCACGTAGCGACAAAGTTTCGTTCTCCCTGAACTAATTCATCTGGGGTTAAAACCTTGATATCTTTACTAAGATTATTTTGAATCTGGTTGATTACCGATTGTGGGTTTGCTCCAGGTTCTAAAGATAAAACACCTACAGTAATGTCTGCCAAGTTATCTATCCCTTCCATTTGCCCATAATTCCAGTCGCTCATCACCGCCACCCCCTTGTAGTCAAAAGTACTGCTCAGGCTAAATAAACCCAGTACTGTGACGCGATGATTGTCTAAAATACTGGTAACAAAACCTTGACTCTTAACTAGTTGTGGGATGTTTCCTAGCTCAGATTTGGCTAGGCGATCGTACAAAATTCCGCCTGGAACGGATAATAAATTTAATTGCTGGTTGATTTCGGGTAGCTTGAATACTGGTTTGGTGGGATTAAAGGCAAAAATTTGGATGCGAGAAGATTGTGGTACAGCAGCATCATCTTCATCTTCTTGGGGAGATTCCAGCAGCTGAGGATTTACCCAGCTTCCACTATTGACATAAAGAGGTCGAGCATCAGCAACTCCCTCAATTGCATCTGCTTGATAAAGATAGATACTAGGCAAAGAACTATGTTCAAGACTTTTTGCATAAGAGGACAACAAATAAAGGTCGCCATTGAGACTTTCGGGCAAAATAGTCACCCCATCAAATAGCATCGCCCTTAAACCTAGTTGAGTAAAAATCAGGATGATCGAAAATGCTACTCCCAAGATTGCTACTAGCAGACGAATTTTTTGATGAGATAACTGTAGCCATGCTACGGGAGTTCGACGTAAATAAGAATTTATTTTCTTACAGAATAGGTAAATTGGTTTCACTAGTTTTCAGTCATCGTTAGTTGTTAGTTGTTTTTACCGATTTCTACTCTGACCTGCATATTAGTCAGTCCTGCAACTTTTTGGCTATCTTTTGGATCGATGCGAATTTTCACTTCGACAATTCGAGAGTTTTCATCTTGAGTTGGATCTTCAGCTGATTCTAATAATTCTTTTGCGCCCACCTGTAGGCCTAAATGCTTTACTGTGCCTTTGAGCTTACCTGCAAACCCGCCATACTCGCTGCTAATGGTGGCTGGTTGTCCAATTTTTACTTTACCGATGTCGGTTTCATAAACTTCAGCGATCGCATACATTTCATCGGTGCGACCTAATTCGACAATTCCCTCTTCGGTGTTTACCTGTTCGCCAACACGGGTATTGATTCGCAAAATTTGACCTGCGATCGGCACTTTAACCTTAGTATCTTCTAAATCTGCCTTGACCTGTTCTACAGCGATAATGGCACGTTCTAGCTCAACCACAGCTACTTTTACGTCTACTGGTCTGATTTCTGATAATCTAGCTAAGTTTTCTTGTTCCTGGTTTATTTCTTGCTGTAGAGTTTGACGGGTATTATTTTGCTGAGCTTTTCGCTCATTCAAAGCAGCCTGAGCCATATCTAAAGCTTCTTTGGCCTGATCAGATGCTTGTTGGGTAACTGCGCCTTGTTGCTGTAAAGTTTGATTGCGATTGTAGGTTAACTCTGCTTGTCTTAATTGGGCTTCGGCCGAGGCGATCGCCGCCTGTCTTTCAACGGTTTCGTTACGCAACTGTGATTGCAAACGAGAAATATTCGCTTTCTGTGCTGCTAAATCTGCCTTTTTGGTATCTCCAGCGCGGACTTGTTCTAATCTTGCCTCAGCTAACTCTACTTGCTTTGTTGCTTCTTCTAAATCTCTTTGACGATTTTCTAACCCCTGAAGAATCGCAATTACCTGATTTTTCTCGACGCGATCGCCTTCTGCAACTAAGATCTGGTTAACTCGACTATCCTCGGCGTTTGCTACTGAAAGTTTAATTACCTCTCCTTTAGGTATCAGCTTGCCCAAAGCCACTACTTGCTTGGGTCGATTTATCTGGGTTGAGGTTGCTGTAATATTGTCTTGAGATTTAGCTTGAGAATCAGCACCACAGGCAGTAGTCAACATTAAAAGACTAAAAATAATCCCGTACTTGCTAGCAAAACTGAGGCAATGATTTAAACAAGAAAGAGACATAAGAAAGCTAATTAATCTTGATCTTTAACTGATAAAAGAGCATCGAGATCAGCAGCAATAATTTTTTCCAGATTGGCTGATATTTTTTTAAGATCCCAATTCCACCAGGCAATTTCTAAGAGTATTTTGATTGTTTTAGCTGAAAACCTTGGTTTAATAATTTGGGCAGGATTACCACCAACGATGGTATAAGGAGGTACATCATTAACCACGACTGATTTCGCAGCAGCGATCGCTCCATCTCCTATTTTTACCCCTGGCATGATAATCGATTCATAACCAATCCAAACATCGTTACCCACTATAGTGTCACCTTTGAAGGGTAATTCATCCTGTCTTGGTGTTACCCTTTCCCAACCATTACCAAAGATTTGAAAGGGATAGGTAGAAAATCCAGCTAATTTATGATTAGCACCGTTCATGATAAATTTTATTCCTCTAGCTAAAGCGCAAAACTTACCGATGATTAATTTGTCTTGGCTAAAGGGATAATGATAAAGAACATTGCGTTCAAAGTCTTCTGAATCTTCTGGATCATCATAATAAGTATAATCGCCGATAATAATTTTGGGATTAGTTACCGTGTTTTTAATAAAACAAATTTGAGGAAATTTAGGCATCGGATGTATATCTTTTGGATTCGCGCCGTACAAACTCACCTCCAATGATTCAACCCAACTAAATAAAATAGATCAGAGTTCCAGGGTAACAATTCTAATCGACCTTTGGCATGAATAAGTAGAAAATAAAGTCAGTAGATAGTAGATTAGAGATATACTAATCAATCCATCAAGATCTTAAAATCGATACGTATTATCTATTACCTCCGCCAAGCGGTATTAGTAAGATGACTTCCATAATTTATCAATGGTCGATTGACGAATGGCATGAACTGGTTGATTCAGGGGTGTTAGAAGGAAAGCCAGTTGAATTTTTAGAAGGAAAGATCATTGAGATGAGTCCAGAAGGGATCGAGCATAGTTATACCAACGATACTGTAGCTGACTATTTACGCAAGATTTTAGCTAAAAAAGCTAAAGTTAAAGAATCGCACCCGATAACTTTAGACAATAGTGAACCAGAGCCAGATCTAGCTATAGTTAGATTGCCAGAAACAATTTATCGCAATCATCATCCTTCTGCTCAAGATATTTATTGGTTAATTGAAGTATCTAATAAAACTCTTCAAAAAGATTTAGAAGAAAAAGTTATTACTTATGCTCGCAATGGTATTCCTGAATATTGGGTAATAGATCTCAAAAATAAAAAATTAATTGTTCATACTGATCCTCAAAACGATAAGTACACTGTCATTCAAGAATTTACTTCTGGAAGTATCACCTCTCAAGCTTTTCCCCATATTCAAATTTCTTTGAAGAAATTATTGTTATATTAAGCAGCTTCAAAACGGCTTAACTTTAGGGTTGATATAATTGCATTACCTGAGAAATTGCCATCCGCGATCGCACTTCTAAATTCAAACTAGAAGTGTGTCCGAGATTAAAATGTTGAGCTGCTGCACAACCAATCATGGCTGCATTATCGGTACAAAATTTTAGCGGCGGAAAATATACTTTTAGGTTATGTTTCTCGGCTGCCTGTTGGAGATGTTTTCTTAAGCCACTGTTGGCTGCTACACCACCACCAATCGTAATAGTATCTAAATCATGATCTAAGGCGCATTTAACGCTGCGTTTAGTCAATACCTTGGCTACAGTATCCTGAAAGCTAGCTGCAACATCAGCCACGGGAATTTCTCCGGCGACGGCTAATTTTTCTACCAATCTTAAAACCGCTGTTTTCATCCCGCTAAAACTATAGTCATAGGGATGATAGCCTCCTTCTGGTAATGAGATTTTACCTTCTGGTAACTTGAAGGCTTTGGCATTACCTTGTTGCGCCAGGCGATCGATTATTGGGCCACCTGGATAGCCTAAATCTAATAACCTTGCCACTTTATCAAACGCTTCTCCTGCTGCGTCGTCTCTAGTTGAGCCAAGAAGTTTATATTCTCCATAATCCTTGACGTGAATACTACTGGTATGTCCCCCAGAAACTAGTAAGCACAGAAATGGAGGTTCTAATTTTGGTTGAGCCAAATAAGAAGCATAGATATGTCCCTCTAAATGATGCACTCCTAAAAAAGGCTTGTGATAAAGCATCGCCAAAGTTTTTGCTGCTGCCATTCCTACTAGCAAAGCTCCGACTAAGCCAGGAGTACAAGTAGCTGCGATCGCATCTATATTTTTCCATTCTAGATTAGCTGCCAACATCGCTTGACTAATACAGGGATTAATAATTTCGAGATGTTGCCGAGAAGCCAATTCTGGTACAACACCCCCGTAAGTTTTGTGCAGTTCGATTTGAGAAGAAACAATGCTACTTAAAACTTGACGGTTCTTTACAATTGATACCGCAGTTTCGTCACAACTTGTTTCGATCGCTAAAATTGTTGCCATCCTTTGATAAGTTGATTTACAAGAACAAATATGTTCGCCTAATCCGTAACTTTTTAAAGTAGAAAGAGCTTACAAGAGCATTAATCAAGGCTTGAGTAAATTACCGTCTATTTATCGAAAGTGAGGTTAGTTGGCGTGTAAGAGATATCTTTACGCCTATACACAAACACAATTATTATCTGTCACAAAAGGAAACATATTCATGAGAAGGTTGTTTGCTTTAATACTAGTATTGACGCTTTGGTTTGGTTTTGCACCTACAGCAAATGCTGATGATGTAGCCAATTTGACTCCTTGCGGCGAGAACCCTGCCTACGTCCAAAAAGCTAAAAATTTCCGCAACACTACTGACGATCCCAATTCTGGTCAAATTAGAGCCGAGCGTTATGCCGAAGCTCTTTGTGGCCCTGAAGGATATCCCCATTTAATCGTAGATGGTCGCTGGTCACACATGGGAGACTTTTTTATCCCTAGTGTTTTATTCTTATATATCGCTGGCTGGATTGGTTGGGCTGGTCGCTCTTACATAATTGCGGTGAGAGAGGACAAGAACACAGAAATGCAAGAAATTGTGATCGACGTTCCTTTAGCTATTAGCAAAATGTTAGCTGCTTCTACTTGGCCTTTGCTTGCTTTTGGTGAATTTACCAGTGGCAAACTTGTAGCGGATGAATCAGAAATTACTGTTTCACCTCGCTAGAACGTACTTTATTTATTGTTTACATGGAGGATAACATGGAAGGCTTACAAAAATTTCTTTCCACTGCCCCAGTTTTAATTATGGCTTTGCTAACGGTTACAGCAGGTATTTTAATTGAATTTAACCGTTTTTTCCCCGATCTATTGTTCCATCCCCTTAGTTAAAATATAATCAAATTCAACTAAGGTTTTCTTAACTTAATAGTAGGTCTATTTTCAGCGGAGGTGCTGAGAGTTTACACTGCATTGCTGCGATTAATTTGGTTGTTAGTCGCAGTTTTTTTGTAGCTATTCGCCTTAAGACTCATACTTGATTAATTTTTCTCAGGTTGACTCAAGCTTATGGCGATCGCTAGTTCTCCAAATTAATTTGTTATAAAGGAAGAAAATATCTTCAACAATACTAATCAACATGAAATATCAAAAATGTAGACCTGAAAAGCGGATTTATCGTAACTTAGCTTTAGGACTTATCACGTTTATCATCTTCGCTACAGTCTTGCCTGTAATAACTGCTTCAGGAATATCTTAGCTGTCGCAAATGATCTAGTTGTTAATCGTCAACCGCCCTAGCCAGCAAGTCTGACTAAACGGAATTTAGCTCAAGCGGCAAGCAAAGGCAACAATAAGGTGAAAAAATAATAGACTAAAGGAGCAGTAAAAACGTAGCTATCGGTACGATCCAAAATACCTCCATGACCAGGAATTAATTGCCCAGAGTCTTTTACGCCAGCATCGCGCTTCATCATCGATTCGGTTAAGTCTCCTAACAGGCTAGTAATGCCAATCAGCGTCCCCAGCATCACGCCACTTATTTGCCAAGCGGGGAAATCAAAATACCAAGCCCCTAATTCAGCAACTATCAAACTGCCTAGTACGCCAAAAATTGCTCCCTCCACCGTCTTTTTCGGACTAATATCTGATAATCTAGTTCGACCAAAGTTTTTGCCCATTGTATATGCACCAATATCTGCCGCCCAAATGCAGGCCATGACTAAAAAGGTTAGGGTTAAAGCAGTAGGAAATTGACTGGGATTGAGCCAAGAATCTGGCCAATAGCCATTTAAAGGTAAATTACTCGCATTAATACTATTGGGAAGATTGACTCTCAGCCGAACCCAAAAAGTAGGTAAATAACCTGTATAAAATAATCCTAAGATGGAACTGGAAATATCAGCAATCGTAGCTATCTTGGGCTGAAATAATAAATAGAAGCAGATGATTGTTCCTCCCAAGCAGAACATCGCATCAGTAACGTTGGGGGCAACGGTGGCACTAAGCAACAGAACCAGAGAGACAATTAAAGTGGTTTTGCCAGCGGGTTCGACTCCCTTAGCACGAACTAATTTAAAATATTCTAGTTGAGCTAAGACAATTAAAATACCAATACCAAAAGTAAAATACCACCCGCCGAGAATAATCATTCCCAAGGCTAAGGCGATCGCTACTACCGAGCTAATTATACGAGACAAGGGCATAATGCGTTGCTGCTACAAACGCTAAATTAAGTTAAAAGATATAAGTTTAAGTCACAGATTACTCCGTCGTCCTGTCAAGCAGGATCGAGATAAAACGACCGAGTAATCTGTGACCATTGGTCAACCTTATGAAAGATTAACAAATTACTGGGTTATGTCCTAGTAATTCTTGATTGCCAAATAAGTATTGTTGTAATCTATAATTTTTCTCCACTAAGTATAAACATCGGATTGACTGCGGCAAAAGTCTGATGAATCCCTCTAGTTTCCAACCGATTTACTGCCGATTGTACTACTTCTATATTTCGAGCCTGAAGCTCTGACAAACCCTCAGAAATAATATATAAATTTTCTAAGTTACTCACGGTGGCTACGATACGTCCTTCTGGCTGAAGATATTGCCAAGTTTGTTTGAGAATATCTTTGATCGGCTTGCCTCCTTCTATACAAACTAAATTTGGCTTATGCTGTATATCTTTAAGGCATTCTGGCGCGCTTCCTTGAACCACGTTAACGTTATTGACGCCAAAGCGATCGCAGTTACGTTTAATTAATTTTGCCACTTCGTCGTCTCTTTCTATGGCAATTATTTGTCCTTGGGGGCAAAGCAAGCCAATTTCTACGGGAATTGTACCTGTACCTGCACCGATGTCCCACAAAACTGAATCTGGCTTCATGCGCAAGGAGGAAATGATTAAAATTCGTACTTCTCTCTTGCTGAGAGGAATTCCAGGCAGCCGTTCAAAAAGTTTGTCAGGAATTCCAGGAGTTTTATATGGCCAGAGCATAATTAATTGTTATTGGTTATAAGTTGTTTGTAGCGTTGCCAAATCTAGATCTCAAATGCCGAGCATCTTAATCATATATTTTAAACAGCTAATAACGATTAACTAATGACTACGAACAATACTACAGTTAATTTTGTACCTTGAATTAGCTATGTTTGACTGGTTTATTTATTTAGCTAGTTAAAAATCTGTAAGGTTTGGAGAGTGGGATCGTTACACCCCGTGATCGTTCCTCCTGCTGCCAAAACTTGTTGTAAATACTCAATTGCTTCGCTAGTAATTACTTCTCCTGGCATTAATAGAGGAATACCTGGAGGATAAGGACAAATTAACTCCCCACAAAGGCGATCGCTGGCTTCTGTAATCGCTATAGTCTCAGTATTAGCAAAATAAGCTTCTCTGGGTGAAACCTTTAAGGAATGAGGCATGAGGGATGAAGAATAAGGCAGGATTTGCGGCAAGGAAATTGTTTTAGGAGTGATTGATTGAGACAAAGTTTTACAGGCTTGAATCAGCTGGTAAATATCATCAGCAGTGTTACCCAAAGAGATAATAAAAGTTAGATGTTGTAGTGAAGGAAGTTCGCAGGTAACTCCTAGTTGTTCGTGTAATATTTCGTCAGCCTCAAAGCCTGTTAGCCCCAATTTTGATAGGTTGAGGGTTAGTCTCGTGATGTCGCAGTGTTGGCAGCCTGGCTGTATTTTTGGTGTAAATATAGATAAGTTAGGAATCTCAGCAATTTTATTCTTGGCTTCGTCGCTCAAAGCAATTACTTGACTCATTAATTTTTTGCCTTGAGTTGCCATCTGTTGTCTGGCAGCATCTAAGGAAGCCAGAAGGAGATAACTAGGGCTGGTAGATTCAACTAACTGTAAAGCTTTACTAATTCGCTGACGACAAACTCTTGTTCCTTGAAGATGTAACATTGATGCCTGAGTCATGGCGCTTAAGGTTTTATGAGTCGACTGTACTGTCAAATCCGCTCCCAAGCTCATTGCCGCAGGAGGTAAATCATGATGAAAAGCAAAGTGTGCGCCGTGAGCTTCATCTACCAATAGGGGAATGTTATATCCGTGAGTAATTTCGGCGATCGCTTTTAAATCGCTACATACTCCCTGATAAGTAGGATGCAACATCATTACGGCTTTGGTATCGGGATGTTCGCTTAACGATTGTTCTACAGCCTGTGGCGTTACGTTATAGGCTAATCCTGCTTGAGCATCATATTCTGGGTTGAGATAAATTGGTATTGCCCCAGATAAAATCAAACCAGCGATCGCAGATTGATGAATATTCCTGGGTAAAATTATTTTGTCTCCCGTGCCACAGGTAGCTAAAATTGCTGCCGTTACGCCACAGGTTGAACCATTAACCAGAAACCAAGTTTTTTCAGCCCCAAAAGTCATTGCAGCTAGTTGTTGCGCTTCTTCTATGACTCCTTGTGGCGTAAACAAATTATCTAATTCGGGTAATTCTGGCAGATCGGCTACAAATACTGCATTGCCAATCAGATCTTTAATAATCTGGTTGACTCCTCTTCCCTGCTTATGCCCAGGGGCATAAAATGCCGCATGAGATTTCTGAGCAGATTTTTTTAAAGCTGCTAATAAAGGTGTTTTGATCCAGTTATCGCTCATTTGGTATTTAGTATTTATTTCTCAAAATAAATATATGACGCTGCATAGTTTCATGATGCACATTTCTAAATTATTTCACTATTAAATCTAGACAGTTGGCTAAGAAATATAAGTTTCACTAAGTAACCAATTGACTTTATCGACAATAAATCGATACTAAATAGTTAACTATGTTGATCACAATTTGTTTAGATACATCTAATTTGAGCTTTGAAATTAGCTATTTAAAATCATGGTTTTTTGCCTAATAACTTTGATATTTAATATCAGCTTTATACAAACTGTTGATTTAATAAAGATTAAGTAAAACCTAAATCTTGTTATCGCTTTATCAGTAATTATTCTGATATGGTTTGAAAGTCATAAATAAATAACTTAAAAGTATTTGTATTTTATTTACTTAATAACTACTATAAAATCATGGATCACAGTAAAAAAAAATTCTAATCGTAGATGATGACCAAACATTGTGTCATTTAATTGATCGGTTTCTTACTTATAATAATTATCTAACTGAAGTCGCTTCTAATTGCACTATAGCTAGGCAAAAGTTGAAAAGCTTTCAGCCAAATCTAGTAATTTTAGATATCAATTTGCCTGATGACACAGGATTGAATCTTTGTGAAGAGGTCTGCGAAACTAACGCTATGGTTGTTATGCTAAGCTCTATGTCGGAAAACAGCTATATTTTAGAAGCATTCTCCAAAGGAGCAGACGACTACATTACCAAACCATTTGATTTACAAATTCTTCAGGCAAGAATTGAAGCTTTGATGAGAAGAGGAAGTAATAATATTACTTCTACTATCAGGAAAAAATCTATTTTTTTAGATAATCTAATTATTGATTTTTATCGTCGTGAAGTTGTTTTAAATAATCGTCTTGTTCTTCTAACGGCATTAGAATTTGATCTACTATATTTTTTAGCTAATAATCCTAATCGTGTCTGGGATCGAGCAGAATTAATCGCGGCAATTTGGCATAACAATAATTATGAAGGAGACGATCGCAAAGTAGATATTCACATTGGTCGTATTCGTAAAAAAATTGGAGATGTTAACGGAGAATTTATTAAAACAGTTTGGGGTAGGGGCTATATGTTTGAGTTATCTCGTTCTAATGCAGTAAAATTGGCAGACTGAACCTAAAACTCATTTTAAGTCGTCATGTTAAGAGCAGGAATTGTCGGATTACCTAATGTTGGTAAATCTACTATGTTTAATGCCTTGGTTGCCAATGCTAAGGCAGATGCAGCCAATTTTCCTTTTTGCACCATTGAACCCAATGTCGGGGTAGTATCAGTTCCAGACGATCGCCTGGAAGTGCTTTCTAAATTATCTAGTTCTCAAAAGCTAGTCCCCACCAGAATCGAATTTGTCGATATTGCAGGATTAGTCAAGGGTGCAAGTCAAGGGGAAGGATTAGGCAATCAGTTTCTTGCCAATATCCGCGAGGTTGATGCCATTGTCCATATGGTACGTTGTTTTGATGATGACGATATTATTCATGTTGCTGGTTCTGTTGATCCAGTAAGAGATATTGAAATAATTAATTTAGAGCTAATTTTGGCAGATTTGGCTCAGGTAGAAAAACGGATCACTAGGTTGCGTAAACAGGCAAAAAATGATCAAAATGCTCAAGCAGAAGTGGAACTACTAGAAAGGATTAGTCTGGTGTTAAACGATGGTAAATCTGTCCGCAGTATGGATTTATCTGAAGATGAGCTACTAGTAATTAAACAGTTGGGCTTATTAACTAACAAGCCGATAATTTATGCAACTAATGTTGCTGAAGATGACTTAGCAAGTGGCAATAAATGGGTAGAAGAAGTTCGCCAGTTTACCCGTGATGAAGCTGCCAAAGTAGTTATCGTCTCGGCTCAAGTAGAGTCAGAATTGATTGAGCTTTCACCAGAGGAAACTAGCGATTTTCTCGAAGCTTTAGGGGTGGAAGAAGGTGGTTTAAAATCTTTGATTCGCGCTACTTATGACCTATTAGGATTGCGTACCTACCTAACGACAGGAGAACAAGAAACCCGCGCCTGGACGATTGTTGCCGGAACTAAAGCACCTCAAGCAGCCGCCGTAATTCATACTGATTTTGAGAAAAAATTTATTAAGGCTGAAACTATCAGCTATCAAGATTTAATTACAACAGGTTCTAAAAATGCAGCCCGAGAAAAAGGTTTGCTGCGATTAGAGGGTAAAGATTATGTGGTTCAAGAGGGTGATGTAATTGAATTTCGGATCGGCGGTTAAGCTTAATTAAGATCTGCTTTCTCCAGATCTGATTTAGCTAGCTCAGGGGCAAAATTGAAGCAAAAAAAACTAAAATATTTTTATCTAGAATAGATTAATAATTAACTTAAACTATAGCGATCGCCATATTCAACGCCATCGCTATTTTCCAATTAAATTATCAACCTCAAAGTCTGCTTGAACTTGATAGAGTGTATTTAATCGCGCCGAGATTCAATACATGAATTTACCCGATCTAGTCTCCTTCCTGCAACAAAAAACTTGTCTGGGCAATCTATCAGCCGAAGTTTTAATGGCGATCGCTGCTAATTTGACCGAACAAACTATTGCGGCTAATGAAATTGTCATTACTGAAAATACTGAGCCTCAGGGATTATATATTGTTCGAGCTGGAAAGTTAGCCAGCAATAGTCACAGATTACTCCGCCGTAAAACGACGGAGCCTGCTGTGACCGTTGGTCAATCAGAATCGAATCAAAGTAGTTTGCTCTCGGGAACAGTACTAAATTTATATGCTCTATTACTCAATCAGCCAACGCAATATCAGGTCAAGACTATTGACGAAGCCGAAGTTTGGTGGCTCAATAGTTTAGAGTTTAAACAACTAATTCAAAAATATCCTGAAATCAGCCAGACTTTTTCCCAACAGTTGGCTACAGAAGTCAAAGAATTATCCCAACAACTATTATTTGAACAAGAACGTCAGGTAATTTTAAGACCTTATTTGGTTAGCAAAGCTAAGCGAGGGGTTATCGGGAAAAGCCGTTATGCTACCAGATTGCGATCGCAGATTAAACAGGCTTCAGAAAGTAGAGCCTCGATCTTACTTTTTGGTGAACCAGGATTAGAAAAGGATAACCTGGCTGCACTGATTCATTTTGGTTCAGCTGATCGTCGGCAGCCGATCATTCAGGTTGATTGCTCGAAACTACAGATTAGCGGTGCAGAGTTATTTGGTCGCAGTGGTGGAAAACCAGGATTAATTGCCAGTCTGCAATTAGGCACTTTAGTTTTGAATAATGTTCATCTGTTGCCAGCGGAATTAATACCGGCGATCGCCAATTTAGTTGCCACAAGTCAATACACTCCTGTAATCCGCCCTGGAGGGGAAACTACCGAATCTCAAACTTCTCAAGCCAGAATTATTTTAATTTCAGAACAGACAATACCTGCGATTAATTCTGTGGTTGACCAGATCATTAAAGTCCCTCCCTTAAGAGTTCGTAAAGTCGATCTAGATGAACAGATTAACTATTATTTAAATCTAATTGGACGAAACAAATTTTTGGGCAAACCCAAAATTACTCCCGAAGCCATCAGAAACCTTCAAACTTATGACTTTCCTAATAATCTACGGGAGTTAGAGAGCATCATTGAAAGAGCTTTAACTCAACTCCAGGGCTGTGATGATATTACCGAAGAAGTAGTGTGGCAATCCCAAAGCAAAAAGAAACAGTATCGTCTAAATCTGCTCAATAAATATCCCCAGCTGCGCTATTTTCTGCGGAGTGATTGGTTTCCTGACAGGATTAACTATGGCTTTACCCTGAGCTTTTTTGCCTTCATTGTTTTAGTTCTGTTTATCGCTCCTCAAAACCGCCAGGAAAACTTTGCACTTAATTTATTTTGGGCGTGGTGGTGGCCATTAATCTTAATTGGATTTCCTTTCGTTGGCAGACTGTGGTGCGCGGTATGTCCTTTTATGATCTATGGCGAAATTACCCAAAAGCTGTCCTTAATTTTGTTTCCCAGACAACTAAAAAAATGGCCTAGACAGCATGCCGAACAATGGGGAGGCTGGTTTATGTTCGGTTTATTTGCTCTGATCTTGCTTTGGGAAGAACTGTGGAATCTGGAAAATACCGCTTATCTTTCCGCTTGCTTGCTTTTACTGATTACCGCTGGGGCAATGATTTTTTCAGCCATTTTTGAACGTCGCTTCTGGTGTCGCTATCTCTGTCCAATTGGGGGCATGAATGGTTTATTTGCCAAACTTTCGATGACGGAATTACGTGCGCAACAGGGAACTTGTTCGGCAGAATGTACGACCTATCAATGTTACAAAGGCGGTGCTGCTAAAGGGGAAGGACAAGAAACTAACGGCTGTCCTTTATATTCCCATCCCGCACAGCTTACTGACAATCGAGATTGTGTTTTGTGCATGACCTGTCTCAAAGCTTGTCCCCATCGCTCAGTTGAGTTTAATTTACGTCCCCCTGGAATTGAACTATGGACTACCCATACTCCCCATAGTTATGAAGTGGCGTTATTATTTTTGTTGTTGAATGTGGTCTTTTTGCATCGGTTACCTGAAATATCAACTTGGTTGAATCTAGATCTGCATTTGGAGCAATTTAATCACCATGCTTTAGTATCTATTGTGGTTTTAAGTACGCCATTTATCGTACCGTTAGTAGCTCAAGCCCTAAATATATTGCTCGGTAAACTAAATCGTCAATATAAACCTCGTAGATTTATTGAATTAGCTTATGGCTATTTGCCTTTAGTGTTGGCAGGTAATTTGGCACACTATCTGCGTCTTGGTTTAGCAGAAGGTGGCAAGATCTTACCCGTGACGATGGCAACCTTTGGCTTAAAAGGTTCAAGTTTTCCTGTACTCCTAGCTCATCCTGCGGTAATTTCTTTCTTACAAGGAACTTCCCTGACTACGGGCGTGTTGTTGTCTATCCTCTTGACTCAAAAGATCGCCCGACAGCAGTTTAAGTACTTGCTTCCTCAGCATTTGGCGATCGCGCTTTTGGCTGGCGGAATGTGGCAGGTAATTGTCGGGTTTTAGTCAAGCAAAATCTAAAACAAAAAATATCGTTGTGTCATTGGTAAAACTGTAGCGGGTTCACATGTTAACAATTCGCCATCGGCTCGCACTTCATAGGTTTCGGGATTGACTTCGATATTAGGTAAAGCAGCGTTGAGCTTCATGTCTGACTTACTCAAATTACGAGTATTGCTAACGGCGATCGCCCTTTTAAGTAAGCCAATTTGTTCGGGGATACCTGCCTCGATCGCAGCTTGGGACATGAAGGAAAGGGAAGTAGCCGTCCTTGCATCGCCATAACTACCAAACATCGGACGCATATAAACAGGCTGGGGAGTAGGAATACTAGCATTAGGATCGCCCATTTGCGCATAGGCAATCATACCGCCTTTAATTACAACCTCTGGCTTGACCCCAAACATGGCGGGTTTCCAGATACAGATATCAGCCAACTTGCCCCCTTCAATTGAACCAACATAATTGGCTATGCCGTGAGCGATCGCGGGATTGATGGTATATTTGGCGATATATCGTTTGGCGCGGAAGTTATCAGCTTTTGACTCAGTCGGAGCAGCAAGTCCACCCCGTTGCAGCTTCATTTTGTGTGCCGTCTGCCAGGTGCGAATTATGGTTTCTCCGACTCTTCCCATTGCTTGAGAATCAGAGGAAATCATGCTAAATGCCCCTAAATCGTGGAGAATATCTTCTGCTGCAATAGTTTCTTGGCGGATACGAGACTCAGCAAAGGCTACATCTTCGGGAATGCTTTTATCAAGGTGATGACACACCATCAGCATATCTAAATGTTCTTCTAAAGTATTGACGGTAAAAGGACGGGTAGGATTAGTCGAAGAAGGTAAAACATTACTCTGACCGCAAACTTTAATAATATCAGGAGCGTGTCCACCGCCAGCTCCTTCCGTGTGGTAAGTATGAATGACGCGATCTTTAAACGCAGCGATCGTATTTTCGACAAAACCCGCCTCATTGAGAGTATCGGTATGGATTGCTACCTGAACATCATAGCGATCGGCAACACTCAAACAAGTATCAATCGCCTTGGGGGTTGTTCCCCAATCTTCGTGCAGCTTTAGCCCCATTGCACCTGCCTGTAGCTGTTCCACTAGCCCTTCGGGTTTGGCACTGTTACCTTTACCCAAAAAGCCCAAATTCATCGGAAAAGCGTCCGCAGCCTGAAGCATCCGCCAGATATTCCACGCTCCAGGAGTACAGGTGGTCGCGTTTGTACCTGTAGCAGGGCCAGTACCACCGCCGATCATTGTCGTAATCCCAGAGGCGATCGCTGTTTCGATCTGTTGGGGACAAATAAAGTGAATATGGCTATCAATACCACCAGCAGTAACTATATGCCCTTCCCCAGCCATAACTTCGGTTGCCGCTCCAATGATGATATCTACATCATCTTGAATCTGAGGATTGCCTGCCTTACCTATTTGAGCAATTTTACCGTCTTTAATGCCAATATCAGCTTTAACAACTCCCCACCAATCAAGAATTAAAGCGTTAGTAATCACCATGTCTACCGCCCCATCGGCCCGGGAAATCGGTGATTGCCCCATACCGTCGCGGATTACCTTACCACCACCAAATTTAACCTCGTCGCCGTAGGTAGTGTAATCTTGTTCCACTTCGATGAACAATTCTGTGTCCGCTAACCTAACGCGATCGCCCACAGTAGGACCATAAGTATCTGCATACGTCCGCCGATCCATGTGATAGCTCATATATTTAGCCGTTAATTCCTGTTTGGTTTTGTCTAAATAGAATTAGAATTAGTCTTTAGATTAAAGGCATCAACCGCGTCTCACATTAGAACACAGAATATATTAACAATTTGAGCGTGGCTAACTTAAGGTATCAAGCTATCAGTAAACTAATGTAGTAGTTCTAGGCTATCTTTTGTATTACAGCGCGTATAGGCATTCCAGGTAGTTAGATCTGGTGCAGGAAAGCTCAGAATAGCCGAACGAGCCTGTTCGCTCAAACCCCTAACCAGACTAAAGTCTGCCCCGGCGATGTTTTGTAGATTTTCTAAAATTGCTCCTGTTAAATCAGCACCTCGAAAATCTACTCCCTTAAGTTCAGTATTCCCCAGGCGAGCGTTACGGAGGCTTGCTCGTGTCATGATCGCTTTTTGTAGATTTGCGCTGCTAAAAGAAACATTATCTAAAATTGCCCCTGTTAGATCTGCTCCACTCAGGTAAGCACCGATCATTTTCGCTCCAGTCAAATTTACGCCTCGCAGATTGGCAGTATTCAGGTAAGCACCATTAAGATTGGCACCTGGGCCGACTGCGCCCGAACTTTGATAGTTAAAACCTTCGGGGAATAGAGTTTCATGGTCGTAAATAGTGACTTTAAACTGAGTGTCCTGAAGCTTAGCATTGTTCAAGTTAGCTTGACGCAAATCAGCACGACTTAAATATGCTCCCGTTAAATCTGCTCCTGTTAAATTTGCCCCAGTCAAATTTGCTCCTCTTAAGTCAGTGTGGCGGAGATTTGCCTTGGTTAGATTTGCCCCAACTAAATCGGCATTGGTTAAGATACTCCGAGAAAAATTAACCTGCTCCAAATTGGCTTGGTTAAGCGCGATCGCATATAGATCTTGATTACTATAGTCGGCGTGGGCTAAATTGTTTCCTGACTGGAGTTTGGCAATAATATTTGCCGCTAGAGGAGATTTATTACTTGAGGCGGTGGTAGGCATAATTTTAGAGATGAATAATTAAAAATCAATCCCGAATAATCATTTTTAACCAATGAGAAAAAAGGTCAAGCTAACTTAACCTTGGCACTTCTTTAAAATGTATTATTTTAGATTTGGTTTACTTATTTAAGTTTTGAGTTGGTTTCTAATTTCTTCGACTCGCTTGCGGTTCACTCCCAAATCAGATTTGCCAAGTCGAGAAGCAGAGCGTACCTGAACTACATTGGCATCAGCATCTAAGTAAAACTCCACATCGTCCACATAGCCCATCAGCTTGCTTTTAAATTCTGCATAGAGATATTTATCTGTCTCTTCAACAATAGTAGTTCGCTCCATTCCTTCTACTACTTGCTTAATTTCAGCAATAGATCTCATTGGTAACGGTTCGATTTTAGATTGAGCGTCATCGCTTTGACTATTGACACAGTTAGGAGTCCCAGGACAAGCGGCCAACTTTCCATCTTGGACACCTAAATTATTAGGTTGTTCTCCCCTAAAATTAAACATGGTTATTTTTTTCTAAAACTCGGTTTCGATCCAAACAAAATTATCTCACACTAAACCTTGTTGGAATAATTCTTTGACTTCTGACTTCTGACTTCTGACTTCTGACTTCTGACTTCATTTACACTGCTTTGGCTAAAACGCTTTCTTTAGCAGTCAAAAGCTTCAACGCCTCTTGATATTGTTGATCGGCTTCGGTAGCAATTTGCGCATAGGTGATCGGCTTTTGGGATACGATATCGTCTGGCTCGATTCCCAGCTTGTTGATATCTGTATGATTAGGAGTTTCATATTTAGCTACTGTTACGGCTAAACCAGCACCGTCGGGCAATTCAAACAAAGATTGAATCAATCCCTTGCCAAAGGTTTTTTCTCCCACTAATAAAGCTCTTTCGTTGTCTTGTAACGCTCCTGCCAAAATTTCGCTAGCACTAGCTGTTCCTTGGTTGACCAAAACAACTAATGGATCTTTCGTCAATATTTCACTATTGGAATCAAAGCTGCCCAAAGCTCCCTGACGATTTACTGTATAGACAATCGTGCCGTCATCAAGCCACATTCTCGCAATTTCAACCCCAGACTGCAACAAACCCCCGGGATTATTGCGTAAATCAAGAATATAAGCTTCTGCTCCCTGGTTCTCTAAATCGCTAACTCCGTGAGCAATCTCTTTGGCTGCATTAGCACTAAACTGATTGAGTCGCACATAACCGACTTTCTTATCAGTATTGGTATCCAAAGCGGTATAAACAGGATTGAGCGAAATGCGATCGCGAACTATCTCAACGGTACGAGGTTGGGCGGCTTTGTCCTGCCCAGGCTGTATCCTCAGCGAAACTTTTGTGCCGATAGAGCCACGCATTTTGGCTGCTGCTTCATCTAAGGTAATAGTTTTAGTCTCGACCCCATCGATTTCGAGAATACTGTCTTTAGGTTCAATTCCCGCTGCTTCGGCGGGAGAGCCAGCCAAGGGCGAAATAACTTCAATCAGCTTGGTTTCGGGATTAACGTTGATCTGTAGTCCCACCCCAAAAAGTTCTCCTGAAGTATTAACCTGTAAACTATGATACTGTTCAGGTCTAAGTAATCTTGTAAAAGGATCGTCTAGGGTTGCTAGCATTTCTTCAATGGCAGCATAAGTCTCTTCGCGATCGCGCAACGGTTTTTTAACAAACTTCTCTCTGAGCTTCCACCAATTTTGATGGTTGAAGGTTTCATCCAAATAAGATTGGTTGACAATTCGCCATGATTGTAACAAGAGCTTTTGTTCTTCAGTAAAAGCTTGAGCATCAGGCGTGTACCAGCAAGAAGCAAACCAAAAAAATACCAGCAGGGCAATTGAACAAACTTTCTTGACCATGAGAAAAATAAAGAGGGCGATTTTTATAATTATTTTAATTTAGCGATTCTTAATTAATTGTTACGCAAAAACAGCAATTATTTTATTCAACTAGAAAGCTCTGTACCCAGATTTTTTGTTGATATACAGCAATCCCAATCTAAATATGACGTATAATAATAGACTAGATAAAGACATCGTAGCTTAAAGCTATGTTACATTTTTTAAATAGGGCAAAGCTAGAATCTTTATGATTTGGTTACCTATGCACTCAAACTTCAAATATACATCAAGCGTACTATGTGTCTGATTACAGGTAAACTTTAATCCAGTACGCAGATCTACCTAAAATTTTTATAGTACTCCTATATGCAGCATTACTTATTTCAAGTCGAGAAGCTCTGAAATTTTAATCTGCTGTGGAGCTAAAAGGTTGCTTGGTAGAGTTATCCATAACTATTTTTTGTTAGCTAATTTATAAGCTTCATGTTTTCTAAACAAGTAACTGATTCTAAAACTTTTCAATGGTTTGATGAGCGTCTAGAAATTCAAGCAATTTCTGATGACATCACCAGCAAGTATGTACCACCTCACGTAAACATTTTTTATTGCTTAGGCGGTATTACTTTGGTTTGCTTCCTAATTCAGTTCGCCACTGGATTTTGCATGACTTTTTATTACAAGCCTAGTGTAACTGAAGCCTTTGCTTCCGTTGAGTACATCATGAACGAAGTCAGCTTTGGTTGGTTAATCCGTTCCATTCATCGCTGGTCAGCAAGCATGATGGTTTTGATGATGATTCTCCACACTTTCCGCGTTTACCTTACTGGTGGATTTAAAAAACCCCGTGAGTTGACCTGGATTACTGGAGTAATCATGGCGGTAATCACAGTCAGCTTTGGTGTAACTGGTTATTCTTTACCTTGGGATCAAATTGGCTATTGGGCGGTAAAAATTGTATCTGGTGTTCCAGCAGCAATTCCTGTAGTTGGCGATCAGCTAGTTGAGCTACTTAGAGGTAGTGCTAGTGTTGGTCAAGCTACTTTGACTCGTTTTTATAGCTTGCATACTTTTGTTTTACCTTGGTTGATTGCCGTCTTTATGTTGCTGCACTTTTTAATGATTCGCAAACAAGGTATTTCTGGTCCTTTGTAAATACTGTAAAAAACCCTATCAGGGGTATCAAGCAAACGCTCCTGATAGATTTTGCGCCAAATAGTAGCTAAAGTGTATGTAAGGTATATCAGTTTATTTATTTTTTCGATATCAGCAGGCACTGATAGTAGGTTATAATACCTCGATTTATCTATAAAATAAAATGCCATATACCATATTAATACAGCTTAGACAGCATAAATAGCAATTGTTCTGTTAATTGAGTACCCTGATTCTAAGTAAATTTAGGAGAGAAAATTATGTCCACTTTAAAAAAGCCAGATCTAAGCGATCCTGCTTTACGCGCTAAGTTAGCTCAAGGTATGGGTCACAATTACTATGGTGAACCTGCCTGGCCTAATGATTTGCTGTACATTTTTCCCGTAGTTATTTTAGGAACTATTGGTTTAGTTGTAAGTTTAGCTGTACTCGATCCTGCGGTCGTAGGCGAACCTGCTAACCCTTTTGCTACTCCTCTAGAAATTCTGCCTGAATGGTATTTATATCCTGTATTCCAAATACTAAGGGTTGTTCCCAGCAAACTGTTGGGAATTGCAGCTCAAACGGCGGTACCCCTGGGTCTGATCTTGATTCCTTTCATTGAAAATGTTAACAAGTTTCAAAATCCTTTTCGTCGTCCTGTAGCTACCACAGTATTCGTATTTGGTACTTTAGTAACTATCTGGTTGGGAATTGGTGCAACTTTCCCCATTGACGAATCTTTAACACTAGGCTTGTTCTAGATTTTAGAGAAAGCGCTATTTTTTAGCTGTTGCAAGAGACGTAGTAGTTCGGTACTTGGCTTTGGCTTGAGTTCAAGCTAGGTTGAGTTCATCTACGTCTCTTTAGTTTTGTAAATTAGTGTAACTGTCACAGATTGCGATAATCTTAAAATTATTGATATGATAATCATAGAAAGCATGGCAAATAGCCAAACGGCTTTCTGGCTGCACGGATATTAAGCAGCATAGAAGTGGGAACAGCCCGCTTTTTTTGTTGTCTAAATTGAACTGACAATAATCCCAACTTACTTCTGGTTTGGTTGGCGCACTACAACCGTAACTTTTTGCTCAACATGACCCATCCCGCTGTCCCCCGAATCATCGAATTAGCATCGCCTCTAGCTGAAGAACTTAAGCTAGAGTTAGTCGATGCAGTGTTTCAAACCAATAAAACACCACCAATTCTGAGAATAGACATCAGAAATCCTCATGGGGACACTAGCTTGGAAAATTGCGAACAAATGAGTCGTGTTCTGGAAGAAAAGCTAGATCTAACAGAAATTATCCCTGGGACTTATGTCTTAGAAATTTCTAGTCCTGGTATTTCCCGTACCCTGACTACAGATCGAGAATTTATTACCTTCAAAGGATTTGCTGTAATGATTGAGACTTTTGCTCCTTATAAAAATAAACAACAGTGGCAAGGGCGACTGCAACATCGTGACGAAACGGCAATTCATATCAACAACAAAGGTAAAGCGATCGCCATCCCGCGAGAATTAATCGCCAAAGTACAGCTTGACGATGGATAAGCAAGCTCAGAGCCAAAATCTTAGCGATTAACGTTCATCAATAATTAGCGATTCAAATATTAATTTTACTATTTAGGAGTACGACACATGACTCTAGTCAGTTTGCCTGGTCTGAAGGCAACTATCGACGAAATCAGCCAGAGATATAACTTACCTGGTAGCTCTGTAGAAGAAGCACTAAGAGAAGCACTAATCAAAGGTTACGAAAAGTTTCGCCGTTCTAAAAACCGTAACGAAGAATTTAGCGAGGAATATTTTGAAAACTTTAATGTTCAACTGGATACAGAAGAAGAAGGTTTTCAAATTCTTACTACCAAAGTGATCGTTGATATCAACAAAGACCAAATTGAAGACCGAGATCACCAGATTGCTCTAAGCGAAGTGCAAGAGCAAGTTGACGACTCCGAAATTCGCGTAGGAGACTCGGTATTAGTGGACGTTACTCCCGAACAAAAAGATTTTGGACGAATGGCAGCAATCCAAACCAAACAAGTGCTGTTACAAAAGCTACGGGATCAACAAAGAAAACTAATCCAAGCCGAGTTCCAAGATTTAGAAGGGACGGTTTTACAGGCAAGAGTAGTTCGTTTTGAGCGTCAATCAGCGATTGTGGCAGTTACCAGTGGGTTAGGACAGCCAGAAGTAGAGGCAGAATTACCTAAGCGTGAACAACTACCTAACGACACTTATCGCTCTAACACCACTTTCAAAGTCTATTTGAAAAAAGTTAGAGACACTCCTCATCGTGGTCCCCAGCTAATGGTTTCCCGAGCCACAGCAGGATTAGTCGTAGAACTGTTTAGTAACGAAGTTCCTGAAATAGAAGAAGAAATTGTCCGTATCGTCGCCGTTGCTAGGGAAGCTCATCCTCCCTCTCGCCATGTAGGGGTACGCACTAAAATAGCCGTCGATACTTTAGAAAGAGATGTCGATCCCGTCGGAGCATGCATTGGTGCCAGAGGCTCAAGAATCCAGGCCGTGGTAAATGAATTGCGAGGCGAAAAAATCGACGTAATTCGATGGTCGCCTGATCCGGCAACTTATATCTCTAATTCTCTTAGTCCTGCCAGAGTTGACCAAGTAATTTTAGCCAACACAGAAGAAAAACAATCTTTGGTTTTGGTTGCTGAAGATCAGTTGAGCTTAGCAATTGGTAAAGAAGGGCAAAACGTTCGTTTGGCTGCTCGTCTTACGGGATGGAAAATTGATATTAAAAACATTGATAAATATGATGAAGCAGCAGAAATGGCAAAATGGGCAGCTCAAGCAGAAGCAGCCCCAGCAGAAACAACAGAATTAGCCGAGTTGGAAGAAACGATTGATGAGGTAGAAACTGAAGCAGCAGCAGAAATAGAATTAACAGAAGCTCAGGAAGAAGCAGAACAGATTGCTCAAGCAGAAACTATAAAAGAAGCAGAACCAAAACCAGAATCTTAGCAATCAAACCAAGCACGATCATAACGAAGGCTGCGCTAAAAAAACCGTTTTTTGTGCCTTAGCAGGGGGACTGTTATCTGTATTACATGTTGAGCTTTTCTCATCGCAATCTATGGCATCTCTTTGATTGAAACTAAGCAAAACCTTAGAAAGATAAAAAGTTTGAACCAAATAAATTATCGTCGTTGCGTCAGCTGTCGCCGAGCCGCACCCAAAAAATCATTCTGGCGCGTTGTGCGTTTAGCATCAAGTCACAAAATTCAGCTAGATCAAGGAATGGGACGTTCTGCATATCTTTGCCCCAATCTTAAATGTTTGACTCAAGCTAGAATTAAAAACCGTTTGAGAGGTTCTCTAAAAACGAAGGTTTCTGATGATATTTATCAAAGTTTACAAGAACGTTTAAGCTGATAGTGTTAAGGTTCAATGACAAAAATCAAATTATTGGATTAAGAATTTAAGATTATACAAACAATCTGTGATTTTTCTTTAAAATAAAACTATGGTAAATCAACATCGGTAGCAATTTAAGACTTGCTCGTATTGTTCTACTGTAAAATCTAGATTTTAATATCTGAATATCTGATAGAGTCACAGCAGTTTTACCAGTAACTAAAAAAACATGAAAGACTACATGGACAAACAAATGGTCAAATAAATACAAACAGTCAACTGAGGGGCATAGTGGATGAACAACGGCAAAGTTAGGATATACGAACTATCAAAAGAGTTAAATTTGGACAACAAAGATATCAAAGAAATTTGCGAACAACTAAACATCGCAGTCAAAAGTCATAGTAGTACAATTACCGCAGATCAAGCAGAAAGAGTTAGAGCCGTGGCGATGAAATCCCCTCGCACTGAGAAAACAAATAATAGCCAGAAAAACGAATCCAAAGCCCCAAAAGTAGCAGGGAAGCGCAAACAGCAGATTTTGGCTGTTCATCATCGAACTGACAATTTAGATTCTATATCTCAAGCAGTTAAGCCTAATGACAAGGAGACATCTCCTAGATTGGTTTCCCCACCTTCTAGACCAAAATCACCAACTTCAGCAAGAGCAGATGGAGAATCTTTAACCTCAGAAAAATTGCCTCAAGTTAATCAAGCGGCAGATAATAATGGGGTAGTAGCAAAAGCAACAGCAGATAAAACTTCAGAATCTTCAGCTAAACCTAGCTTGACTCAACCCCCTAGACTGACTAGCCCACCTTCCAGGCCTCAAGCTAAAAAATCAGGAACCAAAAATTCAATTCAGCCTCCAAGCAAGCCAAAAATACGCCCTGTAGAGCAACCGCAAAGCTTAACAGAAGAGACAGAGAAGAAGAAAGTGGTTATCGCTCCTCTTCCCAAACTTAATCAAAGACCTCAAAAAGCCCAAGCAGTTGCTGCCAAGGTTGCTCCGCCCGAAGAAATAGATGAAAGCGATACCGAAAATCTTGACGGCGAAGACATTACAACTGACGATCTCGATGTCAAAAAAGTTACTCGACTCAAACGCCCTGCACCTCCTCGTAAAGTAAAAGAGTGGGAAAACGAAGAAGAGGATGAAGGAAAGCAAGCCAAGTCTGGAAAAGGAAAAGTAGGTAAAAAACGTCGTGCGCCCAAACCCTTATTAGACGATGAGGATTTTGATGATGCTGATGCTAATGCAGTTGAGGAAAATAAAGCGTTTAGCTTATCTACCGCCCGTCCAGCAAAGCCAAAATCTTTGCAACAACAGCAACCAGCAGCTAGTGTTAACAAAAAGCCTCGTAAGCCATCCTTTAAAACGGAAAAAACTCAAAAAACCGAGCGTCAACCTAAAGGGAAGGCTGTTCCTACCCTGGCTGAATCAATTACTTTATCAGATAATCTGACCGTTAGAGATTTGGCAAACAGGCTCAATACTCCTGAAACAGATATCATCAGAAATCTTTTCTTTAGAGGTATTCCTGTAAACATTACACAAACCCTAGATTTAGAAACAGCTCGTTCAGTAGCAGAAGAGCTTGGGGTGATCGTTGAAACTCCTGAAGAAAAATCAGCGGCGACTAAAGATACGGAAATGTTGGATGCTGATGATCTAGAAAATCTTCAGCTTCGACCACCTGTAGTGACTATTATGGGTCATGTGGATCACGGTAAAACTACCTTACTAGATTCAATTCGCAAAAGTACCGTGGCTTCAGGAGAAGCTGGAGGTATTACTCAGCATATTGGTGCTTATCATGTAGATGTCGAACACAATGGTAGTAATCAGCAGATTGTCTTTCTTGATACCCCTGGTCACGAGGCTTTTACTGCCATGCGCGCTAGAGGAACTAGAGTAACAGATATCGCTATTTTGGTAGTAGCTGCTGATGATGGGGTTCAGCCTCAAACTAGAGAAGCTATTAGCCATGCCAAAGCAGCGGGAGTACCGTTAATTGTCGCAATTAATAAGGTAGATAAACCAGAATCTAATCCCGATCGCATTAAACAGGAGCTAACTGAGCAAGGACTGGTAGCTGAAGACTGGGGTGGTGATACTACTATGGTGGAAGTGAGCGCCCTCAAAGGTGATAATCTCGATGAACTATTAGAAATGATTCTTTTGGTAGCCGAGGTTGAAGAACTTTCTGCTAATCCAGACCGTCCCGCAAAAGGAACGGTGATCGAAGCTAACCTTGATCGCAATCGTGGTCCTGTAGCTACCTTACTGGTTCAAAACGGTACATTAAGAGTTGGCGATAGCATCGTAGCTGGTTCTGTCTTAGGTAGAGTAAAAGCTATGGTAGATGATACTGGAGCTAAGGTAGAAGCTGCGACTCCATCTTTTGCGGTTGAGATTCTTGGACTTAACGACGTTCCTGAAGCAGGAGATGAATTTGATGTTTATGAGGATGAAAAAGAAGCTAGAGCGATCGCTGATCGGCGTTCAATCCAGCAAAGAGATACTCGATTACTACAGTCTTTGTCTTCTCGTCGAATTAGTTTAAGCACCATTTCGGCACAGGCTCAAGAAGGTGAATTAAAAGAGCTGAATCTAATAATCAAAGCAGACGTTCAAGGGTCTGTCGAGGCTATTCTCGGTTCTCTGCAACAACTGCCACAAAACGAGGTTCAGATTCGTACTCTCTTGGCATCTCCTGGAGAAGTAACTGAAACTGATGTGGACTTAGCAGCAGCTAGTGGCGCAGTAATTATTGGATTTAACACCACTTTGGCATCAGGTTCACGACAGGCAGCAGATCGCGAAGGAGTAGACATTCGTCAATACAATATCATCTACAAACTATTAGATGAAATTCAAGGGGCAATGGAAGGTCTGCTTGATCCAGAAGAAGTTGAAGAAAGTTTGGGTCAGGTTGAAGTTCGCGCGGTCTTCCCAGTGGGACGTGGCGCTGTTGCCGGCTGTTATGTCTTGTCTGGCAAAATAGTTCGCAACTGTAAAATCCGCGTTCGTCGTGGCAATAAAGTCGTTCACGAAGGCGATTTAAACTCGCTCAAACGGATGAAAGACGATGTCAAAGAAGTCAATACGGGGTTTGAATGCGGTATTGGTGCTACTAAATTTTCTGATTGGCAAGAGGGCGATATTATTGAGGCGTATGAATTAGTCTTCAAGCGTCGTACCTTAGCAACCAACTAGAATAATTCAGTATCTGGTAATTTATGGGGCAGTGTCAGTCGGAATTGAAGTTGCTGACACTGTTCGATGTCAAATTGTCAAGCTTAATATAATGCGTTCTGAACCTTTTTTATGGATTCATTTGATGGGGATAGTCCTGTTCCCCGCCTTGATTGGAGTAGCTTTAATCGCTTTAGCTGTGGGAAATAGTTTTGCTTATTTCATTGAGCTACCTTTGATGACAGCGATCGCCATTCTGCCAATACTATTAATGCAGCTAAGTCGCCCGTTTGATATTTTTAGCATTTTAATTTTCTCGCTTAAACCTGAATGCTTAAGCGATGAGCAGAGAAAAATATTAGCCTTATTCAAGACCTGGCGACAAAAATTGGCTGGCGCGATCGCAGCAGCAATCATGCTCGTGTTGTTATGGCTGCTATATAGTTTGTCTCCCTTAGCGATAGGTCTAGTTAACTTTTTACCCCAGTGGCGTATTTTCGGTCTGGCGATCGCTGCTGTCAGCTTTTTAGCTAGTAATCTTTTTCTCCAAGTGCCTCTTAGCGCTTTATTAGTTTTACTCACCAAAGAAGCAAATTTTGCTCAAGTAGAGCCATATCCTCGAGAAAAAATCGAAGAGAATTTTACTATACCTGGAATTAAGGTCAGCAAAATACTTTGGTTTTTGAAATCATCATCTGAAGCTAAAGAAATAAGCTGAATTACCTTGGTTTTTCCAATTGTGTAAAAGCAACTACATACTGTTATTTCAGTTAAGCTAGACTGATAAATATAGAGTAATCAAACATCATATATATGGCAAATTCAATTATCGCTTCTCAAAACGGGAAAGAGCAAGACCAAGCAATTTGGTTCAGTCTTAGACAGGCGATCGCTAAAAGCTCTGGTTTTCAAAGTTGGCAACAAGAAAGAAATATTAGTAGCGACGTAGATCTTGACCAACAGGTGCGACGCTATCTCAAAGAAACTTTAGAAACTCTTGCATACTAAAAAACAGACAGCCAACATTAAAATTCATTCAACTTTCCGTAGGGGCGTAACACTTAATGCGCCTCTACTATAATGTTTAGCTACTGCTTCAGATTAGACAGACTTTAATTGAGACAAATAGTATTTAATATTTAATCTGTGTTGATACAGGGATGCCTAGTTCAATCATTGCTCAAATCGTAGCAACTTTATATCTAAAAGTTAATTCATATTATTAGACATTGTTGAAAGCTGAAGGATAGCTTATTTTCCCTCGATAATTTTTACTATTCTGGGCTAAAAATTTGACCATAAAAGTGTCATTGGGTACATCAAAAGGAGACTTAATACCATAATTTACCGCTAACTCAAATCCAAATCGAGGATAAAATTTGGGATGCCCTAAAACAATTATCATTGGTGCTTCTAGTTTTTCAGCTATTTCTAAACCAGTTTTAACCAATAAGCTGCCTATTCCTTGCTTCTGATATTCTGGCAGCACCGCCACTGGTGCTAACGCTAATACTTTAGTAATTTCTTCGGCAATTAAATCTATGTAGCTAAACATAATATGACCGATTACTTTGTTGTCTAATACCGCGACTAAAGATAGTTCGCGAATATAGCGATCGCTCTGTCTGATTTTCTCGATTAGTTTGGCTTCATTCTTTTGGGCAAATGCCAAGTTATTAATCAGAACTATTTTTGCATAATCTTTTAATTCTTCTGGACGGATTGTTAAATTATTGATGGTTTTATGATCGCGATCGCCTTTTATTTCTGGTTCTTTTCTCATCTATCTAACCTAATTTAATTCTGCTTTAAAATCAATGTAGTAAGGTAACTTTCCCTAAAGAATATCAATCTTATTGAACTAAGCCGAGTTGTTCAACCAAAACAAATATGACCAAATTTAATCGTCGTCAGTTTATGGTTTTAGGTGCTGCTGGTACGGGAGCAGCTTTGGTAAGCAGTAGTTGGTTGCGATCAGATATTTTTAGTCAGCCTGCACCACAGTCAGCCGTTAATTCGGTTCTTTTGTACCAAAGTAGTGATGGGTTATTAGAACTAAACTTAGAAGCCAGCGAAAGTTTAGTAAATTTAGCGAACAAACAGGCATATCTATTGACTTATAACGGACAAATTCCCGCACCCCGTTTAGAGGCAAAGCCTGGGGATCTAGTTCGCATTCACTTTGCTAATAATTTAGAGCAACCAACTAATATTCACTATCACGGGTTACACATTCCAATTGCAGGAAATGCCGATAACGTTTTTCTTCATATCAATCCAGGAGAAAAAATAACCTACGAATTTCAACTTCTCCCCGATCATCCATCGGGAACATTTTGGTATCATCCCCACCTACACGGCTTAGTAGCAGAACAGCTATTTGGGGGATTAGCAGGTTTATTTATCGTGCGGGGTAAAATAGATGAAATTCCCGAAATTCAAACAGCCCAAGAAGAATTTTTGGTACTGCAAGATTTTTCCCCAGACGAAAGGGGAAAACGTGCAACTTCAGCGCATATGTCTCTGATGATGGGACGAGAAGGTAATATAATCACCGTAAATGGGCAAATAAATCCTAATATTTTCTTGCCTGCTAACGGAATGTTGCGCTTGCGAATTCTTAATGCTTCTCCTTCGCGTTTTTATCGATTAGCTTTAGAAAATCATTTGTTTTATCAAATTGCTATTGATGGTCATAGCTTGAGCGAACCAATAGAAGTAAATGAATTACTACTGACACCAGGACAACGAGCTGATGTTTTAGTCAAAGGGGATCGAGAACTAGGGCAATATCGCTTACTCAATTTGCCCTATGACCGAGGTAGTATGGGTATTATGGGGGGTGGCATGATGAGGGACAGAAATAGAAATAACCAAGATCAACCTATAGTTTTAGCAACGGTCAACTATAAATCTGCTGTAGAATTTTTAGCTTTACCAACTAGGCTTGCTTCTATCTCTGCATTACCAGAATCCCAAACAGTAAGGAGTTTTGAACTTAATCATGGTATGAATCCTACTGTGGGAATGGCTTTTCTAATCAATGGCGAACCTTATAATGGCGCTCGCCTTGACACCGAAGTCAAACTAAATACAGTGGAAGATTGGCAAATAGCTAATACGGGAGTGATGGATCATCCCTTTCACATTCACGGCAATGCCTTCCAAGTTATCAGTCGCAACGGTACATCAGAATCATTACTTACCTGGCGAGATACGATCCTAGTCAAAAGGGGTGAAACCGTTCGCATTCGCATTCCCTTCCGCGATTTTGAAGGGTTAACTGTCTATCATTGTCATGTCCTCGACCACGAAGATTTGGGCATGATGGGTAATTTAATGATTAAAGCTTAGTAATTATTAAGAATATACTCAATTTGAAGGCAGTTTTATTCAATAAATCATGTCACCAACCAAACTGACATAAAATTATGCTCTACCAAAGATAAATAATACCAAACACAAGACATAGACTGCTGCATATTTGATTGACAAACAGTCTGGGATTACTTCTTTCTTCAGCAAAGCATTATTAGCCTGGTTCTTCTTCGTATTCAGGAGCTTTTTGCTTCTCAGGAATATTTACTGGAGGAGGATTATACGGCTCTGGTTTGATATCGTCATCCCAGACATCTTCTGTGGTTACTTCTTCATATTCATACTCTTTCACTGGAGAAGCTTCATATACCTGTGCTTCGTAGACTTCTGGTTCAGCGTCTTCCCAATTGTTTTCTTCGTAGTCTTCCTCATAAGGAACTGCTTCTGCCTGTTGTCTCATCGGAGGCGGTACGACACGAGCTTCTTGCCATTCATCTTCATCCCAGCGTTCTTCTAATACAGGCTCTCTTGTATCAACTGGCGTAGAAATTGGTGGACGAACAGGGATTCCTGTTGGCAGCTGATTTTCCGCTTTAATCGTTTGAGGATAATATTCTTCGCGATCGCTTTCCCAAGGTGGACGACCAATACCAAGACGTTCCAAAAGTCCGACAGAGATTTGCTGGATACGTTCTTCCGAGCCTTCAAAAACAATTAGACGATTTGGACCACTACTCACTACTTCTTCAATAGATAATTCATAGGTACTAATAAACTGTTCAGGAATTTGCGGTATCCCCAAAGAAGCAATGACGATCGAGTTAACTGCACCATTTTCAGCATCGAATTGAAAGTCCCTAACCTTGCCTAAAGGTTCTCCAGCTTCGGTAATCACCTCGCAATTGATCAGCTTGCTATATATTTCGATATCGATATCCTCAATAGCGTTCTCATCGTCAACTAAAATTACGTCTCCAGTTTGACGAATGCTATCAAGATACATATATTTGGGTATGCCCGACACGGACAGTAAGTTATCTCGTAGTCCCAAAGCTACCACTTCTCTGCGGTCTATATCTACCAGAACCTCTTTTACCACTCCTAATCTCTTCCCGCTATTGCGCGCAATCACTTGAGTGTTAATAAATTCAGAGCGTAGATGTATATTTTCAATTGTCATTTTGCTGTTTGGTTAATGTAAGCTACTGCTTGCACTTGCTGCTTATAGAGTATTTTTTTTAAAATCTAGAATAATTAAGCTGTTGTTTCAAAATGATGCCATAAAAGCTACCAAGGTTGTTATTTTACTAATTATCGGAATTAATATTCCCTAGCTCTATATAAGATCATTCTAGCTAATCCCGCAACAATTGCCCTATTGGAGCATGAATACTATCTTTTGGCAAGAAGGTAAATTGAGTCACGCCAAAGTTGAACCCCGCTCCGCCCTAAACGGAGGGAGCGGGGTTCAACTTGGTCAATGTTATTTCAGAGGCATAAATGGGTACTTTAAAATTGTTGCTGCCTGAATAAGTACCCCTGAGAGTGCATGAATCATCTCACCCCTGTCGATGCAGAGCCAGAGAAACCAATCTTTACAGATACATTAGACAATGTACTAAACAAACTAGCTCATTTTCAACAGAATAGTTGTTTACGGGTTACCTACAATTCCATTATCTTTTTCATTCATATCAATGAGGGACAATTAGTTTACGCCACCAACTCTCTGGCTCCTTTCGAGAGATTAGAACGTCATTTACGTCGCCTTAGCAATCAAAGTCCTAAACTCGAAAATCAGATTATCAAGCAGCCACGCCAGCGGTTTAAGAATGATTTACAGTCTTATACTCAACTACCTTCTGATTATCAGGGAATTATTTGGCTATTGGATCAAGGTTATTTAGATTCTTTAGAGGCTGTAACTTTAATTAGAAGAATTACTAGAGAAGTATTTGAATCTTTTTTATGTTTATCCGATTCTTGTCAATACAAGTTTGTCCCCAAATTAGAGCCGATTCAAGAACTTTGTCGTTTTGATTTGAGATCATACATTGAACAGTGTCAAAAAAGATTAGCAGCCTGGCAAGCCTTTTCTGATCAGATTAGTTCTCCTTATCAGCGTCCCTATCTTGTTAGCGTGAAAGCCAAAGTCATTGGCGGCTTGACAGCAAAACAAAATGAAACTATCTGTCAGTTGCTTAAGGGATTAAATTTTCGTCAGATTGCTGCTGTAATAGATCGCGACGAGCTAGTGGTAGCTAAAATTTTGTATCCTTCAATGATAGACAATACCATAGTGATCCGAGATCCTAAGTCTCCTTTTGATCGGCTGCCTCAATTACCGAAAAAAAAAGTTTTAAATTTAACTACTAGAACCTCAGAACCCGACTGGCGCAGAGAAGATAGCGGTTTCAACCTCAATTCTCATAGTAAGCAAACCATTCAGGCGCTGGAAACCAAATGGAAAATTGCTTATGTTGACGATGATCAATCTGCTCACCGCAATTTTACTGAATATCTTCAGCAAAATTTGTTCTCTACTCGATCACTTTTGGATGCGATGAATGCTTTTACCGAGTTAATTGAGTTTGAACCAAATCTTATTTTGCTCAATGTAAATATGCCCAATCTCAGCGGTTATGAGTTGTGTGCTTTGCTCAGAAATTACCGTAATTTTCAAACAGCTCCCATAATAATGGTGGGCGAAGCACGAGAATTAATTAATTTGAATCAGTTAAAGCGAGCAGGAGCAACAGACAGCTTGAGCAAACCCTTCAGTCACCAAGAATTGCTCAATATGATTTGGAAACATCTGCAATAAGTGCCATTAGTCTAATAATACTTGCCGTTTCAGTAGCTGTTGAAAACTGTCTCGGTTTGGCAAAGATGATTGTGCGCCATTTTTGGTCACAGCCAAAGCACCTCCTACCGTCGCCCACTGTACCGCCTCTTTAATCGATTTGCCTGATGCTAAAGCAACCGCCAAAGCACCATTAAAAGCATCCCCCGCAGCAACCGTATCTACTACGGGTACGGCAATGGGTTTAATCCAAAAATTTTCGGCTTCATTACTATAGATTGAGCCTTGGCTTCCCAAAGTAATGATGACGTTTTTAACTCCCATCTGATGCAAAACAGACGCTGCTTGTCTAGCAGTAGTGACACCATCGACAGTAAAGCCTACTAGCTGACTGGCTTCAATCTCGTTTGGTGTAATGATATCTATTAAGCTGTATAGCTCTTCGGGCAAATTTGAGTTAACTGGAGCAGGATCGAGGATTAATAAGCAATCATGAGCTTTAGCCTCTCTGGCTGCGTTTAGAACCGTAGCAATTGGAATACCCAATTCTAGCATCGCGATTTTAGCTTTAGGAAGTAAAATCTTAAATTGTTCTATTTCTGGTTCTCTGACTAAATTATTTGCTCCTCCCGCACAAGAAATTGTATTGGCACCTTGACGATCAACTACAATCGAGGCAATACCTGAATAAGTATGTGGATTGACAATGATTCCGTTGGTATTTACCCCCGCCGTTTGTAAACCTTCAACTAGAGTTTTGCCAAAGCTATCATCACCAACTTGACCAACCAAACTCACGGTTGTACCCAGTTTGGCGATCGCCACCGCTTGGTTGGCAGCCTTTCCTCCAGCAGCAGAAAAGAAGCGATCGCCAATTACCGTCTCTCCCTTTGCTGGTAAATGAGGAACTTCTATCACCAAATCTAAATTAATACTGCCTAAGACAACTACGGTCATTATGCTTTATATCTGATCTGAATCTCGGATGTTTATTGATTATAAGTCTTACCTGACTAAATCAAGAGAGTTAGGTTATAAGTTAGCACCGATCAAGAATGACGAGTTAGTTTTTTGGCTCGTCATTCACCATTGTTGTTGACCACATTCGGCGACTATTAGATTATAGTTGAGCGATCGCCATAAACCCTTCTGGTTTTACAAGATCATTAAATACCTAGGCGTTGATAAATTTCATCCAAATTTTTCAAGTGATGATTCGGATCGAAACAAGCATCAATTTCTGCGGCAGACAAAGTGTTAGTTACTGTCTCATCTTGAGAAATTAATTGGCGGAAGTCACCATCAATTTTGTTCCATGCCTGATGAGCGCATTCTTGCACTACTAGATAAGCTGCTTCACGATTCATGCCTTTTTCAACTAGAGTAAGTAAGACTCGTTGACTAAAGATTACTCCACCATAAATATTCATATTGCGCTTCATGTTTTCAGGATATACCAGCAGGTTTTTCACCAAGCTAGTCATTTCTTTGAGCATAAAGTGAGTCAGAATACAGCTATCTGGCAGAATAACTCGTTCTACAGAACTATGAGAAATATCTCGCTCATGCCATAATGCCACGTTTTCTAAAGCAGCTACTGCATTACCACGGACAATTCGCGCCATCCCGGTTAATCTTTCCGAACGAATCGGATTGCGTTTATGAGGCATCGCCGAAGAACCTTTTTGCTTTTTCGAGAAAAATTCTTCTACTTCTAGGACATCAGTACGCTGTAAATTACGAATCTCCACAGCAAAACGCTCAATAGAAGCAGTCAGTAAAGCTAGCTGTTGAACATAATCGGCATGGCGATCGCGAGAAATAACTTGAGTTGAGGCGCAATCTGGTTCTAAACCAAGCTTTTGGCAAGCGATCGCTTCTATTCTAGGATCGACATTAGCATAAGTACCTACCGCCCCAGAAATCTTACCTACGGCAATTTCTTTACGCAATCTTACCAGGCGATCGCGGTTACGCAACACCTCAGCCAACCAACCAGCCAGCTTAAAGCCAAAAGTGATCGGTTCGGCATGAATTCCGTGCGATCGACCTACCATTACCGTATAGCGGTGTTGTTGTGCTTGATAACGAATTGCTTGAATAAGTTCTTCGAGACGTTCGAGAATTAAATTCAGGCTAACCACCATTTGTAAAGCAATTCCAGTATCTAAAACATCGGAACTAGTCAATCCTAAATGAATATATCTTCCTGCATCGCCGACATATTCATTGACGTTGGTTAAAAAAGCAATCACATCATGGCGCACTTCAGCTTCAATTTCCAAGACACGTTGTGGATCGAAGTTAGCCTTGGCTTTAATCTCATCAACAGCTTCCTGAGGAGTATAACCTAGTTCTGCTTGTGCCTCGCAGACTGCTATTTCAACCTGTAGCCAAGTTTTGAGTTTATAGTTATCAGTCCAAATTTCGCCCATTTCGGGCAGGGTATAGCGTTCAATCACAGTCTGTTCAGCCGAATACAACTGTCAATTGTACAACTATGTACGTAAAAGTGGGTTAATCTATTTCTGAAGCTGGCAACAGGACTTGAACCTGCGACCGGCTGATTACAAATCAGCTGCTCTACCAACTGAGCTACGCCAGCACTAGAAATACATAATAACAGACTATTTAAGATCTGAGCAAACTTTTTTGCAGACAAAACTCAAGACAAACATAACCTCTATGCCATACTGCTTTCAATTGCCCAGCGTGCCAATTCAGTACGATTATTCAAGCTGGTTTTATTAAGCATATTAGAGACATGACTCTCAATGGTTCGTTGACTAACGTTCAATTGTTTGGCGATTTCACGATTTGCCATTCCCTTGGCTACTAATTGAACTACCTTTAATTCGGTAGGAGTCAACTCCACATTGTGAGGAACATGAATGGTTGGTGCGCCATCTAAACCTTTGGGACGACCTTGTTCCCAACGTTTGATTTGTTTAAGAGAAGACTCAACCTGGGCAACCAATTCTTCTGGTTCAAAAGGTTTGGACATATATACATCAGCACCTTCGTTTAGACCTTTAACTTTGTCTTGGCTTTGACCCTTGGCAGAAAGAAATAGCACTGGAATGCGATTAGTCGTTGGTTCTTGGCGAATATGTTTAACTAGAGAATATCCATCCATTTCTGGCATCATTACATCACAAATAATCATGTCAGGAACGTTGTGATCTAGAACCTCTAAAGCTTCTCTGCCATTTTCTGCGGTATCTACGTTATATCCTCTAAATTCTAGATAGTCTTTAACTAGCAAAATCAAATTAGGATCGTCATCTATGAGCAGCAGTTTTTTATTATCTCTCTGAGAATTGTCTTTCATAGGTATTAATGTTTAGTCTTTAGCGTAGGCGCGGATTTATGCCGCTTTAGTCATGTATCCCTATTTATAATTTAAGTCTGGGAGGGGATACTTAATTGATAAATTTAAGAATATGTTAATTCAACTAGACATCGACAACTTATTGTTGGCTGATATAACTGTAAAATTACACAATACCTAATTTAACCTTGATCTTGTTTTTCGACACCCTTTTACTAGCAAATAGTTTGAAACACAATTTGAGTCTTAAATGTAGTTATCCTTAATCTCAGTATTATGATGAATAATCTTTAAATTGAATATTTTTGATTGCTCAGTGATTATCTTGATTTTTTTAGGTACAAATTTTTTAGTGAATTATCTTCAATAATTTCGCTTTGCTTTAGATAGATTATTTTTTAAATCATGGTCATTTTTACAGAACAAGTAAATGAATTAATCAGATGCCGCCGCTCTACTAAGCCAAGTTTATTTAACGGCAATAAAATTAATGACAAGATCATTTGGACAATTCTGGAAAATTCTAATTGGGCTCCCAATCATGGTTTGACCCAACCTTGGCGATATAAAGTTTTTAGTAGTGCTGGATTAAATAAATTAGCCGAGTTTCAGGCAGATTTATATCAAAAAACTACCCCTGATGAAAAATTTAAGCCAGAAAAATATGAGCGGATGAAAAGTAATATACTTAAATCTTCTCATGTAATTGCTATTTGTATGGAACGGCAAAAATCTGGCAAAATTTTGGAAATAGAAGAAATAGAAGCTGTGGCCTGTAGCGTGCAAAATATGGCACTAACTGCTGCTGCTTACCAAATTTGCAGTTTCTGGGGTTCGGGTGGAGTAACTTATACTCAGGAGTTAAAAGAGTTTCTTGGTTTGGGAGAAAAAGACAAATGTCTTGGATATTTATACTTGGGATATAGTGATAGTCCAGCTACTAAAAGCCATCGCGATCCGATTCAAGACAAGGTGGAATGGATTTCGTAAGTTTTGTTGGATCAAGAGATAATTTTGGGCAGAATAATGTCGCCAGTGAACGCAATCAGCAAGAATTTAAACCTCAATGATTATTGATTGGTTTTTAATAAATTTATTAGTTCTGCTTCGTTAAGTTGAGTAATATTTAGCTTTTTGGCCTTAGCTAGTTTAGAACCTGCATTTTCGCCTAATAATAGGTAGTCGGTTTTTTTACTAATTGAATCTGTTACCTTGCCTCCAGCCTGTTCGATTAGCTTTTTGGCTTCGTCCCGTTTTAAACTAGGTAAAGTCCCTGTGATTACAAAAGTTTTGCTGAAGAGAGCTAGATTGGTACTGTTGTCGTGAGTTGCTTGAAAAAACTGCAACCCTGCTGCTTGTAGTTGCTGAAGCAGAGTTTGATTTGCAGATATTCTAACCCATTCAAAGACGGACTGGGCAATTTCTTCACCGATGCCGTATACGGCTTCAATAGATTCAAATGTTGCTTGAGATAATACTTCAATTGAGGGAAAATTTTCGGCTAAGATTTTAGCGTTGACGCTGCCTACATAGCGGATGCCCAAACCATATAAACATCTATCGTAGGGTTTATTTTTTGAAAGCGCGATCGCATCTACTAGATTCTGGGCTGATTTTATGCCCATACGTTCTAGGCTGGAAATTTGTTCTACGCTCAGGGAATATAAATCGGCAACGGAAGTAACTAGATTATTTTCAATTAATAAAATAGCAATTCTTTCTCCTAAACCTCTGATGTCTAGAGCATTGCGAGAAGCCCAGTGAATAATGCTACCTCGTAAAATTGCTGGACAAGAGATATTAATGCAGCGGGTAACGGCTTCGTCTTGGGGACGAACTAAGGTTGAACTGCATTCGGGGCAGTTACTGGGCATTTGGTAAGGAACAGTCCCGAAGGGGCGTAAATCTGGTAGAACCCTCACTACTTCGGGAATTATTTCTCCAGCCTTGCGGATAATGACCGTATCACCCACGCGGATATCTAACTCACTAACGCGATCGCTATTATGTAGAGTTGCCCTTTGTACTGTTGTTCCTGCAAGCTGAACCGGCTGCATAATTGCCATGGGCGTAATCGCCCCAGTACGCCCCACATTCACAATAATATCTTTAACGACCGTAGGGGTTTCCTCGGCAGGATACTTAAGTGCGATCGCCCAACGTGGAAACTTCTGGGTAACCCCTAGCTGCTGTTGCAGTTGATAGTCGTTTAGCTTTACTACAACGCCATCAATCATATAGGGTAAAGTTTTTCTGCCAGTATCCCACTCCTGAAAATATTCTTCTACTTCTTTTAGAGACTGACACAGTTGACGATTGGGATTAACTAAAAATCCTATTTGTTGCAATAATTTTAGGGATTCCCATTGAGATTCTATCTCTCTAGCTTTAACAGAATCATCAACAATGTGGATCTTGTAAGCGAAAAAATTTAATTGACGACGAGCCACAATTTGAGAATCGAGTTGACGTAAAGTACCCGCAGCAGCATTGCGAGGGTTGGCAAACAAAGCCTCTCCTGATTTACTTCTTTCTTGGTTAATTTTTTCAAATACGTTTAAAGGAAGAAATGCCTCGCCTCTGACTTCTACTCTTCCTCGTATCGGAAAATTAAGTTTTAAGGGAATAGTGCGAATCGTTTTAATATTTTGGGTAATTTCCTCTCCTGTTGTCCCATCACCACGGGTTGCACCTCTGATCAAAATACCATTTTCATAAGTTAAGGCGATCGCGCTACCGTCGATTTTTAGTTCACAGACATAAGCAAATTGAGGAATATTCTCCAATTGTCTTTGCCAGCGGGTTTCCCATTTGGCTAACTCCTTAAAATTGAAGGCATTTTCTAGGCTATATAAACTAATATTGTGCTTTACCGAAGTGAATTTGGCGGCTGGTCGATCTCCTACCCGCTGCGTCGGACTATCTGGAGTAATTAATTCAGGATGCGTGGTTTCTATGTCCTGTAACTGCCGATATAGCTGATCATATACCCCATCTTCCATAATGGGATGATCTAAAACGTAATAAGCATAACTCGCTTTTTGCAACTGTTCTCTCAGTTGGGCAACTTTTTGTTTCGTTTCTGGAGTTACAGTCATAGCATTTCAAAGAACTGAGACAATTTGAAATTCGCGGTTCGCGGTTTTATTTAGACTAAGAGGTTGATCAACAAAGATTGAGCGTATGCAGCGATCAAACGCAAGCCCTGCCGTTGAACAGTAGGGAACGCTTGACCTCTTTTTCGCCAAAATTATCGAACATCGAAATCTTTAAGACTCATCCAATCGGCTAAAAAGCCATAACAACATTAACCTAGAGGATTAATTGAGCTTGCTAAAAGTCTGGCATTATTTATCTATTTAGTAAACTTCTAAAATATAGATCTAGTGAAATTGATTACTAACCTACTTTACTTGCTCTGCTTTTTTTCCATCTGCTCTTTTTTCCATTATGGCTATGGTGATTAAAGCAATTATTGTTGCGGGTATAACAACTACAAGCATGATGGTGACAAAAAGAGGCAAGATGGCATGATCTAGGGAATTCAAGATTAGGTATGCGGTGTAAGCTACATAGTAGAACAGGAACAGAACACCTTCCCAGCGGTCGATTCTTTTTCCAGAGTAGAAAATAGGCAGACAGGCAAATGCAACGGCGATCGCTACTGGCGTATCAAAACTAATCACGGTTGGACTGACATTAATGCCGTTGGGTGCGACTATTCCTGATATACCTAACACCGCTAAGATATTAAAAATGTTGCTACCTAAAACATTTCCGACGGCAATATCTGTCTCTCCTCGAAGACTAGCGATTACCGAAGTAAACAATTCTGGTAGAGATGTACCTATAGCGACGATAGTTAAACCGACTATTAGTTTACTTACCTGAAAATATTCGGCAATTGTGATCGCCGATGCTACCAGCCAGCGAGAACCTAAGACTAGTAAGACTAAACCCCCAATAATATATGTCGTATTCTTAATCCATACTATCGGCGTAACTGGATCGGAGAAACTGTACTCCTGCGCAAACTCGTCTTGTTCGGCATTTTGTTTACTGCTTTGATAAATCAAAGAGAGAGTATATAGTACTCCACCAGTAAATAGGATAATGCTGTCTACCCTGCTGAGTTGACCATCTAAGGCAAACATCAACAACAGCAATGAAACGCCAATCATAATTGGTACTTCAGAGCGAATCATTTGTTTGGTAACAGCTAGAGGAGCGATCAACGCTGATATACCCAAGATCAGTAAAACATTACAAATATTACTCCCGACTACGTTGCCGATCGCAATATCAGCTCCCTGTGCCGATAACGCTGACATAACGCTGACAGACATTTCGGGCGCACTAGTGCCGTAAGCTACTACAGTTAAGCCAATAATTAAAGGAGGTATCCTGAGCATTGCTGCCATCCTAGACGCACCCTTAACCAGAAACTCTGCCCCGATCACTAGCAATACTAATCCTGCTACCAGAGTTAAAAATGTTATCGGATTCATAAAAGAGGAAGTATAAGTTTATTCAATTATCGATCAGATTAATTTAATTTCGATAAAAGACCGCAATTCGCTCACAACTTTTAACTATTGAGTATGAAGATTTGAGGCTGTTTTGTAGGCTCTGGAAATCAATAAATACGCTAGATGTTGCTGCAAATTTCCAGATTAGATTCAAAATTTAAACCCATAAAGACTGAATTGATCGCAAATCATTCAGAGGAATTAACTAAACTATTCTCATTTGGCTTACTCGATTGAATTTCGGTGATTGTTTCTTTAGTTAAACGATTTTCTCTTTCTAAGGTTTCGAGGACAAAATCTGGGAGCTGTGCTGATTTTGCCAGAGCTAGTTCAAAATTTTCTAATGCTTCTGTTAGAATCTCAGGATTATTTTCTTGGTTGCCAATTTTTCTTAAAATCTGTCCTTTGAGGTAATAGTGTTCTGGATTTTCAGGAGCAATTTGAAGAGCTTTGTCGGCGTATTGTAAGGCTTTGTTATATTGTTTTAAATCACGGTAAGCAACAGCCAAACCGCGTTCGACTAAATAATTGGGTGCAGCATAACCTTCAAAGCGAGCGATCGCCTGTTGGGGTTTAGAAAAAGGTAAATTTACTGCTAACAATAAATCCATATAGCCTTTAATTAGATTTAATTCAGGATCTTTAGGGTCACTAGCTTCCGCCCGATCTAAATATTTGAATACCAGCTGAAGTTTATTAATTGCATCTAATGCCCCTTGTTTTTGATAAACGTAAGCTCCATCCAAAAAATGTCCTACTGCTAAATAAAGATTACCTCTAACTGGATCGGTTTTAGTTAATAATTGAGCCGAGGCTAAAGTTTTTTCAGCATGTTTCTTAATGCTTTCCCAATCTTTTTTGGTATAGGCTAAAGAAGCAAGCATCGCATGAGCAAGAGGTTCTTCAGGCTCTTCAGATTCAGCTAATTCTAGTTCTTTACTAACAGTTTGATAATCTCCTTCCAAGAAAATAGTTTTAAAAGCTTTTTCCGTATGTTTGCCAATATCGCGAGCATTCTCTTGGCGAAAAGGATCTTTGCCCCAGGCAGAATGATTACCAAAACCAATAATTATAGTAATAGCCAATGAAGCGATAGATGCCAGTCGAAATGAATGGCTTATTGAGCTACCAAATTTTATTTTGCGATTCATTATACCTAATTATGTTAATCAGCAAGATGGACAAATATAGACGTAAACATTAGATATTTAGTTCCTAAAAGGACTAGAGATATTATTGTCAAATACAGCTGATCATCAACTTAGCTTTACTTAATTTAAGCGCGTATAATCAAATCATAAAGCTCTGAATTATTGAACAATGCTGCGTCTGCAAAATTTAACTTATCATCCTGCTGCTACTCCTCAACCAATTCTAAACAATATTAACCTAGAGCTACCAGCACAAAAGCTAGGATTGATTATGGGTGTTAGTGGTTCAGGAAAAACCACAATTTTAGAAATTTTGGCAGGATTAGCCGAACCAACCAAAGGAAAAGTTTACTGGCGCACCAAAGAACTGACTGACATTGAATTGCAGCAGCTTGCGGGATTAGTGTTTCAGTTTCCCGAACGACATTTTTGTGGTGGTAGCGTACTAGAGGAATTGCGTTTGGGTCATCCCGAATTAGATATCAAAAGAGTCAGAGATGCTTTAAGCGAGGTAGGATTAGAGCATCTATCCTTGAAAATACCTCCTCACGCCCTGAGTGGAGGACAGCAGCGTCGTTTAGCCTTAGCGGTGCAGCTAATTCGTCAGCCTAATGTGTTGATGCTAGATGAGCCGACAGCAGGATTAGACTGGTCAATGCGAATTCAGTTAGCCAAACTGCTAGCAAAATTAAAGCAACATTGGACGCTACTAGTAGTAACTCACGATCCTGGGGAATTGGTTGAAATAGCCGACCGATGTTGGACAATTGATCGAGGAATTTTACAACCGATTGAGCCAAGCGCTTTGAGCCGATAATTCTAAAAGCCTATGAGTCAGATTGAAATTAATACGCTGCCCCAAATGAATCAGGTTTGGTCGCAAACTCTTGACTGGCAACCCAGCGATACTCAAGAGCAGTTGTTTCAACAGGTTTATCAAGAGGTCTTAGCGGGAAATCGTCAACAGAACTTAACCCGTATTACCTCAAGTGAAGACTTTTGGGAAAAGCATTTGTGGGATTCATTGTCAGGAATAGTTGGTTTACCAGCGGAAATTTTAAATCAGCAATTGCAGGTGATAGATGTTGGTACGGGGGCAGGTTTTCCTGGCATTCCTTTGGCGATCGCTTTTCCCCACTGGCAGATAACTTTACTCGATTCGACTCGTAAGAAAATCACGTTTGTCAATGACTTGATTGCCAAACTACAGCTCAATAACGCGACGGGAATAGTTGCTAGGGCAGAAGCTTTAGGTAGAGTGCCAGGCGATCGCGCTAGCTATGATTTAGCTTTGGTTAGAGCAGTAAGCAAAGCTTCTGTCTGTGCCGAATACAGCTTACCCTTTATCAAAACAGGTGGATTTGCCATTCTTTATCGGGGACAGTGGAATGATCAAGAAACCCTAAATCTAGAATCGGCGGTGGCTCAATTAGGTAGCAAGATTGAATTGATCCATCCTTGGTCAACTCCTCTGACTCAAGGGATACGGCACTGTATTTATTTACGTAAAGATTCTGCTACCCCTAAACAATTTCCTCGCGCCGTGGGTGTTCCAGATAAGCAACCGCTTTAATCATTTAAGATTTACCATTGATTAGTAGGGGCGAATGGTCATTCATCCTTTCACAGATGAGCAATTTAAAACAATATTTAAGATGAGCCGAGAAGAAGTAGATGTAGTCGTAATTGGCAGTGGTGTCGGTGGTTTGTGTTGCGCTGCGCTACTAGGAAAATACGGCGATCGGGTAAAGGTATGCGAAAGTCATTCGCTTCCTGGAGGTGCTGCCCATAGTTTTGAACGGAATGGCTATAAGTTTGATTCAGGGCCTTCTTTGTATTCGGGTTTATCTTCTAGCCCGACTAACAATCCTTTACGTCAGGTACTAGACGTAATTGAAGAAGACTTAGAATGGGCAAACTACGATGCTTGGGGTTGTCGGATACCCGAAGGAGATTTTGATGCCTACGTAGGGGCAGATCATTTTTGTGAGGTGTTAAGGAAATTTCGGGGAGAAGATGCCGTAATTCAATGGCGTAAACTTCAGGCAGAAATGAAGCCGTTAGCTGATGCGGTTAATGCTTTACCTCCATTGGCGATGCGCTTCGATTTGGGTGCGGCTTTTAGCTTGGGTCAATATTTACCAAGTACTCTTTGGCATTTGCCCAATATTCTGCGGCTGACAGAACCATTTAGCAAAATTATGGACGAGGTGGTTACCGACCCCTTTATTCGTAACTGGCTGGATTTACTCTGTTTTCTGCTGTCTGGTTTGCCTGCTAGTGGCACTGTTGGAGCAGAAATGGCTTTCATGTTTGCCGAATGGTACAAACCTAATGTTCAGTTAGATTATCCAATCGGGGGTAGCGGAGCAATTGTTGATGCCTTGGTGCGGGGACTAACCAAACGGGGTGGCGAAATTATTTATAATGCTCATGTTGAGCAGGTGTTAGTAGAAAACAAGCGCGCTGTCGGGGTACGTTTACGCGACGGTAAAGAGATTAGAGCAAATAAGGCAGTAGTTTCTAATGCCTCGATCTGGGATACTTTAGCTTTAATTCCTGAAGGAGCGTTACCAAAAAACTTTGTCAGAGAAAAAGCTAACACCCCAGAATGTGACAGCTTTATGCACTTACACTTGGGAATAGATGCCACAGGACTAGAAGATTTGCAGTGCCATTACATCGTAGTCAACGACTGGGACAAGGGTGTAACCGCACCTCAAAACGTAGTTGTGATCTCCATACCTTCGCTATTAGATCCGAGTCTGGCTCCTGCTGGAAAACACGCGATTCACGTATATACTCCTGGCAATGAACCTTATCAACTTTGGGCAGGAATGGAGCGTCATAGCGAAGTCTATCAGCAACAGAAGCAGCAACGGGCAGAAGTAATGTGGCAGGGATTAGAACGAGTAATTCCGCATATTCGCGATCGCACTGAACTAACTCTTATTGGTACTCCCTTAACCCACAAACGTTATCTCCGCCGTCATCATGGCTCTTATGGTCCTGCCCATCAAGCGGGTCAAGCCCTCTTTCCTGGATCGAATACTCCTTTGCCAGGTTTGTTGTGCTGTGGTGATTCTACTTTTCCTGGAATTGGGATTCCTGCAGTAGCCGCTAGCGGTGCGATCGCAGCTAATACTATTACACCACTACCAAAGCATTTAGAAATTTTAAAATAGAGTTTCATTCATTCTATGGTTGAGAAATTTTAATTACAGAGGTAGTATGTTAGAAGTGTTAACTACTGGTTGTTAGAGCGCGATCGCTTGGTAATATTAGTTGCAGGTTATCCTAACGTAATGTTTTGTTTCGTTACTTAGTAATTAATAATTAATAGTCAAAAATGGATTCAATTCAAGTTAGTGGTATTCGCGCTTACGGATATGTGGGCTATTTACCTGAAGAGCGAGTACTAGGACAATGGTTTGAAGTAGATCTAACTTTATGGGTCGATTTAACCCCTGCGGGAAAAAGTGACAACATAGAAGACACTTTAGACTATCGAGAAGCGATCGCCATTGTTAAAGAACAAATTACCACCGCTAAGTTTGATTTGGTGGAAAAGCTAGTTAGTGCGATCGCAGAGCAGATCTTGAGTTTAGCAAAGGTTAGCCAGGTTCGGGTCAAGCTGTCTAAACCCGCAGCGCCAATTCCTGATTTTAGTGGACGAATTACTCTGGATATAACGAGAAGTTTAGTTTAAATCTACAGAAAGAAGTCAGTTTGACAATTCGTAGGAATACTTAATAGTTTGCTGTTTAAAAATAGATTTTAGGCATTTCCGACCAAGGGGAATCTAACTCAATTGGGCAAATTAATATTAGGCGGCAAATGAAATCATCGGGCGGTCAACGTTTTGAGGAAGCCTCAAAACTAAGCCCGTTTAATTAGGCGATTGGATTAGGTCGGGTTTAGCGACGATCCCTCTACTTAAAAGTCATTTTAAATTATCAATAAAGGACTCTTGGTCGATGAATAGAAAAATAAAATTAACCACCAATTTGATTTGGCAATATTTTAATCAGCAGATAGGTCACCAGTACTCTGTTTGGAACGTAAAGCACTTTTGGTACTTGTATCAAATTACTTTGTTTAAAAAATGTTGGGACCGAGAATGTTCTCATGAGAGCAATCCGCAATATTAATTTAATCCTAAATTAGGCGCATTGGCTCAAGCAAAACTTGAGTTTGAGATCATTTATTTAAAACAATTAGAAAAATGGATTGTCAATAAAGTGACAAAAAATTATTGGCAATCTTTTTGGTTGTTTTGGCATACTCAAAAACACAGATTAACTAAATCTCTTACAGGTTAATATAATTCGAGTTCGTGGCTGCTGTTTATTTAAATAGTCAAGGTCTAATAATTCTAAAGTACCACCCATTGTTTCCAATAGGGTTTGAGATAGTAATAGCTTCATGTTGGCCGACAAACTAATCTCTTGTAGAAATTCACGAACTTCAGCTAAATCATTAGCATTAAAATTAGGCTCGGTAGGAGTCGATTCTTGCCACAAAGCAGCAGAACATTCCAAATCAATTTCAATCCTAACTTTGTCCACCGTAACTTCAGTAGTTGATAGTTTAATTGTTCCTCTCATCATTAAAGCAATTCCACTGTCAATTAGGTTGAAAATTAACTGAATTAAACGAGAGCGATCGGCAAAAACATCAACTCCAGAATCAGGATGAATAATCTCTAATTTTAAATTGCGATTGGCAGCCTGAAGATGAGTCAGACGGTCAATTTCAGTAAATATTTCTGCCAGCTGAAGTGATTCTAAATGTAGACTATTGCTGCCATATTCGGTTTTAGAAACAGCGACAATCTCATCAATCAACTTCATTAACTTTAAAGCAGAATGATAAGCCTGAGCAATAAATTCTTTCTGTTCTTCAGGGCTTTCACACAAATCGGACAAAATCAACTGATGCAACCCAATCATACTGCTAAGAGGAGATCGCAGTTCATGAGAAGTTCTAGCTAAAAAACCTGCCTTGAATTGGCTCATTTGCGCCGCCATTTGATAAGCAAGCTGCGCCTGTTTCAGTTCTTCTTTTAGCTCATCAATTTCATTCATAATTCAAAGAGATAGATTCCAAAGTAAAGTTAGTTATATGGAACATTGCTAACTACTGCAATTTTTTGTGCTAGCTGCTACCCCATCAATTTAGTTTTAGACTACTAGTTTTATTGTAACGATTGATGCCAGACTTCAGTAACCTTAAACTAATATGAGTAGCATTTTATAAGGTTATTTAACCAGTTGGGCTGTGCAAAATTAAATACTTACACTTCCTTGACGCAAAATTTGCCATTCTTGATTTTGCCAACAAACTACTGTGGAAGGAAGTCCGCTAACCAAAGAACCGCTTGATAGCGAATCGAGGGAATCGAGTACCAAAATATTTGGAAAAGCTTGATCAATTGCTGTCATCGTCATCAAGGTATCTTGTCCTGAGATGTTAGCACTGCTGGTAGCTAAAACACCAGTTTGCTGCAATATGTTAAGCGCGATGGGATGATTGGGGATTCTGATGCCCACAGTGTTGGACTGGATCGGATTAATTGCAGCAGGAACTTTGGTAGAGGCGGGTAGAACTAAAGTCAGCGCACCAGGTAGATATTGACTGATTAAAGATTGCCAAACTTCCAGTTCAGCAGGAGTGTAAACTACGTAGGGCAGTAAATCTTCAATTAATGCTCCTAATAAAATCAATGGCTTGCTATGGGGACGCTGTTTTAGCTGATAGATCTGCTCGGCTAACTCTGGTTTTACGGCTAATGCTGGTACAGTATCAGTCGGAAAGCTAACTACTTTGCCAGCGATCGCTCCTGTAATTAGATCTGCTTGAGAAACTTGTACCATAAAGTTGATTGGTTACTTCGATATGCTTGTATAGTTAACGGCGGTAAGCCAAAATAAAGCGTTCAATGCCATTAAGGTCAGAGTATGACTTTACATCATCATATTCTTCCTGATATTTTAATAGTTCAATTACTGTACTTGCTTGACCAGCCATCAATTCTACCAGCCAAATTCCGCCTGAAACTAAATATTGAGGAGCAGTTTTAATTAAATAACGGAGATCGTCTAAACCGTCATGACCACCATCAAGGGCGAGGTGAGGCTCATGGTAGACTACTTCTGGCTGTAAATGATTGATTTGTGCCGAGGGAATATAAGGCGGATTAGCAACCATTCCTGTTACTTTACCTTGGAGAAACTCCAAAGGATTCCACCAGCTTCCCTGATAAAAGCGAATATTAGACTCTAGTTTTAAATTGACCGCATTTTCATAAGCAATTTTTAAGGCATCACCGCTCAAATCTACTGCGTGGATCGTCGCTTGAGGAAAAATATCTGCCAAACCCAAAGCGATCGCACCGCTACCAGTGCCTAAATCGACCCAATGTTGTTCGCTCTCAGAAATTAGATTATTTGCTTGAGCCAGATCGATCATTAATTCTGTTTCGGGACGAGGAATTAAAACGGCTGGAGTAACTTTTAATTGAAATCGCCTCCAAAAAACAGTTTCGACCAAGTATTGAACTGGTACACGTTCATGTTGACGCTGTTGCCAAAGCATTTTTAGCTCTGACAGGGTTTTTTGGCTCTCAATCTGCGGTTGATTTTGAAATGTACCCAAGCGTAAAGATAGGCGATCTAAGCTAGTTACGGTCTGAAGTAACCAATCAACTTCATCTAGATCTATCTCATTAGCGATCGCCGCTTTTTTGGTCTGTTGATACCAACAATATAGTTCTTCACCAGAAATGTCAGACAATTTTAATTAATTCTGAGGAGCTGCTGGTGTTGGAGCTGCTTCTGGTGTTGTCTCAATTGTTCCTTGTCCTTCTGCCGGAGGTGCAGCTACATTTTGCAAGAATTCAATTGATTCAGTTGATGGTACTAAAACAATTTTCTCAAGTATTTCATCTGAACCTGTTGCCAGGGTTTCAATTACACCTTCAAGGGGATGAACTTCAATATTTACATTAGCGGCAACTTCGGGTTCCTGTTCTTTAAACCTTGCTACCATTGCTTCCAATTGTTTTTTGTCAAAGAAAAAAGGAATAACTTGCTCAGAATCTCTTTCAAAGGTGAGATAGCCTTTACCTTCGCCACCGCGAGCCACAAATAATGGTACTCCACCTTGGTATGGTTGCTGATTAGCTTCGCCAATAGTTTTGGCTGAGTTTACGGCTTCTTCTTCGGGAACATAAGCAAAATTCAGCGCGTTTTCTTGGCTTTGGGCAGATTCAGATAGTTTGTAAACCTCTGCCAATGAGACTGGTACAACCTTAACTTTTTGTGCCAGTTCGGGATTTTCAGTTTTTAACTGATTGACAAATTGGTTAGCATCATTCTGAGAAATAAAAACCCCTGCAACTTTGGCCTGATCTTTTCCTGAGGCAACTAGAGGCGCACCTTGCTCGTCGGCGATTGTAAACACTGGAACAGGGTCAAGTTTTTCTAAAACTTCTTCTTGAGGCAAGGCGATCGCAATTAGATTTTCGACTATTCCCCAGCTCAAGAAAGTTACACCTGCAACTCCTAAAGTAATGCTCCAACGGATTAATGGTTTAATCATGGCTTTGTGCCTCATTATAATGTTTGCTGTTAATTTAATTGTGTCTAAAACCTGTAAATTACTTGATAACTAGTTAAATTATTTGATTGATTGGCTCATTTATTTAAACTTACAATACTCATCTTAACTATTTAAAGCTTTGAGCATTAGACTAATTATTATTACTCATTATCCTGCCTGTTGTACGAAGCTAATTTTGTTACGCAAATCTAATCATATACTATCTCAAATTGAATTATTAGATATTCGATAATAGACAATTTTCGATCTGGATAAAAATTAGACAATCAAGACTTCGATCACCATTTTTCAAGTAAATTACCACAAATGTAATTCTATCAGCAAATTCTCGTCTGAAATAGCAAAAACGTTTGGGAAGTATCTGCTGCCTAATCATTTAAATTGGAGATTTAGAAGAATTTTATTACCTATTAAAGTATGTTTGAATTCTAATTAATACATAATGAAAATTGCTCATAAAAGATCATCACCACCGATGGCTTTTGATAGTTCTATAAACTATATAAATGTAGTTTTTTTTTAGTATACATAATGGATTTAGCTAAACTCAAGCAGACCAAGAATATAAATTCAAGATATTAACTTCAATATCTTTGGTTGTTGAATTATATGGCAAGTAAATAACACTGGGAATGTAAAAAAAATTAGATTTTTTCCGCAAACTGCCCCAATGCGCTGAGAAACTACAGCTAGCATTAGTTAAATCAAGCGAGCCTCAAGCTGGTTCTTTTTTAATGCTTAAAAAGCTAAGTAGGTAAATTATCGGGATGACAGGATTTGAACCTGCGACATCCTGCTCCCAAAGCAGGCGCGCTACCAAGCTGCGCTACATCCCGTTGTATTTTTCGCACTTAGCTAGAATAGCACAATTTGACTTAATAATGATTTAAAAAAGTCGATAGAGATTAAGTTGGTTAAATATCTAGCTCAAAAATCGAAGTTAGGCATTAGCTGTAAGATTCCCATCCCTAAATCTGTGCCATTGATTGATTTGACTTCAAACAAAGCTAACATATCTTTCACTTTAGGATTGCCTCGGTTAACTCCTGTTGCTCCCATCGCAATAATCAACCCACAGTACCCTTGAGTCTTCTTACAGCGTTGATGCCATTTCTCTAATGCCTTAGCTTGCTGCACCACGTCCTGAGAATATTCGGCAAATACATATAGTTCATCATCTTCTGTTTGTAGCATGCCTAAATCATACACCTCGCCACTAAAAGGATCATGACCAGGATTAAAGCAAACGGCTTTTAAACCTCCCGCATTTTTAATTCTGGAAATTAAATGATTAGCTTTGGGTCGAGTGGTTTGAATAAAGATAGTCGGCAGTTCGCTAGCTTTGGAGGAAACCTTAGCAGATTGACAGTAGGTTTTTGGCTGGTGTTTTAATTGCTTGACTAATTCTCTGGGTATACTGACTAGGCTAACCAAAGACCCGTCAGGAATTAAATCCTCTTGAATCGGGATATCGACTTCTTGAGTCATCGTCTCGTGGCGATCGCTTTGCCCCATGCTCAACAGCTCTGTTGCCAGTTGTGGCAAAGTGGAAATCTTGGTAGAGATGATTTGTTTATCTTCGGTGCTAGCAGGAAGAGTAATTCGATAAGACTTAGATATTGCCTCAATTGGATCTTGGGTTAAGGCTGAACGATTGCGACTACAAAAACGGAATAAAGATTCCAAAGTCGCATAAACAATCTTAGTCTCGGCTTCGTCTAGGAAATGGCGCATTCCTTCAAAAGGATGCAGACTGCCAAAGAAAGGTTCAATCGATACCTCGTCTAATAGCTCTTCTGGAGCTTCTTCATAATTAAGAAACCAGCAATCCTGTGCCAAAAAGGCTTTTTCCAACTCGGCTGCTGATTTATTTTCTCCTAATGCTGCGGTTCTAAACTGCTGGAGAGAATCCAATGAGCGATATAGCAACACGCCGTATTCGGCGGACATCATGCCCATAATACAGATATATACCCGCTCAATCTCACAGTTTTTTAATTCAACTTGCAGGATATCGCTATCTGCCAGTAATTCCCAAGGTGCATTATCCCAAATTTTCTCAGCAACATTCTTAATTGCCGCTTCGTAGAGAGCGGGAAGAGGATTAGGCTGCTCGTCATCAATAGCTGCAAAACCTTCAAAAAGACGATCAATTAAAGGAAGTTGAGGCGAATATTCAATATTAATCTCTAAACCTTGTAATACTCCCCGCAGAAAAAACTGAATTTCGCGATCGCGCACCACAATCTTTTGAGGGCGGTTAGGCTGAGCTGGGTGATGGGGAGATTCAATAGCGCGTAACAAAGTCCGCACCACTGCTTCTATACCCATATTTTCAGCAACTACATCCATTGCTCTGACTGCACCTTCTGAGCCATCGACCCAAATAATACATTCTTCATCGGCATTGTTAACACCATCTAAATGTGATGCCATACCTCCCAATGGACGACGATCACCTTCCCAAACAACGGTCGCCAGGGGGATTTTTTGCAGTCTACTTCTGGTTGTGGGCGGGAGAGTCGTCATAAATATTTGTAATTGTGTCCTTTAATTAACAATACCTGCTTTATTTCGCTGGGGTGCCTGCAATAATAAACCATATTCCATACCTTCAACTACTGCTTGATAAGAAGCATCTAAGATATTGGCAGATACTCCAATCGTTGTCCAACGTTTAACTCCATTACTTGATTCTACTAAGACACGAGTCTTCGCTGCTGTTCCTGCACCACCATCGAGAATACGAACTTTGTAGTCTGCTAGATAACAGTCAGCAATTTGGGGATAAAATCTGACTAATGCCTTGCGTAAAGCACGATCTAAAGCTGCTACAGGACCATTACCTTCTGCTACCTCCAGCAGATTTTCACCATCAACTTCTACCTTAATTGTAGCTAAAGCTTTGCTCGCGGAATTATCTATCTCCTGATGAATATTGCAGTGAACCTGAAAACCTTTGAGTAGAAAGAACTGTTTTCCCGGTTTGAGTATTGAGCGCATTAGTAGTTCAAAACTGGCTTCTGCTGCTTCAAATTGATACCCTTCATTTTCTAATGTTTTCAGCTTATCTAAGATTTGGCGACAGGTTATGTCTTGTTTACTTAGGTTAATGCCAAACTTGGCGGCATAATGTAAAACGTTGCTTAAGCCTGATTGATCTGAGATGACGATTCTTCTTTGATTGCCAATTAATTCAGGTTGGATATGTTCGTAGGTCGAAGGATTTTTGGCAACTGCGTCAACATGAACTCCCGCTTTATGAGCAAATGCAGAACGCCCGACAAAAGGGGCATGATCATCGGGAGCTAAGTTAACTATTTCGCTAATTATACGGCTAGCGGGACTTAATTGAGCTAGCTGCTGTTGCCCTAAACATGAATAGCCTAGCTTTAACTGTAAATTAGGAATTAGGGTACAAAGATTAGCATTACCGCATCTTTCTCCGTAGCCGTTAATTGTTCCCTGAATCATCGTAGCTCCAGACATCACCGCTGCGATCGCATTAGCTACGGCCGTTCCGCCGTCATTGTGGGTATGTATCCCTAACTTGCCATTTAATTCTGGTATGGCATCAATTATTTCTGTGACTATCTGAGCTACTTCGTGGGGCAATGTACCACCGTTTGTGTCGCACAAAGCTAACCATTCGGCCCCTGCTGCCCAAGCTGTTTTCAGGGTTAAGAGAGCATATTCCCGATTGCGTTTATAGCCATCAAACCAATGTTCGGCATCATAAATTACTCTTCTACCTTCCTGTCGCAAATATTCAATTGTGTCGCGAATCATTGCCAGATTTTCTTCTAAACTAGTCTTCAAGGTTTCTGTAACGTGGAGATCCCAGGATTTACCAAAAATTGTGACCCAATGAGTGCCTGCTGCCAAAATCGCCTGAAGCATTTTATCTTCCGCAACAGCTAAGTGAGGACGGCGAGTGGAGCAAAACGCAACTATCTCGGCATTTTGTAACGGTTCTTCCTTTAATTTCCAAAAAAACTGGACATCCTTGGGGTTGGCTCCTGGCCATCCTCCTTCAATGAAAGACACTCCTAGTTGATCAAGTTGACGAGCTATTTTGAGCTTATCATCTAAAGATAGGGAAATTCCTGCTCCTTGAGAACCATCTCTTAGAGTAGTATCGTAAATCTGAATTACTGATTTTCGATTGATGAAGTCAAATTTTGCGACCATTAGAGTTGACAAATGTTAAGTTATTTAAAGATAAAGATTATTTTTGCCCAGAGTAGAAATTCATTATGCCTACAGTAGCTAGTAGCTGTACCAGGAAGAACTTTTACCTGTGGGTCTGGTGCAAATTTACGCAGATTTTTATTGAAACACAAAATCAAGCTCCATAGCGGTAAATCAACAATTATCAACTGTAGAGGCTTCGGTAGTTTTGGAGAGTCTGCTGCTCCTAACTGGAAAGACCAGAAAATTTAGTTAACTAATGACTAATAGCTAATAATCAGCAACAGTATTAAAAATGAATATTTTTAAAATTTCTCCGCTTATCCGCATCACTCTTTTATGTCTTTATATTGCTTTGACGGTGCCGTTACCTTTTTTAGCTGACTTTACTGACGCGCCATTGCCAGCTTGGCTATTGTGGCTTGGAATTACCTTAGGTGCGATCGCCGTATATGCAGTCCTAAGTGAAAGAGTAATTGTAGATGAAGATCAAATCCAGGTTACCTATCCGACTTGGGTTCCCTCTTTTTTCCGTCAGGGTTGGTCTTTGCCCTGGAAGGAAATTGACAATCTCAAAATGCGTACTACAGGACAAGGCGGAATGGTTTATTACTTTACTTCCCCCACCGCAGAAAAAGCCTACTTACTGCCGATGCGGGTTGCGGGTTTTAATCGCCTGGTTAATTTAGTCACTGAAAAAACAGGCATTGATACTGTTGATGTTCGTCCTTTAGCTCAACCCTGGATGTATTTAATTTTATTTATTTTGACGATGTTTTTGTGGCTGATCGATGGCTGGACAATCTGGACAGCGACTCACCTAGCTGGTTAATATTTGACCGCAAAATTGAGGTCAAGAAAAATTCAGCTTGGGGGTGAATCTCCAAATAATTAATAGCCCAAACCTTGATACCTGCTAATTTCTCCAGTTTGAATTGCTTTGATTTTGCTATCACTGAAAATCTGTTAAAGAGTCTCGAAACCTTACTTGGTGATCAATAAAAATGTTTAGATGACATATTCATAATTCAGCCTAAGGTAAACCGTAATAATTATGTGAGTTTTCCTCCGCTATTTATGTACAGATACATATATAATTATGAATAAAAATACAACTAAAGTCGTACAACTTAATTTATTTACAGCGATAAAATTGAATGCCCTTGTTTAACTCTGCTGAGCCAATCATTCGTCGCAAGCAGCATGCTCTAGATTTTCAGGATCGCCAAGGACTTTTGTTGCTAAAGCTGCAAATTAGCAACAAAACCTTATTCAATAATATTTACACCAGAATTGACCAGGTTTTTGTAGTTTGGAGCTTAATTACAGCGATTATTTTTTTTACCGCCCAGTTTGCACCGATTGACTGGATTACCCAAGCTGCTTTTTGGTCAATATTGACGGGCATTGGCACAATAGGAATGACCTTTTTAACTCATTTCTGGGTAAAAGTAGAACGGTTGCGTTGGGTGCTATACGCCTGGATAGTTTTGATGCTGGGTGGTGTAGCCATCACTGATCTAGCTATCTACTATCGATCAGGAACAATTTTGATGCATCTATGTCATCTGTGGCTATGGTTAAGTGCAATGGGCTATTTCTGTACGGGGTGGGGATTGCGATCGCGTGCTTTTATGATCTCAGGGTTAGTTCATCTTATAGGCATAGTAGTTTTGCCTGTTTTTATTGGCTGGCAATTTTTAGCTACAGGTTTAGTGATGAGTGCCAACCTACTGATGTTTGCGGAAACTCAATGGGATATGCGCCTACCGATTGATAATTACAGCCTATTAACTGAAGAGCAACAAGAATTTAATCGCAAACAATATCTAATTCGCCAAAGTGAATCTGTGTAGGCAAATCGCGATCGCACCCCTAGAGGTTCTACGTATCTTAAGCGAAAATAAGTCTATCGAGGAAAGACAGCGCGATAGGCTTCTACCCCTTCATATCCATAGCGGTTGTAACCGTTAGTTTGAATCAATTCTTCTAAATAACGCATTCTCTCTTCTGAAGCAGGGTGACTGGACAACAAAGAAGCACCACCACCAGAAAGCTGTTTCAGTTTTGCCATTACGTTATACAAACCATCCGCTGAATATCCAGCAGCATCTAGTACTCTTAAACCCAAAATATCCGATTGCTTTTCTTTGTTACGGCTAAACTTTTGATTTAAAAGCAAACCTCCTACATTTGAGGCTGCTCCTGCTCCTCGTCCGATCATACTGGTGATTAAATTTGAAGCAGTGCCAGTCAATGCCGACTCACCAATTTGTTGATAGCTGTGGGACAAAACCGAGTGAGCTATTTCGTGAGCCAACACTCCAGCTAATTCTGCCTCAGAATCCATCAATTCCAACATTCCTGTATGGAAAAATATTTTACCTCCAGGCAAAGCAAAAGCATTGGGAGTAGGATCGTTAACAATATTAAATTCGTATTCAAATTCATTCCGTCCCATCAATTTAGCCAATTTCTGACCAATATCATTGAGATATTTTAGCTGTCTTTGATCGGAAACCATTTGTGACTGAGCTTTAATACTTTGAGCAAAAGATTGTCCTGCGCTTTTCTCTCCCGCTAATAGCATCTGACCAATTTCTAAAGCACCTAGTTCATTTCCTGTAGCAATTTGACCAATACTGCCGAGTATTCCTGAAGTAGTAATTTTAGAATTAAGCTTTTTCTTATATTGTTCAAAATATTGGTTAGCTGCCTGTTCGTAGGCTTGGTGTTTCGGATTATTAGGGTAGCTATAGGCAAATTCCCGCGCGGCGATTGACGCTTCTAGAGGTTTACCGTAGAGTAACAATAGGTCAATCTTAGTATCCAAAATATCTTCTCTGACTGGATACATTTCCGCAGCTCTTTCAATAGTTGCCAGAGCTAATTTTTCCTCACCATAAAGATCATAAGTATCAGCTAGCAGGATGTGACCAGGAATAAATCCAGGATCCTCTTTGACTAAGCTTTGTAATGGCTCAAAAATACTGCTAGTAATTTCTGATTCTAATTCAGGATCTGCTTTAATTGCTTCAGTAGCCGTCTGCCAATATTGCTGACCTTTAGCGTCTAGTTTGGCTAAGTCATCTACTGCCGCAGGAATAGTTGCATTAGGAGCGAATGCTGGTTTTACCTGCTGTTGAATTTGTTTAGCTTGGCTTAGATCGCCTCTTTGATAGAAATAATCTGCCTCCGCTAATTTTTCATAATAATTATTACTAAAATCAAGCTGCTTAAATGCTTGGGCGATAGTAAAGTTAGAAATCTTATCTGTTGCTGGTATGTTAGGTTTAATAAAACTTAGGTTTTTAGCAGAAACTAGATTATTTGGATTAATAGCTAGGTAAAATCCGAGAATTATGGCTAATAGTTTGTTTCTATGTGACCTTTTACAAAAAAACATTCTGGTACTCCAGGAAAATATTTAAGAAAAATATGAGCTAAATAATTACAACTAGATTAAAAATCTGGCTAAGATTGGCTATTTTTTATATGAGTTATCGTGATAATTTATTTTAGCTTTTACTATCGAATATGCCAGAGCAAATTAAGAGCAATTTTCTGCTCAATAGCCTTGTTTTTAGCTGGATAATAGTTTTGCCAGCTTAATACGCAGGTAAGCCATACCGAAGGCTTATTACGCTGAATATTCACATCATTTTGGCTAAATAAATTAACAACTCGTTAGCTACTTACTTAAATAAACGACGTTTGACTCCAGGCGAAAGTGCCACAATAAGCAAATTCAATAGGGCTAAATATTTGGTTGAATTAATTTTGATTAACCTTGCTCAAGCCAAAGCTGAAAGCCCTTCAAGATTTGAATTACTTTAAATAGTAAGACTATTTAAGATGCACAACGGTAACTCCAGCACCACCTTCTTTTTGGGGGGCAAGTTCAAACTTATCTACCTGGGAATGACGCTTGAGAAATTCATGAACTCCTTGACGTAAACGCCCTGTTCCTTTGCCATGAATGATCCACAAGACTCCTGATTCAATGGCTTTGGCGATCGCATTATTAATTTCTATTTCTGCATTGTCCACCCGTTGCCCACGAATATCCAAGGTATTTTGAGAAGTTTGCACCATCACCGCTGGCTTTTTGGGAGGATTTTGTGCCAAAGGTTTCTGGCTATTTTTAACTTTCGACTTTAGTTCGGCTTTCTGTCCATCCAAAGATTCAATTTCTGCTAAACCGACGCTCATTTTCATAATGCCAAAGCGCACTGTCAATTGTTCTTCCGCCGCATCAACACTTAATACCTCTCCTGTTTGATTAAGCCGAGGAATCCTGATTTTTTCTCCCACCTGGGGTTTATAGCTGGGTTTAGTTGACTTTGAAGTTTGAGTTTTAGCTAACTCCTTAGCAGTAAGATCATTTAAGGCTTCTGTTGCCTGTTGGGTTTTTTGCATGGTTTGCTCACCTTGCTGTAAGCGGCGAATAACTTTTGCCACTTCTTGTTTCGCTTGCGCGATCGCATCTTGTACCGCTTGTTCTTGATAGACTCTCAGTGCCTGTTCTCTTTCTTGTAACGAAGCAGCTTTGGCTGATACTTCTGAATAAAAACGCTCTGTTTGTTCTAGTAGCTTACCCGCTGCTTTGGCTTTTTCTTCTTGTTCCCTTCTTTGTTCTTCCAAGGCGACAATTACCTGGTTGACATCTTGTGATGAACCCTTACCCACTAGGGATTGAGCCTCTTTAATAATATCTGTATTTAAGCCTAAACGTTGAGCAATAGTCAGGGCATTAGAACGCCCAGGAATTCCCCACAACAATCTATAGGTAGGCTGGAGAGTACTATCATCAAACTCCACCGAAGCATTTTCAAACCTGGCATCCTGGTACTTAAGGGCTTTTAATTCTCCATAGTGAGTCGTGGCAATAGTTAATCGACCATGATCTGCGAGGTGTTTGAGCAAAGCGATCGCCAAAGCACTACCTTCGGCTGGATCTGTCCCCGCACCAACTTCATCTAGCAGAATTAAAGAATTGCCATCATTATGGTTCAAAGCGGCAATAATACGACTAATACGGCGAATATGTCCTGAAAAAGTCGATAGACTTTGTTGTAAAGATTGTTCATCTCCAATATCAGCTAAAACCACATCAAACCAAGGTAATTCTACAGGTTCTTTGGCGGGAACAAACATTCCAGCTTTTGCCATCAGCGCAGCCAACCCCATTGTCTTCAGGGTAACGGTCTTGCCGCCTGTATTTGGTCCTGTGATTGCTACTACTTTGGTTTCAGGCTTAACTAAGACATCAATCGGAACTACCTCTGTTCCTTCTTCATGACGTTGTTGCCAAACTAGAAGCGGATGACGCAAACGACGCAGGGTAGTAGTTTCACCTTCAGCAGCGTCAATAAACTTAGGCGGATTAGCTTCCAACCACAGGCCATAACGCGCTTTAGCTGTTGCTAAATCCAACATCGTTGCTACAGCTAAAACTTTTTCTAAGTCTTCCTGCACCTGGGCTACTTTTTCCGATAGCCCTTTTAAAATAATCTCTTCTTCCCGCTTTTCCTGACGCTCTTTTTGCCGGAGCTGATTGCCTAGTGGCACTATTGCATTAGGTTCAATATAGTAAGTAGAGCCTGTACTAGAAACATCATGGACTATTCCTTTAATCGTCTCTTTTTGGGCAGGTTTAACTGGCAAGACAAAGCGATCGCCCCGTTGCGTAATTACTGCCTCTTGAATAGCCGTGGAGTTGCGCTGCATAATTCCCTGGAGCATTTTATATATTCGTTCACGTAAGTTTTTAATTTCGCTACGAATATCCGCTAGTTTTGGGTTAGCGCGATCGGTTATTTCAGCGCGATCGTCAATGCAGTGATGTATTTCTTGCTCAATTTCAGGATAGGTGCGAACATCAGCAACTAACTCTGCTAAAGTGACTAATTTTTCACTCTGATCATCAATTAAGCGACGCAGGTAACGCATTCCCGCCAAAGTTGTAGCTAGATCTAAAAGCTCTTGGGCTGACAAAATGCCACCGATACCAGATCTTGCCAAAGACGCACCGACATCTTTAATGCCTTTAAAAGTCCAGCCAGAATCTAACTCTTGCTCTAAATTATATATTTCCTTGGTTTGAGCCAGTAGCTGCTCACTTTCTGTCTGTGTATCAGGTATTCTCAACTGACGTGCTGCTAGCACGCCTAACTTAGTTGCTGCAAAGGTGGACAAATTTTGGCATAAACGTTGCCATTCCAATAAGTCGAGAGTTTCAGTGGTAATCACGTTTAGTTTATAGTACTCATATTTAATTATTGCCAGATTAAAACTGAATATGTCAGCAGGTTACGCTATATTAAAAATACTTGACATAAAAAACTTACATCAGGAAATAGTAACTGTTATGAAAAAAAAAGAAGGTAAATTTGGCTTTACTAATTTCGCGGAAATTTTGAATGGACGTTTAGCAATGATCGGTTTTATCTCGGCAATCATTTTAGAATTAAATACTGGACACGGAGTTCTCAAACAGTTGGGCTTAATGTAAATCATCGTCAGGATTGAGATAATCTGTGGCTTATCTTCAGTAATTAGTAATCAATATGGGTAAAAGGTTGAGCATTTGAACCTGTATAGGTAGCAGCAATGTGTCCATCTCCAGTAACTTTATACTTGTAGGTCACTAAACCTTCTAATCCAACAGGCCCACGGGGCGGCATTTGCTGAGTACTAATACCAACTTCTGCGCCAAAGCCATAGCGGAAGCCATCGGCAAAGCGAGTTGAACAATTATGATAAACGCCCGCAGCGTCTACTTGGTTTTGGAATATATCTGCTGCTTGATGGTCTTCGGTAACGATCGCATCAGTATGTTTTGAGCCATAGTAGTTGATATGAGCGATCGCACTTTCAACAGAATCAACAATTTTGATCGCGAGGATTAAATCGCTATATTCAGTTTTCCAATCGTGTTCTTGGGCGGGAGTGGCTGCGATAATTTTCCTGGTTGCTTCGTCTCCGCGCAACTGCACTCCTGCTGTTTCTAAGGCAGTAGCAATCTGAGGCAGAAACTCCTCGGCAATATCCTGATGTATTAATAACGTTTCAATTGCATTACAGGCTGCGGGGTAATGAGTCTTAGCATCAACGGTAATTTTAATTGCCTTAGCTAGATCAGCTGCTTTATCTAAATAAAGATGACAAATGCCATCAGCATGACCTAGTACAGGAATACGAGTATTGTCCTGCACGTAGCGGACAAAGGAATTTGAACCTCTAGGAATAATTAGATCTACATAGTGATCGAGTTGTAATAGCTGTTTAATTTCTTCTCTAGTAGTCAACAACTGTACCGCAGCTGGATTAACTTGAGTAGACTCCAACGCCTGATGAATCACTTTGGTCAATGCCTGACAAGAGTTAATCGCTTCGATGCCACCTTTAAGAATTACCCCATTACCAGACTTAATTGCCAAACTGGTAATTTGAATTAGCGCCTCGGGACGCGCCTCAAAAATAATGCCTAATACTCCCAAGGGACAAGTAACTCGCTTTAAAATTAACCCTTGGTCTAACTCGCGATGTATTTGCTTCACGCCTACGGGATCATCTAGTTTAGCTACATCTCGTACCCCAGCGATCGCTGCTTGTAATTTAGATTCTCCTAACTTTAGTCTTGCAGATAGTACAGGAGCAAGATTGTTGGCTGCCGCTTCTTTAAGATCGGCTTCATTAGCAGCAATTAATTCGGTCGTAGCTACTTCTAAAGCTTGTGCCACAGCTTCTAAGGCAGAATTTCTGTCTTCTATAGATAATACTGCTAGTTTTGCTGCTGCTGCACGGGTTTGTTGAGCAATTTCGATTAAAGAGGGTGATGCTATTTGAGAGGCTACCATGATCGCTGCTAATTTATAGTACGAGTTTATTATGAATTTATGAAAAGTAAGCTTTTTGACACTCTCACCGTTCTGAATAAGATTTAATCTAAAGAATATCAATAATTTTAACGGATGGAGTTAATCGAAAAGTAGAAATTTTGGCTAATCAATTAAATTTAAGTAATGCATTATTGTTCACTGACCAAAATTCTTTACTGAGTTAAAATCTGAGCGACTTCTATAGCTGTTGCGGGAGCCAGTAGGACACCGTTACGATAGTGTGCTGTAGCGAGTAAAATATTGCTATAGCCTGATAAGTTTTCAATGATCGGAGCGGGAATTCCTTCGGGACGAGGACGTTTACCTGACCAAGTTTCTAAGATAGTTGCAGTTTTTAACTGGGGGCAAAAAGCGATCGCACCCTGTCTTACTTTCTCTAATAATTTAGCATCAGCAACACTTTCTCTGGCAGTGGGAAATTCTACCGTTGCACCAAGCCAATATGTTTGATCGCCTAAAGGTACGAGATGAATATCATTGCCTGTAATTACTGGTTGAAAATCTGGTTTACCTAGACATCGATCTAGCTTTAATTTTATTGCCTGCCCTAATACAGGGCGAATGGGAATTGTTTGCTGTAAAGACTGAGTTAAGGGAGTTGAACCCAAACCTGCGGCAATAATTAGTTGCTCAACTTCAATTTTGCCGATGGTCGTTGTCAGTTGCTGACAAGTTGCTCGTTCATGATCTGACTGAATGGTAAAATTTTGTACTTCTACGCCAAAGTGAAACTTGACTCCGTTAGCTGTGGCAGCGGTAACCAAAGCCTGAGTAAGTTCAACAGGATTAATTTGTCCATCCTGAGGAGAATATACTGCACCAATAATCTGGTCATTTTCTAAGTGGGGACAATGCTGACTAACGTAGGTGCGATCGCCTATTTCTAAATGCCAGCCTTCAAAAGCACGAAACTCCTGTAGCTTTTGCCATTTTTCTAAATCATCTCCCGTAAATAACAGCTTAAAGATTCCCTGACGGTTTACAGATATACTCCGCCCAGTTTTGGCTTCAAGTTCAGGAATTAAAGTCTGATAACGTTTCAAACTCGTATTACGAAATCGCCAAGCCCTGCCTTTTTTCTTCTGGCTAATTGCCCCCATCAATACTCCTAAAGCTGCCCCAGTTGAACCAGAGGCTAGAGTATTTTTTTCAATGACGCTAATGTCTAATCCAGCAATCAGGCTGAGTTCATAAGCGATCGCCGCTCCTATCACTCCACAGCCAATAATGACAATTTTGCTCATCTTAATTTTTATTAACTTAAATGATCAATTAAAAAAGGCTCGGCAGTGCCAAGCCCTTATTGCCTCTGGTTAGTGTCAATGTATCTTAGGCGTTATCATCAAAATCAGGAGTAATTTTATCTACGGTTTCTTTCAGTTCTGCTTTTACTCCCTCAAACACATTTTCGGCATCTTTCATTGCTGCTTTAGCCTGGTTAATAGGTTCTGTAACTTTAGCCTGTGGTTCTTCAGTCTGAGGAATGAGGCTAGCGTAAACGTCTAGATCGGACACAACCTCTTTATATTGATTAATTGCGACAGTGTAGTTTTTCTCATTGACCGCCGCATCGATATTTTCAAAATGTTTAAAGATATCTTTAGCTACATTTAAAGCTGGTTCTTGCTCATCAGGAAGTAATGCGTTAGATAAATAAGTCAAGTCTCTTCTAATCAAGCCGAGAGGGCCATGTAGAAAAGAACTAGCATTAACCCAATCTTCATTGACGATCGCCTCACCCAGTTCGGGAATTCTCTGACGGGCTACGTCTAGAGGAATTCGATAAGTGTCAATTTTTTGTAGTTTTTCGGGAGTATAGGTTGGTGGTGCAGACGCGCTAGGCCCGCTACAGCTAACTAAAAGGGTTGTAGCTAAAACTAATATTAAAGATAGAATAGGACGAAAAATTTTCATTTTACTCAAAATCGACTTGTTACGTTAATTCAATTTTCTCAGGAAACCTGCATCTTAAAAAATTTTACGGCGAAAAAATTGCACAATTTCTTTAGCGATATCTGATGACCAGTGTTCTTGAGGATAATGTTTGGCTTGCGGTAATTCAATTAAAGTAATTTCTGAGTTAGCAGCAGCTAGCTTTTTAGCTTCGGCCACGTCTAACCACTTATCCCCTACGCCCCAAATAATTAAAGTCGGTTTTGCCCAATCTTTTAAACCAGCCTCAATTTCCTTGGTAGTTTGAGCTAACTGTAATTTAATGGCGATCGCCATTAAAGATCGACCAACAGCTGAACTTTGTAAAAAAGGTTTACGCAGTATATTCAAATCTTGATCGGCAACCACAAAACCGCTGCCTTTTTCGACCGTGCGATCGACCAATAGAGGATCTTGGGTCATCATGTCTCCTACCAAGGGCAAGGTGAACTGTTTCATCGACCAAGGAAGTTTAGCATTTTCTGAAATAGGAGTATTGAGAATAATTAATCCTTCAATTTTCTCAGAATTTTGCAAGGCATACTGGATACCTACTGAACTTAAAAAACCTTGAACAACTAAATAAAATTTTTTCAACTTCAAGGCAGTAATTAATTTACCTAACTCATGAATAAATGCTTCTGGGGTGTAAGTAAAATCTCGTTGATTAGGTTTATCAGAAAATCCGCAGCCAAGCCAGTCTGGAGCAATACTGGGAATATCTGACTCGACCAAAGAAGACATTAATTTCTGCCAAGTATAGCTATGGACAGGTAGTCCGTGTAAAAAAAGTATTGGGACGCGATCGCTTTCGATTTCTGTTTGGCGATAAAACCATTGAAACTTGCCTACCTGGATTTTAGCTGTTTTTATAGTCATTTATTTTTTACTGTTATTAACTCGATTAACTCTGAGAGGAAGCATACCTTATAGAGCTAGTTCAACATCCCTTTTTTAATGTTTCGTCTTGACTATGGGTTGACTATGGGCGATCGCCTCAACGGGACAGGATAAAATGAAAAAAAATGAAAGCAGAAAAAATTGGCAATAGTTTGTCATGGATGCCATTGAAAACCTGTGGAAAAACCTCAAATCTGCATAGATGTAGAATTAATATGACTATCCTCACCTCAACAACCAAATGGCAACACTTAGAACCGCGTCCTTCATCCTGGCGCAAACAGCTTTACATGAAAGGTAGAAAGCTGACTGCTTTTAATGTATGGTTGGACATGATTGTTAATGAGATAAGTCCAGAAGAGGTAGCAGATAGTAAAGATTTACTAATAGCAGCAGTTAAAGAAGCGATCCGAGAACTGCTTGAACAAGAAGCAAAAGCGGAAGATTCAAAGACTATTTTTCTACTTATTCAAGCTCTTCTAAATTTACTGCAACTAAGTTAACCTGCTACTCTACATTTTCTATAGCTTGCATTAGTCTTTGTTTATTTGCCTCAGATTTCAATAAATATTCAGTTTCATCCACTTCAGAAACAATAATTTCTATCTCTTGATCTTTATAGGCTGCCCTGATTCCTTCTAGAAATTGACTGTCGAGATCGTTAGCTTTTAAACGATATACTTCAATCCATCTGTATTCGCGCAGG
>JAIMKV010000017.1 GCA_020692205.1 Myxosarcina sp. GA_180221_E-2-1-MAG-40_15
ATCCCTCAATTTAGTACCTGAATTCTTACCAATTAACTAACGACGACCTGTATAGATTTTGTGACGACAGTAATATAAAACGCGAAGATTTTGATGATGATTTTCAGGGAGAACAAGCATATTTTGCAGCAGTAGCCGAATATTTTCGTGAATTATTTGCTGATACAAAATACGCGGACTTAGTTGAAAATGTCACAAGTAATATCTTAATTACTGCCCCAAATAATCAAATTACCAATATGCTAGCTGATTTTAGTTTAATCCAAAGTAAAATCAACAATAAAAAACTGTGCGGTCTTAAAATTGATGATGTTGAATTTCCCGATGTGGTCAGTATTGTCGCTAGTGACAAAGTAATACCAAGAGCATCAGGTAAATTTTTAGTGCTGCATTTTGTTACGTTTGATAATTACCCCAAACGTCAACGTAACTCGACTTATTGGCAGGTACAAATACCCGCTGCTAAAGAAGGGTATGACTGGGTAGAAGATTTTGAACCGTTGCGTTTTAATCGCGGAAATCGTTACGCTGAAATGCGCTTTGACGAGTTTAAAAACCCCGTATCAGGCTTTTTTAAGGATAAAAACGCTGCTGATAGTTATTTTAATGCAGTGCTTGATTTGACTACTGCTACCGAAAAAAATCGCGTTTACGCAGAACATAAAACCCCGCAAACAAATGTAGTTGAACAAATAACCCGTCCGTATCGTGCCTTCATTGAAAGCGTAAATGATGCAGGACAGGCAATTTGTCACGTTAAATACGTTCCACCAACTGAAGCGGAAAACAATGGAAATTGAACCAGTAATCAAGCTTGGAGGTAGTGCTTTTGTTGGTAACAGACGTATGGGTACTCGCCCTTTACCGAAAATAAACGAGCAAATTTATCTTAACGTTGTCTCACTAAAACAGTGGTGCGATGGTAACTTTATCTCCCGCGATACTGGCTATAAACTTATCGAGCTGAAATATTTGATTGCTTTTCGTCGACACCATATATGGTGGGTAGCAGAAAATCCCGACTGTGCTGAACAGTTATTAGAGTATTTGGGGATTGAAGAATTACTTTTTGATGCTGTTCAATAGACTTGAGTGGTTAACCCTCGAAGGTTGACCACCGATATAAATTCGACTAATAATTGCTCAAAGTTAGTTTGGGTATATCTTTTCAAACATTTAATTGATATGCCCAAAACAGTAATACCCGTTCGTTTTGTACCTGATAGCGGTACGGGTTATGTAATGGATATTGGCACAGAAATTGCAGCTAACGGTCGCTTTGTACTACCGCCTGACGTAGATGGCGCACAAGCTGCGACGATCTTAGCCAACATTGGCGCACAGCCTTTATCTCTTGCTACTAATCCTATTCCTTGCCCCGATACGGTCAACGCCGATCTAAGACGCTTGCAGTTTATCAGATCTAGTAGCGGATCGATGAGCGTTCCCGTTTCCTCTCGTGCTGATTTAATCGGTGCTGCTACCGTAATTACAGGAATTTTAAACGCAGCGGGTGATGATGTTGTCTGTATTAAGTTAATTGGTGAACGTTTTCCCGATCTTGCCGATGAGCTTGGTTTACAGTACGCCAACACTATTGCTGTTTCCCACGTTTCAGTTGGAGAAAGTAAACAGTTTTATTACAGTGGCAATATTGCCTACAACACCGATGCGGGTACAGGACTTGCTGCGACGGTATTTCAGCCAATCAAGTCAATTACTAACCTACTAGATGCTCCAGCAACTCAAATTGCTGCTGCTTGGACTGGCTGCGTTGGTGCTTTTGAAGACGCTCTTGCCTGTCGTGGTCGTGGTCGCACTAATCCCCGCAAACATAGACGTTTTGAACTAACTTTTGCTACTAAAGCCGATCCTGCTGCTACTGCTGAACCTTTGGCAACAGAAACGATCGAACTACCCGTTAAAAGTGCAGTAGCTTCAGATATTCTCGCTTGTGGTCAAGCTGCTGCTGGTTTAACTGGTGTTTACTGTATTGGCTACAGGGGCGAAGATTACTCCCGCTTCCACAAACTACTGTCTTAAAAACATGGTGCAAGTTTGGCGTAGTTATGTAAGCGATCTTGGTAGAGCTTATCCGATGTTTGCTCTATCGGTGGAACAGCTCAATGATGTTGGTACAACTCAAAATGCGATCGCTCTTTTACCTCCATCAATTTTAACTAACTTGCTTGAGGTGAATAATCCTTGTGGTGTAGATGGATTAACTCCAAGGTCGCTATTTATTTATGCCAGCGACGGCGCACTGTTTTCTATTTCTTATCCTTTGCCGTTTACTCAGGCATTGTTTGATTATTTAACCGTAAACAGTGCTGTAGCAGCTTTTGAATTTGTGGGCGAACGTTTGAAATATGGCAGATTGCGCCGACTTTTAGAAAATGTCTAGTCTTCAGTATATCTCTTACAAATTTCTCTATGACGACGATCGCGGTCGCCAAATTATTAAACGTCATCGCTCTTATTTAGAGCCAAATAGCAATATAGAGCTTACGCCAACTACTCAATTGTTTCGCGATCGCGTCATTAATACGCCGTCAAAGGTAACGGGTACATCTGTTGGTTTACGGCACGTATTGAGCTATATAGGAGAACGTCAGTTAATAGCCAAAATCCCTTACGCGCCTGGCAACGGATTATTAGTGCAACATATTCGAGAAATATTGCAACAACCTCAAGTTATTTGCGGTGATTATCGTGGAGAAACATTAATTACAGGTGGCAGTACAAATAGTTTTCCAGAATAATCTTGTGGCTGCATCTGAGAATTTATCAACTAGGTTTGTAGATGCTACAGCCTTCTACATTGCTGCCCCATTTTTGAGCGTTGAGTATCAAATAGATGTATTTTTGCAGGTCTATTTCCCTGCAATTACGGGGGAACAAGTACGCAATATACCCCTTGGTCAAATCTCTAAACAGGCAATATTGCTCAATGTTATCGACACTGAACAAGTTCAGACGATACCAAGCGAGTATCTTAATACTGGCTTGGAGATGGCGTTACTGTTTTTATCAAGCGATAACACTTTTATCCAAGCAGCAATTATCAAGCCAGATTGCAGCTTACGCGAAATTTGTACCAGACTTACAGCGATTGAACAGGCGTTAAACGTAGTTTTGCCCAGATCAGCTACCGTCAATCAACAACAATTTTTCTATCTGCAATAAATGTATCAACTACAAACTAGTTTCCAGCAATTTGGCGATAGCAAATATTTAGACCACAACTTAACGGGTCAAACCGTGACAGATGATCGGCGGTTATTTGCTCAAAGAGTACCTAGTATTGGCATCTTTAATTTTGGTCAAATTAACGGCAATGCGTCTAAAACCATTTCTTTAGCTGATTATCAAATCACTTCACCAATTCAACTTGTTTCGATCTATGCCCTTGGTAGCGAAAACCTCAATAGTGAAACGATTTATGAACTAGTCAGCGGTGAAACTGTCTTGTTTTCTTTAAAGCTACTCAAAGAAAGTATGCCTTTTGCTTTTCCTAACGGGGCAGTAGTCGATCCAAGTCTATCGATTCGCGTCAAGCCAAAGTCAAACGTCTCACAAGTTTTAATTTATTGGCAACCTGTCCACGTCCTTAGTTATATCGAGATTTAACATGATATTACCCAGCGGTAAAACTGTTGACAAACATACGCCAATTTATTTGGGGTCTAATTTTACTTGGGGGGAGGCGACTAAAAGCTGTACCCGCCATCTTCAAGAACTAGTAATTAACAACAAGTTAATCTTAATCGATAATCACGTCGAAGATAATATTATCCGCGCTGCTAAACAACTTGACCGCTTTAGACAGCTTTTGGATAATCGTCCGATTTTTGTTACGTCTTGGTATCGACCGCAGCATATCAACAAGCAAGTCGGCGGTTCTAGGCTATCACGTCATCAATACGGCGACGGGGTTGATATTCGCTCTGATTATTTTTCCCCTAGACAAATTTACGCCTTACTAGACCCACTCCATTCGATTGGTGGGTTGTCTTGTTATCACAGTTTTGTTCATATCGATTGGCGGGGGGCGAAAGCAAGATGGTAAATAGATCTTCTCCCACGGTAGTATTTTGGAATTGTCTAGGAATTGCGATCGCTATTTTAGCGATTGGTACGTCTTACTCGTTGTCTCAAGCTAAAGTTTATCAGCTAGAGTTGGCGCAATATAAGCTTCAGGTTGGTACATCTTTAGTCAAGGTACAAGAGGCTTCTAACGCACTAGAACAAGCAGCTCAAAATTTGCCGATTGCCCCTCAACACTTGGCAGACATTGAGCGTTTAACCACCGAATCAAACGTAATTATCAATTCAGCCGAACAAAGAATCAACGAACAAATCAAACCTCTAGTTGAGGCAGAAATAGCAAAATGAAGCGCATTGAAAAAATAGCTAAGGCTAAATTTAGCGTGACGACTGAGGGCGTATTAAATAGCAATTTGCTACTTGATTTTAATCCTTTGATTGACGAATTTAAACTGTCAGGTGATTTTTATTTAATCCATTGGCAGGCTCGTCCTAAAGGTTACAGGCAATATGGCATCTATTCGAGCAAAGACGATAGCTATCGTTCACTCGATCATTTACCGACTAGATATGGTGGTTTCAGTCTATTACAACTAGACGATTTGACTGCTACGACAATTCCCAGCGCGGCAATTGGTTTTAGAGGACATTTATAATGAATTTTTTTTTGGCAGTAGTAGCGTTTCATTTTTTAGAACATATAGTCCAACTATGGCAACTATATGTTTTGCAATGGTCGCGTCCTCAATGCTTGGGATTGTTGGGATTATGGCAACCGTGGTTAGTGCGATCAGAGCTGCTTCATTACTCGATTGCTTTTTATATGCTTGTTGGCTTGTATATTTATCGCCCGTTATTTAAAAATCATTGGTGGACAACTGCTTATTATCTTCAGGCGTTTCACCATCTCGAACACGCGATTCTTATGACTAGTGGCGTGTTTTGGGGTACGCCTATTAGTATTGGTGGTCTATGGTTTTCCAGAATTGAGCTGCATTTTTTTTATAATTTGATAGTAATTATTCCTATGGCGATCGCTTTTAGACAACGTAGTGGGGTTTCACACCACAAAATACCGCTTAAGAAGTATGATAGGGTTTATGGTCGCCAAATTAAATACATATTTTCAAACCAAAAATACTGATATGGACATTTTAACGTTAGGTTGGGTTACTATATTAGCTCTATTTACCTGGTCAATTGCGATGGTTGTTTGGGGTCGTAACGGATTCTAAGTTGGGGAAACTATGGAAACTAACGAATTACTAAACACCCTATTTCTAGTTGCCATAGGCATACTAGGATTACTTAGTTTAGGGATTTTATATCTCTCTATAGTTCAATGGCGCGATCGCCGTCGTCAAGGCCGTGATAAACGCGGTGGAGCTTAAGAATACCCATCAATAGCAATAATATTTGCCTAAGTTAGAGATGATGAACTACCCCGCCCTATAGAGGGATGGGGTTGCCAACTTCAGCAATACGCTTCAAATTCCACTGCTTAGTGATTGTAAGGCGGCAATCTGCGCTTCGGCCTTGTTGAGAGATTCAGCCCATTCTCGCTCTGGATCGCTATCAGCCACAATACCTGCCCCTACCTGTCCATAAACCTGAGCTAGATCAGCATCAGCAGGTTTGACATAAAGCAAAGTGCGAATCAAAATATTTAGGTCTAAATTACCTCCTTGATCAAGATAGCCACAAGAACCATAAAATAGACTACGGCGGACAGGTTCTAATTCCTCAATAATCTCCATACAGCGTACTTTAGGGCATCCTGTAATCGTCCCGCCAGGAAAAACTCCCCGAATCAAATCGACGACATTTAAGTCCTGCTTCAGCCGACCTTTGACGTTGCTTACCAAGTGCATCAGATGACTATAGCGTTCAATCGCCAACAGCTCGTCTACCTCTACCGAACCCCATTGACAAACTCGACCAAGATCGTTACGTTCCAAGTCAACTAGCATAATATGTTCGGCTCGTTCTTTAGTATTGGCGAGTAATTCGTCTGCTAGAAGGCGATCGCTAGCAGTCGTTTTACCTCTTCTTCTGGTTCCCGCAATGGGTCTGGTTTGCGCCAGATTGCCGTTTAATTGGACTAAGCGTTCGGGGGAACAGCTAATGACGTCTCCCCAAGGCGAGCGCCAGTAGCTAGCAAACGGAGAAGGATTTATTTGCTGTAGCTGACGGTAAATAAACCAGCTATCAGCAGTAGTAGTAGTTTGAAATCTTAAAGACAAATTGGTCTGAAAAATATCTCCTGCCTGAATATATTGTTTGGCTCGTTTAACGGAATTCTGGTACTGTTCTCGATTGGTCAGGAAAGCAATTGGGTCAAGCGTTCCCTGCACAGATTCGGCAGGTCTTGCGTTCTTAGCAGTAGGAGGAAATGGTAATTTACGTTGAGTAGACTCAGAAAGGTTCATCTCTAGATAATCTAGTTGTTTAACATCAGTAGCAGCCAGCCACAAAGTTTGTTCCACATGATCTAGAACAGCAAAACATTCTGGTTCATACCAGTAGGCTACAGGAAAAGGTAAAGTATCTTGGTTGAGTTGAGGTAATTGCTCTATTTCCCAGGCAAGATCGTAACCCAACCAGCCTAGCCAGCCACCAGTAAAGGGTAAATGAGCTACTTGAGCATTATTACTCCTTGATTGCTGTAATAAACAGCCCAAAAAAGGCAAAATTTCTCCGATGGCAGGAGTCCATAATCGAGACTGATCTTGAACAGTTCGCGGTGAACCTGCACAGATTGAATACCGAGATAGTTGGGGTTCTACATCCGTTGTTCCAGGACTTTCTAACAGAGTAGCGATTGGTTGGTTTAAAAATAAAGCAGCAAACACCTGTGAACCAGTCAGATTATTTAAACGAAGCGATCGCCAATACCACGGTTCTAGAGGCTGAATTACTTTTTGAGGAAAGCATTGCATAGTTGCCAGACGATTGAGTTAGTCTCTCAGTGTCCCAGTCTCCTAGTCTCTCAGTCAAGCTCTAACCGTTCCGTTTTTAATAAGTTCCCCCCATAAACCATCGCGCACACCAAAAAGGAATTAAAATTCCCAAAGCGATCCAGTCACGCCACCGTAGCTTTAACTGATGCCATTGAACCCTATGTTCATTAGGGGTGGTAAAACCACGAACGTCCATCGCAGTAGCAATTTGTTCGGCTCTTAACAATAAATTTTTCAAGAGTTTTTCCGAGACAATCAGCCATAGTTGTGCGCTACGGCGCAAACCTAATTTTTTCCAATCTATGGCTCTAGTACGAATTGAACGGACTAAATTTTGCACTTCCTCTAACACCAAAGGAATAAAACGCAGAGATAGGGTTAAAGTCAGCGTAATCTCCGAAATAGGTAGATTTAAACGGCGTAAAGGACTCATGATATCTTCTAAACCTGCGGTAATTTCTTCGGGCGCAGTGGTCAAAAGATATAGGCTGGTACTATAAATTAACGTAAAAATTAACGTAGAAATTCTGATTGCCACATCCAGAGAACGACGAGTAACCACTAAACGAGGTAAAAAAGCAAACTGAGGTCGATCTAAATAGACATATCGATAGTCTGTTGGTTGGGGTAGCTCAACGTTACACGAAGTAGTTTGTTTCACTCCCTCGGGAGTTGAATCAGTAATTACTAGATCGGGGCAAAACTGCGGTACTCTTGGCTGGTGTTTAACCGCCAGAGTGTCGGGAGCAACGCTGCTAAATAAGAAAAGAAAGAAACATAATAGTAATAGCCATCCTATTTGCTTACGCCATACTCTAAAAGGAATACCCGCTGCCACAGTTAGCATGATTAAAGCTGCTGCTAAACCGATGCGCCACCAAGAATTACCCAATACAGGCGCAATCAAAAAAGTCATTAGCCAGGCAAGCTTGACTCGTGGATCGATCTGGTGTAGCCAGGTTACGGGTTGCTCTAAATATGAACCAATAGGAAGCGATCGCAATAAATCCATTTTTTATTAAGGATGAAGATAGCTAATAGCTATAAATTATTGATTTCTTTGACGGCGAATTTCTCTAGTAGCTGCCTCATGCTCACTCAGAGTTTCACTAAAGACGTGTGTGCCATCGTAACGAGCGACAAAGAACAGATAATCTGTGCTTTCGGGATTCAAAGTCGCCTTTAGGCTAGCGATACCAGGGGAAGCTATCGGAGTTGGTGTCAAACCAGTATTCATATATGTATTATAAGGCGAGGGCGTTCTTACCTGAGCGAAGGTTAAAGGCTGGTCTGCTGTTTGTCTAATACCCAAACCATACTCTACCGTAGGATCTGACTCTAACCTCATGCCTTGATTGAGCCTAGCCGTAAATACGCCTGCGATCAAAGCGCGTTCATCTCCAATTACAGCCTCTTTTTCGACAATGCTGCTCAAAGTTACCCAATCCAACAGGCTCATGTCTGGTTTTGCTGCTTCGTAAACTGGTAAGGCAACCTGTTCAAAACGATCTAACATTGTCTTGATTATTGCTTGGGGACTATTGGTTAGATCGCTAGATATTTTATAAGTGTCTGGATATAAAAAACCTTCTAATATTGGTATGTCTTGGGGCAGCCAAGAGTATTGTTCCTGGGGAATTGCTGTAACGGCAGCCTCAAATTCTGCGGCACTAAAATAACCTTGAGACTCAAAATATTTTCCCATCTGCATCGTAGACCAGCCTTCGGGAATAGTGAAGTTGGTTTGCATTATTTCCCCAGACCAGATTTTATCGGCAATTTCAGCTAAAGATTCTTCAGGAGAAACCAAATATGTGCCAGCTTTGAATCCACCAGAGGAGTCCGTTGCCTGCTTGAATCTTGTCCAAATCTTCCAACCACTAGTCGATTTAATTAAGCCAGCTTGAGCTAATTCTCTGCCGATTTGATTACCCGATACTCCTGGCTTGACTGTAAACTGGGCTTTCTGGGCTTCGCTATTTTGCGTTCCCACAGGAGCAGTCAAACCTCTCCAGCCAGCCCAACCCAAAAGTAAAATAACTCCCACTGCTACTGGGACAACTTTGGCAGCACTAATCTGTTTAGGGTTAAAAGTTTGTTTGTCTTTAGGCTTTTTCTGAATAGTCATCCTAGATTAAGTTTAGTCAGGTCCAATTATTAACAATCAGCTTTACTTTTAAGCTGGGTCTTATCTTATCTTGCTTTTTCAGCAACTGTCTGCTTTTAGCCAAGACTAGATCGAATTCTCAAAAATTGATTGTTTGGCTGGAAAACTTATTCTTCTGACAATAATTCTTCTAGAATAGGCAGCAGATTTTCTTGATCTGGTGAAACTAACTCCAAACGATTTTCGGCATCGTATCGAGCAAAAAATAACAAAGGAGTTAAGGGAGTATAGATGCCGTACTTCTGGTCAGCATGATAGAAATAACACAAAGACTGTAACTCTTCTTCGATCGCCTCATCATCATCGTCTTCTCCCCCATCCAAAGTTAAAACTCCATCTTCTTCGATCGGAGGAAGCTCACCTGTAGCGGTCAGGGTATAAGCAGTGTGCTGCAAATAAAGATTTTGTTCTGATAAAACTGCTTTGGCGTTATCAAAGATTTCCGCGATCGCCTCATCATCATCAAGCATCGCCGCTTCTAATTCTTCATCACTATCTCGGTCAATACTCATGATGATGACTGGAATATCTACAGGCACTAGTAGCAAATAGGTCATGTGATCGATTTCAAGGGACTGCTCAATATAACAAGGGAGCGATCGCCCATCGTCATCCACAATCGTCAGAGTCTCCTCTTCGTATTGTTCGTTTTGGTCAAACCGAGATGATGGCATAATTTCTAATCTAAAAAATTTTTAGCTAACTAATAACTTTATAAATATGATTTGAAACTTAATAATTTAGGTTGTTTAATAGGCTATATGTTAGATTCCAGGATACCATTTTCTGAAGGATGACAGCAGGGGATCGCGAATGAATAAATACGAACTTACTAATTGATCACGGTGCGTATTTTTCCCTCAGCAATTTGCGATCCCCAATTGCTTGAATGCTAGTCTTTCTTAGGCTGATAAGTCGAGACTATTTCTAGCTCTTTAAGTTGCCGATTATCTACCGCAGCAGGAGCATCGGTCAACAGACAGCTAGCCTGTTGGGTTTTCGGAAAGGCAATAACGTCACGGATTGATTCCTCTCCCGCCAACAGCATGATCAAGCGATCTAAACCAAAGGCAATTCCTCCGTGGGGAGGTGTACCGTATTCAAATGCTTCTAATAAAAAACCGAACTTATTCTCAGCTTCTTCAGTAGATAAGCCGATCGCTTTAAAGACTGCTTCTTGAACCTCTTTTTGATAAATTCTCAAGCTGCCACCGCCAATTTCGATCCCGTTGTATACCAGATCATAAGCTTGGGCTCTGGCAGTAGTTAGATCTTCTCTGTCTTCGGGATAAGGTGCAGTAAATGGGTGGTGCAATGCCTCGTAACGTTTTTCCTCAGCATTCCATTCAAACATCGGAAATTCAGTCACCCAGATTAAGTTAATTTGCTCGTTATCGATCGCTCCCATCTCTTGAGCAATAAATAAGCGCAAGCGGTCTAAAGATTTGTTGACTGTGGTCGTATCTCCCGCCCCAAAAAGCAATAAATGTCCTGGTTTTGCCCCAGTACGCTTCAATAGCTCTTGTTTTTGTGCTTCAGTCAGATTATCTTTAATTGCGCCGATGGTATCGATTTCATTGTTGGCTCTGACGCGAATGTAAGCAATTCCTTTTGCCCCGGCGGTAACGGCTTCGTTAAAGATATCGCCCTTGGGTTTGATCCGAACGTTAGAAATTGCCTCATTACCGTTGGGAATAGGTAATACTTTGACCTGTCCACCACTCTGTACTGCCCCAGAGAAGACTTTAAACCCAGATTCTTTGACAATATCGGAAACGTCGACTAATTCCATGCCAAAGCGGGTATCTGGTCGATCTGTACCGTAGCGAGCCATGGCATCGGCGTAGGTAATGCGGGGAAAAGGACGAGAAAGCTCAAGATTTTTGACAGTTTTGAAGATATGGCAGATCAAAGCTTCGTTGAGTTCAATAATCTCATCTTGAGACATAAAGCTCATTTCCATGTCTAGTTGAGTAAACTCAGGCTGTCGATCGGCGCGCAAATCTTCATCACGGAAACAACGAGCAATTTGATAGTAGCGATCGCAACCCGACACCATCAACAGCTGTTTAAATAACTGCGGCGACTGAGGCAAAGCATACCAGTTACCTGGATTAACCCGTGAAGGTACCAGATAATCCCGCGCTCCTTCGGGAGTAGAGCGAGTCAGAATGGGCGTTTCGACTTCAATAAAGTCTTGTTTATCCTCCAAAAAACGACGCATGGCTTTGACTACCTGATGGCGTAGCTGGAGATTTTTTGCCATGCGATCGCGTCTTAAGTCTAGATAACGATGTTTGAGGCGTAGTTTTTCGCCGACGTTTTCGGTATCAGCCGTTGAAACCTGAAACGGTAGCTGTTTACTGACGGCATTTAAGATTTCAATCGATTCGGCATAAATTTCCACCTGTCCTGTGGGTAGCTTATCGTTAAGCGACTCTGGAGGACGTTGACTAACTTGACCCACCGCCTTGACAACATATTCGCTGCGTAAAGATTCAGCATCAGCATAAGATTGTGGTGTGCGTTGTGGATCGCTGACGATTTGAACCGTACCTGTGCGATCGCGCAAGTCGATAAAAATGACCCCCCCATGATCGCGACGGCGATCAACCCAGCCATAAATGGTAACGGTTTGGTCTATGTGTTCGGCTCGCAATTCGCCACAGTAATTTGTTCTCATGCCTAGTAGCTAAAGTAATTAAGTAAAATACAGCGTATTCAAGAGTAACAAAATCTGTCCCCCTGTTAACTATTATTTGTCACCTTTGACTGGATTAATCGGAATTAGAGCTGAGAGCTAATTAACAGAAATAATGAAGCTCAAAATAGAGACATCTTATCTAAAGATATCTACAATGGGATGAGTTTTCTCAAAAAAGTTATGCCAACAGCGAGCGCTACTCCTGCAATAACTTGCTGACATCCTGATCATTGATGAGCATTGCTGGCTGCGGCAAATTAAAGCCTAACTTTCTACTTTTGCCTATGTTTTTACGCTTTCAACCAAGAGCAGAATCCGATTTGGTTAATGTTAATCCCGCTAGCAAATTCAGATATCTATTATTGTTATCAGTGGTAACAACATTTCTTTGTGCTGGATTTAAACCAGTCTCTAATGTTACCTCCACTCCCGAAGCTTTATTAGTATTGGGCGGACACGAAGAGCGAGAGCGTTTTGCTGCCCAATTAGCCCTAGCTAATCCTCAACTACCAATTTGGATCTCTTCTGGCAGTCCTCAAGAATATGCTCAAAAGATTTTTGCCCAGGCTGGTATCGCTAGCGATCGCCTTAATTTTGATTACCGCGCTAGCGACACGGTAACTAACTTTACTACCCTAGTAGATGAACTTCAAGCTCAAGGTATTGATAGCGTTTATCTAATTACTTCAGAAAATCACATGCAGCGAGCCAAAATAATTGGTGATATCGTCTTTGGTAGTCGCGGGATTGACTTTAAACCGATCGCTGTTCCTTCTCATAATCCTCCTGAACCAGTTGAAAAATGTTTACGAGATGGTGCTAGATCGATTTTGTGGTTAGTTACAGGGCATACGGGAGAAGTTTTGGTACGGTATAGTCGCAAAAATAGCGGCAAAAGCCTTAAACTACTCTAAACGCCAAAATAAGCGATGCAGAACCCCTGATCAAAGTTGGCCAAAAAGAAAAGCTGCTTAGTTGAAGCTCGCTGATCAGGCTAATCATCTAGAATGAAGGTAAATGAACACTCCTGGTCACTATATTCTTAATTTAGCATTACTAGGAAAAACCATCGCACCGAAAAGCAATACAGCGATCGCTGTTGGCGCAATTCTGCCCGACATACCAATCTTTATCTTTTATTTTGTCGCCAAGTTTGTTTACCAAATGCCCGAAGGCAAAATTTGGTCGGAAGCTTATTATGAACCTTTTTGGCAGAATCTAGTCGCTCTGTTTCACTCTATTCCTTTGGCTTTAGTCGGTGCTATTATTTGCCATCGGCTTGATTGGCAACCAGGAATAATTCTGTTTATCAGTATGGTCTGTCATTCTTTATTAGATCTTCCAGTTCACCATGATGATGCCCATCGTCATTTCTTCCCTTTAAGTGATTATCGTTTGATTAGCCCTTTTTCCTATTGGGATCCTAGCCACCACGGCAGGATTGTCGCCTTGATTGAGATGGCTTTAGTTATTGGGGTTAGTCCTATTATTCTGAGTTTGCTCAATTCACCCTGGACGAAAGCAATTGCGATCGCGATCGATTGCTTTTATTTATTTGGCTATTTTCGCTTTTATCTCTCCAGTTAAGCTGTGGCATCAGTTGGCGTTGGCGCAGCATCGTTTCGGCTGAAGATGGTATCGGTGATGATATGGGACAGCAAGCCTATCGGCCCAAAAAACAAACACAAGATTAAAGAATGAACTGTCCAAATCTGCTTTTCTTGTCCCTGCTGATAAATCCATCTGCCGATAAATAAATCCATCACTAAAAAGTGAACCCATCCAGCACCTGCTGCACCTTCTTCTGCAAAAAAGCGAGCAATATCTGCTAACTGAGGATTAGCTAAGGCTGCTGCGGATTCTGAACTGATAGTAGTTGCGAGATAATAAATATATGTGCCAATTAAGGGCAAAAAAGGTAAATAAGAACCCATGACTTTTTTGGTAACGTTCCATTTGGGAAACAAAATCATGATGGTCCAAAAAGGCAAGATGTAAAGGTTAGCTAGATCGAAGAGTTGAGCAGAAGTCATGGTTCGGAATGAAGTCTTAAATATCCTTTGTAATTATAGATAAATACCTCAGCAGAAATAATTATTTAGCGATCAAAACCTACAGCGATCGCTTGGTCAATAAACAGGACAGTCTTTCCCTTAAATATTGTCTACTTGAATTAGATAAACAGCAATTGAAGCAACGGCGCTTACTTCTCATTCGGGGTGCTATTTCAGTTGTTGCTCAGACATTTTTTGCTAGATGTTGATTTTGCCAAAGCGATCGCATCTTGGGAACTAGCCTGCTAGTTAATTGCACTTAATCTCAAGGTCACTCAAAAGATTTACACAATTTTCTCGATCAACTGCTTAATAGAAAACTCATAAAATTACGCTCGGCTAAGATAACTAAATATCGGTTATTTATTCATATTTTTTGTGAATCCACAATGTTCCTTTTTGAGTAATAATTGAACTTTGTTCAAACCACTTTAACTCTTCTAAAACAATACTGGTGTCTATATTTAGCTTTTGAGCAATTTCTATAGCTGACAACCCTTCTACATGGGATTTAATTAAGTCCATAATCGAATTTACTTGGTTGATAAAATTTCTAATTGCTGAAATTCTAATGACGGTGTCATCAGATTCACAACTGTTAGCAGCTATTTCAACCACGCTCCAGCCACTACGATAATATTCAAGTATACTTACACCACTTTTAAGAATATTTTCTCGATCTTTCTTAGCTAAAAGTGCTGCTTTTTTAGCCCGATTACTTTCCGAGGTTATTGCCATGACGAAACAACTAATCGTAATAATTAGTATTAGACGATCTGGATATTTCAGTTATAACCTGGCAATAACTATTTTGGGAGCAGTTTTTAATTGGTAATAATTTATGAGCGAACAATTATCGCTTAATTCTAATTGCTATTGACAAGATATTTATCGATAAACCAAATTTTCTGGTGCCGATATTTTTGGAGCAAGTAAACCAAAGAACCAAGAACTTCCTAACTGAGGTTTTATGCCTTATTTCGGGAGAAATATATATAATCAGAATTGTCCTGTTAAAGCGGTTACGCTTTTGGCGTAGTTTCTCAATTTTCTATGACTGATATTCGGCAACTGATTGCTCAAGAGTTTTCCTTATCTTCAGGCAACGTAAACAATGCACTGGATCTATGGCTAGAAGGTGGAACAGTTCCTTTTATTGCCCGCTATCGTAAGGAACAAACAGGCTCATTGGATGAAGTGCAGCTAAGAGATATTTTTGAACGCTACACTTATTTAGATGAACTGGCAAAGCGTAAAACAAAGATCGTTGCCGAAATTGATTCTCAGGGAAAATTAACGGTTGAACTTAAGGCAAAGATAACCGCCTGTTTGAATAAAACTGAACTAGAAGATTTATATCTGCCCTACAAACCAAAGCGACGTACTAGGGCTACTATTGCTAAAGAGAAGGGATTAGCACCTTTAGCCGAGTGGATTAAAGCGAATAATCAACCGCAGATAGCTAATTTATCTTTGGACTCAGAAGCCAATAAATATATCAATGCCGAAGGAGTGGATTCTTTAGAACAAGCTTTATCAGGCGCGGCAGATATTTTGGCAGAGCAGATAGCAGAAAATGCGGAAATTAGAGCTGATTTACGAGAATACTTTTTCCAACGAGGTGTATTTGTCTCGCAAATTAAAGGCGAGCATCCCGAAGGTACTACTAAGTATGAAATGTATCGCAACTATAGCTATGGGGTAAGTAAGATTCCACCACATAACATTTTGGCTTTGTATCGTGGTGAAGCGGAAGGGGTATTGAACGTAGATATTGCTTATGAAGAGTCGGAAGTAATATCTTATCTAGAAAAGCGAGAAATTTGCACTAAATGCCCAAGTCTAAAACAATTTTATCAAACAATGCTCCAAGATGCGTTTAATCGTCTACTCAAGCCTTCGTTAATTCGCGAAGTGAGAAGCGATCGCCAAGAATACGCCGATATAGAGTCCATCCAAGCTTTTGGAGCTAACTTACGTAACCTTTTACTGGCTGCTCCTGCGGGGAGAAAACCCACTCTGGCAATTGATCCTGGCTTTCGGACAGGATGCAAGGTTGTTGTGCTGTCGGATACAGGTAAATATCTAAAATATCAGGCGATCTTTCCTCATTCGGGGGAAGCTCAAAAAAAGCAAGCAGCTCAAACAGTTAAAGATTTTATTAGCAAATATCAGATTGAATTGATTGCTATTGGTAATGGTACAGCCTCTCGGGAAACGGATCGGTTTATCAGTGAAGTTTTAATTGAAATTAAACCACAACCAATTAAGGTAATTGTTAACGAAGCTGGAGCATCGATCTATTCGGCAAGCGATGTAGCACGAGAGGAGTTCCCCGATTTAGATCTTACTATACGTGGTGCAATTAGTATTGGTAGAAGACTACAAGATCCTTTAGCCGAGTTAGTAAAGATAGAGCCAAAATCCATTGGTGTTGGTCAATATCAGCATGATGTAAATCAAAAGTTACTTAAACAAAAGCTCGCAGAAAGTGTAGAAAGTTGTGTAAACTATGTCGGTGTAGATTTAAATACTGCTTCTAAGGAATTGCTGATCTTTGTATCAGGAATTTCCGAAACAATTGCCAATAACATTGTAGCTTATCGTAATGCTAAAGGAGCTTTTAATAACCGCAAAGAACTTTTAAAGGTGGCAAAATTAGGTAAAAAAACTTACGAACAAGCAGCAGGATTTCTGCGCATTCGTGATGGAGAAAATCCATTAGATAATACGGCAGTGCATCCAGAAAGCTACGGGGTAATTAAACAGATCGCTACCAGCTTAAATGTATCCTTAAATCAGATTCCTCAAGTAAGCGATCGCCTTAAAAGTCTCGATCTAACCCAGTTTGTCACCGAAGACATTGGTTTACCTACTCTACGGGATGTGATCGCCGAATTAGAAAAACCAGGACGAGATCCGCGAGAACAATTTCAATATGCCACTTTTACCGAAGATATTGCTGAAATTGGGGATTTGACTGAAGGAATGATTTTAGAAGGAGTAGTAACCAACGTGGTTAACTTTGGCGCGTTTGTTGATGTTGGCGTACATCAAGATGGCTTAGTGCATATTTCTCAACTGTGCGATCGCTTTGTCTCAGATCCCAATGAAATAGTAAAAGTCGGACAAATAGTCAAAGTAAAAGTATTAGAGGTTAACGAAAAGCTAAAAAGAATTGGTTTATCTATAAAGGAAGCTAGCTAATGCTTGATCTAGATCTAGTATAGTTAAAAAACTTAATATATCAGGAGCAGCTATGTACGTGCTGATTGGTGGTGCAGGATTAATTGGACTGAGTTTAGCCCACAGACTGGTAGAATTGGGACACACTGTTGCCGTTATTGACGTTGATCCTACCGCTTGCCGTTATGCCCGTGAACAAGTAGGAGCGATCGCTTTTGAAGGAAGTGCAGTCAGTACAGAAATGTTGTTAGAAGCTGGGATTCGTAAAGCTGATGCTTTAGCAGCTGTCTTGAGAAGTGATGCTTTAAACTTAGCAATGGTAACTCTTGCTAAACACTACGGTGTTACCCATATTCTGTCTCGGATGCGTCATGCTGATTTTGCCCAGCCACTGCGTTTTTCAGGAGCAAATCATATCATTAGTACTGTAGATTTAGCAGTTTCAACGATGGTGAATGCGATTGAGTATCCACAAATAGAATCAATGATGCATTTTGAGCAAGGACAGATTGAGGTATTGAAACTTTCCATCCCCCAAAATTGCTATGTGGTTAATCGTAGCGTTGCTGAAATTGCTCAGGATTTCCGTTTTCCCAATGGTTCTCTAATTATTGGCTATCAACCCCATCCCCACGACAATTTAACGATTCCTAACGGTAGCACCGTACTCGAACCTGGCTCAACTGTTCTAATTGTGACTAAACCTGGGTCATTGCATCAAGTAATTGATTTTATTGAAGGCTGTAAGTGACACACTCGTAGCTTAAAAACATACAAGTTTCTTACTTCAACGATACTTGACTAGATACTCGCGTTCGATAAATTTAATTTAATGACTATATATCCGCATTTTTATTTAGCAATTGCTTTGATTGTTCTTGTGTCTTGCACATCATCGGAGAATTCGCCCAAGTCACAATCTAATAATAATCAGCTAAATTCAGCTCAAAAGGAGGTGACCCTGGAGCAAAATTTTCAGATAGCAATGGGTCAAACTATTTATGTACCTGTCTATTCCCATATCTATTATGAAGATCGACAAAAGATTTTAAATTTAGCAGCTACACTCAGTATTCGTAACACAGATTTAACCAACTCGATTATCATTACTTCCGTACGTTACTATGACTCGAACGGTAAATTAGTTAAGCAGTACTTAGATCGTCCTATTCAACTTGATGCGCTAGCTTCTGATGATTTTTTTGTGAATAGAACTGATACCAGTGGAGGTTTTGGCGCAAATTTTGTTGTGGAGTGGATTGCCCAAACACAAGTGTCTGAGCCTATAGTGGAAGCGGTTATGATTGCTACCGAATCCCAGCAAGGAGTTTCTTTTGTTAGTCCTGGCAAAGTAATCAAAAATCAACCCAATAACCAAAGTTTATCTCCAAAGCAGGGGACTTAAAAAATGATCAATCATCTTCTAGTTTCAGCAATTGTTCATCAATTTTTTTTAGCCTGATACGCGCAATTTCTTCTGAGAGAATTCGCTTACGTATTGCCTCATTGAGTGCAGCTTTCTCCGCTAGTAGCAATCGACGGCGAACGGCATCAAGTTTACCACTGTTGCCACTTTGGTTATTCAACTCACCAGGACGACGATTATAAAGCTCCCGCAGTGTCTTCTCTGCACTGGCAATTCGTACCTGATAAGCGGAACGCATCTCTTCATACACAGCTTTTGGTAACACTCCTGATTTCAAAAGGCTGTCTAATTCATCCTGCGCTGCCTTACTTGTGATCAACTGGGCCTGCAATTCTTCAACTTGCTGCTGAGTCGCTGAAAACCTAGACAATTTTAAGCGTTTTACTAGCCAAGGTAAGCTTAACCCCTGTCCCACCAATGACACTAGCACACTGCCAAAAACCAAAGCAATGAGGACTTCTCTCCCGGGGAGTGTGGAGGGTAAGCTCAACGCCAGAGCCATTGAGAGTGAACCTTTGATGTTGCCTAAAAAGAGTAAATGTTGCCAGCGCAGCGGAATTGGACGGTCAAACCAACGCACTATAGCTAGCAGAGGATAGACTGTAACAACTCGTCCGACTTGATACGCCAAAACTGCAAGTAGAATTGCAGGTAAAGTCCTCCAGAGAATTACCAAATTCATTTCTACACCAATCAGCAAAAAAATAAAGGTGTTGACAGTAAAACCAGCATATTCCCAGAAACTCAACAAAGTGATGCGACTAGAAGCGGAGGTATTGCGAGAAAGCCCTAAATTACCAAAAATTAATCCAGCTACAACTACAGCTACAGCACCTGATACACCTAGAAATTGACCAACTTGAAAAGTTCCCAAGGCAACTGCCACTGTCAATAAAAGACTGCTAAGAGGATCATCTAAACGGACAAATATAGGTATACTCAAGTAGCCCAAAACCAACCCGACGAGGCAGCCTCCTAGAGCGATGAATAGTAGTTGTTGAATTCCCTCTAGTAACGTGAGCGAACCCGTCGAATATACTTGTAAAATTAGGTTAAACGAAACTAGGGCAGCAGCATCGTTGAATAGGGTTTCTCCTTCAACGATACTGGAAAGCCGAGAGGGTACTGGTATTTCCTTAAAGACGGCAATCATGGAAACTGTATCAGTGTTTGCCAGAATTACTCCTATAAATAGAGCGGGTATCCAAGCTAGTCCCAAAGCAAATTTCAAGACAATAGCAATAATAACACCAGAAAACACAGCCCCTGGCCCAGCTAAGAGGGCAATTGGTTTAAAAGTACTACGTAGACGGCTAATATCTGTATTGATACCAGCTTCAAAGATGAGAATCGGCAGGAAAAGATTCAAAACTAGAGAAGGCTCTAAACCAATGGGACGAGACAGTAGCTCAGTGATCGGCAAGCCAGCTAACACCAAACCTGTAACGTAGGGAATACGAAGTTGTCGCGTCAGCAAGGCAACGCCAGTGGCTACGAGCAGGAGAATAATTGAAACAGTGACTAAGGAAGCAACGTTCACTTTGGCTGGGGAAATTTTTAACTTATTTGATAAACGTTACTAAAAATGAATAAATACTTACTAAAAGCTATTCAGTAAATACCGAAAAATATTAACATAATCTAAATAGATCAAAATAACTAAATCTTGGTTTCATGGATAATCAACTACTGTGGCACAGCTTCTACCAGGAAATTAACCAACCAGATGAGCAAATCGATTTAGCCAAAGCTGCTCTTTGCTATGCCCAAGCAGAATATCCCAATCTAAATATAGCCAAATACTTGAGTATTTTAGATGCGATCGCATCTAAAATAGAATCGCAACTCATCGCCGAACGCTACCCTTTAAAAGTAATTAAATCAATTAATGATCACTTATTTGATCGCTTAGAATTTTGTGGTAATCAACATGATTATTACGATCCTGATAATAGCTTTTTAAATCAAGTAATTGACAGGAAGGTAGGAATTCCCATCTCTCTTGCCGTAATTTATTTAGCGATCGCTCAACGGCTTAATTTTCCCATGGTAGGCATTGGCATGCCTGGACATTTCTTAATTCGTCCAGAATTTGAAGCTTCAGAAATTTTTATCGATGTGTTTAATCAAGGAGAAATTTTATTTAAACACGACTGTCAAATGAAACTAGATCAGATTTATCAACAACAGGTGAAGCTCGATCCTAGCTGGCTTATGCCCGTAACCAATAAGCAAATATTAGCCAGAATGCTGAACAACCTCAAGTTTATCTATCTACATCGCCGAGAACTAGATAAAGCTTTATCAATTATGAGTGCCATTCTTAAAATATTGCCGCAAAACGTGGCAGAAATCCGCGATCGCGGTTTGCTATATTACCAAGTAAACCGTTGGGAGGAAGCAATCATTGATCTACAATATTTTCTTAAAATTGCTCCTGATAGTGATGATGCACCCATGATTGAAATGTTATTAAAAAAGATGAATCGCGTATCTTAAGAAGTCAGAGATTACTCCGCCGTAGAACGACGGAGCCTGCTCTGACCGTTGGTCAAAAGTAGTCAATACTTGATCAAAAGTTCGGATGTTATACTTAGTTTTTTTAAACAAGAGCTTTTATAGATGTATATCAGTGTCGTAATTCCTACCTACAATCGTTTGCCGATACTTCAAAAATGTCTTGTTGCTTTAGAAAAACAGGAATTAAACGATCACGATCATAAGATTGACGGATATGAAATAGTATTGGTTGATGATGGTTCGACGGATAAAACTTTAGTTTGGTTAGCAGAAAATAAAGACGAGTTACCCCATGTAAAAGTATTAGAACAGGATCATCAAGGAGCAGCAGCAGCCAGAAATTTGGGCGTTAAAAATTCCCTAGGCGACACCATAGTTTTCATTGATAGCGATTTAGTTGTGACCGCAAAATTTTTGCAATCTCACGCCGATGCTTTGATCAAAGGTGAGCAAGATCTAGGAAGTGATCGCCTGTTTACTTATGGTGCAGTAATTAATACTAATAACTTTGATCATCCAACCTCTGAACCTTACAAAATAACCGACTTCTCCGCTGCTTATTTTGCAACTGGTAATGTAGCGATCGCCAAGAACTGGTTAGAAGAAGCGGGTTTATTTGACACGGGTTTTCAACTCTATGGTTGGGAGGATTTAGAGTTAGGAGTACGGTTAAAAAAGCTCAATTTAAAACTGATCAAATGTCCTAAAGCAGTCGGTTATCATTGGCATCCCGCATTTAGCTTAGAACAAATTTCTCAAATGATTGAGCAAGAAATTCAAAGAGGAAAAATGGGAGCAATTTTCTATTATAAACATCCTACCTTTGAGGTTAGAATGATGATTCAAATGACAATTATGCATCGCATTCTTTGGGGAATATTATCATTGAATGGTAGCTTAAATGAACGCAGTTTAAAACCGATTTTGCAGTGGTTAATCGAGCGTAAAAAACCTCAACTAGCCGAACAAATAGCTCGTATCTTCCTCAATTGGTATAACGTTCAGGGAGTTTATGCTGCATCTGAAAAGAATCAATAGCACTAGATGAGAATAGGTGTAAAAACTTGCTCAGAAATATTTAAACATATTAAAAAATAAGCAATTGGCAGCATTAAAATACTACTAAAAAGGCAAGTTATAGTTCTTACGATATACTGAAAGAGATAAATAACACTATATTTAATGAATATTATTACTCAACTTCTCTTTCCCAAATCAAAAAAAACTTCAGGCGACACATCTAATGGATTACCCGCACTAGATCGTAATTCTCGTGGGATCTCAATTAAGTCTGCGCCAGAAATCGAAAAAATGCGTCATTCAGCTAAGATTGTGGCAACGGTGTTAAAGGAAATTGCAACCATAACCAAACCAGGAATGACAACCGCAGATCTAGATGAATATGCCGAACAGCGTATTCGTGAGATGGGTGCAACTCCTAGTTTCAAAGGTTATTATGGTTTTCCTGCTTCGATCTGCGCTAGCGTCAACAACGAGGTAGTACACGGTATTCCTGATGCCAAAAAAGTACTGCGTCGCGGAGATGTTTTGAAAGTAGACACGGGTGCTTATTGCGAGGGATTTCATGGCGATTCTTGTATTACCATTGCCGTAGGTAACAAGGTAACTAAAGACGCTGCCAAATTAATTGAGGTTGCCGAAGAAGCGTTATACAAAGGTATAGAACAAGTAAAGGCGGGTAATCATTTATTAGACATTGCTGGGGCAGTAGAAGACCATGTAAAGGCAAATGGCTATAGCGTAGTAGAACAATATACTGGACATGGTGTTGGCAAAAATCTGCACGAAGCACCGTCGGTATTCAATCATCGGACTAAATGGATGCCTGACGTTAAGCTTAAAGCAGGAATGACTTTGGCAATTGAACCCATAGTCAATGCAGGTTCTAAGCACACTAGAGTGTTGCGCGATCGCTGGACAGTAGTCACGGTAGATAATAATTTATCCGCCCAGTTTGAACATACCGTATTAGTGACAAAAGATGGCTATGAAATACTGAGCGATCGCGATCTGGTTTAAACAGCAAGAAGGCAAAATTTCCCTGCCGAGGAAAATAATTTAACAAGAAGTGAAAGAACTCTTAGTCTTGCTTTGCGAAGACTGAGCTGAATCGAACCGCCGATAGACGTTATTAAATATTGAATAATAAATTCCATCCTCGATCGTCCTTCGGGGCGATCGCAACAAAATGGATAACGAGCGAAAAGAGACCATCGAATTGTTTCAATCCTCGATCGCCCCGAAGGACGATCGCAACTTCGTGCCATAGTCGAGAGATTTGGTACAAAGAAGTTTCAATCCTCGATCGCCCCGAAGGACGATCGCAACTTTGAGTAACAATTGCCGCTGTGTGACGTGCTTGGATTGTTTCAATCCTCGATCGCCCCGAAGGACGATCGCAACTGTAGCTATTTTAACCCTAATCCATACAAGCGTTTCCAATCATTTTTCCGCGAACCCCTTATTCCAACCAACATACAAACCATATCTATAAAATCCAACTAGTGCTTAAAGCCATATCCCATGGGCAATCGCGAACCTCCCAGGAAATTGCCCCCTGCTATAGGTTCGCGACAAATATCACATAATCAAAGGCTTGTCAAAATCAGTATACTTATCAACCCCAAAAGACTCCACGTACTTTTCTCGCGGTGATGACAACCGATAAAACCGAATACTATCGGTCTGTTTATTAATTATCTTCACCAACCGCGCTTGAAATTGTTCGCATTGTACCTCACTAACTCGACACTCAAACACCGAATACTGTACGCGCTGTCCATAATTTTCACACATAGTCGCTACTTTACGCAGCCTACTTCGTCCTTCTTTGGTTTCCGTATTTACATCATAAGTAACTAAAATATCCATAACTTACCCTCGCAAAATAAAAGGTTGATAACTTAGTACATCTCCTCGTAAATGACGCGCTAGCAATCGCGCTTGTACATGAGGAATCAGACCCACAGGAACTTTAGAACCGATAATCGAATGAGTTACTTCTTCTTGTTTCCTTTTTTGATATTCCGTGAGGATTATTTTTCTGCCATCTTCAGAGAGATAAATAGCCCCGCCTGGACGTTTAGTAAAATCCTCTGGTTTAACTTGTCCGCGATTGATTAAAGTTAAAACCAAACGGTCTGCTAAAGGCGATCGCAATTCTTCCATCAAATCTAGGGCTAAGGATGGTTTACCTGGACGTAAGGCATGTAAAAAGCCCATTTGCGGATCGAGTCCAATACTTTCACAAGCGGAAACACACTCATTAGTCAGTAATGTATAAACAAAGGACAATAAGGCATTAATCGGATCGCGGGGTGGATGTTTGCTTCTTTCTGTCAAGGCAAATGCTTCTCGATTTTGGCGAATCATTGGGGTAAAACTGCCAAAATAAGCTTTAGCTGCATAACCTTCAATTCCTCTTAGTTTGTCTAAATCTGAGGCTGTTTCTGTATTTTGAATTGATTCGGCATGAATTTGAACAGTTTTTGCGAGAAATTCCTGATCTTTTGAGCTTTTTGCTTCTCTTGCTGCCCGCATGACTACTGATCGCGCATTTTGTAACTTTCCTGCTACCATGTATCGGGCGATCGCTAAAGTTTGTTCGGGAGAATCAATTGCCTGATGTTGCACTCTTCGTAGCAAGACATTTCCTGTGGTCGAACCTGCCATTCGTGCTTTATAGCGTCCGTATTGAGTTAACCAAATCAAATTGCGTCCATCTTCAGCACATTTGTGAATTAAAAATGGACTCAGCAAGACATTTCCAAAAGCCACAATACTACCGAGATGATGTAGAGGAATTTGAAATTTTAGTTCTTTTTCCACTTCTAGTTTGAGAGTTTCATGGTCTAAACGTAAATAAGCACCTTGGGTTTGTACGTAGAGAGTGTTCAGAATTGTTTTCATGGTTCATTTATGGCAAAAGGATTATTCTTTTTGGCTGATTCGGTAAAATTATTAACTGCATGAGGCATACAAGTTTCAATCAAAGAGCAATCATCACAGCGTTTATCATTAACTGGTGATGGTAATTTAGCTTCAGCTAAAAGCAATCGCGTTTTTTCAATTGTTTGAAGAGTGAGCGATCGCAATTTCCGCTCAAATTCTACTTCCCGTCGTCGACGAGATTTATGATGAAAAATTGCACCCTTTAATACAGGGCGATTCAACATTTCTTCTAAACACAATGCTTGGGCGCAAAGCTGGATGTTATCGGCAGGGCGGACTTTGCGCGAACCAGATTTATATTCAACAGGGTAAGCTGTACCATCGGGCAAAAATTCCACTACATCAGCAATACCTTTGAGTCCCAATTCGTGAGAATACAAAGAAAGCGATCGCTCGACTCGAATTCCCGCTTCAATTAGTTCATCACTAGGTTCGTGTACTTTCTCATGTACCCGCATTCCTCGAAGCGTATAGATGTTCTCCGCCCAAGCTTGTTCAATGTGAATTAGAGCGCACTGTCTAGGACAAAAAGCAAAATGTTGCAATGCACTCAACATTACATATTCATCATTGGTAAACATATTTTAAGTGCCAAAAATAGGGCGAATCGGCTAAGGATGACAAGCCTTGAGTTGTTAACAATTGGAAATATTTTAAGGATTATTCACCAAACCAAGTAAGTCAGAAATATTGGTGTTTAAGGAAGCCTTACGAATTGGCGTTTGAGAGGCTTCCTTTTTAGTTTAAGTTAATTAAAAGACTAGATTAATTTTGTCAAATGTACCCCTGGTGGTAAATCTTCTTCGTTGACGATCGCCTCGTAATCACCAAATTGACGAGGTAGTGTTACCTCTTTTTTAAGCTGTACTTGGATTCGTTCAAATAGCTTATGGGCTGGTGCGTTACCGAGTTTGGATTCGTGACTAAATATGTATAATCCTCGTGGTGCCATCATACCCCTGCTGGCACTGCGGTCAAAATCCCACATTTTGATTAGGGCTTCCCAAAATAGTGATAAATCTTCTTGGGTAATGCCTGTTTTCGCTGCTAGACAGGGAGAATAAAAACCATGTCCTTGGTATAAACCATAAGGAATCATCGTTTTACGTCCGATCGTCTGTAGTTTTTCTCGATCTTTAGCATCAGTTACAGCAACCCTAGTAATGGCTAAATCTTGAGGTTGGACTGGATCGAGCGATCGCGCAAAAGTAAGTTGCATTGCACCACGGACTTGTCCTGCATTCAACCCTGTGCTCATCACTGCACCAAACATCCGCACGTCATAGAAATTGGCACACATCCATTTTTGGGCTTTTTCAGCGTTAGCACGATTTTTGTCTGGTTTTCCTGCTTTTTTGACTAATTCTTTAATGAATTTACTCAGCTTGTTATTTTTAAACAATTCGGTAACTTCATCACGGGCATAAAATTCTTTGATTTCATCATCAGACATGTCACCGCTATATTCTAAAGTCGCATCTACTTCACCTGAATCTTCATCATTATCAGTAAAAGTAAAAGCATCTGGTAAATAGGGTTTTAGTTCTCGTAATGAAGTTAAAATTTGCTCATCTTCAACAATTTTACTAGCAGATTTACCAACAGAATTACCAACAGCAACATGGGCGCGATGGATTTGATCGTTAAGTACGCCGTGATGTTCGACAAAAATCTTGAGTCGTTCTTTTTCTGTTTCTGTGGCTTCGTATTCGGCATAGGTAGCAATATAGTTGCGAATTTTACGTTTTAAACAGACATCCGTTACCAGTCCATGAGAGGTTTCGGCATCAGTACGGGGCATATTTCCGCCATCTGGATCGCCATTGGGATTGCCATCAATAACATCGAATAATAAAACAAAATCGTGACGATAGTTAGGATTGAGATGATGAGTCATAATTAATTCCTTGGGTTTAATTTGTAGGTATTTTCTGTAGGGGCGTTTCGTGAAACGCCCCTACGTAAGTTGGTGTTTGTTCTGATTAGCTTTCGCAGCCGCGCGATCGCTTGCCCGTTGATGGTAGTAACCCAAAGCAAATAAACCTTGTTGCTGTAAATTCAGAGTTTTAGGAAAGGTAGAAAGATTGACGGTAATTTCTTCAACTCTGTCTTCTAAGGCTTTACAAGCACCTGGCATAGTCTTACGTAGCTTGGCTAAATGCGATCGCGCACCACGCATTAAGGAAGGAAAGGCATTGGCAGGAGTGCTTGATGCTGCACCATAATAGCGATCAGTAAGAGAAGCATTAACTGAACCAATTGCAGTTCTTTGAGTTGCTTCTAATACGGCTAATAATCTCCCACAATAATAAGCAGCGCGATCGCCACCTGCTAAATTAGGATTGAGGTTTAACTGTTCCATATCTCTCATCATTTGGTTTCGATTAGAATCGCTGGAGAAAATTAATTTAATTAGTACAGCACGAGGATAAGTAATCTCTCTTTCTACAAGGTTGCGTCGTACCAGTTTGAGCAACAATTCATCAGGCAGGCGATCGCCATGTAACGCACTCCGAATTAAAGTAGTTGGTACTTTTGGCTGCATTTCTTTGGCTGCATCTCGATATACACTAGCTGCTAGAGTGTAAGCACCAAGAGGTCGATGTTCTGCGCCATAGGAATCAACTATTCGTTGTTTCTGAAACCAAGCTGTTAAATTAGCTTCCACATTAGGAACAGTAGTTTCCAACCAATCTCTAACTACTGCACGGGCATTATTAGCAGTTAAAGACAATCCGTAAAACTGATTTTCATTCAGGCTTGATGCTTGTTTGGCAGTGAATGGAGATTGTAATAAGTTGGCAACTGCTTGCGGATCTGGTTTATCTAGAAATGTGAGAGGATTAAAACCTGTCTCTTCCTTCGTCCAAAAAACATAAACAGTCGAACCAATATAGATGCGCGATCTATTGTCAGCAATCAGTGAATTCAACGCTTTAGCAAATTTCTCAGCAGCATCTCTAGAAATTGGTGAAGTCAGAGAGTTTTGTAATCCATAAGACATAAAAGCAGAGGAATTAGCAGAAACTAATGCCGTACCTGAAGGTTGTCCGCCGATTACACCTTTAACTAGAAAAGGCAATCGTTTTTCTACAGAGGTAACTTCGCCTGTAATTAGACAAGTCATAACTGGATTACTTTTATCTGAGTCTTCAGCAGTTTCTCCAGAAGTATATTTTGCCCAAAATTCTTCGATCTTATGCCAGCTTTCCCCAGCATTAGAGGGAATTACGCTACCAACGCGAAATGTTATTACTTCACTAGGATCGAAGTCTTGAGGTAATTCGGCTTTAGCCTTATCTATTTCCGATGAATTGAGAAATGCTGCAATTGTCTTGACTACAGATTCTTGTGTCTCGTTGGCGCATTTATGAATTAAATTTTTAAACTGTTTGTGACACTCTTTTACTCGTTCGGGTTTTGATGTTTTTTTGGGAATACCAAGAACATATTCTCCTGTATCTGCCAGTAATTTCGGGCTTATTGCTACAGTACGACCAATATGAGGCGTTGTCATAATTGTTCCCCATTTGGCTTCTTGGGATTTGAGACAAACAAATCCTTCAAATTCACCATCGGGAGATAAATCGATTAACCACGCGATTTTATTTACGCCGTACATCGCAGGTGGTAACTCCATGCGATTGTCGGCATATTCTTTATAATCTAGTTAGAATCATCAGGAATCCTCAAAACGCCATTTTCCAAACGCGCCCGAAAAAACTTCGGTTGTGCTTTGCCTTTAGTAACTTTTCCACCTGTTTCATCATGGGTCAAATATTCTATGGTCGATCCTGTAGAATCAGCCATAAACTCAACATCCAAAAGCATTAAACCCAATTCGTCACTGCGATCTATCGGTTGATCTTTCGACTCTGGCAAGCCAAAAAAAGCACTAAATTCACGAGTTCCTAAATAGGGTTGATGATGACATTGCCCTCTTTTGACTCGACGACGAAATTGGTCGCGATATTTAGCAGGATTAGCGTTAGCATGAGGTTTAAGCTGGATATCTGCTTTGATAATGTAAGCCACATCTCGCAATCCTAAAGTATGGCGTTGAGCGCGATCATCATCAGCAAAATAGCGATATTCTGGGTTTTTCGCCGAGCGATCGCTTTGCCAATTATTAATTTCATTACGAAAGATGGAAAAGTGCTGAATTGGCTTAAGTACTAAAATTTCCTTTATTTTCCAAACAAACTCGGGTTTCCAAAAAATCGCTTCTAAAACACCACGGGCAGCACTTGGTGTTATTACTTCGTAACTCACTCTCTCGGCACAAAATTCTGGGCGCGTAAAGCAAGCTAAATCACTCCAAACTTTGATAGTTAAAGGTGAATCTGTTGTCATTAATTGGTTTACTCCTTTAGAGGATTAAATCTGTTGAATCGTAGACAAGATCTTTGTCAGTGATCGCAATTATCCTGATAAATTCATAGTTCCCAATCCAGATCCAAGAATCCAAGATCGATAATTTTAGTTTTTCTTCGTTTAAATTTAGAAGATTAAATCGGCTGGATCGTAGACAATAGCTTGATCACCGATCGCAATTCCTTTGATCGAGTCATAATTCCCATTCCACACCCAAATACCCGCAGCAATTTGTTCTCTTAGTTCTTCTGTTTGTTTAAATTCTCGACTGCGAAGGTTTACTAGGTAGGGTTGTAATGCTTTTAAATCTGCTGATTTTAATCCCCGTTGTTTAATGCGTTGGATAATTTTAATAGCGCGATCATCATAGGCGATCGCAACAGGGTTGGTATCATCGGGTATTAATTTAAATCTTGCTGCTACTTCTGGATAATCTAGAGATATTCGATATTTTTGAATTTCTTTCCCATCTGTTTCTAAACCTTGATAGAGACTTTGGAAATATTCGGCAAATATACTCGGATCGTCCCAATCTAAATTCTTTCGTTTTAGTAATCGTATAGTCTCATCTACTGCTTTACGATATTCTCCTGGTGGAACTTTGCCTTCTTCTGGTTGAAATACAATTACATTTCCTTGATTTAGTTTTCCTTCTCGATTGCATCTTCCTGCTGCTTGGACGATTCGATCTAACGGTGCGATCGCTCGATATACTAAGGGAAAATCTAAATCTACTCCCGCTTCAACAACTTGGGTAGAAATGAGAATACAAGGTTGGTTATTTTTTAGGCGATCGCGTACTGTTTGTAAAACTTCTCTTCGATGTTGTCCACATAATAAAGTAGATAAATGAAATAAATTGTCTTCGTCTGTAGAATCGAGTGCATCTAAAACTTTTAGGGCATCTTTGCGAGTATTTAAAACAATTAAGGCTTGCGATGCTTCACGTCTTGCTAAATCTGCTACTAAATTCTGCCAACTCCAAGCTGTTTCAGGAATTTGATAAGCAACGCGACTCAAAGTTGAAAAATGTTGTTTAGCTAATTCACTCGGAATAATATCTTGCACGCTTCCAGCAGGAAAACCCTGTAAATAAGGACTATTGCCTTCAAAAGCTGGTTGAGTTGCCGTACAAAGAACAATACTGACACGATAGCGATCGCACAATTCTTTTAATACACTTAAAATTGGATCGAGTAAAAAGACTGGTAGAGTCTGGACTTCATCGAGAACAATAACGCTACTAACAATATTGTGTAATTTACGGCATTGACTAGTACGACGAGCAAATAAACTTTCAAATAACTGTACTGTCGTAGTTACAATTAATGGCGCATCCCAGTTTTGAGTAGCTAGTCTTGCTATAGCTTGACGCGATCGCGCATCCGATTCATTTGCTTCATCTGGTTTGACTGCACTATGATGTTCTAAAACTGCATCCTGCCCAAAGATATCCCGATATACTTCTACTGTTTGTTCGATAATACTGGTATAAGGTACTGCTACTATTACTCTGTCCAAATTGTGCTTGACTGCATGAGCTAAAGCAAATGCTAAACCGCTACGTGTTTTTCCGCCACCTGTAGGCACTGCAAGACGGAATATTCCTGGTTTTAATGATGCTGAATTTAAACAAGCTTGATAGACTTGCGATCGCACTCGATTAACTTCTGTATCTGCTTCTTTTGCTACTTTGACTAATAGCTTTTGTTGCTCTTTTTCTAGTGTCTGCCAAAGAATTTGAACCGTAATATTCGATCCTCTTTTTGTGGCATTTTCTGGATCGAAATGAGTTTCTGTATCGAGATAATCGGCATCTACCAAGCAGGAAAATAAGATTCTCAGCAATAATTCATAACCGAGATTATCTTTAACCAGATTTTTTAATTGTTGGTTTATTTCTGGCGTAATATCTAAATCTAATGATTCTGAGCGCGCATTTGCTAAAATCTGCTGATATGTTTCAGTTTTAATTTCAGCTAGGCGATCTTTCATGTATGCTTGTTGAGGCAAACCGCCATGATGCCCGTAAATCAAAGGGGCGAGCAGCGAAAATTTTTCCGCAGCCAGTTTAGCACCATACTTAGCATGAGGAACGCGACTTTTAGGTTCAGAACTATTTGTTTCAGAGGCAATTTTACACTGCTCTAAATACTTTTGAAAATCTGGATTATATTTGCCTAAATCGTGCCAAAGCCCAGCATAATAAGCAATTTTTCCAGCTTCAAATTTAGTGGCTAATTGTTCGGCGCGATCGGCAACTTTTTCTAAATGAGCTTGTAGTGGATGCCATTTATCAGAATCTTTTGCTGGAGTATGAGCGTAAAAAGCCATAGGTTGATCAAGATCAAATAACTAGATCAAGATATTATTTTATCCTGGCGTAGCTAGATGGCGATCGCTCTTTTAGCTTGAATAAAACAAGTTCCTCAGAATTGAGGAACTCAAGAAATTAACTTAAATAAATTTAAACTAAGGCAGCCGCAGCAGCTTTAACTCCAGACTTGGACTCAAAATCATAGTTGAGTTCGGTTAAAGTAGCTTCTAAGCAAGAAATCGTCATCAGAATATCGCGATCGCTAACAAAGCCTAGATGACCAATACGGAAGATCTTACCTTTGAGATGATCTTGTCCCCCTGCTAAGGCAATATCATACTTTTGACGCATCGTGGCTCTAATTGCTTCAGCATCATCGCTTTGAATCGCCGTTACCGCAGTACTGGCAGCGTTATCAGGTGCAAGTAAGCCTAGTCCAAGCGCTTTGGCAGCAGCGCGAGTAGCTTGAGTTAAACGCCCATGACGAGCAAAGATATTTTCCAAACCTTCTCGCTGCATCATTTGCAGGGCAGTTTGTAGACCAAACATTAAGTTGATCGGCGGAGTAAAGGGACTACTGTCTTTGGCGTTAGCTTTTTTATATTTACCCAAATCCATATAGAAACGGGGAAACTTACTAGTTTCGTAAGCCTGCCATGCTTTCTCACTGACGGAGATAAAGCCCATCCCTGGAGGAATCATGTAGCCTTTTTGTGAACCAGATGCCACTACATCTAGTCCCCAGTCATCAATAGGTAGGTTGTACGCACCCAGGCTAGTTACAGCATCGACAATAATTAAAGCTTCACCATGTGCCTTAACGTGCCGATTAATAGTTTCTAGATCATTGAGTACCCCCGCCGAAGTTTCCGAATGGGTAATGACCACCGCTTTGATTTCTTTGTTGGTATCGGCTTCTAACTTGGTGCGAATCTCTTCAGGATCTAGAGGTGTTCCCCAGTCTGAGGTAATACGTTCGGTTTGCAGACCAAATACTTCGCAGATCTGCGCCCAGCGATCGCCAAATTTACCGTTGACACCAACTAAAACGCGATCGCCAGGACTAAGGAAGTTAATCATTCCCGCTTCCATTGCCCCAGTACCTGATACGTTGAGAGATAGTACTTCGTTCCTAGTTTGATGTAGCCACTTGAGATTTTGATTAATCTCAGCAATAATCTTGCTAAAATCACCGCTACGGTGTCCGATGGGATGTTTGCCTAAAGAAATCAATACTTTCTCTGGGACTGGAGTGGGCCCAGGAATCATTAACATATGCTTGTCTTCCATGAAGTCGTCCTTTGTATTCAGCTAGTCGAGTCGTTCATTTTATCTTATGGTAATCGGGTAATTAATTGTATTTCCTAAAAAAATTAGTAGAAGTTTACTTTACTTAGTAATTAAAATTCTTATCAAGAAGGATTAAGAGCCAGATATATAATTAGCTTTTCATGGGAAGATAAAATACTGCTTTTCTAAAACTAAATTGAGGTTTAAACCATGGCTCAACTCAGATTAGGCGATACTGTGCCTGATTTTACTCAAGCTTCCAACATGGGGGATATTTCCTTTTACGAATGGGCTGGAGATAGCTGGGTAGTTCTTTTCTCTCACCCTGCTGACTATACTCCTGTCTGCACTACTGAATTAGGGGAAGTAGCCAAACTGAGAGGGGAATTTGACAAACGTAACGTTAAAACTATCGCTTTAAGCGTTGATGATGTAGATTCCCACAAAGGTTGGATTGGGGATATCGACGAAACTCAAGGGACAAAAGTTGATTACCCAATTTTGGCGGATGCAGACAAAAAGGTTTCTGATCTTTATGACATGATTCATCCCAATGCTAACGCTAAGGTTACAGTCCGTTCAGTATTTATTATTGACCCCAACAAAAAATTACGCTTAACTTTAACTTATCCTCCAAGTACAGGTCGTAATTTTCCCGAAATTCTCAGGGTAATTGATTCTCTACAGTTAACTGACAACTATCAGGTGGCAACTCCCGTGAACTGGAAAGATGGTGAAGATGTAGTGGTTTCTCCAGCTATTTCTACTGAAGAAGCTAAACAAAAATTTCCGAAAGGCGTTGAAGAAATCAAGCCCTACTTGCGTATGACTCCTCAGCCTGATAAATAAGACTAAACAACTACCAGTTTAGCTAATCAAAGAAACTAAGGGGAGGGACAATCTTCCCTTAGTTTATTGATTTTTAACTAGCTTTTAGTCAAATTTTCGGCAAACGAAACTACCTTTGGCTTGAGTTTAAGTATCTCATTGCGTTTAAATAAAATACTGATGCCAAGAAAAGTTCCCCGTGCTGAATAAGTCACCAAATAACATTCTGGATAAAATGCGGTTATTTCTCTGCTGCTAGTTACTGCTTGATTTAAATCTACTAATTGACCCTGACACCATCGCTGAGCATCTTCATCTGTTAGGGTTACAGCATCTAAATGATTGAGAATTAAAGTAGGCTCAATTAAACTAAAAGTCTGCTGTTGTAATTGGCTGGCTATCTCTTCAAAAGTAAGACTGTCCTTAAGCTGCATTCCGCAGCTTTCGATCCGAATGAGATTAGCTAGAGTACCACCTACTCCTAAATTATTACCTAAGTCCCGTGCGATCGCTCTAATATATGTACCAGGACTACAGTAAACATCGATTTCTAGTTCGTAGAAATCTGTTTTATATGTATTAAGTAGTTCGATTTTGCTAATAGTTACAGTTCTTGGTTCTACCGTTATTGCTTCACCTTTTCTGGCTAATTCATACAGTTTTCTGCCATTTTGCTTAATTGCGCTGTAGATTGGTGGCACTTGCTCAATTGTACCCACAAAATTATTTAGGCTATCTATAATTTGGCTTGGGGCAAGATTAAATTCTGTATTGCTGTTAATTATCTCTCCTGCCAAATCATCAGTAGCGGTAGTTACCCCTAAACGGATTCGGGCGCGATAAACTTTGGGTTCAGGCAAAAATTGTAGCAGCTTGGTAGCTTTTCCTACTGCTACAGGTAATACTCCCGTTGCTGTGGGGTCAAGAGTGCCTCCATGCCCAATTTTTTTAGTCTTGAGCAGTTTTCGTAACTTGGCAATGCAATCGTGGGAAGTAAATCCAACTGGTTTATTTAAATTGATCAAACCAAACATCTAAAAACTCAATTATTATATATTTAAACCAAGGCAATTTTAGCTGAATTTAAAGCAAATCTTGAGCAAAAATAACCTAAAAATAGCGAGATTTTAAGCAGAGTTATAGATTTAATATCACTTAAATTGAGCGATATAGTTGAGGCTTAACCAACAAGAATAATCTTTACTGCCATTAATCATTTAACACTTCTTATTGTAATTAGCTGTGAAAATACATACTATTGTTTATAATAGTTAATAGATATTTTATTGATATTTAGGTAAAGAATAACTAATAGCTAAAGCGTGGCTTAATATATATCAATTTTATCAGCTCAAATTTCGCATTGAAATAAAGAATCTTACTAGCTAAAATTCTTTATACTTGGCAGACTCGTAGTCATGATCGTTCAATGAAATCGAACCCAGAAACAAGACAATATCACCTACAGGTTCAAACCGAGTTGGAAGCCTTAAAAGAGGTATTACAGTGGTTTGAAGGTTTAATATTTCCCTTAGTTCCTCAAAGAATGGGATGGCAATGCGAGGTAGCGCTAGTCGAAGCCTTCACTAATGCGGTTCGTCATGCTCATCATGGCTTACCTGAAACTACACCCATCGATCTAGAAGTTAAACTACTCCCGAATTTTATCGAGATGCGGATTTGGGATCGAGGACAACCATTTGACATTCAGGCAAAGTTACGCAAGAGCGAGAAAGAAGCTAGCTTGATGGAAAAAGAAGGTGGCAGAGGATTACAATTTATTAAAAAGTTAACTGACGAATTACAATACCTCAACCTACCTAATCATCGCAACTGCCTGGTGATGCGGAAAAACTATCTTTAGATATGTGTTCTTGGCTCAAATTTCGTCAAACGCTCTTTCGATTAGCCTTCTAGCTAAGGTTTGAGTTCCAGTATGTTCATAGTAATTAGTTGATACATCGATAAAAGCCGCAACGTAATCTAGCTTACTATCTGAAAATTCTAAAAAGCTCTGTAAGTTATTCATGACTTTTTCAGGTGACAAATTCTTACTTCTAACAAAGTTAGCCATCCAGCCTTTTACTGAGTCGAAACTTTCACCAATAAAATCTAGCTTACCTTTAGAGTTTCCTCCAGGGATTGATTCTGATACACCTTTAAAAGTTGAATTCGATTCCAAATCTTGGGGATTAATACCGCTCAAAGTTGACTGTACCTTGAGTAGAAAATCTGGACCTAGAGGAATTAAGCCATCAACGCAAACTAAAGCCGTCATCCGCATTAACGATTCCCCGCTATAGTCGCTCAGTGCGCCCACAAAATCACCAATACTATCTCCTGGAATACCGTTGATTTGGCAAAAAGCTAATAGTTCTACAACTAACTTAATTGACAAATCGAGTGCTTGAGCTTTATTGGGATTAGGAGTAACTCGACTCAGTAATCTTCCCACTAAAGGAATTTTATTACCGACTTTGTTGGCTAATGCTGCCGAACCTAATGCTTGATCTGCACGATCTACGGTTTGATAGAGCCACATAGCACGACGATACCCTTGAGACTTATCGTTATATAACCAGACTGCGCGATCGCCGATTTGTTGAATTAGTTCTGCATCGGTTTCACCTGTTACCTTACGAATTGTATCGACAAAGCCAACTGTGTTTTCCCACTCACCAGGAACTATTGAGTCCAATGATTTTAGCATCATGGTGGTAAGATTGTTTTTTGGTAGATTATCTACCAGTTCAAATATAGATTCACTCACTGCTTGCTCCTTAATTGATCAATTTTCGGCGAGAATTTACGCCAATTAGTTCAGCTTAGATAATCCTCTAAGATCAAATTTCCCCAGCCACTTTTCGCGATCGCCTTGGCTAAAAGAGGTATCTTTGGAGCGGATTTTGACCTGATAGCGATCGTTAATTAAGACTGCTGTACCTGTACTCCCCTGGCTTACGGCGGGGTATCCATTGATTCGCTCGGTGCTGCCTTGAAACTTCTCAACTGTACTAGGATTGTTTAACACATCAGAGATAGCTAAAATGGCAATTTCTTTGCCATCTCGCTTTAATTTTGCCTGAGCAAAACCTGGTTTCTCCTGAGAATAAATTCGCTCGTATCCCTCTCCACTATCAGGGAAATAGCGGTTAAAAGAACTTCCTGATTGAGAACTATCTACGACTGCGGTTGCACCTTTACTAGTGCTTTCCTGTTGCGCTCGATCAAATTGGGAGGGAGCTTGCTGGGTACAGGAGGTCAATAATAAGCAGCTAGCTAGAAAGCATGCGGTCAAGAATTTACGGAAACTAATCATGTTTAGCCTGTTTGCCTTAAATTACCTAGTTTTATTCTCTAACTTGATGATCGGTATTTTGAATTAATTTATTAAATCTTTAACAAGAGCAAGTTAAATTAATTTGCTTGGCTTTAATTGTTAATGAGTAAATATTATTAATAAGTCTAAAAATTACGCTCATTATGTGTAGCCTTATGCTTAGCAATTAAGCAAAACTGGTAAAAAGTTTAATGATTACATTACAATAAATATCTAATCGAAAATGATGCAAGCTATTAAATTTAGTATTTAATTCTCCATGCGCGATCGCATTATATCTTGGCTAAAAAAAAATGTTTCCGATCATCGTTTGCAGCATATTTTAGGAGTAGAAGAAACCTGCATTACCCTAGCTCGTTGTCATCAGCTAAATGAATCGCAGGCAGCTCAAGCAGGCTTAATGCACGATTTAGCAAAGTTTTTTCCGCCGCAAAAATTACTGAAAATAGCTAGTGAAGCTAAAATACCTATAGACGAGGTCTGTTTACAAAATCCGCACCTGCTTCATGCTGAAGTTAGCGCAGTCGTTGCCCAAGAAGAATTTAAGGTAGAAGACCCACAAATTTTAGCTGCTATTGGTAATCATACTTTGGGCGCGCCACAGATGAGTAAACTAAGCTGCGTGGTTTTTATTGCCGACGTGTTAGAACCCAATCGGGGAGACAATGCAGAATTGGCAGCGATGCGGATAGTAGCGACAAACAATCTTTACAAATGTGTACAGCAGACCAGCGATTATTCATTAAAATATTTATTAAGCAAACAAAAAATTATTCATCCCCGTACTGTCTTAACCAGAAATTGGGCTTCAGTAAAAGCCAGCGCGAATTCAGTAGAGTTATCAATTGATCCTAAGTAGCTAAGCAAACCAATCATCCCTCAATCATCCAAAACAAACTTTAAATTATATTTGCATGAGAAAATCATCAGAACCAGCAATTGCCACCCAAAATCAAACTGCTCAAACTAAATCGATAATTAATAGTCAAGAATTAGCTTGGCAGATAGCCATAGCTGCTGAAGATAAAAAAGCGCAGGATCTTGTCCTTTTGAAAGTTGGTGACGTTTCCTACTTGGCTGATTATTTTGTGATCGTTACTGGATTCTCACGAACTCAGCTAAATGCGATCGCCGAATCGATTGAAGAACAACTAGAAGAGAAGTTTAACCTCTACCCCACCAGAGTTTCAGGTAAAAGAGAAGGTAACTGGATCGTTCAAGATTACGCCGATGTCATCGTTCATATTTTTCTGCCTGAAGAGAGAGAATACTACAATCTAGAAGCTTTTTGGGGACATGCCGAACGCCTTGAATTTTCTCAGTCTAGTTAAGATCGTTCTGGATATGAATAAATCTACCGTCAATTTTTGCCCCGTCCCCAAAGAACAGCAGCCGATCTATGAATATGAACAACTAAAAGCATCTTGGTTGTTTGACTGGGGAACATTAGCTGTAAATCAATACACCAAGAAGATAGCTTGGGTAAGTTTTTGGAGTCTGGTTTTTGTCGTTCCACTATCAATGTCTATTTTTACACCAGCCAAAGAACTGCTGGAATTTGTTTTATCGTGTCTAATTGGGGTTTCGTTGTTGACTGGACTATTTTTATCAAGAATTTATTTGGGCTGGCAATATGTTAAAGATCGTCTGCACAGCGATCGCATATTTTACGAAGAGTCTGGCTGGTATGATGGTCAAACTTGGCTTAAACCAACAGCAATGTTGGATCGCGATCGTTTGGTTGTAAGTTACGAAATTGAGCCGATTTTAGGCAGACTACACAAAACCTATGGACTGATCGCGGCAATGGTTACGCTCAGCAGCCTAATCTGGTTAATTTTTGCTTAAGTTTTCCATTACTATTTTTTATTATTTGATTTTGCATGACCAGGGGAAAAAGAATTCATACACCGTCGCTAGAAGTACATCTCTTAAGAGAAGGCATATTAGAATCATCTCATCAGGTAGAGGCGACAGTTTGTGACAGTAGAGGACGTGCCTTATTGATGGCGGGAAATTGTCAAACATCAGTTTTTATTCGCTCGGCTTTAAAGCCTTTTCAAGCACTAGCAGTAACTACGACGGGAACGCTACAGAAATATGACTTAAGCGATCGCGATTTGGCAATCATCTGTAGTTCTCATCAGGGAAACATCGAACAGGCTAGACAGGCATTTAATATTTTATGGCGTGCTGATGTTGATCCTCTGGCTCTGCAATGCCCGATTCCCGAAGGAAAAGCCAATCGGCTGGAGCATAATTGCTCTGGTAAACATGCTGGAGTTTTAGCTGTTTGTAAAAACTGTGATTGGCCACTACACAACTATTTAAAACCTTCTCATCCTGTACAGCAGCTAATTCTCAGCAAAATATCAGAACTACTAGAAATGCCTGGAGATGAACTGATTGGCGCACAAGATGACTGCGGGATGCCCACCTATTCAATGCAGCTACAGCAAATGGCGCATCTTTATGCGCACTTGGCAGCAGGTAGCAACCTCGATTTAGAACGGATTACCCGTGCTATGACCTATCATCCCAGGATGATTGCTGGAGATGGTGCGTTTGATACCGAGTTAATGCGCCTAAGCGAAGGAGAGCTAGTTAGTAAATCTGGGGCAGAAGGTGTCCAATGTATCGGACGCGTTGGTCAGGGAATGGGACTGGCAATCAAAGTCAAAGATGGAGCAAAACGAGCTAAGTATGCTATCGCTATACATTTGTTAAAACAGATGGGTTGGATTAGTCCTGCTATTGCCGAGGTGTTGTCGGATAGTTTTGTACAACTAACTAGTTTTAAACGGTTAGAAGCGGTTGGAGAGTTGTCAATTTTATAACTTGACTCCTCTTTAATCCTGGAGAGTGACAGGAGAGGGGTATGTTTGTGTTGCCAGAATTATTAAGGCATTAAGAATTGAGGCTGCTGCGGGAGAGCCACCTTTTCGACCTTCAATAGAAATTTGGGGAACGTCTAATTTAGCCAAAGCCTGTTTAGATTCGATCACAGAAACAAAGCCAACTGGAACACCAATCACTAATCCTGGTTTAACTGAGGAGTTTGACAACTGCTGACAAAGTGCCAAAAGTGCGGTGGGTGCATTACCTATGACATAAATAGCTTGAGGATATTGCTGCCAACATCGCAGTAAGCCTGTTTCAGTACGAGTTTTTCCTGATTCAGCAACGTTAGCCTGTTCAATTGCCGCAATAATTGGATTATTAAAAGTTTTAGCGACTAAATTACCGATTCCTTGCTTGACCATCGTTACATCAGTCACAATAGGCACTTGTTGCCGCAGAAGAGCGATCGCCGAATTGATCGCCCCAGGACTAAACCTCAACAAGTTAAGATACTCAAAATCTGCCGTGGCATGGATTACCCGCCTGGCGATCGCATATTGCTGAGGGCTAAGATGATGTTTTCCCACTTCGCGATCGATAATCGCAAAGCTTTGCTCAACGATAGGATGGTTTAACCTGTGATTTGAGGTATTTAATCCTAAATTATAATTATTGATCAAATTTAACCACTGCCCAATCGGATTCACGATGATATTGAATCATATCCTCAAACTTACGTAACTGTGCTTCTGTAACGCTGAACTCTGGTAACTCGCTCTCTACAAGACGGTCATTAATCTGCGACAGGACAATACAAAGGCGATCGCGATTTAGACTATCTGGTATGTCGTCGAAATATCCCAAAGTAATATGAGCGGTAAAATCATATTGTTGTTCAATTCCTAAACCAATCAACCCCGCATTTTGATAAAGAGAACGACGCAGCTGTATAACTGATTGATAGCTGGTCTGATCTTTTGGGACTAAACAAGCCATAATCGCTCTTGGTCTGGTCACAATGCCCCATAATTGCCAAGCCAGAGGCTCATGATTAGATTCAGCTTGATATTGTTGAAAACTAGCTGTGACTTGCTGCTCTAATTCTCGATCAAAATTAGGGTTGGCGGCAACGACTTGACGATAACTCTCATCCCAAATTAAATCTGCCAAGGTGAAATGAAAGCTATCGGGAGGTAAAGGAATAAAAAAATCTGCTCCCAACTGCTCAGATAATTGCTGCTGTAGAGTTTCTACCTGATGATAAAAATCGTGGTTAGCCTTATCTTCTCCTGCAAGAGGAGTAATTACGCTATAGCCCGGAAATGATGCTGCTTTACCATCGACAAATTTAGGCGACTGCTGAATGCTTTGTAGCTGCATAGCACAAGCACTCGGTAAGGTTAACCTAGCAACTCGATTAATATATTCTTGATATGATTCGTCCAATTCTTTCTTACCTCTGATTCAATTGGACTCAATCAATAACGATATCCCTGTAATTAATTGAGTCTCTTAATCTTTATTGTGCCGTTTATTTAAGATAAACCCAAATTTTATGATCATCGAGTTTTAGTTGTCGCTCGCTATTTCTTTTAATGTCTTCAACATTCTTGGTTAAACTCTAGCCGTTGCTAGATCCAAAGCACCGCAACTTCTGACGATGCTTTGTTAAATCTTATTGATTAGTAACCAATTAGATAATATTAAACTTACGCAGACCCAGGTATAGACCTGAAGCAATTCCAGTATACAAACCAATAATTAATAAGAAAGCGATCGCGCCACCCATTGAAGATCTCCTTGAGACATTTTTTAAAATAAACTTTTGTTGACTATCTTACCGCGAAACCTGGCGGGATCAAAAATTTCAGCAATTATATCTACTTCCAACTTTAATGAGCGTAATATGTCACGTATTTCATCTATATCATGATTGCGATCGCACTCATAATCAACATAACTGATTAAGCTCAGACATGATCCTAAAACCACAGCATTAACAATGGATGATATTTTTCAGTACTACGCAATTCTGGGAATAAAGCAGACTGCTACCCCCGAAGCGACGAAAAAAGCTTACCGTAACCTGGCTAAAGTTTGGCATCCTGACCGCTATGTCGATAATCCCACCCTCAAAGCCAAGGCTGAAGCGGAAATAAAAAAAATCAATCAAGCTTACGCAGCCATTAAAGCTTATACGGATCACCCGCATCAAATCGTTGAGCCAAATATTAGCAATAGCCCCAAATCCAGGATATCTAAACAACAAAATACTTCTGAGTCTCATTATCAACTTGGTGTGGCTTATGCCGAGCAAGAAAACTATCAAGCTGCTTTAGACAGCTTTGCCCAGGCGATTAAAGTTAATGTGGATTATCTAGAAGCCTATCAATACCGTGGTTTTATTTTATCTAAGTTAGGCTATAAGCTGAGAGCCGATGCCGAGTTTAAAAAAGCTCACCAACTTAAGCTGAAAAAGTCAAAAAAATCATCCGAGCAATATCAACCCCAAGCAGATATTCAGCCGCAGTCTACCCCTCAAGTGAACGTTAAAACTCATCCTAGTCATTCATTACAGTGCTATCAAACTATTGTCGCCGATAATAAACTTATTGGTTGTGTTGCCATCAGTAACCATAGTCAAACTTTTGCCAGTGCTAGCAACAGCCCAAAAATTGAACTTTGGCAGCTAAATTCAGGTCAAAGAATTGGGGCACTTGTTGGTCATACAGATCAAGTTAACTGCTTGATTATGAGTCCCAGCGGTCAAACTTTAATTAGCGGTAGCAAAGATCGAACCATTAGGTTTTGGGACTTGAAAAAGAAGCAAATCGTGCGTACCTTTGGGGGACAGTTTGACGATCATCTGAGCGAGATTACTCATTTAGCAATTAGTCCTGACAATCAAATTTTACTTAGCTGCGATCTGGATAATTCCCTGAAGATTTGGGACATAAACTATGCCAGAGTGCTTAAAAATGTTTTCTTCTCTGCTGATGTAACCTGTCTGACGATTCATCCTCATGGTCAACTATTTTGCAGTGGTGGATTAGAGTCACAAGTTAAAATTAGACAGATCAAAGACGGACAAGTGATTCGCTCTCTTAACAATACCTCTGGCGTATCGTCTTTAGCCTTTAGTCCTGACGGCAAATTATTAGCTACAGGGGGATTTAATTGTCAGATCAACCTGTGGGATCTGGTTACAGGTAAAGTTATTTACACCTTAGAAGGACATCAAGAGCGGGTATCAACAATCCTATTTGATACTGATGGTCAAAGCCTGATCAGCGGTAGTTGGGATCAAACCATCAAACTGTGGGATCTAGTTACAGGCAAACAGATAGTCAGTGTCCAAGCTCATGCTGAAAAGATTAATACCATGGCGATCGCTGGTGATTATCGAACTTTAGTTAGTGGTAGTGCCGATCGCACCATCAAATTGTGGCAATGTGGTTATCTAAATAATCTGAGCTAAAAGTAGCTTGCTGGTTGCTAAGCTATCAGTTTTGAAGTTATACCTGGTATTGAGCTGCTGTAATTCAGCTTTTTGGAGTGATCAATTCTTTTAAAATCAACTTTTGGGAAATCGCTATCTTTTAGTTAATCGAATCGATAAAAGATGAAATATATAGATCTGCAACGAAGATTAAAGCAATATCAAGTCGCAGGGTTAGTCACAGTTAAATTAAATTCTTCTCTACCAGTTTTAGCAGCAGAGTACCAACGTTGCTTGGAGTTAGGACTGTCTCAAAGTGACTTGGAAAGACTGGCTTCTATTAAAAATTATGAACATCTCGATCTTGTCTCTTGTATAGAGATTCAAGCTAGTCCTAATAATTTTCCACTACGGATTATTAAAGCCAAAGCTTATAATTTGGGGCAAGTTAACAATCTGGCAAAATTAAAATTAGCTTTTCCTATTTTTAAAAACCAGCAATACGATTTTCGGACTAAAGTTTCCTGGTCACAATGCGCTTATTCTATCGACCATTTGACTAGAGATTCTCAGGAGTTTACCAAATTTAAGCAAGATATTAAGACATTTATTGTTGCCATTAAACAGCAGCAATATCATCAGCTAACAGGAGAGATAGCCAGAGAAGAAGCCTATGATGATTTATCAAACTATATTAGCTGGTGGAAGGGGGCGCAGTGGGAATATACTTTGGCAACTCAAGCCTCTACCTTAGATTTGTTAAAACGGGCTTGGCTAGAACAACATTTAGCCCAACATAACTTAAGCCAGTTGCTGAGATATAGCCCCATTGATTAAGCCGATTAAACCCCGAAATAGTCTACAGTCAATAATCAAAACTGAATGTCGCGATCGCTTAGCAGCAATTCAAGTCTAAAGCAGAAAGAAGCAGAAATTGCCCAGAAAAATAGCCAGATCGCCAAATTAATAGCCTTAAGTCTGAATTGAATCATGGTCTTCAGGAATTAGAGCTTAAATATAAGCGATTAATTACTCAATTTATTCTTAGCCGTAGTGCAAAACAGCAGATTGATCGTCAAAACAAAAGCTTATTTTAAATATGCTATGAGTAAAACAAGGCGATCTCGCTGTATATGCCAATTACGTATTGCCAAGTTGGATTAATGAATTGCTTTTAGTTCCAATGACAAGGGATAGCGAAGTTTAATTGAGTCGGTTTCTATTGAATGTTGAGTAGAAAAATTATTTACTTCTGCTTCCATTTTTGGCTGAGAAATCGCTACAAACCTCTGCACCATTGAAGCAATAGAGCAAACTACAATTAAATGAATCAATTCTTCGGGTTCGTAAAGCTCGACCGCAGACTGTACAAACCGATATGGTGTAGTGAGAGGAACTTGAGCCGATAGCCACGCCAATTGTAGTGCAGCTTGTTCTTGCTCATTGAATATATTGCTGGTATCTTCTCGATTAATCGCTGCGGTGAAGCAGTGTTTGATACGAGCGATTGCTAGTTCTTTATTACTAGCTGCATAATAAGCCATATATCCTTCTACTGCTGCTAGGTAATCATGACTAAGCGCGATCGCACTGACTCTCGCCATTAAATGCTTGAGTTCGGAGTCAATTAGAGTACCGTCGCGAGCGCCCATTAGTTCGCCATAAAGGTAGGCATGACGTTTTTGTAATGGTTGGGGCCAGTTCTCGATCCAGGCTGGTAATAAGCCAAATTTTTGCTTGGCATAGGTTTCAAGATCGCCTACAGCGCGATCGTATTTTGCCAGCATATCCTGAATGAATAAATTACCCTTTGGTATTTCATAATCTAGATTGGTTGGATTAGCATCTTCTGAACCATGCCTTCCCGCTTCAATGCCTACTTTCGCTTGTGCTTGACGCGCCCAATCACCTTCTATTTCTAGTCCAGTTAGATCGTTAAACACATTGAGAAAGCCAAAGGCAGAGGTAATCATCTTTGTGCCTTCAATACGCTTAAGATCGTCTTTAAAAAGGCTTTTAAGGCGATCAAGCAATGTGTCATCGACTTCGTTTTTACTCGCTGCTGCTGCCAAATCGGTAAGTGTAAGATCCGACCTATCGAACGGACTCTCTTTTCCCTGACGCGCCTGTTTTAGCTGTTCTACAATATTAAGAGATTGCTCTCCCCCCGTGGCTGCGCTATGTACCTGACAATAGGAACATCCATGAGCATTAGAGGTGGAATAGCCAATTGCAGACATTAGCTTCATACTGAGAAATTGCTTACCATAGGCAACGGCGGAGAAGTTATGACAGTAAACAAAAAGTTTGTAGGCTTCTTTCCAGTGATGTAAGTAAGCAAAGGTATTGGGCCAAAAACCAAAAAACTCTTTATAGAAGTGTAGAATCGGTAAGCTTTCTTCATTATCATCTCTGCTACCGTCACTTTTAGGAATATATTCCCGTAGGGCAAAATCTTTTGCACCTTGATGTAGTTCTTCGTTACTAAAAGTATCTAAGGCTAAATTTCCTTTACTTGTTTCCAAAAGCTTATTTAGTCTTCTAGATGTTTCTAATTTCTCTAAGTCTTCTGCACCATTGATGTGATAGTCACCAATAAAGATCTGCGGTACGGTGACGACACCACTAAAGTAAACTGAAGCATCGGCATTACGTTGACTGGTAGTGACATTATATTCTTGATAATTCACCTTGGCGCGTTTTAGAACTGCTTTGGCACGAGCGCAGTATTGACAGTTGGATTTGCTGAATATGGTTACTGTAGGTTGAGTCATAGTTGTATTTCCTTAATAAATAGTTTGCGGTTTTGAGTTGAGCTTTTACTTCTATGGTGGTGCAGGTTCATACGGACGTTTGAATTTAGAAAAATAAAAAAAGAGATTGAAGTTCATAGTTGATTGTAAGAATGAGATTCAGTTGGGTTCGTTGCTCAAAATTAATAATACTAATTAGCCTTGAGGAGCTTCTTTATATACTGGCTGTTGTGGCTTTGACTTACGCTCTTTTTTTGACTTACATTTAATCATTAAATAAACCGCAGGGACAAAGTATCAAGCGAGTATGGAAGAACCGCTAATTCCGCCGGCGCTCGCAATTGCCCTCCAATTCCCAACAGCCAGTAAAAGTATTTACCCAGTTTCTTGCGGGGGCGTTTTAAAAACCTTGATGAAGTTTGGGAATTGGAGTCTGTATCAGTGATCTGTTAGAAGTCATGATATTTAGTTAAGTCAGTTAAATTAAACGAACATTTTTTTAAGAGCAAAATATATTTGTTGAAATAGAATTCATGTTTATATCTAGCTTGGCGAATAAAGTAGTTATCTAAATTTGTACTTGGTTTTATTAAAACAAACGTTTGATAAAATATCAAGGTTATCAGAAAAAAATATTAGCAGCACAGGGTTTTTTGATACTGATATTTATCCATTTGATCTCATATAATCTATAATCAATATAGTTCTTACGTTTGTTTGAATATGACTAATTCTGTTTCTGTTGACACTAAAGAGCAGATTCTTAATGTTGCCGAACGTTTATTTGCCGAAAATGGTTTTGCTGGAACTTCTTTGCGAAGCGTGATTCGCGAAGCTGATGTTAATTTATCTGCGGTTCATTATCACTTTGGTTCTAAAGAAGAACTATTTCGTGCAGTTACAGCTCGAATTGCCAAACCAGTAGTTACTGGTCAATTAAAGCGTTTGGCACAATGTGAAGCCAAGAACAGTACTCCCAGTATTGAAGCAGTTTTAGAAGCGTTTATTACTCCCCCTTTAGAAGTAATTCTCAATAGTGGCGAACGCAGCATCGACTGCGCCCGATTTATGGGGCGTTGCCGTGTTGAACCCGATCCGATTGGAAAAATTGCCGAACAGGAATTTCAGGGTAGTAAAAAAGCTTATTTAGATGCATTTGGGCGATCGCTTCCTAATTTCTCTCGTACTGAACTTACTTGGAAGTTAGATTTAGTAATTGCTACGTTACTTCGTGTGTTAACGGAGGCAAATAAACCCAACGCTTTAATTCAGAATAATTCACCCCTAAGCATTCAAGCTACAGTATCTAAACTAGTTGCTTTTTTAGCTTCAGGATTGCGCTCTTGATTAAAAGCAAAAATTCCTCGCTTTGACGGCTTTTGAGTAGCAACCGACACTGAGCCACGAACTTAACATTAGGGAGTAAGGCGATCGCGCTGTATATGCCAATTAAAGAAAGACAACCATTCGTGATAGGAAAACTTAAAATAGAAATTGTTGAATCAGTTGAAACATTATCAAAGATTAATTTATTACAGTGCGAAAATCAACTCCTCCAGCAAGAAAATATTGAGCTTCAGGGTAAGGTAAAGCTGCTTCGAGTCAAGAATGATTAATGTTGATTGTTGTAATCACGGTGGCGTTTTTTAGGTTTGCCTGCTAAAACTGACGTGACCTTAAACATAACAGACAATTTCACTAGCTGACACCAGTAAATGTGATTGCTATGGTCTGATCAACTAATATTTATTTTTTTATTCTCGATTTTATTGCTACCAACTATTAGTAATTGAAAGCCACATGAGTATTAATACCCAGCAATTTACCTTACAAGAAGTTATTCAAAGTTGGAAAGATCGTATTGTCTGCCACCCTCCCCGCGGCGAAGGTGCAGAAGCTTATATGATCAACTCTAGTTCGGGCGATCGCGTTAAGTATATTGAAGCTAACTGTGATAGTTTGCGACACAACGCTACTAACTACGACAGGCTGTTAATTGAAATTAAAGGCAAACATACAGGAATTTATAAAGAAGCGATTTTAAATACAATCAAGTACGAAACTACCAGAAGAGCCTTCAAAGCCCAACATGATTGGATTCATCATAGTTATCAGGAACTGATTAAACAAGTTAAAACTAATAACTTTGATCGACAAATGTTGATTAAAATTGAATGTTTGAATAAAATGGTGGCTGGACGCGATCGCGAATTAAAACAGCTTAAGTCTGAATGTAAAGGTGGTTTACAAGAGCTACAGACGGCATATAAAAAGTTGCAGCGTGAGTATGCTAAAGAAGTAAAGCGTCGTCAGAAGCTAGGTGCAAGCAATCAAAGCTTGGGCGCTTATAAAGGACACTTCCGTAGGGCGCAAAAAAAACTTGCTGTCTTGAAAATTGAAAATAAGGACTTGCAAAAACAGGTTAACCTATTAGAATTTAAAGCTAGAAAAGCTAATTGTTAGATGTTGCTTGTTTCTTGTTTACAGGCAACTTAAAACCAAGACTCTGGAAATAGGCTGTGCCAACTGTTGCTAAGAAAGAGACATAAGCAACAACTTGTCCTAAATATAAAGTTTGTCGGTAGCCGAAAAGAGCCTTGAGGACAATACCAGGAAAATGCTTATCAGGTAATAAGTTTGAGCCATCCCAGACTTGAGTACCAAGGATGCAAGAGTCGCTACTCCAGCACCAGTTATTAGCAGATAGTTGAGACAATAAAGCCAATGCAGCATCAAAGTGTTTCAGCGCGCCCATGACTAAACCACCGACAATTAACAATAAAAATACTCCCATTACCTGAAAGAAGAGACGAATATTAATTCGTACTCCCAAAGAAAACAAAGCTACGCCCATGATGGCAGCCAAAACTAAACCCGCTACTGCACCGATGGCAGGAAGCGTCCAATCCTGCTGAAATTTTGCCAGGATAAATAAGACAGTTTCAAAGCCTTCTCGCACTACAGCGATAAAAATCAACACAAATACGGCTTTTCCCGCATTATCTTGGTTTAATGCCGAGGTAATTGCCCCTTCAACCTCTCCTTTAATTGATTTAGCCTGTTTAGTCATCCAGAGCAGCATCCAACTCAGCATAGCGATCGCTAATAACCCAAAAATAGCTTCTAAAAATTGTTTGACTACAGGTGCATATATACCCCCAGCGGTTTCGACTCCTGCGAGCGCACCAGTCAACAGAAAGCCAACGGCGACACTAGCGATAATTCCCCCAAAAATCCCTAGATAAACCCAGCGATACAGTTGTGTTTGCCCTGCTTTTTTGAGGCAAGCCATAACGATACCGACAACTAAAGCAGCTTCAAATCCTTCTCTTAGGGTAACGATAAAAGTTGGTAATGCAGCAGTAAAATCCATTTTCAAGTAAGAGGTGAGTTGTTTAGAGGCAAGACATTGACATGCTTTGGGGATTAATTACTAATTGATAATTAAATTCCAAAACCAGGTAACAGTAAAGAAAGCGATTGTAGCAAAACCTAAAATAATTAAGGCAAGTAATAAAATTAAGCCAACAATAAATAGACGATCCGCAAGAGTACGCGCAGCGCGATCGCTTTTTCTTAGTTCGGCAATATGAAGATGTTCTTCTAATAATTCCATATTTTTGATGTTAGCCTTCCAGCCAACATCAAACAAGTCTCCGACTACTGGAACAGTTCCTGCCAAGGAATCAATCACAATATTGCCGATCATTTTACCCACAGTTGCGCGGGGTATACCCATCCTGGCAGCTTCAACTACAATATATGCTGCTATCCCTCCAGTGAGAGTATCACCGCCTCCAGGAAGTAAACCTATAATTGGATCTAGACCAAAGCGAATTTTGGTTCCAGGTATGGGTATAGCATTGTCTAATAGCCGACTAATGCGACGCAGGTTACTTATTTTACTAACTTGTTTAGCGGATATCGATGTTTTCATTAGGGTGCAGCAACTAATACTGTATTAGTTTAATCAACTCATAAATACAATCCATCGATTAACAGATAGAAAAGTCTTTAAAAGAAAATTTGCATATTAGCGATCGCCACTGTTGACTGTTGACTGTTGACTGTTGACTGATTTAAACTCCCAAATCCTGCATTGCTAATCGAATCTGTTCAATACGTCGGCGATTAACTCCTAGATCTGATTCTCCTACCCGGGAAGCAGATCTAACATGAATGACGTTTTCAGCTTCGGGAAAATAAAATTCGACATCATCGACAAATTTAAAAATACGACTGGTAGATTCAGTGTGAATGTAATTATCAGTTTGCTCAATGACTTCGGTACGGGGTACAACAGAAAGCACTTTTAATAAAGTTTCTTGGGCAGCAGCGCGATCGCCTTTATAAGTAATTGGTTCTATTGTATGTTCTTCATCGCCATCCTGACTGATTACACAGTTGGGAGAACTAGGACAAGACGACAAATGATCTCCACTCAATCCAACTACTGCTAAAGCAGGAGCAGAATAAATTAGGCTACTAGACAAGGTGATCATTAAACCAAGAATAATTGATAAAAAACGGGACACGATAAGTCTGCTCTCTAAATAAATACTCTTTATACTATAAAGTGATTCTTAATTTTTATTGAGCTATATATCCTCAATGATGGTGTCAAACTTAAGTTGAAAAAGCTAATAGCCATGAGCTAAGCTAACATCGGAAAACAAAATGAGATAACATTTGATGGAAATTTTTACTTTACAGAGTCTATGCCCACTGGCGAAATAATTGGATTAGGAAGATCGGGAATTGCTGCTGCAAGATTACTCAACCAAGACGGTTGGCAAGTTAGTTTAGTAGACTCGGCAACAGAATTACAAATAGCGTTGCGATCTAATGGAAAACAACTACAAGCTTCACAACAACAGCTAAACCAAGAAGGGGTTCTCGTTAAACTTGATAGCAGTATTTTAGAGGCTGAGACACCAAATCTAATTGTAGTTAGCCCCGGTGTGCCGTGGGATCTCAAGGCACTAGAAACAGCTAGACAACAGGGTATTCAGACTATTGGTGAGATTGAATTAGCTTGGCGTTATCTAAATCGGATACCCTGGGTAGGTATTACAGGCACCAACGGTAAAACTACGACTACAGCATTAATCGCGGCAATTTTTCAGGCTGCTGGTTTAAATGCTCCTGCCTGTGGCAATATTGGTAATGCTGCTTGTGAATTGGCTATTAAAAATTTCGCTGCCGTTGGCGATCGCAGTTTTGACTGGATTATTGCGGAATTAAGTAGTTATCAAATTGAATCTTCAGTGGAATTAGCCCCAAAAATTGGGATCTGGACTACTTTTACTCCAGATCATCTTAATCGGCATCAAACCTTAGAAAACTATTATCAAATCAAAGCTTCTCTTCTGCGACGTTGCCGGCAAAAAATTATTAATGGCGATGATCGCTACCTCCAACAAACAGGATTAGCATTGGGTACAGATGTTATTTGGACGAGTGTTAAAGGTAAAAATAGCTTTGGAGATGATCGCCTGGTCGAAGTTTATCTTGAAGATGGTTGGGTTGTCGCTTTTGGCGAACTTATTGCCCCTGTAAATCTCTTTAAAATGCCTGGGCAACATAATCTCCAAAATCTTTTGGTAGCCGTAGCAGCAGCCAAATTAGCTGGAATTGAAAAAACAGCGATCGCTCAAGCCATAACCTCTTTCCCTGGAGTAGAACATCGTCTAGAATACGTCTGCACTCATCAGGGAATCAAATTTATTAATGATAGTAAAGCTACTAATTACGATGCAGCCGAAGTGGGGTTAAACTCCGTCGAAGCACCCGTAATTTTAATTGCAGGTGGACAAGCCAAAGTAGGGGAGGATCTAGCTTGGATCGATACTATCAAAGCTCAAGCTGCGGCTGTTTTATTAATCGGTGAAGCTGCACCAATGTTTGCTCAAAGATTAAGCGATCGCGGGTTAGATAACTATCAAATTGTTGAAACTATGGATAAAGCAGTAGCTCAAAGTTTACAGTTAGCTCAAAAGTATCAGGCAAAAGTAGTCTTGCTTTCCCCCGCCTGTGCCAGTTTTGATCAATATCTCAGTTTTGAGGCGCGGGGCGATCATTTTAAACAGCTATGTTTGGCGATTAAGGATTAACAATTTATAGAACAAGTAGAGCAAAGAGATCGTTTTATGAATCTATCCAACTAATATTTTTTTATAGTTTTAAGCGGTTTAGAATTACCAAAAGTTTCAATGAACAATATGACCAATTTTAGGAACATCTGCATTGCTAGCTTCTTTCTCATTCAAGTGAGTAAATAAGCCTTTGCTAACTACTAAACGCGCACTATTAGGCAAAGATCCATAAATTAATGCACTTGGAATTGAATTATTAATAATTCCCAAACGTAGTTTTTTAATATTTTTAGCTAAACAGATTTGTTTAATTAACTCTGCTGTTTCAGGACTCAAATTGGTTAATTCAGATAAGGAAATCCAGCGCGTTTGATAAAACCATTGCTGACTTAAATCTATAAACCAAGGTGAAGTAGAAAAAACAGCTAAATTAAAAATTAGAGTAATACTAGCAAAAATAATCAGATTAATTTCTGGATTTTTGTGATTAAAAATAAGTAATGCGGCTAAACCAAAAAGTAGTAGTGTTTTTTTTACCAAGCTTAAAGCAATACTATGAGTCAAAGCTAATTTATGCTTTATTTCCTCCATTTTTTTGATAATCATTTTGAAATTATCTTCTGGTAGTTTTTTAAAACTACAATTACAAATATTGTTATTCATAATTTTTTGAAATATTTTGTGTTTTTCTTGAGATATATAAATTAAGCTATTCAAGTTCTAATACAGTTATATCAACTTATTTTAAATAATAGTGTGATCGTCAGTTTTTATACTTAAATTTTTCTAAATAATCAAAATTTATAAGACTTTATAGAAGTGGACAAAATTATAAACAGGTGATTTAAATCATACTTTTGCAATACAGAGGTATTTACTATGAACACATAAACTTATCTGAATCAATCAATGAACACACTAATATTAAATCCTTCCACTATTTTAGGATTTGCTGCTACTGTAATAACTTGTACTGGTATGGGTTTAAAAAATCCCTACGTAGCTTTCACTGGTTTTAACTTAGGAATGTCTGCTGGTATAGTTAATACATCTAATAAAAAATCAAAGGATAAACAAACACAACAATTCAATTCTCAAATAAGTTTTTTAACTAATCAAATTAAAGATATTGAAAACCAAACTCAAGAACAACATCAAATCTCTAGCCAATATCAGCAAACTTTACAAGAACTTAAATCACAACAAAAACAAGCTCTTGAACAAGTAAATAATAATACAACACAGCTAAACTCTCTTGACCCATGTAAACTTAATTTTAAACTTAATAATAGAGAACGCCAACTTGACGAACATAACAAAAAATTGAAACGATATCAACACGAATTAAATAGTCAAAAAGCTAATCAAAATAAAATTTTTTCTCAAATTCAAAAATTAAACAATGAGATTCAAAGATTAAACAATGAACAGAAAGAGAGTTCTACTATTAAAGCTCAACAGCTAAATGAAATTGAAAAGCAAGTAGATAAATTAATTGATAACATTCAACAAAATCTTATTGAATCTAATATACAGTTTCCTGAAGAGTTCTCAAATGCTATCACTGAACCAATATATAATGATCCAAATACTATAGTTTATATAGATGGTAACAACCTTTATAATTGTTTGGCAAAAATAGATATACAAGTAGACTATCAATCATTGTTAATTGAGTTATTTGAGACAATAAATGCTACTCAAATTAAAATATACGACGGTGCTTTTCCTAACCAAATAAATAAATATTCAGAGCTAAGAAGCTTGGGTTATCAAGTATTTACTTTTCCTATTGTACAGCGTGAAGAAAATGTATATAAGACTGTTGGGGATGATGTTCAAATGGCGATTGATATGGTTAAAGAAGTTAAAACGGGCGATCGCATAGTTCTTATTACTGGTGATGGAGATTTTTATCCAGCATTAAAAGAGATTAAGCAACGTAATGTTCATATTACTGTAATAGCAGAAAATCAATCTATTAGCCATTATTTAAAAGAATTAGCGGATGAATTTATTAGCGTAAATTCTTTTGAATATAAAATTGCTAGACATACTAGAGTTTATACATAATTGTTATCTCTTTTTTGTCACTCTCGGAGAATTTAACGAATTTGCCTTGTTTCAGCTAATGAGAAATTAAAATATCAGGCAAAAGTAGTCTTGCTTTCTCCCGCCTGTGCCAGTTTTGATCAATATCTCAGTTTTGAGGCGCGAAGCGATCATTTTAAACAGCTATGTTTGGCGATTAAGGATTAACTAGCAAGATGTGACATCAGTCATCAGCATTAGCGATGCTATAGAATAACCTGCAATATTTACTTACTTTAATTTAATTAATTTGTTGTAGTTATTTGAAAGCTATTTTTAATTAGAGCAAATATCTGTAAAGGGTCTGATTTATATGTTTCATTTAGAAGCTTAAAAGTTTTATCTCTAAGCATTTGTTGATCGATTAAGCTGATTAACTCATCTAAGTCTATCCCTCCAAAAACTTCCTGAGAGGCTTTAATTAAGGCTATAGGCAAAGATTGTTGAAAACTATCCTCCCAATCATTTTGCTTAATATAGTGAGATTTTTTGCCTAAATGATTGCGTTTTTGAATTTCTAAAAGACTATTAATAATAGAGTTACGCCAACTTGTAGTAACTCTTTTTTCTACTTGAACTTTGATTAGATGAATCAGAAGAATGACTAGAAAACTTTGTAAATTGTTAATCTTGTCTTGTCTTCCCATTTCTTCTAATTCTTCAATTATTGCCAAGGATTTTTCCCAGTCATGGCTAATAATTGATTGTTTGAGTTCGATTATTTCTTCCATTAAACTTCTTGGAATAAAGCTTCCTGAAATAATTTGAATAGCTTAATTTTATTTTACTGCGATTCGTTGGCTAGGCTTGAGCATAAATATCTTTCTAGAAAAGTGCGTGTAGCGATCACTTTTACAATCATACTCGATTGTAGACATTGGAATCATTTTCGTCATGGCGATCGCTCTAAAGTTTGCTATTCCTTAAAACTCAGAAACTGTCAAAAGTAGATCGAATTGTTCACTCAATGGATTGACTTAGAAATCAATCGAATTATCGGCAAAAACTTCAACTTCTTCAGTAGAAACTCCGATTACATATTCACTTCCCTTCAAATATTCATAGAGTGTTTCCTGACGGTAATCGATCGTGCCATCTGCGTCGTAATCATTTTCAACAACGCCAGTTAGCTGATTACCCTTTTGATTATAGGTATTCGTCTGTGAAGAACGAAAATCAATGATGCCATCCCCATCGTTATCATTTTCAAAAACACCAGTTAGTAGATTATCCCTTTGATCGTAGGTGTATGTGTCTGAAGAACGAGAATCGATGCTGCCATCTCCATCGTCATCAGTGTTTGTTGTAATGATTTGAGTGGGAGTTTTCATATTTCTTCTTTTTTATAAGCATTGCGCCGAGGTGAATGTAAAATTCTGTGAGTATGGTTTAGAAAGTATTTCTGGGAAAAGACCGATTATGATTGAGCTAAGAATTGTCGCTTTTAAGAAAATGCTACCATCTTAGCTGGTTATTTTAAACTAATTTTTGATTATTTTTGACTTTTATTCTTCTTAATTTTTTAAGTTGGCTGAGATCTACATTAGGGACAACTTAAAAGTTTTTTCGTGCTATTGATTCAAACTTGAGCAAGAAAATCAGCATGGTAAGCAGCTTAGATTATGGACAATAATTTGATTTATTGAAGTCTTGTCCGCATTTCTTGTAGCAAAACCACTGCGTTTTTTAGCTGCTGAGTATCCAATCCGTTACTCACAGCCACTTAACTTTGCTTAAAAATGTAGATCTTTGCCCTGCTTAATTATTATTAATTATAAGGCGGGGCGCGGTCGCATCTTAAATACCCGATGCACAATTAATTTAACATTTTGATTAAGTAAAAAATAGGAAGTAGGAAACTAAGGCAATCAAGAATAAATTATCGATAGCAAATATACAAATAAATTTGCCTACCTATTTAATGGAGTAGTGGAGTTATTGGAGTGGTGGGGTAATTACTCATGACTTATTACTTCCCCATCTCCACAATCTCTCTACTTTTCCCACTTTACCTCAACCCATTAATGTTCTTAACCCAAACTCAGGTTAGTTATTTTTCTGCAACAAATCTATGAACTGAAACTACTTCATAGGGATGATATTCTGGATTACCAATGCTGAAAACTTCCATCATGCTTGGTGCATTCCCTGCTTCAATTAGTTTTACTGCATTTTGAAGAGATTCGGCATCTGCCCATTGAGCATATACAAGTACATGACTGCTATCTAAGCTTTTATGAATGTTGGCTGAAATAAAACCTGGTTGATATCGCATAGTTTCGGTCATACCTGTTTGCAATAGACTTATGACCTTTTCTTGTTCTTCTGGCTTCGGAATTAATACATTAACAACAGTTAATATTTCTGTTTGAGCTTCAATTATGCTCTGTTTAGATTGCTTTAGATTAGACATAATGACGTTAACTTTATTTATGAAGATAATCTAGAATCTATAAATTATCTAACTTTTGACTTTTGACTTTTGACTTCTGACTTCTGACTTCCATTTAAACTGTTATTCCACCATCAATATTAATTACCGAGCCTGTAATATTAGATGCTTCAGGGCTGGCCAAAAAAGCAGCTAGTTCGGCAATTTCTTCAGGTTTGCCATAGCGTTTAATAGCCGTCATTGCTGTTAGTGATTCTGCAAAAGCACCACTAGCTGGATTGAGATCCGTATCAATTGGGCCTGGTTGAATTACATTTGCCGTAATTTTGCGATCGCCTAAATCCCGCGCCCAACTTTTGGTCATCATTTGTACAGCAGCCTTACTCATGGCATAAAGCGAACCACCAGCAAAAGGTATAAAATCTGCGTTGACACTGCCAATAGTAATAATTCGCCCTCCTGCTGGCATGGATTTCACCGCTTCCATAGTGGCAGCAAAAACTGATTTAATATTAACTTTTTCGGTACGTTCGTAATCTTCTAAAGTACTTTCAGTAATTGATTTAAGCTCAAAAATCCCTGCGTTGTTAACTAAAATATTGATCGCTCCCAACGTCGATACTGCTTTTTGAATTGCTAAAATTACTTGTTCGGCTTCCATGGCATCGGCTTGAATTGCTAAAGCTTTAACACCTGTAGCTTCAATCTCTTTAACCATAGCCTGAGCTTGTTCTTGAGATTTAGAGTAAGTAAATGCTACGTTTGCTCCAACTTCTGCCATTTTTTTAGCAATTGCTGCCCCAATTCCGCGACTACCACCGCTGATAAATACATTTTTTCTCTGTAGTTCAGTCATGTTCAACTCTCCTATTTACAGTCGAATTCATTTTAACTTGCAAAATTACGAGTAAAATAAGCATTAATGCGAGATAAAATTGCAAATTTGCGAAATGGACTGGAATGACCTGAGATACGTAAAAGCGATCGCCGATACGGGTAATGTGGCTGATGCAGCCAATCAACTTGACGTGCATCAATCAACCGTATTTCGACGATTAAATACTTTGGAAAAAGATTTGGGTGTAAGACTGTTTGAAAGATTGCCTAGTGGTTACGTAATGACGGCTGCGGGAGAGGACTTTTATCAAGCAGCAGAGCGAATTGAAGCAGATATTTTGGCGTTAGATCGGCGTATTAGCGGACAGGATTTGCGTCCTAGTGGCACAATTAGGGTAACGATGGCTGACGCTTTACTGGTTAAACTTTTAGCTCCCTGTCTAGCTAAATTTCGTTTAGCATATCCTGAAATAGAGCTAGAAGTATTGATCTCTAAAGATATGTTGAATTTAACTAAGCGTGATGCCGATATAGCGATTCGCACGACGAAGCAGCCTTTAGAAACATTGGTAGGACGAAGAATTTCTAAGGTTGCTATTGCGGTCTACGGCTCAAAGGAATATCTTAAAACTCACCCCAATTTGAGTAATTTAAATCGTCATGACTGGATTGGTTTTGATGAGACAGTAATTGACTCTGCCACTGGCAATTGGCTAAAACAGACTGTTCCAGACGTTAAATTCCCGTATCGCTTTAATAGCTGTATGGGCATACTAGCAGCAGTTAGAGAAAATGCAGGATTAGCTTTATTATCTTGCTATCTAGGAGATAGCGATCGCGCTCTTACTCGTGTTTCTCTGCCAATTCCTGAATTAGAGAAAGAGCTATGGATTTTAACTCACGCAGATTTAAGATACGTGACTCGCATTCGTACTTTTATCGATTTTGTAGCGTCTTTTCTAACTCAGAAAATTGAGTTAGTCGAAGGAAGAGCAAATAGCAATTTTCTAACGCCAATTAAATAGCTTCCATCGAACGTAATGTCGTTAAATTTAAGGCTTGTAATTGCTCATAAGCGTTGTCAATATAGCCTATACCCCTTAAATAACCGGTGTTTGCCCCAGGAAGAATATATTTAAGATGATCCGCGTTAAAACGAGCCTGTAATTTAGCAACGCTATTTAACTGTCGCCACCAATGAAAGGTTTTGGCAGTACGTAGAGGAACGATTTCAGTGGGAGATTTGGGCAATAAATGTCTTCCCGTAAACAATACTCCCCCCTGCTGTTGCCAATAAAGACAACTAGAACCAGGAGAGTAACCAGGAGTCCAGATTATCTCTAGTTCATGATTAACGACTAGATTATCTGAGAATGATTTAATCTCAACTTCTGGCAAAAGATAAGCTTCCTGTTCTTGTACTATAACTGAACAATTTAAAGCCTGTTGTAGTTGCATCACGTTTTTGCCAATTCCGCCTCGATGGCTAATAATCAGGGAACTAATTTTGCCTTGAGATTGTAAAAATTCTTGATTTACTTCATTCCAAGCAGGACAATCTACGAGAATATTGCCAATTTTATCTACAATTAAATAAGAGGTAGCACCTAAAGTATCTCGATTAGGAGCGAACGCAAATATTCTTGGCATAATAAGACGGGGAGGTTTAGTAGTGCCAAGGCTTGCAGTAATTTTAGTCGAGTTTTGGGGCATGCTATAAATTGAGCTAGTTTAAATTATTGTCTAATTGCATTTTTATTCTATATTCATATATTTATTTAATAATCTAGTTAATCCACTGTCCCAAACAATTATCAAAAAAAGAATTTTCAAAACAGATTCGGAACGCTTTTTATGAAACTCTGGTTAATTCTAATTATCTTAAGCCCTATTGCTTACTTTATCGTCAATCGAAGTGTAAAAGATAAAACCACGACCCCAGTTTGGTTATGTTGGTTAGTGATTATGTTACCTTCGTTTATTTGGACTACGTGGACGTATTTTGTTGGCGAAGAACAGCCTTTACCTCTACTAGTATTTTTAATTCCTCTAATTTCCTGTACCTTTTTGTATGGTTGGTTGGTACAAAGAGGTAAACCGACAAAAGCGAATCAAAAAGCTGAACCTGCTTTAGAAAAAATTCAACAGCCTGCCATAGCGCCAATGGTAACCAACAATCCTCCACCTCGCCCGATTGATAGTCAGGAAGAAACAACTCTGCGTAACTGTTTTCCCTGGAATATTTATTATTTACAAAATATTGATTATCGTCCTCAAGCAATTTTCTGCCGCGGCAAGCTGAAAACAATTCCCGAAAAAGCTTATGACGAAATTAAAGAAAATGTGGAACAGGCTTTTGGCGATCGCTTTTTTCTCATTTTCCAAGAAAGTCTTAAAGGTAAACCGTTTTTTGCCCTAGTACCTAATCCTGAAGCCAAAGCGGCTGAGGAGGGTAAACTTCACCATGATTTGCGGCGTGGATTTGCCATAACCATGTTTTTGATTACTCTATTAACTACGACAGTGGCAGGGGCTAGTATTGATGGTACATCTTTCGAAGAATTACTGTCCAATCCAGGCACATTAATTCAAGGGTTTACCTATAGTCTGCCCTTATTACTGATTATTGCTCTTCAGAAATTCAGTCACTATTTTGTGGCGGCGTACTATGAGATTCGTACTACCCTGCCTTATTTTATTCCCTTCCCATTTTTACTTGATAGTTTTTCTGTGGGAACATTAGGCGCAATTGTTCAAAGGAAATCGCCTATTCCCCATCGTAAAGCCTTATTTGATACTGCAATTGTTGGTTCTTTATCTGGCTTAATAATCATTGTTCCTGCCTTAATTTGGGGGTTGTCTCTTTCAGAGGTTGTTCCCCTCGAAGAATCATCGATGTTTAACATTCAAGCTCAAGATCCTCGTTTGTCTTTTTTGCTGAGCCTATTGGCCAAACTAGCTTTGGGTTCAGCTTTAACAGCAGAAATGGGCATTCAATTACATCCTTTGGCAACAGCAGGTTGTGTCGGTTTGTTTATCACTGCTATCAACCTCATGCCCATCGGGCAGCTAGATGGAGGGCATATCATTCATGCTGTGTTTGGTCAAAAAACGGCGATCGCTGTAGGACAAGTCACCCGGATCTTGGCTTTGCTATTTGCTTTAATTCATCCTTATTTTTGGATTTGGACCATCATCATGTGGTTAATTCCTTTAATCGATCAGCCTGCTCTTAATGATGTTACTGAACTAGATAATCAACGAGACTTATGCGGTTTAATCGCCCTGGCGTTGTTGATTGTCATCATCTTACCTCTTCCAGATGCTGTGGGGAATTTGCTGAATATTTAAGGTTACAGAAGCTGAAAACCCGCGGACGCAGAGTGCTTTAGCCTGAAGCGTTCCCAGACGTAACCTCTCAATCTTCCACCAAAAATCAAAAGATGATGTAGCATTACTGGTGAGATTTTGGGGATAAAAATTAATGGAAAAGCACAAAGTTGGCTTATTATTCGGTGGTTGTTCAGGGGAACATGAGGTATCGATTTCTTCAGCCATAGCGATCGCTTCTGCCTTAGAACAAGCTGAAAACAAGGCTAAATATGATATTCTGCCCATATACATTGACAAAAGCGGTACCTGGCAATCTAGCAACCTAGCTCAACAGGTATTGACTTCCGGTGAACCTCTACAGTTAACCGAGACAGGAACTACGGCAGCCAGCGCCAATCCCAACCAGCTGGCAATCACGGGTTTTGCTGATTTATCTCCCACAGGACAAAACTTTAGCTATTCTGAGATTGATGTTTGGTTTCCGATTCTGCACGGGCCTAACGGGGAAGACGGCACAGTACAGGGATTACTTAGCCTGATGAATGCTCCTTTTGTTGGTTCAGGGGTACTAGGTTCAGCTTTAGGCATGGATAAGATAGCCATGAAAATGGCGTTTGCTCAAGCAGGATTACCCCAGGTAGATTACGTAGCGGTAAACCGATCGCAAATATATTCAAATCCTTGTATTTACCCCAAACTCTGTGATGATATTGAGACGAAGTTAGGCTATCCTTGCTTTGTCAAACCCGCTAACCTAGGTTCTTCGGTAGGAATTGCTAAAGTGCGATCGCGCGCCGAATTGGAATCAGCTTTAGATAATGCGGCAAGCTATGACCGTCGTATAGTAGTGGAAGCGGGAATTAATGCCAGAGAGATTGAATGTGCCGTATTAGGTAATGACCATCCCAAAGCTTCCGTCGTCGGCGAAATCACCTTTGACAGCGACTTTTATGATTACGAAACCAAGTACACTGAAGGTGCAGCTCAACTACATATTCCCGCAAATGTTCCCCAGGCGATCGCTTCTCGCATTCAAGAAATGGCAATTGAAGCCTTTATGGCGGTAGATGCAGCAGGATTAGCTAGAGTTGACTTCTTTTATGTCGAAGACACAGCAGAAATTTTTATCAATGAAATCAATACCTTACCTGGCTTTACTGCTACCAGTATGTATCCCCGACTTTGGGCGCATAGCGGAGTTTCCTTTCCCGAATTAGTTGATCGCTTAGTAAGTTTAGCTATAGAACGCTATCGCGAATCAAAGAGTAACTAATCACCAACCAAACTAAAAGTCAAAACCACAGCAATCTGAGTTAATCTGAAGTTTGTGCCTTTTTGTAACCAAATACGCAGGAGATTATGGAACGCACTTTTATTATGATCAAGCCTGATGGCGTACAGCGTCATCTAACAGGAGAAATTATTCATCGCTTTGAATCTAAAGGTTTTACTTTAGTGGGACTAAAAATGATGCAAGTTTCCCGTGAACTAGCCGAAAAACACTACGATGTTCACAAAGAAAGACCCTTTTTTCAAGGCTTGGTTGAATTTATTATTTCCGCTCCCGTAATTGCGATGGTTTGGGAAGGTGAAGAGATAATTGCTGCTGCCAGAAACATTATTGGCGCAACAAATCCTGTCTCCGCTGCTCCTGGTTCAATTCGGGGCGATCTGGGAGTTAGTATTGGGCGTAATCTAATTCATGGCTCGGATGCGATTGAAACTGCTCAAACAGAAGTTTCTCTTTGGTTCAATGAATCAGAATTAGTTAACTGGGAACCTGTAAGAAAATCTTGGCTATATGAATAAAATAATTGTTTTGCCAGCAATTAAACTCAGTTAAGTTTGTTGATAAATGGGGATTAGGGAATAAAACAATTAAAATTCTTGCTCCTTAATCCTCGTCTTCATCATCGTCATAATCTTGATTAGCCAAAGCAAATAAGCTACAGATAGCGCAGGTCATAATTCCTAAAGCGATCGCCCAACTGCTACCCCCAAAGCTAACATCGGTTAACCAATTAGTTAATATTCCCGCAACTAGAAAAGGCACAATGCTAAACACCGAAGCATAAAAAGCATTCTGTGATTCTCTGGCACGACGAGTTGACTCAAATTCTTCAGTAGACGTATACAGCCATCCCTCGGCAAAATTAAACCATCGCTCCAATTGATTACTAACCCATTTTTTGGTTGAATCCAGACCGATATAAAGAGCTAAGGCCCAAATACAGCTGCCTGCTAAGCTTACCGTGTCTAGTTCAAAAGAAAAGGGGATAATATTTATTCGCATAATATTTATAGCTACTTAATCTAAATGTATCTTAATTAGTCTGAAGAATTTTGAATCATTTCAACAAAACTTTAATTGATCAAGTCATCTAAAAAGCTCTGACACTTTTTCAGTATAAATACTTAGTTTAATCTTGCTAGTCAAAAAATTTAACAGTATATTTGGTAGAGGCAATTAAATTTAACTAAAAAACCATCATCTTGAGTCATTTATTTACCAGTTATTACTCAAAAATTATCTATTTTTTGCTAACTAATAGATAGAAACATTTTATATTTCAATTCCATCAATAGGACTAGTAAGCACAAATCAAGGCTAATAAGCGTAAATTGGTATATTAATTGAGCCAGAAGATATGATCTACAGATTTAAAGTTCGCTGGAGTCGCTGGTTAGCTTTTATTGCTACGACTTTTTTAATTTCTCTTGTAATTAACCATTGGGGTAATTTTCAATTACAGGCATCAAATTTGCCAGAAGACAATCTAATCGCCCAAGATGTTTCAACTATTTGGGACAAAGGCTCTTTTCCCGTAGAAAATTTTCAATCGTACACCTCTGGTTTTGGCTATCGTACTTCTCCCGTCACGGGAGAACGTCAGTTTCATAATGGCTTGGATATGGCCGCCCCTCGCGGTAGCTATATTCGTAGCTGGTGGGGAGGAACAGTTGCAGAACTATCAGACAACACGGCTTGTGGGACTTTGATCGCAATTAAGTCTGGGGAATGGCAGCACGTTTACTGTCATTTAGAAGGCTATGTCGAAGATTCTCGCAACGGCAAATTTCTGCTTGATCGAGATGGGGGAATTCAACTTACTGAGGGTCAAAACATTCCCGTCGGTGCCAGAATTGGTCGGATTGGGATGAGTGGACGCACCACTGGACCACATTTACATTGGGTACTTAAGCACAACGGTGGTTATGTAGATCCAGCTTTAGTACTAAAGGAGATGTTTAAGCGTCAAACCGTCTCTTCTACATCGTAATTGTTGGTTTAACTATAGCAAGGTAGTAAAAAATTACTCCTATTGCCGCCAGATAATTCTAGGGAGGAGTTTGGTTAGTAGGGTGAATCACTGAAGTTGGTTGAGATGTTATGTATTGAGCAAATGCCTTAGGGTAAAGAATTAAAAAATATATCCACCAGGCAATAATTGGTAGAGAAATCACGCTAGTCACCCAGATATTGTGTAAAACTAGCCAGCTAGTAGTAACCATAATTAGCCCAGTGAGAATAATTGACCAGGGTTGACACCACCGAGGTTTATAATCCCAGACGTTAGTTGACTCAGGATTGAATTCGGGCTTCATAATTTCCAAATTACCTTATTTCTTTACGGGCAAAGTACTGCCTTGCCCCTCTTTACTTATATAATGCAGCTTGTTGTGCTTCAAGTAATTCTTTAATACCTTTCTCGGCTAAATCTAGCATTTGGTTTAATTGCGATCGCGTCATACTATTAGACTCAGCTGTCCCTTGAATTTCAATCAATTCCAATTTTCCATTCATCACCACGTTTAGATCTACATCTGCTGCGACATCTTCAGGATAGTCTAAATCTAAAAACGCTTCTCCATCAATTAAACCTACCGATACCGCAGCCACAGGTTCAATTAAGGGAGATTTTTTTATCTCTCCTGCTGCAATCAACTTATTGATTCCATGGGCTAAGGCTACATAGCTTCCTGTAATCGATGCAGTACGAGTTCCTGCATCAGCCTGAAGAACATCAGCATCAATCGTAATCGTTTTTTCCCCCAACCCTTGAAGATTGATCGCCGCTCTCAGACTCCGCCCAATTAACCGTTGAATTTCTTGAGTCCGCCCTGAAAGCTTCATCAATTCCCGTGAATGGCGCGTGTTAGTAGCTCCTGGTAGCATTCTGTATTCGGCGGTAAGCCATGCTTGACCACTATTAAGCAAAAATCGGGGAACTCGCTCCTCGACGCTGACGGTGCAAAGAACCTTAGTTTTACCACATTCAATAATTACAGAAGACAAAGGATTTTCGATAAAATCCAACTGAAAGCGATGATGGCGAAGCTGACTTGGTTGACGAGCATCTAAACGTTTCCAGGACAAAATACTGCTCCTAAACTGATTAATACTCAAGTCTGACAAATAGTGGTGGAGTTTAAATCAATAGCGTAGCAAGTTGAGATAGTTCTTAACCAATTTCCTAATGCGCTTAAAAATTGCCCCTGGTCTAATTTACGAATAGTTGAGCATTTAATTGTTATTTAATGTATTTTTGGCTACAAAGCTTAAGAATAGTAAAGCTTACCCTGTACTAGTAATGATTATTTAAGATTTTTGAAATTCGCTGCCAAAGACAATTTTTACTGAATATTGTGTAGGTAAATAGATCATTTGATTAAACTAGCTCTAGTTTGACAAATACTTTACATCAAAATCATTTATTAAGTTGTGTCAAATTTATTTCTCTCCTTGTTTTTAGCTGCTTTGATCAGTTTCGCTGCGCCAGTATTCTTGATTGGTGCTGTACTTGGACTGCTAATTTTAACTAGCTATGTTCCAGGATTTCTGGAAGTAAGCGAACAAGGAATGCTGCGTATTGTAAATTTTTTGGCAGTGTTTGGTGATGGCAAGCCACTTCATGGTGTATTAACTCTAGGCCTTACCGTTAGCATTGTCGGCATTTTACTGGATATTTTAAATTTCTATCGCTATCAAAGCCTTCAGGACAAGGATTTTAGCTAAGCAGTTACCAGCAATCATTGATGAATAAGTTTGATTCTCTTAAGTAAGGCAAATGAAATAGCAAGTAGACATTACGACACAATTTGCTATGCTTATTGATTCATCATTCTTTATCCTTTCATATTATGTCTGGTAGCCAACTTAAAGCAGATCTATGGATCAACGAATATATAACTCCTTGGGATATTTATACTCATGGAGTGACTAAGGTTCTAGCATATCAGCAAACACCTTACCAAGAGATGTACATTGTCGAGACAGGAGCTTTTGGTAAAGGACTGGTTTTAGATGGTAAATGGCAATCTTGCACCGTAGACGAGTTTATTTATCACGAAGCCTTGGTACATCCAGGCTTAATTGCCCATCAAAATCCCCAAAAAATTTTAGTTCTAGGCGGTGGGGAAGGTGCAACTATCCGTGAAGTTTTGCGGTGGCAGAGTGTTTGCCAAGTGACGATGATTGATATTGACGCTGAGGTAGTAGAAGCCTGTAAACAGCACCTGCCGGAAATGCACCAAAACGCTTTTGCCGATCCTCGTGTGCAGCTCATGATTGCCGATGCACTTGAAGTTTTAGACACTACTACCGAAACCTGGGATGTGATTATTTCCGATCTTAGCGATCCGATTGAATCGGGGCCATCGTTTGCCCTGTTTACCAAGGAATATTTTAGTAAATTGAAACGAGTACTCAACCCTGGAGGCTTGGTCATGGTTCAAGCGGGGCCAATATCTCCACCAGAGGTAAGAGATCATGCCCGTTTAGTTAATACTCTTAAATCAACATTTAGTAATGTAATTTCTTTATCTGCGCCGACTCCTTCTTATGGTCGCGCCTGGGGATTTGCACTTTGTTCTGACGAGCCGATTAACCGTCAACCCCAGCCAGAATTAGTAGATCGTTTACTTGAGGAAAAAACCATTGGTGGTTATCGTTTTATCGACGGAATGACTCTTTTGGGTATTATGCAAACCCCTTTATATATTCGTCAAGCGATCGCAGCCGAAACAACTGTTTATACTTTAGAAGAACCACCCAGGTTTTTTGGCACAGGTGCAATGGTGTAAGAAGTCAGAAGTCAGAAGTCAGAAGTCAGAAGTCAGAAGTCAGAAGTCAGATCATGCTCTACCTAGCCAGACTAAACTGCCAATAATTAATCCCACCAAGACTAGAGCAAACCAAACAAACTGATTATCCTTGGTATTAGGGGGAGATGGTTCGAGATCTTCTAGCTCTAGTTCAACAGGTTGGGACGCGGGTTTATTTTTAGCTGCGACATATCGAGATGCACTTTGATCGGCTTCAGTTAGATCGGGAATCTCACTCATCCATTCTTTAGGCCGCTGGAGTACAGGAGCTTTGATAATATAAAGAATGCGCTGCGCCTGTTCGCGGGTTTTGGTGTCAGGATGGGTAACTAAGTCTTGCGCCAGAGCGATCGCCTCGTCGATTTTATTAGCTGCTTGATAAGCGGTAACTAGCCAAATTTGAGCTTCTCCACCTTGACGGGAATTAGGCGCAACTAATTCTATAGCAGCTTCAAGATTTTCAATACTGAGGCTATATTGTCCTCGTTCTAAGGCTTGTTGTCCCGCTTGATATTTCTGCTGAAACTTTTCGTGGTTATCTGCCGTCACGTTAATATATCAATATACTGTGGTAATTACTTAGATTCATTATTAAATAATTTACTTCTAGTGTTCAAGAGCAAAACGACAGATTATGGATCAGCAAGCTCAAAATAAATTTAATTGGCGATCGCTTTTAGGCACTTTAGCTATTTCTTTGGGAGCATTGGGCATCGTCGAATCTCCAGCGCAGGCAACACCAGAGCGTATCCAAAGTAGCTTTGAGCTAGCTCAAGTTGGTGTCCGTAGTCGTATTGATGGCCCAACACCGCTAAATCTCCGCCCCCGAACTCATATACCTCTGCCTGAAAGCCGATATAATTCACGTGATGATTATGGCTATTCAGGATCCAGGAAGCGTAAATCTGGATACGACCGCGATTATCACCACACCCGCCGCCGAGGCGATCGCCACGGAAGAGATACGGTAATAATTATCAGACCATCAAATGATGTTGAAAGCTACCGCAGCAATGACGATAGCTATATTCGAGTTATTCGTAAGTAGTTTACTTAGATTATTGTCTATCAGCTAACTGGGTTGACTGTTAAGTAAGAATTTCTAATGCATTAATTCCGAAGCTACAATCATCGAACCAATTCCCTCGTCGGTAAGAATTTCTAGCAGCAATGAATGAGGTAAGCGACCATCTAAAATGTGAGCTGCTTTTACTCCTTGTGCTAGCGATCGCACACAGCAAGAAACCTTAGGGATCATTCCGCCTGAAACAACTCCCTGTTCAATCAACTCTCTCGCTTTTTGAATATCGAGTTTTTTGATTAGGGTTGATGGATCGTGATAGTCAAATAAGATTCCAGGAGTATCAGTTAAGAGGATTAGCTTTTCTGCCTGTAAAGCTGCGGCAATTTCTCCCGCTACAGTATCGGCATTAATGTTATATGCCTGTCCATTTTCATCGGCAGCAACGCTAGAAATGACTGGAACATAACCACTACTAACTAATGTTTCAATTAATCCTGTATCAATGTTAGTTACTTCTCCAACAAAGCCAACTCCTTCTTTGCCCACTGGACGGGCTTGAATTAAATTACCATCTTTACCACATAGACCCACTGCTAAAGCACCTGCACGATTAATCAACGACACAAGATCTTTATTTACCCTACCTGCTAAAACCATTTCTACTACATCCATGGTTGCAGCATCAGTGACCCGTAATCCATCCTTAAACAATGGCTCAATATTTATTTTCTGTAGCCAGGTATTAATTTCGGGGCCGCCGCCGTGAATAACTACGGGACGCACTCCAATACAGGCCAGAAAAACCACATCGTTAATTACCTTCGCTTTAAGGCTACTATCTTTCATGGCTGCACCACCGTATTTGATCACGATGGTTCGATTGGCAAACTTTTGAATATAGGGCAGGGCTTCACTGAGAACCCGAACGCGAGTCGCTGCTGCTTCTTGAAAATATTCGCTGTCGTTGAGCATAAAATTTAAGTTTTGGGGCTAAGATTGCTAGTTGTTGGAAATGTCAGCAATGTACTAACTTTTGATTTTAATTAGCATACTAAACTTGAGACTTGAGAACAGTGGGAATGATGTCAATAATTTGGGTAGATAGTTCTTCGGGGGCTTGTTCTGGTTTAATTGAAATGTGGATGTCTGCTTGAGCATATAAAGGACGGCGAGTTTCGAGCAGTGATTCTAGTTTGTTAGCCAATGGTCTAGTTCGATCTGAGGCAACTCTTTTTTTTAAAGTCTCTAAATCCACATCGAGCCAGATAATTAAACCCTGTCTTAGATAACTCCAGTTAATTTGTTGTTGAATAATTCCGCCTCCAGTGGAGACTACTGAGCGAGTATAAGCCGATAATTCGCCTAATACTTTGGTTTCTAATTCCCGAAAATAGGCTTCTCCTTCTCGCTCAAAAATTGCCGAAATCGGTTTTTTGGCGATCGCTTCTATAGTTTGATCTGTATCGATAAAACGATAGTCAAGACTTCGAGCTAGATGTTTACTAATAGTTGTCTTGCCTGAACCCATCATGCCGATTAAATAGATATTTAAACCCTGCAATAAATTACTCATGATCACTCTGTTTTTTATAACTTAAGCATCGAATATTAATTGATTTCTGTTCGCGTCAACCAAAAGCTGTGTTAAATCTACTTGTTCGCACACAGACAGCAGATTCTACCAGTTTTCAAAACAAATTCACCAGTCAGCTATTTCAGCACTGGATATTTGTAGTACGCTAAGATATTTTCTAGACATACATACTTACTGAAATTACTGATGGCAAACTGACGCTATAGTATTAAATTTTAAGGCTTTTTAAGTATTTATACGTAGGTTATTGGGGTCGATACTAACTTCTGTACGGGCGAACGCCCTAAAGGATTAGCTCCTTGCGTCGCGTCGCCGTTCGCTCCTACTTCTGACTTCTGACTTCTGACTTCTGACT
>JAIMKV010000107.1 GCA_020692205.1 Myxosarcina sp. GA_180221_E-2-1-MAG-40_15
GGCTGATGCTCAAGAGACTACCTGCCGGCTAAAGAGATCTCAAATGGGTTCTATACAAATACCTCAGACTGTTAGGTTAGCCGCTTTAAGCGGTGATGGCGAATCAGTCTTCGACCAGAAGTCGAATAAAGATCTTGCTGGACTCTATGACAAATTATTTGACTTAACTTTGAATAAAGGAGATCTCTAGTGGCAATGAAGGTAAGAAAGGGCAATGGAAAACTTGGTGAGCAAGCCAAAGTTCAAATAACATCTGAGACAAGCTATCAATCAGAAATACCGATTTCGTCGATAGTTATCAAACCTTGGCTAAAGGAATTGATAAGACCACGTACCGAGTCAGAGCAAGCTAATTTAAAGGCAGATATTGAAGCAAATGGCTTAAGTACTCCGATAACCATTGCTACTATTGATGGCGAAGATAATTGCTTGGTAGATGGACACGGTCGCTTAGAGAGTTATCAACAACTTGGTAAAATAGCAATCCCATTTACCGTTAAAACTTTCAAAGATAACGATGAAATAGAAGCCTGGGTTTATCGCAAGCAACTAGGTAGAAGAAACCTAACTAAGCAAGATAGAGCTTATGTAATTGGTTCTCTCAAAGATTCAAAAGCAAAAATTGCCAGAGAGCTTGAAATTGGAACTACCCAAGTAGCAGATGCTCGTAACTACTACAAAGCATTAAATTGGCTGGTTGAGAATCAAGATAAGAATAAAGATAAGCTTTTAAAGTTGTCAATTTCATCCGTAATTAATCAACATAAAAAAGCGACTGAACGAATTAAGTGTACGGAAAGCGTACAGGTTAAAAAGGCAGTTAATTGGAAGTTAGATGAAAGTTTAGTTGTTCGCTTAAAAAAATTTGCTAAGGTTAACAAAGTTAAATCGGTATCGCAGCAAGTGGAGAGGATTATCAGAGAACATTTAGATAATTATGCCAACTAATCGCAACGGTCTTGATGACCTTAACGATCTGATCAAAGTTTGCGAATCAGAAACGCCCATAATTGAAATCTTAGAGAAACTTGAGCTTCTCAATGATAGAACTACTAATTTTCAAGTAGTTGGGGCGATCAGACTGGCTGGTTATAAAGTGGAAAGAAAAGTTACCTGGCACAAAGAATTAAAACGCTCTGTCTCTATATCCGTACTAATTAAATAAGGCTTCATCTGCTTCTCAATCAGGGTAAGAGCATCTCAATCAGGCTTGACAAAAGCAATTAATAATCTGCATCATGTAATCATTATTCGTCGCTGCGCGTTTGACTTTTTGGCGTAAACTACGTTTTAAAGTAGTCTCTTGATGGAGAGCATTTAGTGCCATACGTCGGAGCAAAGCAAAATTACGGGGACTATGACAAGAGCGAATCCGACATCGATCTTCACGCCAGGTCACATCTAAATTCCAGTGGAGTTGATTGTCAATGCCCCAATGTTGGCGAATCACACGACCATTAAGCTGTGCATCAGGAGGTAAAGAACTCAAATAATACTGGCTCTCATAAGTCGTCTTATTCCAAAGACAGCGCACTCGCTCAACCATAATGATACTTTGAAGCCCAGACCACTGTTGCTGTTGGTGGAGTCTGCCAACAGCTTCCACGGGAATTGCCCAGACCCGTCGCTTCTCACGACGATGATGTCCCGTCTCAATCCGTCAAGCATAGCCAAGTTCAACGCCTTCAAAATTCTTGGCTCTAGCTTGGTTGAACCAGTTCTTGACTTGAGCCAATAAAGTGGGATGATTCCCCTTCAAGGCTAAGACATAATCGGCTTTTTTCTCTTGGATTTGTGCCACAATAGCGTGTTGAGTTCCCATTGCATCAATCGTGACGATTGCGCCTGTCAGAATGTCTATCCCAAACCTTACGGATTTTATAACGACGAATTGTTTTTAAATCCTGCTTAGTCTTAACATCGGTTAGAGTCGATGGAGAGTATTATCCTTCGCACCTCTCTGTGTCGGGTAAGATTGAAAGGTCGCCCTTTCGCACTCCCCTGAGAACCGTACTTGTCTGTTACCAGTCATACGGCTCAAGCCTTCTGCAACAAAGGCTGTTTACTCATGTGAAGAAGTTGATGACAGGTTTTATGCAGGTGAATCAGGTTTTCTTCCCCGTCTGTACCTCCATTTGTCACCCTTATTCTATGATGAGTATGTAGTTGTTCTCCATTGAACAAGTGTTCTTTACATATTAGGCAGTGCCATCCTTGATTATCGGCTACTCGGTAGAGTTTACTACCTTTTGTCCAATGGGTCTTACCCTGTTTTGTTTGGCGTTTGTTCCAGTATGTAGCTAATTCAGGGTCATCTGGCGAGGCATTGTTTTTAACTTTTTCCCATCTTTCGATGGGGATTGTAGACATTCTAACCATAGAGATTATTTTGTCATCACTTCTCCTATCTTTGGTTTTGATAGCAAAAGAAAAGCTGTATCCTCCAATTTGCCTAAAGTATTTTCTGAGAATCCACTTTTTGCCCTTTTGAGGATGCCTTTTTTTCGACCATTGCCATAATGCTTTCCATAAATGGTGGTCGATGTAGGAAAACATTTCTTTACTGACCCCGTATCTGTAGTAGTTAGCCCATCCTCTGATTATTGGATTAAGTTGGCTGATTACAGCTTCCTGTTTATGATTCAGGTGTTCTTTGAGCCATTTCCTAATTTTGGAAAGGAAAGATTTTATCTTTTCCTTGGAAGGTTTTATTAAACATTTTCCTTGGTACTGTCGGACATTGAACCCTAGATAGTTGAATCCATCTTTTATATTAATGATTTTGGTTTTTTCCTGATTCAGTTCCAATCCACGTTTTGATAACCATTGTTCGAGGATGAGTTTTATTGCTTCAATATCTTCCCTGGTCTGTGCTGTAATTAAAAAGTCATCAGCGTATCGAATGAAACCATATTTGTCGCTCTTTTTACGGCATTTTCTATATTTACCTTTTTTCTTTTCAAAGTATTCATATACCTTGACTTTCTTGTATTGAGATAGAAATTGTTCCATCCCATTTAAGGCTATATTTGCCAAAAGAGGGCTAATCGTCCCACCCTGCGGAGTTCCGCTGTTTGTTGGGTTGAATATTTCTGCTTCTACATATCCTGCTTTTAGCCATTGTTTAATTAACTCTCTCCCAGGTATTTGACCGATGGTTTCGAGTAAGTATTGATGACTAATATTGTCAAACGCTCCCTTAATATCTGCATCTAATACCCATGTATCCATGCCTTTCTTTAATCTATTGTGGCATTGCTCCATGGCATCTTGGCAGTTTCTACCAGGGCGAATCCATAGCTATGATTCTCGAATCGAGCCTCCCAACTAGGTTCTAGTGCGTTTTTTACTATCGATTGTGCGATTCGGTTTTTGACTGTTGGAATTCCTAATGGTCGTTTTTTTCCATTGGCTTTAAGTATATATACCCTTCGCGTAGGTTGAGCTTTCCATAGTTTATGTTCCAGCATCTCTTTGGTTAATTCCACTCTTTCAATAAGATTGGTGGCTATATAACCGTCTATTCCAGGCGTATTTTTCCCTTGATTTTCTTGGGTTATACGTCGCACTGATAGTAGCAGGTTGGAGTAACTACGTAACATCAATTTCATTAGGCTTCTTACCTTATTCCATTGATTTGCTTTAGTTGCACGATAAATTCTCTGTCTTAGATTTCTGACTTTTCTCTTGACTGATTCCCAGTCGATGACCGCCCAGTCAAGTTGCTGTTCCTTCGCTCCGATGTCTATATTGACTCTATCTTTCACGTTGGTTCGATTTCCTTACTTTTGATTTATCGTTGAAGACCGCCTGAAAGTCTGCTACCTTTCGGCATGAGGCAAATTTTGACGGTGGGGGACGCGGAGGTTTCCTCCGCTTGTCCAACCACCGTGTTGAACCTCTATTTTAGGCATTACCCCAAACATTCGCTTTTTTCAGATTCCTTTACCCTCTAGATGATTCCGTCTCCCTTGCGTTCGACCTACTTAAGAGTTTTCGACCTCTCTTAAGAATTTATAGGGCTTACCTTGTTTCATGTACTCGATATGCGACTGAGATGGATTCCTTCTATACTCCGACGGGATTAATGTCTTTTCGATCTGTGGCGGCGACAACAGGGTTAAAAGGTAAGCAGAGAGGGGAATTGAAAAAGCCAGTCTCCCAAAACATGAGAGACGCGGAAGCGAAGCTTCCCAGTCGTCGTAAGACGACGATCTGCGCGTACGCGCTGCATCAATAAGCTTAATTGTTGAAAACGCAATGCTCCGTCTTGGTCAGCATTCCCTTGCGTCTTACGCCGACGCGGGGTCTGACCGCAACTTCCTGAATTATATAGCAAACACCTGACCAAACAGTTTAGTTATCCTCAATATCTTGTGCTGTTAATTCTGATTAATTTATTTCAAAATTTGCAGACAGTAAAATTAGAAGAATTAGCACGCCGCTTTCCAGTTCCCATCCAATTGAGGAGTAGAGTCAAAAGAATACAAAGATTTTTAGACCTCAAACAATTTGATATCAAAAGTCTCTGGTTTCCTAATTCTCTTATCTTGGGTTAAAAAAGAATGGAATCAAGGAAAAGCGATGTATCTTGTACTCGATAGAAGCCAATGGCGAGCCATCAATTTATTAATGGTCAGCATAGTTTATGACCATCGTGCTATCCCTGTATATTTTACTCTTTTACCGAAAAAAGGTAATAGTAATTTGGCGCAACAGCAACAGGTCTTATCACCATCATTAAAGCTTTTAAAAGATTATAAAATTATTGTTTTGGGAGACCGAGAATTCTGCGGTGTAGAGTTAGGCAGGTGGTTATCAGAAGAGAAACAAGTTTACCTTAGCCTGAGATTAAAAAAGAACGAATATGTGGAATTAGAAGAAGACATTTGGTTTCAATTATCGGACCTTAGTTTAACCCCAGGAATGTCTCTTTATTATCATGGAGTTAAAGTTACTAAAACTAAAGGTTTTGCTGGTTTTAATTTAGCAGCGAAATGGAAAAGCGCACCGCCCACGCTGAGGTTTCCTCAGCGTATAGGACGGAGCAAGAAGAACTTATCGTGATAACTCTAGTAAAGAAACTTGGTTTATTTTAACCAATTTGACTAGCTTATCTGCTGCTACATCAGCCTATGCCAAAAGAATGGGTATAGAAGAAGCGATGCAGCGGACGCGGAGCTAATCCTTTAGGGCGGTCTTGTTGGTTTCCAACAAAGAGCGACTGCATCAAGACAATGTTTCGCGATTTCAAGCAAGGTGGCTATAATTTAGAAATTACTAGAGTTAGCGATCGCCGACTTATTTCTATCATTTTATTGATTTGTTTATCTTATAGTTTATCGACTTTTGTAGGACAAACTATCAAGTCTAAAAGGATTGCCAAATATGTTTCTCGTCCGACCGAAGCAGGACGAATTTATCGAAGACATAGCAGTTTTGCTATTGGCTTACATGGTCAAAATTGGTTGGACTCAATAGCATTTTTTCAGGATATAGTTTTAGAATTACTTTATTTTTCAACTCATATGCGAAGCGGTATCCTTTAGGACAAACTGCCTGATTATCTTAGAGGCATGAGGGCTATTTCCCTTATACAGTCAGCTTTGTGACCTTGTTGTCGCCCCCACAGAGGTTTTTCTAATCAAAGTCATTTGACGCAACAGTTTAAACGATTGACTGGAATAACTTCAAAGCAGGTACGCCTTTAACCATAAGAATCTGATAAATAGTTGTAAGAATCTGAAAGAAATCGCGTATTGAAACTCATTATCCTTAGAATAAATAGGACATGGTTAGCAACTTTAAGAATAAATTACTGTAGCTTTCTTGCCCTTTGTGTAAAGCTAATAGCTGAATTAAAAGAAAAATTTATGCGTGTTACACCCGATCGAGTAGAAGCTGGACAATCTATTTATACTAAGCAAACCCTCACTGCCTATGACTTCGTAGTACTAGGTGTTTCTAATCGCCTTTTTTGGCAGTGTCCTACTCAGCGACTTGTAGCGCATTACAACAAGAACTTATCAGGGAATCATCTTGATGTTGGTGTCGGCACGGGGTACTTTCTAGATCGATGCCAGTTTCCTTCGTCTACACCGCGCATTGCATTAATGGATCTCAACTCCAATGCGTTGGAGTTCGCTACTCAACGAATTATGCGATACAATCCTCAAACGTATCGCCGAAATGTCTTAGAACCGATTGCTCTGGATGCGGAAGCATTCGATTCTGTTGGCATCAACTACCTACTCCACTGCTTACCTGGTTCGATTGAGTCAAAATCGGTTGTTTTAACTCATCTCAAGGCTTTGATGAACCCTAACGCCATTATTTTTGGTTCAACCCTGTTACAGGAAGGCGTACGAAGGAACTGGTTTGCAAAGCGTCTTATGGATATGTACAACAAGAAAGGAATTTTCTCGAATCAAGAGGACAACCTTGAAGGCTTACAGCGATCGCTAAATCAGCAGTTTAGAGAAGTATCAGTTGAGGTCGTGGGCTGTGTCGCTCTGTTTTCAGGTCGAAAATGAAGCCTATTGAATAGTTTGGCTAAAGCGCTCGATCGCCACTGCGTCGGTATTTGTCTTTTGAATAGTTTGCAACACATAAACTACTCAAACACATCATGACTCAACATTTTAACACCACAAGAATCTGAAAGAAGTCAAGCATTGTTACAGAACGAGAGAGCAAATCCCTCGGCATTTTCAATGACAAGTGTGTTGCAGCACTTAAGCTTGTTGATTTTTAAGCGATCGCTTTCATACTAAAGATTTAAGCAATTATACTCAGCACATAAACGAAAGTTATAAGAGATTTAATCTACTTCGTTGAGTTTTACTCAAGACGTTTTTCAGATGTTTTTGAAGTAGGAAGTTTTTACGATCGAGATAGTTAAGCGAGTCATTTAACTTTAAAACAAACTAACAAAATATTAATTAAAAGAAAAAATGAGACTCATCTATCGCCACCTTTCTGGCGATCGCAATCTTTCCGAGTCTATTGCACGTCATCGATTTTAATTTTAAGAGTAGCATTAAATAAAATATGATAAGTCAAATGCTGAAAACAAAATCTGTGACAGGGAAATTTGTTAATCCAACCGAACTCAGCCAACGGTTGAATAAAACTGTAATGACATCCAGTCGGCAACTGGGTTGGGATGGCATTTTAGTCGAGCAGAGTCAAAGTTCTTCAAATTCATCCTGGGAAATGGAACTTCCTGCCATGTCGGATCATTGGCTCAACTTACCGTTGGGAAAACCTACCTCTTTGATCCAAAAACGTGACAATCGCGTACACAAATCAATCGTTCAAAAGGGTGACACGATTCTCGTTCCTGCTGGACAACCGAGTTACTGGTGTCGGAATGAAGGTGACATCTGCACTCCGCTGCACATTTGCTTAAAACCGAAGTCGCTCGAACAAATTGCCGAGGCATCTGAAATCGATCCAGAGAGGATCGAGCTTGTAAACTGTTTCGCCAAGAGAGATTTACCGCTTCATCAGATCGCCATGCTGCTATTAGCTGAGTTGAACTCAGGTGGCATCATGGGGCAATTATATGTCGAATCTCTAACTCAAGCCTTAGTTATTCATTTGCTGCGACACTATTCTACCGTTACACGAACTATTACATCAGAGAATAGAAACTTAACTCGTGTCCAGCTACAAGAAGCGATCGATTATATTCATACTCACCTCGATCGCGATTTATCCCTCTTTCAAATTGCTAAAGTCATCAATATTAGCCCGACTTATTTTGCTAGTTTGTTCAAACGTGCTACAGGTACTTCTCCGCATCAATATGTAATTCAACAGCGGGTAGAACAGGCAAAATTGATGCTCTCTAAAACGGACATGGCGATCGCAGATATTGCCTTACAAGTCGGCTTTTCCAGTCAAAGTCATTTGACGCAACAGTTTAAAAGAGTTACGGGAGTTACCCCAAGGCAAGTGCGCCTTTAACCATAAGAATTTAATAAATTGTTGGTAAGAATGGGGCTATAGCTTTACCAGAATTCCAGAGCGATTTTTTTCAACACAACCAATTTAAAAGTAGCATTTAATAAACTAAATAAGCCGAATGTTAACCACCAACTCTGTGACAGAGAACCTTCTTAAACCAAGCGAACTCAGCCAACGGTTGAAGGGAACTCCAGTGTTATCCAGTCAGCAGATAGGTTGGAATGGCATCTTGGTCGAGCAGTATCAATATTCAATTTCGAGCAAAATAGAAGAAAAAGAAATTCCTGCCCTGTCAGATCATTGGCTGATCTTACCCCTGGGATATCCCAGTCATTTGAGTCAGAAGTCTGATGATCGCTTGCATGAATCCCTCTTCCAAAAAGGAGACAGCCTTTTGGTTCCTGCTAGAAAACCAACCTACTGGCGTTGTCCAAGCAGTGAGTCAGCCCTGACAGAACTAAATATTCATATACAGTCGGAGTTGATCGAACAAGTTGCTCAAGCATCTGAAATGGATACAAAGGGGATCGACCTCGCCAATCATTTTCGTAAGCAGGACTTGCAGCTTCAACATATCGCCATGCTGTTTTTAGCCGAATTGCAGTCAGGTGGAATAATGGGGCGATTATATATCGAATCTTTAACTCAAGCGTTAATTATTCATTTGCTACGACACTATTCTGAGGTTGCACAGATCTTTACACTAGAGAAGAGAAGCTTAACTAGTAACCAGTTACAGCAAGTTATTGACTATATTCACACTCACCTTGACCGAAATTTATCTTTGGTTGAAGTTGCTGGAACGATCAATATTAGTCCGACTTACTTTGCTAGTTTATTCAAACGCGCTACTGGGACTTCTCCGCATCAGTATGTGATTCAACAGCGAGTCGAACGAGCAAAATTGATGCTTTCTAAAACGGATCTGGCGATCGCAGATATTGCCTTACAAGTTGGCTTCTCTAGTCAAAGTCATTTGACGCAACAGTTTAAGCGACTTACTGGAGTTACCCCAAAACAGGTTCGCTAACTTCATAAGAATCTGACAAATCATCGTAAGAATCTGAAAGAAATCAAGTATTAAAACTCATTACCCTTGAGATAAATAGGACATAGTTAGCAACTTCAAGCATAACTACCATAGCTTCCTTGTTCGTTTCTTCAATCCTTTACTAATTTTTTAGCGATGCAATTTTTAGATGAAACAAAAGAGAAATATACAACCGAGCAAGTTTTTGCCGAACATCTCGCGCTGATCGTCACGAATATCCCAGCCTGGGTAAACCTGTTTACTGAAGATGCAGTTATTGAATTTCCCTATGCTTCAGGTACAGCAAAACGATTAGAAGGCAAAGAAGCCATCTACAACTATATGAAAGATGTGCCAGCACAGATGCAAAATTTAATATTTACGAATATCTGCAAATATCCTACATCTAACCCAAATCTTTTCTGGGCTGAGGTTCATGGGGAAACTATTATTACTGCCACAGGTCGCTACTATCAACAAGATTATGTGATGCGACTGGAAACTAAGGAGGGTAAATTTTTCACGATCGCGAATATTGGAACCTCATATCTGCTCTTGAGGCGTGGGGTAGCACAGAAAATTTGCACTCCTCTTTCAATGAAGATAGCGCAGAGTTAAGTCGAGGAAGAGAAAAAACATGAAAATTGTAATTGCCGCCGCTTCGGGTAATATTGGACGACGCACCGCAGAGAAAGTCGTTCGGACTGGAGTCGAAACCGTTTTATTAACACGACAGCCTGATAAATTAGTTGATTTAGCTGCTCAAGGTGCGATCGTCAAGCCGATCGGCAGTGATGATACTCAAGGCTTAATCGAGGCAACACAGGATGCAGAGGCATTGTTTTGGCTGACTCCACCAAAACTAGATGCACCTAGTCTACGCGACTGGTATACCCAAACAGCGATAACTTCGTTAAGCTTCGCTAACGCTGGAGCTAGAGCAGTCTGTGAAAATAGCATTAAACGAGTAGTCAACATTTCTAGTTTGGGTGCAGGTGCAGCGACAAATCTCGGCACAGTGACATTTGTTGGAACTGTTGAATCTATTTTCAACCAAACTGGAGCAAATGTGCTGCATCTGCGTCCTGGCTATTTTATGGAGAATTTTCTAGAGCAAGTCAAGTTCATCGAGCAAGATCACGCAGTATATTTTCCCTATGCCAACGACCACGATCTTCCCTGGATTAGTACTGACGACATTGGTGATGAAGCAGCAACTTGCATTAACTGGAGCAACACCTGATGTTCAACAAGAATTAGGGAATCTGTTTCGTGAACTTGGCAATCCTAACGGCATCTATGCAACAGCACGAACACCTGAAGCATTCACGCCAACTACATTTGAGCAGTTTGCAACAGATAAATTACTCAAACACATTCTGACTCAACGTTCTAGTACCATAAGAATCTAATAAATCATTGTAAGAATCTGCAAGAAATCGAGTATTAAAACTAAGTACACTTCAAATAGATTGAACAAAAGGTAGTTCCGAGAACTTGCATCGTTCTCAACAGTCCGCCACTCAATTTAAATCGCTGTTTTATATATAAGAAATTCAATCCATTTTAATGAATTTGAGATATGAGACGGGGAATTAATTCCTCAACGGCTTACTCGCTCGTCACGTCATATTTAAAGGAAGGAGAAATCATAAAATCCAATCATAGCAATGTCATAGAAAGATTGCAAAAAGCACAGAATGCCCATGACTTAGAAGCATTTTTAGCTTGTTTTGCACCAAACTTTCAGGGCAATTATCCACTCCATCCCGATCGCGGTTTTCAAGGAATTGAAGATGTCCGTAAGAATTGGTTTACTATATTCGATGACATTCCAGACTTTCACTCAAAGTTGCTCCGTTCGGTAGTTGAGGGGAAGACAGGTTGGGCTGAGTGGTACTGGTTTGGTACTCATCGTAATGGTTCGCAGTTTGGTATGCGGGGAGTGACTATTGTTGGCATACAAGCGGATCGGATCGAGTGGGCGCGTTTATACATGGAAACCGTTTAAGCGAGTTTGATCGCAAATACTTTTTGGAGTAAATCCAAGTCGCATTCAAGTATTTAAAGCAAAAATTAGTAATTGGAGTTGTGTAATGTATATTCAACGAATGGGATTCTTATATAGAAACCATTTGAGATCTTTTTTCTGCTCAGGTAGAATCG